>CADBXL010000023.1:43529-50025 GCA_902798615.1 uncultured Bacteroidales bacterium | reverse complement strand
CGTTGCGTGGAGGTTGCGGATGGTGGCGCCGTCGGTTATGCGAAATGGGGCGCAATTAGTCCTGTCAGCGGTGTAGTTGAAGGTCAGCGTATGGCCGTCGCCGTCGAACGTGCCCTTGAACGGATGGTCAGTGCTGCCCGCCATCGTTGTCACGGTGATGTTGCCAGCCAGCACCACGGTCTTGCCGCTGAAGCCATTCAACTCGCCGTCCACTTCCAGGCGTCGGCAGAAGTAGTTCCAGCCGTCGGCGGTCTTGATGGTATAGGTGTCGCCGCTCTGCGTGAAGTCGTTTTCATTGAGCGTATACGTAATCGTGGCGTTGAGGTTCACGTCCTCGGCAGGCATGGTGAACGTGTAGGTGTTACCGCTTTGCGTGTAGGTGACGTTATTGCCCGATGTCGCGCCCGTCAGGGTCAGCCCATCAAGGCTCTCGCCCATCTGCTGCGTGTAGGTGATGGTAATCGCTTCGCCCTCTAAAGCCGAACTTTTGCTCAGGCTGAACTGCGAGTAGATGTTGTTGACCTTATATCCTGCCAAGATGCTGAAATCCTTGGTCAAGGTGCAGTTGTAATTGTAGCTGTCGCCGATAGTGACAGTAGCAGCCACGGTGTATTCGCCTATAGAGGCAGGTGCCGTCATGCTGACGTTACTTGTAGCTTTGTTCGTATATTCAATTAAGGAACTAATGTCAGTAATGCCCGTCTCTGTCATGAAATCAGACAGGTTGAGCGAGGCATTATGTCTTTGCGAATCATAGGATGCATCATTGGCAGTTAATACCAGAGTGGATTTACCGCTGGTGAGACCACAAGCATGGTACTGGCTGGTTTGGTTGCATGTGGCAGTCAGCGTGTTGCCAGTGGAGCTGAAAGAAAATGTATGCCCAGGATCTGATGTGTCATCTACTTCGACTTCATAAGTAATGGCGATGACGCCATTGTTAAAGCAGAATTCTCCGCTTGAACTTCCCGAAAAAATGATCCTCAAAGGATTTGCTGAACTGACTTCAAGGTTGCCCTCAAAAGTTACTGAGTTGGAAAAATCATAGTTGTCGTTCGACGGAAAATCGTAGTCGTTGACGGTTCCTTGCAGATGCAGCAATGTTGAAGTGTTGTCCTTGTTAAGACCAACGTACATTTGCATACCGCTATCATAGAATATAAAGTTTGTAAGTTCCACGCTTTTCACATTTCCCTCCAGATTGGTAAATTCTATGTAGGCATTATTTACACTTCTATTAAAGTACGTCTGCTTTCTACCTCCCTTATTGGTAAATGCAATTTTATCGATGTTAGGAGAGGCGGGCACATATTTAAGTACCATGCCTCCACTTACAAGCGTGTGGTCGTCCTGTAGCATCGTTTTACCCGATGTGCCGCCATCCATGTACCATATCGCGGTTCTCGTCTCAGTTTTCGCCCATGCCGTCTGTGCCATCGTGAGCATCACGACGAGGGCGAGAATTAAATTAAAAGATTGTTTGATTTTTCTCATTGTTTTAATTATTTATTTTATAGATTTCGTTATTTTCTTCAGGGCAACAAACGGCAACGGCTCCTCCCATCCCATGACACAGGGACGAGAGGAGCCGCCACACACTCCTTCACAGCCTTTAAGGCTGCTATTAGGCTTTATAGAGTAAATGTTTGTTTGTTTGTTTGTTTGTTTGTTTGTTTGTTATAAAAATTTCCGAAACAACCAAACATTTGCATCACAATCTGCGACGCCTTAACATTGTTTATATCTCTGGTCTTCAGTTGGTTTACTATTATGCCTATCTCTCCCCTACCCGCTGTATTTACAACGGAATCAGTATAAGCTATATTTAATGGAAGGGGCATAATATTCACTTTACAGTTCAGTCAATGTTATTACGATAAATCTCCATTTTTTCCACTGCGTGGAGCTACGTTAATTACCATGAATTATCACGAATTTTCCATAAATTCTTTCGGTTATCAATAAAAATTTATGATAATTCACGGTTAATTCACGGACAATTTGTGTAGCTAGCGCAGCGTTAATCCATCGCAATCACCTTAATTACCGTTTCTTTCCTTTTCCGAAGATGTCGGAATGGGTTCCTGTACGATACAGGGTAAGAAAGCAAATCTCCGTATCTTTTACATAGACCAGTAACCAGTCAGGACTAATATGACATTCACGATAACCTTCGTAGTCGCCATGTAGTGCATGATCGCGATTCAGTTCAGGCAAAGGCTCATCGTTGCTCAACTTCTCCACCACATCGAAGAGATCTGGCAATTGAAGACCGCGTTTCTTTGCAAGTTTAAGATCGCGGCGAAACTGGGTCATGGTTTTTACCTCATACTTCGCCATAGCACATCACACTTCTTCAGCCCATTTCTTGAAGTCTTCAAAGCTACCAGTAAAGGCAATACCCTTACCCTGACGTGCATCCTCAATGACTTTCATCGTCTTGTCGTTAAGATACTCGCCAGTCTCAGGATCATAGAGTCGTGGCTTTGCTACCTGCCTCTCCTCTGCGGCCATAGTATATGTCCAGCCCATCTTTGTCATCATCTTCTTGAAGAAGCTGACATCATTGCTTGGGATATTAATGGTAATTGCTGTCATAACACGATGTTTTTGTTATTTCGATGCAAATTTAAGGAAAATTTCCGAATTAAGGAATAAAATAAACAAAAAATATACGGAAATGCGAGAAAAACACCTTGCGGTGCATAATTTCAGAACAAAAATTAGCGACGATGACCAGAATATTATATTTAGAACGCAAAGACGCAGAGTCGCTAAGCTTTTAAGAACACGAGAATACTTTTTATTCGAACACGGAAAACACAGAACAAACGGAATTTTCGTTTCTTTCGTGTTTTTTCGTGTTCAACAAAAATATTAATGCGATATTAATGTGTTATTAATGCGGTATTATACGTTTTCACTCCGTGAGGAAAACATTAATTATCACAAATGTCACATTAATCTCGCATTAATTTTTAAGTTTCCGACGTTCAGAAAATATTAATGTCAGAATTAACGTCTTAATTTATGTCTTAATTAACGTTTCGCCGTAAGGCTTTTTTCACTATACATTAATTCAGACGTTAATTAAGACATTAATTGAAACATTAATTTTTTATTGCAACCAGAAATTTTCTGGAACAAATTTTCTGGTCATCGTCGGGAATTTTCTTGAAAGCCCACAAGCACCGCAAGGTGCGTTTTATGGATCAATCGTCAGTTGAGCACCTCGAACTTCAGGATTCGGACATCAATCAAAGGACGGCTCAATCCGTCGGTTTCTGACTGCTGAATCTTTTCCACGACATCAAGACCAGAAACAACCTGTCCGAAAACGGTATAGCCTCCGTCAAGCCAAGGAGTACCGCTCTGCTGATAGCCTTCGTAATATTCAAGACATTCCTTGTAAGGGCTCTTACCCTTCTGCACAGGCCATTTGCCCCATGTGATGTAGAACTGAGATGTAGAACTCTTGAACTGCGGATTCTGTTCATCACCATCACGTGCAGCACACAGAGCACCACGCTTATGAAAGAACTGAGGATATAATATCTCTGCATCAATATGCTCCACACCATTCTCGCCAGGAACCACCGAACTGCCGAGCGGTGTAGGATTCTCCACGGATGTGTATGTGGCAGTCTTGGAATCAGGATCGCCACCCTGAATCATAAAGTCCTTTATCACGCGATGGAAGAGCGTGGAATCAAGTGCGCCACTCTTTGCCAGACGCAGGAAGTTGTCACGATGCTTTGGGGTATCGTTATACAATTCAACAACGATGTCGCCCTCAGTTGTATGAAGCTTCACGAGCTTACGGTCATACAACTTAGCCAAATCCATCCTACCCTCGCGAATCTGCTCATCGAGCAAGGCTCTCATTATGGCTGTAGGCTTTCCTTCCTCGGAAAAAGCACCAAGATTATATTGCGACGGACGACATTCAGGTTCCCAGTAGAACACGCCCTTGCAATGCCCCTTGGTGTCGTTCTTCATCCTGCGGATAAGCTCTGCATACTGCTCCCTACCCTGCTCCATCAACCAAGGTTTCTTCTCGTCAACCTCATAGCCTGTCTCGACAATCATCACGTCAGTACCGTATTTCTCGCTCACCTTACGGATATTCTTCAGACAATCATGAATTGTCATAACGGCATTCGACTCTTTTCCAGACTTCATTGCCCAATAAGGATAGAGAGACATTCCGATGATATCCCACTTGGCCCCATTATCCTTCAGAGCCTCAAGATTACGGTTGTAAAGACTACTGTCAAAGCCATTGTCAAGATGAACTATCACCTTTGCATCAGGGAAAACAGCCTTAACGGCATCATATCCCGCAGCAAAGAATCCTGCATATTGCTTTGGATTCTGATCAAGTTTTCCAAGAGGCCAGAGCATACCGTTGCTCGTCTCATTGCCCACCTGAACCCATTTAGGGGTTATACCATTCTCCTTCAGAAGAGTAAGCACCTCGTTGGTATGGGTAGCCAATGCAGCGGTCATCTTCTTGAACGAGAGTTTCTCCCATGCCTTCGGAATATTCTGCTTGCCGGGATCAGCCCACCAGTCGCTATAATGGAAATCCACCATAACCTCCATACCAAGTTCCTTGGCACGCTTCGCCTTCGCCAACAGGTCTTCCTTGTTGCACCAGTTTTCATGCTCCGAAGGATCAACCCACACACGCAAGCGGATGGCATTCATGCCCATCTCCTTCATCAGGGCAGTACATTCACGCTCCTCACCTTTCCAGTTATATAGTTTTCTACCCTTGCTCTCCAGTTCAGTCTTCCAACTGATGTCCGCGCCAAGATAGAAATCCTGTGCGAAGCCTGTAAGAGCCATAAAAGCAAGAGATATAACAGCTAATGTTCTTTTCATATTCTTTACACTTTCTACTTTACACTTTCCTCTAATTTCTCTTTTCGTATGCTGAACTCGCAACCGCAGTATAGCTGATTGTAGAAACCGTTTTCCTTCAACAGTTCATTACGCCGCTGCTGCAAGCCTCCTTTTCGCCAGTTACGGTCATCGAAGGTCACGCCTCCCACCTGTTCAGCAGCCCAAGCACCAGCCTCGTTTATCTGGTCGAGAGATTTCCAACGGCTTGATGCAAGCGTGGTGGTAAACTCTGCAATACCCAGTTCCTTGCACTTCTCCGCAGTTCTGAGCAAGCGAATCTTGAAGCACTCAAGGCAACGCCTACCACGCTCTGGCTCATTCTCCATGCCCTTGATTTTGCAAAGCCACGCCTCGTGATTATAGTCATCATCAATAATTGTGATGCCAAGCTTTTCCGCATATCGTGTTATCTCGTTCTTCCTTATGAGATATTCCTCCTCGGGGAAGATATTCGGATTGCAGTAGAACAGCGTAGGACGAACATCATTGGCAAGCATCCATTCAAGGATGGCACTTGAACAGGGGGCACAGCAGCAATGTAGTAAAACGTCTTTCATATCGTGAGTTATTTACTGAAGTTCGGAAGTTATGATTGAGCCCTCGGGCTCGTTGTCGATTACAAAATTACAACAATTTTTTCATACATCCAAATTTTTTCTACATGTGCATAATTAGTGTGGTAATTTTTATAATTAGTGTGGTAATTCTGAAGGTATAAATTGTCACCATGAGCACATTGGCTTCATTTTGAATTCAACTTTCGGAAGTAGCCTGGAAGGCTATACTATGAGTAACCGAGGGCATACTCGACGAAGGAGAGGATGCCTTCGGCTAGAAACCACCCATAAATTTACTTCAGTAACAAGTAACGGGTAACAATAAGGAAATTGGTGAAAAGTGGACAGCCTATTTTATAATATCTATATATAATAAGGTATATAAACTCCTTAGAAGATTTCAGTAAAATCAGGGCTCACAAAAATCCTTATTGTTACCTGTTACTTGTTACCAATGCAGATTTTTAGTGCATAAGAATGTCCTTCAATAGTGCAGCCCTATCACCACATAATACTGATAATAAAGCGGTTAAGGATATCAACATAGATAAGGCTGAGGCAAATCACGATAACAACGAGGTAACATCAAGTGCATTCCTTGGCAGAATTAGTGGTTAAGAAATCATGCAAAAACCGCTGATTTCCCTTCAATTCCGTCATGCGCCTTTCCCTCTGTCTTTTATTGTGACTCTTATGTGACTCCCATGTAAGTCCCATTTTCCTTCGCTATAGAATAGGTGGAATAGCGAAGGCAGAGCGAACCCATAGCGAAGGCAGAACGAAGGCAGAACGGACTTACAACGGATTTACAACGGAGGAAGAACTAAGACAGACATCGAAGGAACCATCGGTAACAAGTAACAGGTAACAATAAGGAAAATAGTGTGCAAGTAATTATTAACGCATTATCGATAACAAGTAACAGGTAACAATAACGTGAGTTCGACGAATTTATTCAGTTGTATATTGTTGACTATCATGTGGTTGAAAGAGCTCTGAAGGAGCGATACCTAATAGGGCAGTCCGTTAGG
>CADBXL010000023.1:0-43485 GCA_902798615.1 uncultured Bacteroidales bacterium | reverse complement strand
CGCACTTACAGCGCTCCTTTAATCACGCATCTATAGAATAACAGCCCTAACGGACTGCCCTATTAGGTGTCGGGCTTTCAGCCCTCGCAGTCTTGAATTCGTCGAACTCACGTTAACAATAAGGAAAATAGTGTGCAAGTAATTCATCTCACAAGGATGGAAAATGGGAAATAGTTAATGGTGATGTGCAGAAGGCACCATAGGGCAAAAAAATCGAGAAAAATAGTTCTATACACCAGACAACTATTGCAGGATTCAAAGAAAATTTGTAACTTTGCACACAGTTTGATCTTTGGCGGTTGGTTCACGCTGTTCACGGCAAAAAGATTATTCCGACAGTAAAAAACGTTTAAGGTGGATGCCCACCTATTTAACCTAAAACTAAAACAATAATGAGAAAACTGACATTGTGTTTAAGTGTATTGCTCATGCTTCTTATACCTATGGGCATGGTGGCAAAGAAGAAAGTAACAAAACCTGAAATTCCCCAATTGCAAAACTTTCCAAGCTCTACGTTAAGTGAATATCGTCTTCATGCAGGTGAGGCGGTGTTTAGAGGTAAGCTGATTAATTTCCCTAAAGAAGTGATGGATGCTTCTGAAGAGGAAAAGAAAGAGGCTTTTAAGATGCTTGCCGACAAATTAAATAGTAAGGGGATTACTATGTATATTCGTGATGCAGTTCTCAACACGAAAAAAGTGCGTGCTATTACCTTTAATGACGACTGCACTTTCGACATGAAAATACAACTACCTCATCCTATGTTAGTTTATTTAGCACCCATACGCAATATTTTTATGTGCCCAGGTGACACCATCGATTTTGTTATAAATCTAACTGCAAAGAATAAGGAAGAAGTTCATATTATACAAGGCACAGGACTCTCTGGAGAAGTAAACAGAATCGTGGAAGAGGTAGATAAAAAATATACTAAATTTGACCAGAGTTCGACGTTTATATTAAAGAATGTAAATCAGATGGATTCGTTAATGGAGTGGCGTAATCAGCAATTAGCTCGTTTAGATAGCATGGTCATAAAGATGAATGCAGGATTACCTGAATTGCAGGGATGCTCTCCACTTGCATCAGATATCGTACGCTCTTATACTCTGTTTCAATATGGAGAGCGAATAATTCGTTCAGGTGTTACAGACTTTGTACGAAATGATTTAGATTCAGAAAAAACAGAGGCTTTCATGCGTCGATATTTTGATTTTATAGCCCCTCGAGAGAAATACCTGTTCAACAATCCAATGATGATGATTGCAGCAGAAGATGATTATGTCAATGACACACATTTCTGTATGTTCTTTCAACCAATCTTTGCAGGAGCACAAACATACTACCCATATATGTATTGGCCAGAGATGGCAAGCGAGGAAGAAAATTTAACTACTAAACGTACAAAGATTGCTAATGGAATAAAAAAGGTTTCAGAAATGTACAACATCAGTACAAATAGCCTGATGCTACAGACTTGTTTGATGCGCAATGTATTCTATGAACAGAAAGGCTATAAATACGATTATGACATATTTGCGGAAGAGGTTGCTGCTATCATACCATACATAACAGATCCAGATCTTGCACGCTTTACCACTATTGCCTATCGTGAACGAGTAAAGAAGGGTGAAGCAAGTGTTGCAGAAGACAAACTGCTTACTAAAGGCGATTCTATATTCCATCGTATCATTTCTCCTTACAAAGGAAATGTCCTCTCTATTGACTTTTGGGCAATGAGTTGCGGTCCATGCCGTGCAGGAATGCTTGAGGACCGTGAAATGGTCGAGCGGCTAAAAGATCAGCCTATAAAGTTTATCTATCTCACAGATGATGATCCAGAGAAATGTAATAAGTGGATGGAGGAAAACAATATCAAGGGTGAGCATGTGTTTATTAGCCGAAAAGAGTGGAGCCATTTGCAGGAAAAATTCAGCTTTAACGGAATTCCATTCCATGTGTATGTTGACAAGCAAGGCAAAATACGTGACATCGAACAAAGTGTAGAGGAATTGCTCAACGAGTAGTCATACAACCATCTCATTACTTAACGCATTATCGGTAACAAGTAACAGGTAACAATAAGGAAAATAGTGTGCAAGTAATCCGTTTGCTCTCTATCGCATTCATTAAAGAAATTGCCGTCTGCTCATAAAACTGAACAGACGGCAAACTTTATACTTTATTCTTTATTACTTTACACTCAACTCACTATTCCTCTTCCTCAGCCTCATGCTCGGCAATGAGCTTCTGCTGGATGTCGTTAGGAACAAGCTCGTAAGAAGCGAACTTTGTGGTGAATGAAGCGCGACCACCAGTGAGCGAACTCAACGCGATAGAATAGCTTGACAACTCCTTCAACGGAATCTTTGCCTGAAGCTTCTGATAGCCATTCTCTGAGTCCATACCCATGATGAGGGCACGACGACCCTGAAGGTCAGACATCACATCACCCATGCAGTCAGCAGGTACATATACCTCAAGGTCATAGATAGGCTCAAGAATCTTTGGACCTGCATTCTTGAATGCCTCAGAGAACGCATTACGTGCAGCAAGCATGAATGAGAGTTCGTTAGAGTCAACTGGGTGCATCTTACCGTCATATACGATTACACGAACATCACGAGCGTATGAGCCAGTCAGCGGACCACGCTCCATTTTCTCCATCACGCCCTTGAGGATTGCAGGCATGAAGCGCATATCAATAGCACCCCCCACAACGGTATTGATGAATACGAGCTTACCGCCCCACTCCAACGGAACTTCCTCACGAGACTTCACGTTGATCTTCACTTCCTGACCATTGAGCTTATATGTCGTTGGATCAGGCATTCCGTCAGCGTATGGCTCAACGATAAGATGAACCTCACCGAACTGACCTGCACCACCCGACTGCTTCTTATGGCGATACTCAGCCTGAGCACTCTTGGTGATAGTCTCACGATATGGAATCTTAGGCTCGATGAATTCGACCATAATCTTCTCATTGTTCTCCAAGCGCCACTTCAATGTACGAAGGTGGAACTCACCCTGACCATGAACGATGACCTGACGAAGCTCCTTACTCTGCTCAACAACCCATGTTGGGTCTTCCTGTCGCATTCTTGTCAAAGCAGCCATCAGTTTCTCGGTTTCAGCCTCATTCTTTGCCTTGATAGCGCGAGAGAACTTAGGGTTAGGATACTTGATGAAGTCGAACCTGTTCTCGCTGTCCTTGCCATTGAGGGTATTGCCAGTCTTGACATCCTTCAGCTTAACGGCACAGCCGATATCACCAGCCCTAAGTTCATCAACAGGCACACGGTTAGCACCTGCACATACATATATCTGACCGATGCGCTCCTTTGAGCCACGATCCGCATTACTGAGATCATCACCAGGCTTGATGCAACCGCTCATAACCTTGAAATACTGAACCTCACCGATATGTGGCTCTACGCCTGTCTTGAAGAAATAAACAGACTCAGGTCCGTTAGCATCAATAGGCACTTCCTCACCACGTGTATTGTGCACCTTCGGCATCTCGTCAACGAAAGGAACGACGTTGCCAAGGAACTCCATCAGACGGCGGACACCCATACTCTTCACCGCACATACGCAGAATACAGGGAAGATAGAGCGGGTAACAAGTCCCTTGCGGATACCCTCACGCATCTCGTCCTCTGTCAGAGTCTCTGTCTCGAAGAACTTATCCATAAGTCCCTCGTCATTCTCAGCAGCAGCCTCCACGAGAGCCTTGTGCATCTCCATTGCCTTATCCATCTCCTCAGCAGGAATCTCCTCTATAGTAGGAGCACCGCCTTCAGGTCCCCATGAATATTTCTTCATCAACAACACGTCGATGAGAGCGTTGAAATTAGGACCTTCGTTAAGTGGATACTGGATAGGAACGACCTTGCTACCATATATTTCCTTCAGGCGATCCAAGCTATTGTTGAAATCGCATTTCTCGGAATCAAGCTGGTTAACAAGGAAGATAACAGGCTTCTTCAGCTTTTCGGTGTAACGGAAATGGTTCTGCGTACCGACCTCAGGACCATACTGACCATTGATAAGGAGTACGGCTGTATCAGTTACGTTGAGGGCTGTAAGGGCAGCACCCACGAAATCATCAGAACCAGGACAGTCAATGATGTTGAGCTTCTTATTGTTCCATTCTACATTATATACGGTTGAGAACACTGAGTAGCCATATTCCTGCTCAACTGGGAAATAGTCAGAAACAGTGTTCTTTTGCGTTATACGACCGCGACGCTGGATTACACCAGCCTCATAAAGGAGAGACTCTGTAAGAGTGGTCTTACCAGAGCCGTCATTGCCAAGGAGGGCAATGTTCTTAATCTCGTTTGTCTGATATACCTTCATAGATTTTGTTGTTAAGGTGTTAAATAATTTAGGTTTTTATTTACTCATGGCTCGGGAGAGGTTATTTTCCCAAACCCGACCTCAAAAGTAATAAATGCAAACGTTACCACAAAACTTTTGGGCAAAAAAGTAGATAAATTTATATTTTTTTGACATTTCCTTTCGGATTTGACAAAAAAATATGTATATTTGCATTTTTCTAATTACGAATTATCAATGGCCGGGATATACGCTCACATACCATTTTGCAAGAGCCGCTGCATCTACTGCGGTTTCTACTCCACCACATTATTATCCTTGCAGGATGAATATGTGGATGCAATGCTTCGTGAGCTTGACAACAGAAAGGATTATCTCTCAGGCGAACCTGTCAAAACTATATATATAGGAGGAGGAACGCCCTCTATGCTTTCTGACAAAAATCTCTCACGCCTTTGCCAACATCTGAAGGCCTTTGCCAATGGAACCTTGGAAGAGTTCACCGTGGAATGTAATCCCGATGATGTTACACCCGAATTTGCCTCTCTTTTATATTCATTGGGAGTAAATAGAGTTAGCATGGGTGCACAAACATTTTCCAACGAAAGACTTGCTTTCATTCACCGCCGACACAAGGCGCATCAGGTAGAAGAGGCTGTCAACAAACTGCGGAACGCTGGCATAACGAACATCAGCATCGACCTTATGTTCGGTTTTCCCGATGAAACCGTAGAGAATTGGAAAAGTGATGTTGAGCATGCACTCAGCCTTGGCGTCCAGCATATCTCTGCCTACTCACTAATGTACGAGGAAGGTACACCTCTATATAAACTATTGGAGAGCGAAAAGATTAAGGAGGTAAGCGAAGATACAAGCCTTGAGATGTACAATACGCTTATCAACCTTCTTACTGCAGCCGGATATGAGCATTATGAAATATCAAATTTCGCTCTCCCAGACTATCGTTCTAAGCACAACAGCAGCTATTGGAAACGCATTCCGTATCTCGGCATAGGTGCTGCTGCCCACTCCTACAATCTCACCTCAAGGCAATGGAATGTGTCTGATGTAAAACTCTACATAAAAGGAGATAACATAGTAGAGGACTGCGAGTTACTTGATACCACCGAGCAATACAACGACCTTATCACCACAGCACTTCGAACTTCCGAGGGCATTGATTTAGGTTCGCTCCCAGAAACAGATTTCCACTATCTCACAAAGGCTGCCAGCAAGAGTATAGAGCAAGGAAATCTCATAATAGAAAACAATCATCTTCACCTTACACGCAAAGGCTTGTTCATAAGCGATGCTGTTATGGTGGAACTTATAAAATAATTATGCGCAGAAAAGAATACTTCGAGTTTAAGAAATTCAAGGTTCATCAGGAACATGCCGCCATGAAGGTGGGAACTGACGGAGCACTTCTCGGTTCACTTGCCGCTACTGGCAAGCGAATTCTCGACATAGGCACAGGCACAGGACTTCTCTCGCTAATGATGGCACAGCGTTGTCCTGATGCCCAGATTACGGCTATCGATGTCGATGAAAACGCCATTAAAGATGCGCAGAGAAATTTTTCCGAATCTCCTTTTGAAGACAGGATAACACTCAAGAAAGCACCTTTTCAGGAATTTGCAAAGCAGGAACAAGAGAAATACGACTGCATCATCTGCAACCCACCTTACTTTGACGAGAGTCTTGAGAGCAAGGACGAGAGCCGAACCCGTGCCCGCCACACTTCAAGTCTGCCATTCCGCGATCTCATCGGCGGAGCATACGAACTCCTTGAGGATGAGGGTGTTTTCTCTGTCTGCATCCCGCCCGAGGTACTGAGTAAGTTCTCTGCCGAGTGCCTCATAAAAGGTTTCTGCCTTATGACTGCATACAAAATCAAATCCGTACCTCGCAAGACAGAACCAAAGCGATATATTCTTGTTTACAAGAAAGGGCGCATCGTAGAGCCACAGGAATACACCTTCTGCATGCAGAATCCTGACGGCACACGCTCAGAATGGTATCAGGAGATAATGAAGGACTTCTATCTATAGAAGATTATGAAACATCTATTATTTTTATTGTGCTTTCTGCCATTGCAGGCAATATGCCAAGATGTAAAAGTTATCATCAACGAAGACTTTGGATTAATATACAAAAGCGATACCCTATATGCATCTCTCGTAGCAAACGGCGATACCATCTTTATTTCTGATGATGATGTATCGTGGCATTTACAAGACTTGTTGAGATTTCAAAATCAAGCCCTTAAAGAAGAAGGTATATACATTCGATATCCAGACATTATCGCTATGGAGATTGAACAAATAGCCACTCTTCTCGACTACAAATCCGAGGTTAATTACAAAAATGCAATAAAGAATGAGCGAAGAATCATAACCTTTTATGGACCAATAACTTTGATGCTTCGAAAATCACATACAGTTACTATAAAGAAATGCACATTGGTTATAGAAAACAACAAACTCATAAAATACCATTGTTCATATTGCCAACACGATGACGTCGGTATTCCTACCGAAAACACAAAATTTGAATATAAATACGATGAAAAAGGCAGAATCGTAAAGATATTCAATAAAGGCAAATTAGAGCAAACAATATCATATGTTGAGCAACAATAAATCCCACACTCCAAATTCATCCTTGGTTGTGTGGGATTTTTGTTTCCGTTAACCCACCATTAAACCTACGCTCTACCTCCGAAGTATCTCCATCGTTACTCCATCACTTCTCCATAGATACTCCATCGAAACGATGGACTATCGATGGACTATCGATGGATTATCGATGGATTATCTTATGAGGAAGAGCGGACTTTCTGCAGTAACAAAAATACGGTATTATCACGAAAACCAATCATCATCTCACGTTATTTAACTTTTGACTAAAAAAGAAAAACATTTCAAAATTTGCAGATGTCGGGGGAATTTAGTAATTTTGCAAGCGATTTTGTATTGTGACGACACGGAAGCGTAATACAGCAAATCGGTCGCACCTCCTTTGTATCGAGGTAGGGATGATTGTTGTAGGCAGTAACCTGTCAGAACATACGAAAGCAAGAGAATTAATCACACCCCGGTTGTTTCGGGGAATTATATCTAACAAACTTTTTAAGAACCAAATGAAAGTATTGAAATTTGGCGGAACATCCGTGGGTTCCGTAGAGAGCATCCTCAGCCTAAAGCAGATTGTAACTAAAGAGGCGAAGTCACAACCCGTTGTTGTTGTGGTAAGCGCTTTAGGCGGAATTACCGACAAACTTATTGCAACCTCTAAGCTCGCCCTTGCAGGCGACGAGCGTTATCGTGAATCATTCGATGAGATCGTGGATCGTCATCACAAGATGATTGACACCATAATCACGGACACTAAAAGCAGAGAACAACTTTTCAACACCGTGGATGCGCTGCTCGAACAGCTTCGTAGCATCTATTTCGGTGTATTCCTCATACACGACCTGAGCGAGAAGACTCAGGACGCTATCGTTTCTTACGGTGAACGCCTCAGTTCAAATATCGTGGCTACCCTCATCAAGGGTGCAAAGTGGTTTGATTCCCGCGATTTCATCAAGACTGAGCGCAAGATGGGCAAGCACACTCTTGATGCTGAGCTTACCAACAAACTGGTGCGTCAGACATTTGCAGACCTTCCAAGGGTAAGTCTCGTACCAGGCTTCATCTCTCGCGACAAGGACACCAACGAGGTGACAAACCTCGGTCGTGGTGGTTCTGACTATACAGCAGCTATTATTGCTGCAGCCCTTGATGCAGATGTTCTTGAGATTTGGACAGACGTTGACGGCTTCATGACAGCAGACCCTCGCGTCATCAAGTCGGCATATACCATCAACGAACTTTCATACGTAGAGGCTATGGAACTTTGTAACTTCGGTGCAAAGGTGATCTATCCTCCTACGATATATCCTGTATGCGTGAAGAATATCCCTATAAAGGTGAAGAACACATTCAACCCTGAGCATCCGGGCACCCTCATCAAGGATAAGATTGAGGGCGACCACAAGCCAATCAAGGGAATTTCTTCAATCAACGGTACGGCTCTCATCACCGTTACAGGTCTCTCTATGGTCGGTGTAATCGGCGTAAACCGCCGTATCTTCACAGCCCTTGCCAACGAGGGAATATCCGTATTCATGGTTTCACAGGCTTCTTCCGAGAACTCAACATCAATAGGTGTCAAGGAAGATGATGCCGACAAGGCAGCGCAGGTACTCAACGAGGAGTTTGCCAAGGAGATAGAGACTGGTGCGATGTATCAGATGATCGTGGAGCGTGGTCTTGCCACTATCGCTATCGTAGGCGAGAACATGAAGCACACGCCGGGTATCGCCGGTAAGCTCTTCGGAACTCTTGGCCGTTCAGGCATAAGCATCATTGCTTGCGCACAGGGTGCTTCTGAGACGAACATTTCTTTCGTAGTGAATAGCCAATTCCTCAGAAAGTCACTCAACGTGCTTCACGACTCATTCTTCCTTTCAGAATATAAGGTGCTTAACCTTTTCCTCTGTGGTATCGGTACTGTCGGTGCAAAGCTCATTGAGCAGATACGTTCACAGCAGCAGACGCTGATGAAGGAATCACGCTTGAAGCTCAACGTAGTAGGTATTGCATCTTCAAGAAATGCCATATTCGACCGCGATGGAATCGACCTCGACAACTACATGGAGCAGCTCAAGGCTTCTGAGCCTTCAAACAGCAAGAAGCTCCTTGAGAACATCATAGGCATGAACATATTCAATGCCGTGTTCGTTGATTGTACCGCTTCAAGCGAGGTAGCAGGATTGTACCAGTCGTTGCTTGAGAAGAACGTAAGCGTTGTGGCTGCCAACAAGGTTGCAGCATCAGGCAATTATGACGACTACATCAAGCTGAAGCGCACAGCCTTGTCACGCGGTGTGAAATATCGCTTTGAGACAAACGTAGGTGCTGGTCTTCCTATCATCGGAACTATCAACGACCTGAAGAACTCAGGCGATAAAATACTTAAGATTGAGGCAGTTCTGTCTGGTACGCTCAACTACATCTTTAACGCTCTCTCTGCCGATGTCCCATTCTCAAAGACAGTAAAGCAGGCTAAAGAACTCGGTTATGCAGAGCCAGATCCACGTATTGATCTGAGCGGTAAGGATGTTATCCGCAAGCTCGTAATCCTCACCCGTGAGGCTGGCTATAAGATTGAGCAGGAAGACGTGGAGAAGAACCTCTTTGTGCCTGATGAGTACTTCGACGGTTCGGTAGAAGACTTCTGGACAAAGCTCCCTGCACTCGATGCTGAGTTTGAGGCAAAGCGTAAGGAACTTGAGGCAGAAGGTTGCCGCTGGAGATTCGTTGCCCGCATGGAGGCTCTTGAGGATGGTAAGGTGAAGGCAAGCGTTGGTCTCAACAAGATTCCTTCCAACCATTCATTCTACGAGCTTGAGGGCAGTAACAACATCGTAACCCTCACAACTGCTCGCTATAAGGAATATCCTATGCTCATTCAGGGCTATGGTGCCGGTGCAAGCGTAACGGCTGCCGGTGTATTCGCTAACATTATGTCAATCGCAAACATTTAAAGGAGAAACGATTATGAAACACATAATAATTCTGGGCGATGGAATGGCAGATAAAGCCATAGAAAAACTCGGCGGAAAGACTCCGTTGCAGTTCGCCAAGACTCCTTACATGGATATGCTGGCAAAGATGGGGCGTACTGGTCGCCTCATAACCGTTCCTGAGGGCTACAACCCAGGTTCAGAGGTTGCCAACACCGCTATACTAGGCTATGATCTCGATAAGGTATATGAAGGTCGCGGTCCTCTTGAGGCCGCTTCCATCGGTTATGAGATGAAGCCTCTCGACCTCGCTCTTCGCTGCAACATAATCTGCGTTCGCGAGGATGGCACAATAAAGACCCACAACGGCGGTAATCTCTCAACCGAGGATGCAGGTCCGTTGATTGACCTTCTTAACGAGAAACTCGGCTCTGACCGCGTGAAATGGGTGAAAGGCATACAGTATCGCCATCTGCTCATAATTGACGGTGGCTCAAAGCATATTGTCTGCGCCCCACCCCATGATCATCCAAATGAGGCTTGGCGTCCGCTTCTCGTTCAGCCAGAAAAAGGTTGGGAGAACAAGCATGAGGAAGGTCGCATGACGGCTCAGGAAACAGCAGACTTGCTCAATGACCTTATCATCAAGTCGCAAGACATCCTTCTCAATGCGCCTCTCAACATCAAGCGCAAGGCAGAGGGCAAGGATCTTGCCAATATCATCTGGCCTTGGAGCGGCGGCTATCGTCCTGCTATGCAGACTCTCAGCGAGATATACCCATCGGTGAAATCGGGTGCTGTGGTATCTGCCGTTGACCTTATCCGTGGAATCGGTCACTATGCAGGTCTCGATATTATCGAGGTAGAAGGTGCAACTGGTCTTTGGGACACCAACTACGAGGGCAAGACAAAGGCTGCACTCGATGAACTCAAGAGGAAGGACTTCGTATTCCTCCATGTAGAGGCAAGTGACGAGGCTGGTCATGACGGTGAGGTGGATTTGAAGGTAAAGACCATAGAGAACCTTGATTCACGTATGATTGGTCCTATTTACGAAGAAGTCAAGACATGGGACGAGCCAGTGTGCATCGCTATCCTACCCGACCATTTCACCCCTGTGGAGCTTCGCGTACATGTTGGCGAGCCAGTACCATTCATCATCTACTATCCAGGCATAGAGCCTGACGATACACAGGTTTATGATGAGGTTTCCTGCGTGACAGGTAGCTACGGCATCCTGAAGCTTCAGGAGTTCATGCAAACAATAATGAAATACTAAACAAGATGAAATATTACAGTACAAATAAGAAAGCACCGATAGCAACGCTCGAAAAGGCTGTTGTAAAGGGTTTGGCAGAGGATCGAGGCCTCTATATGCCAGAAAAAATCAAGGCTCTCCCGAAGGATTTCTTCGATAACATCGACAAGATGTCGTTTCAGGAGATTGCATACACAGTTGCTGATGCATTCTTCGGTGAGGATGTTGACGCAGAGTCATTGAAGCAGATTGTATATGACACATTGCAGTTCGACTGTCCTGTCGTTCCTGTTACCGACAATATCTACACCCTCGAACTCTTCCATGGTCCTACACTCGCATTCAAGGACGTAGGTGCACGTTTCATGGCGCGTCTGCTCCAGTATTTCCTCAAGAAGGGCGGTGAATACGTAAGTTCTGCCTCTGCTTCAGCAAAGGCTGGCGTAAACGTACTCGTGGCAACTTCCGGTGACACAGGTAGTGCCGTAGCAAACGGATTCCTCGGTGTTGACGGCATTCACGTATATGTGCTCTATCCAAAGGGTAAGGTAAGTCCTATTCAGGAATGCCAGTTTACCACCCTCGGCAAGAACATAACAGCCGTTGAGGTTGACGGTGTATTCGACGATTGTCAGGCTCTCGTTAAGTCTGCATTCATGGATGCAGAGCTCAACGCACACATGAAGTTGACATCAGCCAACTCTATCAACGTGGCTCGATTCCTCCCACAGGCATTCTACTACTTCAACGCCTATGCACGTCTGAAGGCTCTCGGCAAGGCCGACCAGATGGTGGTATGTGTGCCTTCCGGCAATTTCGGAAACATCTGCGCAGCCCTCTTCGGACACAGAATGGGACTCCCGGTAAAGCGTTTCATTGCAGCCAATAATGCCAACGATATTTTCTTCAAGTATCTCCAGACAGGCAAGTACGAGCCAAAGCCTTCACTCGCAACATTGGCTAACGCCATGGACGTGGGTGATCCTTCAAACTTCGCCCGTATCTACGACCTCTACGAAGGCAAGCACGCAACTATCACAAGTCTCATAAGCGGTGCCACATACAAGGATGAGCAGATTGCAGAGACTATGAAGCATTGCTTTAACGAAACAGGATATATCCTTGATCCTCATGGCGCTTGCGGCTATCAGGCTCTCAAGGAACAACTCAAGGATGGTGAGGTTGGAGTATTCTGCGAGACAGCCCACCCTGCCAAGTTCAAGGAGAAGGTCGATGCAATCCTTGGCAGCGACATTGAGATACCTGCACGCCTTCAGGAATTCATGAAGGGAACAAAGCAGAGCGTCAGCATGACAAAAGACTTTGAATCGTTCAAGGCATTCTTGATGAACGAATAGACTATTTTCAAAAGTCAAGAACTAAAAGTGAAGAGTGAAGAATTTAAGTTACATTGTTCTGGCGATAGAATGCTTGAAGTGGCAATACTAATTTAAATTCTTCACTTTTCATTCTTCATTATTCACTCCCTAAACACAGTTTATGCAACCCTTAACAGTCTATAAGGCCAGTGCAGGCAGCGGTAAGACATTCACTCTTGCCGTAGAATTCATCAAACTGCTCATTCTCAATCCTCGTAAATACGAGAATATCCTTGCCGTGACCTTCACAAACAAGGCAACCGAAGAGATGAAGCATCGTATAGTAAGCCAGCTATACGGACTTTCCCATGGTCTAAAAAGCAGCGATTCCTATCTGAACAAGATAACGAAGGAACTCGATGTTTCCGAGGATTTTGTGCGCAAGAACGCAGATATCGCACTTCATAACCTCCTGCACAACTACAACCAGTTCCGTGTCCAGACTATTGACGCCTTCTTCCAGAGCATACTCCGCAATATGGTCAAGGAACTTGGTCTTGGCAACAACCTCCGCATATCACTCAACGACAGTCAGGTCATTTCCGAGGCCGTTGACTCCATCATGGAGACTCTCGACAAGGACAAGGCTCTTATGTCATGGATTATAGAGTACGTAAACGAGAGGATGGACGACCAAAAGTCGTGGGATATCACTGGTGAGGTGAAGTCATTCGGAATGAACCTCAGCAAGGAGTTCTTCAAGAGCAACGAGCATCTGCTGAAATCAATCGCGAATGACAAGGACTTCTTCTCACGCTATAAAAAGGCGATGACTGCCATAATAAGGGGGGCAGAGGCTCATTTCAAGGAGTGTGGCGAATATTTCCTCACAATGCTCTCAGATGCTGGCTACGACGTCACAGACCTTGCCTTTGGCCGAACAGGCGTTGCAGGCTACTTCCTAAAGCTCAAGGACGGCGATTTCATCAAGGACAATATCGTGGGGGCACGTGTTCAGGCAGCAATGAATGACCCGATGAAATGGGGCACGAAGAAGAATGCAAGCGAAATAGCCCCTTTGGCTGAAAGCCAGCTAATCCCCTACCTCATCGGAATTGAGAAGGAACGTCAGGCAGAAGTGCCGAAAGTACGCTCTGCCATCATCACCCTGAAGAACATCAATAAGATGCGCCTGTTGTTCAGCATCCGTGAGGAAATGGATAAACTTAACAAGGAGAATGCGCGCTTTATGCTCTCCAACACTCAGATGGTGCTTAGCCAGATGATACAGGAGGATACCAACATCGCTCCATTCATCTACGAAAAGATTGGAGCATACCTCCAGCACATCATGATTGACGAGTTCCAGGACACGAGTACCGTGCAGTGGAATAACTTCAAGGTACTGCTCGAAAACTGCATGGCTGGAAACGAAGACAATCCTCAGAACGAGGGTGCGATAAACAACCTTATCGTGGGTGATGTGAAGCAGAGCATCTACCGTTTTCGCTCTGGAGACTGGCGATTACTCAATGGTATCGAGCAGGAGTTCGGAAACGGAATGATAAAGATTAAACCACTTGCAACAAACTGGCGTTCAGAACGTAACATCATTTCGTTCAATAATCACTTTTTTAGACAGGTATGCAGTATTGAGGCTGACAGCATTATGCCACAGGGAGCAATGGAACAGCAGGAATTCATTGAAGCCAACAACCTTTCTGTCGAGGCTGCACAGCAGATGAATACCTACGCAGAGGCCTTACGCCATGCATACGACGATGTGGCTCAGGATATTCCTGCATTCAAGCCCAACCGTGGTCTTGTACGTGTAGAACTGCTCCCTGAAGAACGCGGTGAGTTCATCGAGGCTGCGAAGATACGCACTCTTGACTACATCCAAAGCCTCATAACGCAGGGTGTAAATCCAAGCGAGATTGCAATACTCGTCCGTTTCAACCATGAGGCTTCGGATATTGCCCAGTACTTCGCGCAAAACGCACCTGAACTCAGCATCGTCTCTGAACAGGCATTCACCCTTGAGGCTTCCCCTCTGGTCACAATGATTATCTCGATGCTGCGTCTCCTTCGCAATGCCAACGACAAACAGGCGGAAATTACCCTCGTGAAGCTCTACATCGCCTATATCCTTCGTGAAGACCTTACGGACGGTAGCATACTCACATCCGAAAACGCTTTCCAGACCTATCTCCCAAAAGAGATATCAAGTGAGGAGGCAATGGAACAGATGCGCTCTATGTCGCTCTATAAGCTTTCAGAGTACATCTACCGTATGCTCTGCCTCTCCAAGCTCGAAGGTCAGGCTCCATACGCCACGGCTTTCTTCGACGGTCTGAAGAAATACATGGAGGAAAACATCGCAACAATCGAGGAATTCCTCGATTATTGGGATAGCGAGCTCCATAACAAGGCAATATCCATAGGAAGCGGTGACAGCATACGCGTCATAACCATACACAAGAGTAAGGGACTTGAGTTCAGACACCTCGTAATGCCTTTCTGTAACTGGAATATGGCATCACGACATACAGAGACGCTTTGGTGTACCATCAACGAGCAGCCGTTCTCTGAACTTCCATTCATCCCTGTTGACTATACAGGCCGTACGAGCCTACAGAACTCCATCTACGAGCCTTACGGTATAGAGGAATGGATGCAGGGCATCGTTGACAACCTCAACCTTCTATATGTGGCATTCACACGCGCAGGACGCTCTCTCTTCGTTATTGGCAGTGAATATGCCAAGGAAGACAATCGTTCATACGCCATTATCGATGCATTGCGCAGAATTGCCGATTCCAACGAACTTGAAGGCTGTTCTTTCGAGGACAACACATCCGATAAAGACCAAGAGAATGCCTCTCCTTCCATCTTCACCTTCGGAGAGCACTATTTCGAGGACAAGGAGGAAAAGGGCAAGGAATCCGACAACGTATTCGAGCGCACCCCAACGGCAATCCCTGTAAGCGTTGAAAGCTACGACTCCGAGAACATCTCTTTCTGTCAGAGTAACAAGAGCCGTGAGTTTGCAGCAGATACCCTCAATGATGATGACAGCAAGCGATACACAACTATGGGCTCTATCATGCACATGCTCTTCTCCCGCATCCACACCACTGCCGACATCGACAAGGAACTGCGCCAGTTCGAGTTTGACGGTGTGATTTACGATGAAACGATAAGTGCAGAGGAACTACGCAGAGAGTTAAAGCAGAAGTTCAGCAACGCAACCGTATCTTCTTGGTTTTCCGATAAATGGACGGTATTCAACGAGTGCAACATCATGCAACTCAAGAATGGAAAGATAGTGGAAGACCGCCCTGACCGCGTAATAACCGACGGCAACGAGACAATAGTCATCGACTATAAATTCGGACATAAGAATGCCGCCTACAACAAGCAGGTACAGCGCTATATGAACCTCATGCAGCAAATGGGCTACCCTAACGTCAAAGGCTATCTCTGGTATGTCAATCTGGATGAAGTAGAAAGTGTAAAGTAGATAGTAATATGAAGTCATTCCTGAACATAGTAGCGCAAGATATACTTGCTAAGTACGGTACTAACCTTTCTGAAGTGGTTGTCGTATTCCCGAACAAGCGAGCATCCCTTTTCCTCAATGAGGAACTAATAAAGCTCTCCGACGGCAAGCCTGTCTGGAGTCCTAAGTACATGACCATTAGCGAGCTCTTCCGTTCGCAGAGCCAGCTCGTCGTTGCTGACCAGATAAAACTCGTATGCGAACTATACAAGCATTACGCAGAAAAGACCGGAACCACCGAATCCCTCGATGATTTCTACGGTTGGGGCGAACTGATGCTATCCGACTTCGATGACCTAGACAAGAACATGGGCGATGCTAAGCATATCTTCGAAAACACCGATGAGATTCACTCGTATGACAGTGCCGACTATCTGTCTGAGGACCAGAAGGAAGCCCTCAAGCGTTTCTTCTCCAATTTCAGCGATGATGATTCTAAGGTGAAGCAGAACTTCGCACAACTATGGAACAACCTCGGAGCTATCTACACTTCCTTCCGCGACAGTCTTCGCAAGCAAGGAATAGCCTACGAGGGTATGCTATACCGCGATGTAGCCGAGGAATTAAAGACCTCCACTCCCCTACACCCATCAGCTAACGCTCAGAAATACCTGTTCGTAGGCTTCAACCTTATCCAGCCTGTTGAACAGGAGTTTATGGCATACCTGAAGCGTGAGGATAAGGCCGCATTCTACTGGGATTACGACAACTACTACATGGCTGACGGCAACGAAGCAGGACGATACATCAAGTCGTATCTCTCTGCCTTCCCTAATGAGATAACGCTCCCTGAGGCTTTCAATAACTTTACAAACAAGCCAGGCATTACCTATATCTCTGCATCCACGGAGGATGTTCAGGCACGCTATGTAAGCCAATGGCTAACCGAAGAACGTATAAAGGCTGGCAAGCGCACGGCAATCGTACTTTGCGACGAGAAACTGCTCCCTACCGTCCTCCATGCCCTTCCTGATACTGTCAAGGACATCAACATCACATCGGGATACCCTCTTCAGCAGACTCTCATCGCAACGCTCGTAAAGCAGATTTTCATCCTCAAGCAGCGCGGCTCTTCTCGCATCAAGGGGGCTTTGCGACTGCATCAGGTGAACACCGTCCTACATCATCCGTATATGAAATTCATATCAGAGAAGGCAGAGGAGCTAACTATTGTGCTTAACGACGAGAAAAAGAAGGTGTTCTACCCTACTATCGAGGAACTATCCCTTGACGAGCACCTTGCAAATATCTTCACTCCCATAAGCCATCACGACGAGGCTGCAACTCCACTTGAAGCACAGCGTCTGCGTTGTCTCGACATCATAACGTGCATCTCAAAGGCAATACATCGCATAGCAACCAACTGCGCCGAGCCTGATCCTCTGATGCAGGAATCACTATACCGTATGTACCAGATAATGAACCGCATAAGCACGCTTATCGAGGCAAATGAGCTTATAGTAAGCGATTCATCCCTGCAAAGCATCCTCAACCAGATAATACGCTCCACATCCGTACCATTCCACGGTGAGCCTATCATCGGTATTCAGGTCATGGGCGTTCTCGAAACCCGAAATCTCGACTTCGACCACATGCTTATCCTATCTGCAAACGAGGGCAATATCCCGAAGAGCGTAAACGACTCTTCATTCATACCGCACGTTATACGCCGTGCCTACGGACTCACTACCATAGAGAACAAGATTGCGATCTATGCGTACTACTTCCACCGTATGATGCAGAGGGCCACTGATGTATCAATCACCTACAACAACTCCACAAACGAAACAAAGACCAACGAGATGTCGCGCTTCATGATGCAGCTAATCGCTGAATCCGACCTAAAGATAAACATTGCCGAGATGACTTCATCCCTTCTCGTGGGCAAAAAGGAGCGATGCGATGTGCAGAAAAACAAAGAAGTCATCGAGAAGATGGAACAGGAAAGCTCCATTTCACCGACAGCCATAAACACGTACCTGCGCTGCCAGTTGCAGTATTTCTACAGGTTCGTATGCGGCATCAGCGACAATGCCGAAAGCGACGAGGAGGAAATGGACAACCGCACCTTCGGTCTCGTATTCCACAAGGCTGCCGAAATCCTCTATGCTCCCTTCAAGGGTAAGAACGTAACCGAATCAATGATAGATGGTATGCTCAAGGACCCATCTATAATAGAACGCACAATAGATGAGGGTTTCAAGGAAGAGCTGTTCTCTCTAAAGGATGAAGAGGCAAAGAAGCGTCCGATGCCTACGCTCGACGGCACACAGCTCATTCATCGCGAGATAATAAGGAAGATGCTGCGACAGCTTCTTGAATACGACAAGAAGAACTGTCCGATAACTATTGTAGATGTAGAAAAGTATATCGAAGACTATATCACCTTCGATACAGACCGTGGTCCTCGCACGTTGAAAATCAAAGGAATCATCGACCGTCTCGACATTGTGAAGAACGGCGACGGACATCTTGAGATGCGTGTCGTTGACTATAAGACTGGCTCTCGCACGCCTGGCAACGTAAAGTCAGTAAGCGATATCTTCACCCCAGAGGGTGCCAATTCAAACGCACACACCGACTATTACCTCCAGACTCTTCTCTACTCACGCATCCTTGCCCATCCAATGCAGGGCACGCCACAGAACGGCACATACCCTGTCGTTCCCGCCCTTCTCTACCCTCATCGCTCACAGGCGGAAAACTACGACCCCGTCTTGAAGATTGACAAGGAGAGAATCGCGGACATCAATGCCTTTACTGCCGAATACAACGACGGTTTCATCCGCGTCTTAAAGGATATCTACGACTATTCCCGTCCTTTCGCCGCTACGCAAAATGCCGACCAATGCGAAAGATGCTTCTATAAGAATATATGTGGAAAAAATAAGTGAAACAACCCCTTTCCCGCCCTTCGGGCACCCTTTCCCCGTGAAGGGGCAAGGGAGCAAGATAGTAATGCTCCCTTATAAGCGATAAATAAACATATAAAAAACAAATACCCAAAGACGTTTGAGATTTCGAAAAGAACTCTGTGTCTTTGCGTCTTTGCGTCTTTGCGTCTTTGCGTTTATAAAAGGCGATAGTAAATAAATGGAAACTTTTCCCTTGCCCCTTGGGGAAAGGGTGCCCGAAGGGCGGGAAAGGGGTCGTTGTTTATTTAAACACAAGCATCCTCCACTCCCCTTCCTCTTTCTTCTCCTTGAGGCTGATTCCGAGGCTTTCGGCTTTTTCCACGAGCAGAGGGATATCCTCCTCATAGAAACCACTGAGGATCAGAGTAGCACCATGTGCCATAACCTCACGGAAGGCAGGCATATCATTCAGGAGAATGTTACGATTTATATTGGCAAGTACCACGTCAAACACACCGCTTATATGCGAAAGCACATGAGCATTTCCCTCAAACACCTCTATCCTATCCGCCACACCGTTTATTTCGGCATTATGGCGAGTATTATCCGCACTCCATTCGTCAATGTCATACGCCACGGCATCAGCAGCACCGCATTTCAAGGCTGTAATGGCAAGAATACCAGTACCACAGCCGCAATCAAGTACTCTCTTACCCTTCAGATCCATGTCGAGCAACGTACCCACAATCATCTGGGTAGTCTCATGCGTGCCTGTCCCGAAGGCATTTCGCGCTTGGATTCCGATCTTAATAGGCGACTGCACATTTACGTTCTCATTTCCGCTATCATGCCCTTCCGGATGCAAAACATCATAGATCACGAGCCTGCCATCTATATTAATAGGAGCAAAGCCCTCCTCCTGTTCCCAAGTCTCATTCCAGTCCTGATCCTCCACTTCCTCTGTCTCAAAGGAAACTGACACACCATCCATCGGGAAATTCTCTAATGCTTCCCTAACAGAAGGCTCATGGAATAAATCCACCTGAACATAGCCATCAATACCATCATCCGTATCGAGGAAAGTCTCATAACCACATTCGCCGGCAATGGCAGCAGTTATCTCACGCGCTGGCTGCATAAATTCGCCATCGGAACACTGAATTGTGAAATGCGATACTAAATATTTCATGTTTTTATTGATTTTGACTGCAAAATTAATAAATTTAGGGAAAAACTCCTCATTTGATAGGGATTTTCCGTAACTTTGCTAGAAAAGTTAAAGTAAATTTGCACCATAAACCAAAAGAAACAAGAAAATTCATCTTTAATTGGGAGGATACAACAATGAAAAGAATATTAACTCTTCTCGCAATAGCAACATTTGCTTCCAGCTCTATCTTTGCTCAGGATGATATCTATTTCACCCCGAAGACAAAGGCTGTAAAAGACAAGGAGAAAGCAGAGGCCAAGGCTGCCGAAGAAAAAAGGCAGGCTGAGGAAGAAGCAAGGGCTCTTCAACTCAAGAAGGAATGGCTGCGCAAGAACAGACAGCATATTTCCCAGACAGAGGACGGCAAACTGGTCTATCACGTTGGTCGTGATATCAGCGACGACGAATACAACCGCCGTGGCAAATTCGCGTCAACCTACGCCATCGTATCCGACTCCGTGGGTAATGACATCATAGAGTTCACAGCCGGAGATGGGAAGTACCCTGACAGCCTCGTTGCATATATCGACACAATATCAGGCACCCTAAACATAAAGAAGAAGTCAACCGACAGATACGATGATGATGAAGACTACTACTATTCACGTCGTATGAACCGTTTTGACGGCTTCTACGGTTCTCGCCGCGCATGGTTGCTATACAACGATCCTTGGTACTCATACTGGGCTTACGACCCGTTCTTCTGGAACGACCCTTGGTACTGGAACAGATCATGGATTTATGATCCTTGGTACTGGAATGATCCATGGTACTACGGTGGCTACTACGGATGGTATTCACCTTATTATAGAGGATATTATGGCAGTTACTATGGCAGACACTATGGTTGGGGACACAGCTTCCACCACTACACGCCTGTAACACTCGGTGGAACCGTAAACGGAAGAACTGACCGAACCATCCGACCTACTCACGGAACGCACGCCGCTCGCGCCGACTATCGTGGAGTATCATCCAACATAGCTTCCCAAAACCGTGCTGAGACTGACGCATTCCGCAGAAGAGCAATAAGATCAGAGCGTAACATGGCTGATAGAGCAGAAAGAGCAACAAGAAGAAGCGATCCTTCATACAGTAGTCCATCCAATAATTCATATAGCTCATCATCAACACGCAGCTATAGCAACTCTTCATCTTCAAGTAGCTCATCAAGCAGTTCTTCAAGCAATCGCAGCAGCGGTTCAAGCTTCGGAGGTTCACGTGGTGGCGGTGGTGGCCGTTTCGGAGGCAGAAGATAAGTTCGATATTAAGAAATTATTTTTTTCCCGCAAAAGCTCAACAAGCTAAAGCAAGTCAACTTTTCAAATATCATTTCTCATGAAACATTACATTCTATATACAGCAGCCTTGACATTCCTCGCTATCCCAGCAATGGCACAGGAGACCTACGAGAGCGCAAACATAGCAACACAAGATCTCAATGGTACCGCTCGCTACGTGGGTATGGGCGGAGCAATGGAAGCACTCGGTGCCGACATCTCAACCATTTCTACCAACCCTGCCGGAATCGGACTCTTCCGCAAGAGTGGCATAACCATCTCCATGGGCGCAACATCTGTCAAGGGCGATGACACAAGTGTAGCCGACAAGCTCAATATCACAGGCAAGAAGACTCCGATGAGTTTTGACCAAATCGGTTTTGTCTATGCCAACGAGACATCCCGAGGCAACTTCGTAAACTGCGCATTCAACTATCACAAATCGCGCAATTTCAACCAGATTCTATCCCACATGTCATCTTTGAACGGTGCATCGCTCAACAAACTCGCTTACCAAAAGGGAATGATAGGTGATGCAAGGAATGGCGGTTTCTATGTTGATTTCAACGAAGATGATGACTTAATTGGCTATTACTCTGAGCTATCCCCAGTCACATCACAATGCTTCTCACAGGTGGACTACTTGATGTGGAACGCTTTCCTCGTTGACCCGAAAGATGGAAATGCCTACTACTACGACGGCTATGACTACCTCTTCGCACGCAATCAGAAAGGCTACATCAGCAACTACGACTTCAACGTAAGCGGCAACCACAACGACCGTATCTACTGGGGCATCACATTCGGTATCAAAGACGTAAAATACAAGCACAACCAAGTATATAGCGAGGACATCAACGACATTAAAGGCAATGCTGCCGGCTATATCGACATGGTGGACAAGCGCGAAATCACAGGTCAGGGATACGACATCAAGGCAGGTATAATCTTTCGCCCTATCGATGCAAGTCCGCTGCGTATCGGTCTTAGCGTCTCCACTCCTACATGGTATGAGCTGAAGTCATACAACGACACAAAGATTCTGAACAATGGCTACGACGAGAATCTCAAACAGAATATCGGTTTTGAAGGCGATTACTACACTAGCGACGAATACAAGTACAAGGTCTTCACCCCTTGGAAGTTCGGTGCAAGCATAGGCTATACCATTGGTAAGGAGATAGCCCTCGGAGCAAGCTATGAATATGCAGACTACTCTTCACTTGACAATCGTAACATCACAGGCGTGGACTACGATTATGACGGAAGTACAACATCCGCATCAAAATCTGATATGAAAATGAACAGTCACACAGAGAAGTCCCTCTGCGGAGTATCTACCCTGAAGCTCGGTGCCGAGTACAAGCCTATGCCAGAACTCTCTATCCGAGCAGGCTACAACTACGTATCACAGATGTATGAGGACAAGGCTGAGCGAACCACAATGATAAATGTTGACGGTTGCTATTTCAGCTCAACAACTGATTTCGTAAACTGGAAGGCAACCAACCGTTTCACTCTCGGTGTAGGCTTCAACATCGACGACTTCAATATCGACGTAGCCTACCAGCGCTCAATGCAGAAAGGTGACTTCCACCCATTCGAGGCTATCTCTGTAGATGGAAGCCTTAACAAAGCACCTGTCGTAGAGGTTAACAACAACCGCGACCAGTTCCTCATCACATTAGGATATAAATTCTAATTACGAATTACTTAGGGTGTGTGTATTTTTAGTTAAATATTAACTTTACCATTCCATAAAAGCGAAGTTGCCGGATATGCCGACAGCTTCGCATTTTTTTTCATCCATGACGATTACTACTTCTGGGGAATCTTACGGTATATTCCCCTAGCCAATCGCATTATCTTTCCTTTCTTAATGTAGGATGTCAGAAGCGGGCGCACATTGGCATGCAAACCGTTCCTTTCCCTCAAGTCCTTAATCTGCTTTAGCGTAAAGGTGTCGTTCAGAAGATTCATAAGCGGTTCGTTCGTCTTTCTCTTGTCCTGACAGCCATTGAGCATCTGCGCCGCTTCGTCAATATTCATCTGCGTACTCTTTCCGTAGAGGCGGCACATGGTGTAGTGCGCATACCTGCCTACCCACATGCAGAAATCCACTATCTCGCGCGTTTCCCTGCCCTCAAGAGCAACAAGCGGAATGGCAGCCCTCATTATAAACTCGCCACATCTATGTGACAAATCAGCTTCTGCTTCGGTCAGCATACCTTCGTTGTAGCGATATTCAAGTTCATCAAACCATTGTCCAATGGCTTTTGTAGTCTTCGGCAATCCAAGCACCTTCACGTCATCGCCAAGCTCCACATCCTTTTGGTAAAGAGACATCAGCATCCTATCACGCTCTGCCATCTCCTCCACTTTTAGGAAATTCTGTCGTGGCGGACGGAAAGTACGCTTCTGCAATGGCACGAGCACCGGGATACACCTTTGCATCAAACCGCCTTCTCGGTTTTCATCGGTAAACATACGCTCAAGCATAGCCCTCACCGTGCCAGCCATCAGCAATGATATTGACATCTGCACAAACGTGTTGCAAGTTGATTCGCTCATATAGTACTGGCGGTGCATATCCATGTCCCACCCCTTGCGCAACAGCACCGAAATATCGCTATAATCAGTACGCGTGGCTTTGCTAAGTCCATCCACCTCCGAGAACTGTCCAAGCAGCATTCCGTTTTTCCCAAGGTTTGTCTGCAACTCAAGTATGGATGACTTTGAGGTAGTCTCGAAAAGCCTCAACTTAGGGTGATACTTCTGTGGCCTATCCTTCGCATTGGCTTTCATGTCGCGCTCTTCCTGATTCTTCTTCACCTTTTCCCATTCCTCCGCATCATGTGCAGCAAGGGTGTTCTCAATCATGTCCTTATACAAGGCCGTGCAACAACCTTTTCCCGAACCCGACCCGCCGATCACGCTTACGTATGTCTGTGGACCGATTATTTGCCCATTCAGATACCTCGCACGGAAATGGCTTGCATGAGCCGAAAGAACAGGCAATGCGGAGAGGAGCAGCATCTCGCGGAAACGCTTGTCGTAATTGCTCACGAGCAAGTCCATAAGCCTCGGAATCCTCTCAGGCAGTACAGGCGCATCCCACCCTTGCAAAAGTACAGCCATTTCATCGTCCTCGCGCTCCTGTTCGTTGCGTGCAAGCCTCTGAGCCTTCGCGTTGATCTCACGCATGGCAGGCGACAGGAACATCGTAGAGTTGTAATTGTCATAGAAATGATTGACAAGTGCCTTGCAGTCGTCATCTTGCGCATAGTCAGGCAACTTCTCTGTCACCACCGCAAACGCCTGTTCCCTTGACATCAGTTTAGGAAAGCCGATGGAGAGCACCGCCATAAGATTGTTATGCCAGTTGTTCTCGCCCCAAACATCCATTTGCTTAGGGGTAAGCCCTGCCTCCTCTACGCATAGGTCAAAGGCAATCAAATTCTCTTTCTGTGCTTTTTCTGAGACTGGAACGCTGAGGTTTCTTTCTTCCTCTTGCTTGCAATCAGGATTGCTATTTGTATTTTCTTTCATAAATTTTTAATTTTAAGAATTAGACATCCACAAGTTCTGGAAGGGCTGAAAGCCCGATACCTAAAAGGGCAGTCCGTAAGGGCTGTTATTTATGTAGATTCATGATTTACAGAGCGCTGTAAGTGCGACACTTAAAGACTTTAGGTGTCGGTCCTTCAGACCTCTTTTCACCACTATTTACCATGTATAACAGCCCTCACGGACTGCCCTGTCAGATGTCGCCCTTTCAGGACTCATTGCAGAACATGATTATTAACTATTCAGCGCTCTCGCATGGGCCCAAATACGAAAAGCACCCAGAAAACCAACCTTTGGTTTCTGAGTGCGAAATTATACAAAAAAATCCACTTACTAAAGCTTTTGGTAAAAAAGGTAAGTCGAGGTAAAACTTTGGAAAGAATTGGTAAACGAGAGGTAAGTCTCAGGTAACGACACCCATCATTCCATAGCTTTTCTCAGTTCCTCGAACTCCTCCCCAATGTCGATTAACAACTGGCGCGAGGCGTTAGTTTCCGGAAGCTTCCTATAATGGAATTTTCCATCTTTTATAGGATGATTCTTCACACTCTGCCTTACCTTCTCTGCGTCAATATCAGGGAAAATGCCATTAATCAAATCTCCGAACCCTTTCTGACCAAGTTCCTCGATAAACCTATCATCCTCAAGCACCTTCTTCACATGACTCCATTGCCACTTCTTTCTTGCTCCAACCTTCTCCAACAGCCTTCCGAGAGTATCCCTAAACAATCTGTTCAGCGCGGCATCATCACGGATTTTATCAACCACCTCAGAAGGCAGAGGCTCGACCTTTTCTTCCGTCTTCGGTCTTCTGATAATCTTAATATCACTTCTCACCTTCGACTGGAGTATTGCAACTTCAAGGAAATAATTGAAGAACTCATTAATCTCGCTCATGTCCTCACACATCCTAGATAGATAATGACTGATTCTCGGATCTGAAATATCAATAGCATGAGTATAACTGAAGCATTCCTTGATTATCTTCTTCATCAAACCACCAGTCTCTATTGTCAGGTAATCCTTCAGCATAGCCGCCCAATGACGTGTTTCCAACTGTTCATTAAGACTGTCAACATATTTTTCGTAAAGACGTGCTACAAGTCTTTCCTCTATATCTGCTTCTTTTGCTTCCAGAAAACTGTAGTATCTATCCGTAAGATATTCTGAAATCTCACTATCAACAACGCTTATGCTATCATAAAACCTACTAAGGTCTTTATAGGCACGTTCAGCAATGGTAGAAAGTTTCGCCAGCATAATGCGATATTCTGCAAGAATTCTATTGGCAGTATCTTTGGCTTCATTTACTATCGTCTTGTCATTATCACTAATGAATTTCATTTCATTGAAACTATAAACATCGAAATTTAAAAACATTGCCCTTGTATCTAAGCCACTACCATCATCATTGTAGTCCTCATAATATCCACTATCGTCATAATCGTCATCATCCTCGTCCCCATAATGCCATTTCACTTCTCTTATTGGAAGCGTGCCATTCTTCATTCTTGGTATGACATCCGATAATTCGGACAACATGCCATTCAATTTATCGGACAGACTACGTAGTTTGAACATGTCATATAATGACATCTGCATTGATTGCCTGTCAACATCAATTATTTGATTGCTTTCCACAGCCAAGTTACAAAGATTAAATGTCTGTCTCACCCAATCTGCCAGGTCAAGACTCTTTTTTGTTTTGGAAATATCCAGCATCGAACAATAACGATGCATAAGATCAATTACCTCAAAATATTCTTCTTGCGTCATTTCGTTTTATGTTTTAGGTTTATCAGAAGACAAAAGTAATGATAATTTCTCAATTATTCCTCATTCTGTCAAACATTTAACTTATTTTGCGAGATGTACCTGACCTCATCTCATTATCTTATGCGACAACAAAGTTAAAGGTAAAGTAAATATTTAACTAAAAATACACACACCCTATCAACCTCCATACTTCGTTTCCCAAGCCAAATAATATATATTATATAAATATATAATATATATTATTTGAATTGAAGAGTCACCAAAATCTGTGTAGGTGTCATACAAAAAAGTTAAATATTAACCTTTTACCATTCCTTACCCCATAAGCATCTACATATCAATAAGTTACAGCATATTCCCTTTATAATTATGCACCCAAATGTTTAACCAAAAGCATAACCAAGTTCTACCTTCGAAGTGAGTCCGTTGTGAATCCGTTATAGGTCCGTTCCAAGTCCGTTTCAGGTCCGTTTCAGGTCCGTTCCCAGATATTGGAGTTTGAAGGGATGTTTAGCTTCTCCATAAAACTGTTTTATAAGGCAAAAGAAATAATTTTAGCAAAAAGAGAAGAAATCAACTTCTTGACCTTGTTATATTCCCGGATTTTATTAACTTTGTACCCATGCAATGTATGCATGACGTATGCAGAATTACCAAAACTTATTCCTATAATGGATGATGAACAACATACAATTGGGATTGAAACTTATAATAAAAACAGAATCATTTACATGAATAAATATCTTGTTATATTTCTTATATACTTAGTATTAGCATCTTGCCAAAAGGCTATTATTCAAAACTATACGCCAAAGCCACAAGACTATATAGGAACGTGGGAGCATGAGGTTTGGATAAATGATACTACCGAAGAAAACGAGTATTTGGGATTAATCTTGCGAAAATCAGATAATGATACCATTAAGGGAGTATTTTATTCTGTCACACAGAATGGAGACTTCCGTGATGGAAGTCTGGCCTTTGTAGATAACGTGAGTTCGACGAATTTATTCAGTTGTATATTGTTGACTATCATGTGGTTGAAAGAGCTCTGAAGGAGCGATGCCTAAAAGGGCAGTCCGTTAGGGCTGTTATATTTGTCGATATAGGGGGATGAGGTCTGTAGGACCGACACCTAAAGTCTTCAGGTGTCGCACTTACAGCGCTCCCTTAATCACGCATCTTTCGAATAACAGCCCTTACGAACTGCCCTATTAGGTGTCGGGCTTTCAGCCCTCGCAGTCTTGAATTATTCGCTGAAGCTCATCAAGCAGAAGCAAGTCGTCGAACTCACGTTAAGTTAGATATTGGAAAAATGATGCAGATATATGAATTAAGTGATTAATAACTAATCGAAGATACGCAAAGACGCAAAGTTTATATAGCTCTGCGACTTTGCGCCTCTGCGTTTGAATAATAAATCAAGAAAGTTAAAGTTAATATTTAACTAAATATACACACACCCTAACTATCCCTTATTGAATTTTCGGAATATCTGTGCAGCGATACTTCCCGAGAAGTTATGCCATACAGAGAAGATGGCACCAGGGACCGTTGCCATAGGGAACATAGCGAAATGGGTGGCAGCAAGTGAAGTGGCAAGTCCTGAGTTCTGCATACCCACCTCGATGGCTATTGCCGTGCGTTTCGGGAAGTCGATGTCGAGCACCTTCCCCACCCCATATCCGAGAGCTAAGCCAAGCACGTTGTGCAGGATCACGACTACGGCAACTACCAGACTGCATGACATAATGCTCTGAGCATTATGGCTCACTATGATACCGATGATAAGGGCGATAGCTAAGGTTGAGACCATTGGCAGCATGGGCGTTATCTTCGCCGTGAACTTTCCGAAGTAATGGCTCACCACGAAGCCGAGGATGATAGGCACGATGATAACTTGCACGATGCTCAGAAACATCCCCATGACATCTACGTTGACTTCCTTTCCTGCAAGGAGAAGTACAAGGGCGGGGGTTACTATCGGGGCAAGGAGCGTGGAGACTCCCGTCATGGCGACACTCAGCGCAATGTCGCCTTTTGCAAGATAACATATCACGTTGCTTGCCGTTCCACCTGGGCAGCATCCCACGAGTATCACGCCAAGAGCCAGTTCTGAAGGCAGATTGAGCAAACGACACAGGCACCACGCAACGGATGGCATTACCAAAAACTGCGCCAGCTCGCCCACGAGGATATCCTTCGGGTGCATCAGTACAGGCTTGAAGTCGGAGGGTTTCAAGGTCAATCCCATACCGAACATCACGACGCCCAGCATCGGTGTAACCGCAGAAGTTGCTATCCATGAGAATGACATCGGCACGAACAATGCCAATGCTGCCACACCGACAACGAGCAGCGTGATATGCGCCGCCATCCATGCCGAAAGATTGTATAGTCTGTTTAGTAGATTCATGTTTATTATGATTATGTCTTACGACATGGCAAAATTACTCAAAATATTCAAAACTACCAAGTACTTCGACAGATATTTTGAGGTTTAGCAAATTATTATTACCTTATTTTCACAATACACTCACATCTCTGCGTTAAATACTAAATCTGCAAACATCATGCTTGACATAAGCCAAGAAATATCTATTTCAGGCGAGAAATAGGGGAAATTCATTCGTCCTGCACATAAGAAAAAACTATCTTTGCAGCGGATAACACACCGAAAAGGTATTATACTTTAGTAAAAGATTGTTTAATTTAAAAGAAAGGATTGACTATGAAAGCGACATTAAACATTGCACTTGTTGCGCACGATTCAAGAAAGAATGAGTTGTTGGATTGGGTAAGATTCAATGCCACCCTGCTTTCAAAGCATCAACTTTACGCTACTGGTACTACAGGAAGACTGATTAGCGAGCTTGCAATCGAAACTGATGAGGAGACTGAATACCCGTTTAAGGACAAGGTGACACGATTGCTTAGCGGTCCGTTGGGAGGTGACCAGCAGATTGGTGCCATGCTGGCAGAAGGTAAGATTGACATGCTGATTTTCTTCTGCGACAACCTTGCCGTACAAGGTCATCAGAACGATGTGTCTGCCCTTAGCCGTCTGGCTTCACTCTACAACATAGCTTTCGCCACCAACCGCACTACGGCAGATATGCTGCTTACCTCTACCCTACTTGGAGATGAGGAATACACCCGCATAGTTCCTGACTGCATACAACATTATGCCAACAGGAAACTTTAGGATATAAATATAACGCAATTCACTTATGTGGATTGCGTTTTTCTTTTGAGAAGCAGAAATTAAGTAAAACGAAAAATCCATCAGTCTATTGAACTGATGGACTTTCGTCGGGGTGACAGGACTCGAACCTGCGACAGCCTGGTCCCAAACCAGGAACGCTACCAACTGCGCTACACCCCGAAAGGATTTGGGTATGTTGTTTTCAAATGAAAGTCGGGGTGACAGGACTCGAACCTGCGACAGCCTGGTCCCAAACCAGGAACGCTACCAACTGCGCTACACCCCGAAAAACTTTGGTTAAAACCTCGGTTATTTTCAAATGCGGTGCAAAGGTACGCATTATTCTTGAACTAACCAAATTTTTGCGTAACTTTTTGCAACATTCTGGCAAATTTCTTTGTTTTTGCTAAAATACTTTGTTCTATTCACAAAATATCCAATAAAAACAGACACACACAAAGGGACAGAGCTTTTCTTTTTTTTATAATACATTTTCGCCTTCGCTTTCAAAAAGAAATCATTTTCCCAATTTCTTTTGCAGTTTCTCTATGCGTTTCTGCGGCTCTCTTGCCTCGGGATAAAGATCCAGGGCTTTCTTGTAATTGGCTATTGCAGCTTCATACATCTTTTCGCGCTCACATTCCTTACCCATAATGGTATATTCAACAGAGAGCTGCATGAGTCTCTGTTTCTGTGTCTCAGCTTCCATTTTCAAGCGCTCTATATCGTCCATAAGAAGTTTGATGATATTGAGCTTACGACGAAGGAGTCGTTTCGGTGCAGGTTTCTCTATATCATAACGGCTATGTATGGCGAGGAAGAACTGATTCAGAGCTTCGGAAATATCTCCCCTATCGAAAGCCTTTGCAGCATCGTGATACTGCTTATCAGCTGCCGTTTCCTTTAGCGCCTGATTGATAAGCCTCTGGTCATTGTAACCAGCAGCAAAGCGTTTCACCTCATCGCGCACGAATACATCAGAATGACGTATAGGCTGATTGAGCTCGATACCCTCAAGAGAGGTGCATCTGGAAAGGGCAACATAGGTCTGGCCTCCAGCAAAGACACCATGCCCGAAGTCTATCTTCACGTTATTGAATGTCAGACCTTGTGACTTATGTACGGTGATAGCCCATGCAAGACGTACAGGAAACTGTATGTAAGAGCCTATCTCCTCTTCTTCAATGCGTTTCTCCACCTCATTGAAGGCATAGCGTACATTAGACCAACGGTCGCGCTCCACATCAACCTCCTCCCCCGACTCTTTCCTTACATATATGCGCGTTCCGTCCTCATCCAATCCGATGACAATACCAAGAGTACCGTTTACCCAACGGTGATCCATATCGTTCTTAATAAAGATAACCTGTGCCCCAACCTTCAGTTCAAGCTGTATAGGCGTAGGCATCATTGTTTCGGGGAAATCACCGCTTGTGGCACCATTAAGGATAACAGGCTCCCCCGGAAGTTCCTCAAGATGCTGAGTATTGATGAAATCCACAGTATCGCGCGTGGTGGAAAGCGTTATAGCGAGACTGTCACTTTGGAGTAATCCTGATTGTCCGGAAGTCACCCTTGCATTAAGCAGGGAAAGGTCACTGTCGGTAGCCTGTGAGGTGCGGATATTGTCAAGGATTCCAATAAAGACAGGATCAGACTGCCTATAGACCTTTCGCAACTCTATGCTAACAACCTGCTTCTCACGGAACACATGCGCATCAAAGAAGAAACTGGAGGGATAGAACGGTTGCAGGAGTTGTCGGTCCTCTTCGCGCACGACAGGCTCAAGCTGATACACATCCCCCACCATCAGGAGTTGCTTGCCTCCGAAAGGCTGCGACATATTACGAGAATAGACGCGCAGTACCTTATCGATGAAATCGATGATATCGGCACGTACCATAGAAATCTCGTCGATGATGATAAGTTCAAGCTCACGTATCATCTTCACCTTCTCGCCATTATATTTTAAGGTACTGCGGATATTGCGTGCAGAATAGCGGCTGTCATTTGGCAGAAGCGGATGAAATGGGAGTTTGAAGAAACTGTGCAGCGTGGAGCCTCCAGCATTGATAGCAGCAATGCCCGTAGGTGCGAGTATGACGTGCTTTTTCTTGGTAGTAGATGCAATATGTCTCAGGAATGTAGATTTACCCGTGCCCGCCTTTCCTGTAAGGAACACGGAACGGTTGGAAAACTCTATCAACTGTAGAGCCTTCTGGAGTTCGGGATTCTGGAGATCGAGAGACAAGGCTATCTAGTATTTTACTATTTTAACGTGAGTTCGACGACTTGCTTCAGCTTGATGAGCTTCAGCGAATAAAATAAACGCTGCGCTTGGCTACATGAATTAATCGCAAATTAATCGCAAATTATCCGAAAATTTATTGTTGTTGACATGAGAATAAAAGAATTTACGATTAATTCACGGATAATTCACGGGCATTTACGTTCGCCGAAGGCAAAAAATAAGGGGATGCTGAGAAGTTGCAAATTCATCGAACTGACGTTATTTTACTATTTTACTATTTGCTATTTTATGTAAAAAGTGAAGAGTGAAGAATTTAAATTAGTATTGCCGTTTCAAGCATCAGATAGCCAGAACAATGTAACTTAAATTCTTCACTCTTAACTTTTCACTATTAACTTTGTTATAGATTCTTCAACGTAACCTGTTGCTGTGGTTCTGGTTCTGTCATCTTTTGAATAACAGGAGCGGCAGGGGCAAGTTCGCGCTTGATTGGTTCACCATTAGCGTCAAGTCGCAGTTCCAATCCGTCAACAAGAGAATCTTCCTCAAGCGTATCCTTATGAGAACGATAGAACGGACAATCGTACATAGATGATGAAACGTCGATTTCCTTCGGTTTCTCAAACTTACCATGATATTTCTCGAAAGCAGGATCGTTGAACACAGACTCGAAGAAGTATCCGCAGATTGGAAGTGCGGTGCGTGATCCCTGTCCGAGAGCACCCGTACGGAAATGTATGCAGCGGTATTCTCCTCCTACCCATGCTCCAGCCACAAGCTTAGGACTTACGCCCATAAACCATGCGTCGGAATGGTTGTTTGACGTACCAGTCTTGCCACCAAACTGAGTATCGCGAATGTCACGTACATATCCCCAAAGACTCTGACCTGTACCACCTGCATCACGCATTACGGATTGCAGCATCTGTGTCATGTAATATGCAGACTTCACGCTGATAGCCTGCTCTGTCTCATTAGGCGCAACATATACCTCATTACCGTCACGGTCAATTATTCGTGTCACGAGGATTGCCTCCGGATGTGCCTTACCCTCATTTGCCACGGTGCTATAGGCATTGGCAAGCTCAAGAAGGTTCACGTCACTTGCACCAAGAGAGAGTGAAGGAGCATCATCTAACGGACTCTTGATACCCATTGCCTTTGCAGTCTCGATGATGTTCTTGATACCCATTTCCTGACCTACACGCACAGCAACAGAGTTGATAGACTGTGAGAATGCAGAGCGGAGTGGCATTGAGTCACCTGAGAAATAACCGTTGGCATTGGTTGGAGCCCAAGTAACTTCCTTCTTCTCCTTCTCATCCCATACCTTCATTGAGAAGAACTCGTCACGACGCTTGTCGCAAGGAGTAAGTCCCTGCTCCATTGCCTCTGTATATACGAAGAGCTTGAATGTAGAGCCAGGCTGACGCTGTGCCGTTACCTTGTCATATTTCCAGTGATTGAAGTCGATATCGCCAACCCATGCCTTAACGTGGGCTGTCTGAGGCTCGATAGCAACGAAAGAACAGTGCATGAAGCGCACCATATAGCGGATAGAATCCATTGTTGACATTTCCTTCTCTATCTCGCCCTTCTCATAGTCGAACAGCTTCACCTTATGAGGCTTGTTGAGATAATAGTCGATAGAATCCTGATTATCCTTGAACTTGTTCTTCAGATACTTGTAACAGCTCTGACGCTTTGCAATATCCTCGATGAAGTTCTTGATTTCGTTGTGATGCTCGTCTTGCCAAGGATTTGTCTTTCCCCAATGTGAGTTGAAGTTGCGCTGCACCTGCTTCATCTGCTTTATGGCAGCTTCCTCGGCATATTTCTGCATACGAGAATCAACGGTAGTATATATCTTCAGACCGGCAGTATATAGATTGAGACCGTTTTCATCAAGCCATTTGTCAAGGTACTTGGCAACAGCCTCACGGAAATACTTTGCCTGTCCGTCATAGTTTTCCTCAGGTCTGAACTCAGAGCAGTCGATAGGCTTTGCCTTGAGAGTATCAAACTGAGCACGATCAATATTGCCGTGTGTGAGCATATTCTCAAGCACCACATTACGACGCTTCAATGAGTTCTCTGGATGAGAGATAGGGTTATAGAATGTAGTTGCCTTGAGCATACCCACAAGCACAGCGGCCTGATCAGCTGTGAGCTTATTAGGCGTGGTATTGAAGTATGTCTTTGAGGCAATCTTTATTCCAAATGCGTTATGTCCAAAATCCACGGTGTTGGCATACTGCACTAGAATCTCGTTCTTACCCTCCTTACGTCCCTTAGTAGAAGCAAAGTAAAGTTCAAGTTTGAGAGCGGTAATCCATTCCTTGGTCTTCATGATGAGAATCTTCACCCCAGGAATCTTACCCACAAGACCTGTGCTGTATTGAGTACGCACACGGAACATATTCTTTGCCAACTGCTGCGTAATGGTAGAAGCGCCACGACCGCCACGGCCTGTCGCAGCATCCTTTGCAGCTCCCACAAGTCCGAGAGGATCCACGCCCCAATGCTTATAGAAACGCTCATCCTCAGTGCTTATGAGTGCCTGCCAGAATACAGGTGCCACGTCCTTGTACTCTACAGGAATACGGTTCTCATTGAAATACTTTCCGAGAAGAACACCATCCGCAGAATACAGTTCCGATGCCTGTGCAGTACGATGTTCCCTGATATCAGACCAGCCCGGAGACTTTCCAAAAAGCCAGAAGAGATTAAGGTCAACAGCTCCGAGATAGAGCATGAAGAGCACAACCAAAGTACCAAGAACGCTTATGGTCTTGACATACCAGGGACGCCCTTTGTAAATAGACTTGTACCAAGCCCAGAAACGCGCAGTCATCTTACAGATGAATTTCCAAGCACTACTTAATATTTTCATATTTCAATTATTTTTTCTTTCCCCAATAAGAGTTTACTTTTCCCGCTGCAAAGGTAGCATTTTTTTATGAAATCAGAGCCGAGAATCAATATAATTTGTTATTTCATTAACGTTTTCGGGATTAAACCACATAATTTCTGCATCCCTTTTGTACCAAGTAAGCTGTTTTCGGGCATAGCGACGACTATTACTCTGTATCTGCCGTATAGCTTCTTCCAAAGGAATTGCACCATCGAAATACAGAAACATCTCCTTATAGCCTACGGTATTCAGGGCATTAAGCTCACGATGTGGCAACATTGCCCTTGCTTCCTGTTCCAACCCTTGCTCCATCATATCGAGTACACGTATATTTATACGCTCATACAGTTCATCACGGTCACGATTCAATCCAATCTTTATGATATTGAACGGACGCTTACGTTTCTCTCCTGTGCGGAACGAGGTGTATGTCCTACCAGTTTGATGGCATATCTCAAGCGCATGGAGTATGCGGCGCGGATTCTTCCTGTCCACAATGGCATAGTGCTCAGGATCAAGGCGAGAAAGTTCTTCAAGCAAAGAGTCAAGGCCCTCATCTTCCAACCTCCGTTTCATCTCATTACGTATATCCTCACGTATGTTGGGGATATCGTCAATACCATTGCACACAGCGTCTATATACATCATACTGCCTCCGGAGAGCAGGGCAATTGGGTGATGGTTGTTGGGTGATGGGTGTTCCCCTTGACCTTCGTCCTTTGACCTTTGACCTTCAACCTCTGCAAGCTTGCGAAGCAGTTTAAGTACATCCTGCTCATAGCTGGAGGCAGAATAATAATCTCCAATATGATGAGTGCCTACAAAATAATGCCGCACCCTCTGCATTTGCTCTGCAGTGGGAGCGGCAGTACCTATTGGTATTTCCGCAAATATCTGGCGAGAGTCAGCATTGATGATGTCAATACCATAATGCTCAGCAATCTGAAGGCAAATTTCTGTTTTGCCCACTCCCGTAGGACCAGTTATTACGATAAGAGAATTCACAAACAGAAATACTTTGTCCTAACCTTAACGGATAACGCCACGCTCAGACTCTTCGAAGAACTTAATGACATATTCTATCTCCTTGGACATAGGAACTTTAGCCTTAACCTCTTCTATACCCTCTTTAACGAGTCCATGAGAGAATATGATACGATATGCCTGACCTATATTGTCTATTGTCTCGTTAGAGAATCCACGACGACGAAGACCTACAAGATTGAGTCCGCAATAACGAATTGGATCTTTTCCTGCAATGCAATATGGAGGGATATCCCTTGAAGTACGAGAACCTCCCTGTACCATCACATAGCCTCCAATACGGGTAAACTGATGAACAAGAACTGCACCTGAAATGATAGCGCAGTCATCAATAATAACCTCACCTGCAAACTTTGTTGAGTTGCCGATGATACAGTTGCTACCGATAACACAGTCATGCGCAATGTGCATATTCTCCATAAGGAGGTTATTGTTACCCACCTTTGTCGTACCCTTAGAGAAAGTGCCACGAGATATTGTCACGTTCTCACGGATGGAGTTGTTGTCGCCAATCTCGCATGTAGTAATCTCGCCATGGAACTTCAGGTCCTGTGGCTTTGTAGAGAGACTGGCACCTGGGAAAACCTCATTATTTGAGCCCATACGCAAACCCTGATTAAGGGTTACGCTATTCTGAAACACATTATTATCGCCAATAACGACATCTGCGTCAATATAGCAGAAAGGACCTATAATATTATTGTCACCCAACTTTGCATCAGGATGCACAAATGCCAATGGACTAATCTGATTCATATATTATTATTCTCTGTTCTTGATAATCTGACAAGCGTATGTAGCCTCACATACAACATCATCACCCACAAAGGCATATCCGTGGAGTGAAGATATACCATGACGAACCGGACCAAGGAGGTCAACCTTGAAGATAAGGGTATCGCCTGGCACAACCTTCTTACGGAACTTCACACCGTCAATCTTGATGAAGTATGCGGTATATTTCTCAGGTTCTTCCATCGTGTTGAGCACGATGAGACCGCCACACTGTGCCATAGCCTCCACGATAAGAACACCCGGCATAACAGGTTCTGTTGGGAAATGTCCCTGGAAGAATGGCTCATTACTTGTAACGTTCTTGATTCCTACGATTGTTGTTGCACCAATAGAAATCACCTTGTCAACCAATTGGAATGGATAACGATGTGGAAGCAGGTCACGAATACGTCTGTTGTCGATTACAGGCTCTGCATTCGGATCATAGATAGGAGCCTGAATCTCATGCTTACGAATAACCCTGCGCATCTCGCGCGCAAACTTATTATTAATAGTATGTCCCGGACGTGTTGCAATGATACGGCCTTTGATAGGCTTTCCTATAAGTGCCATATCGCCAATCACATCAAGGAGCTTATGACGTGTACACTCATTCTCCCATACAATTGGCTTATGCTGTATATATCCGAGCTTGCTTGCGTCAAGACGTGGAACACCGAGGAGGTCGGCAAGAGCGTCAAGCTTGTCCTGTGGCTGCTCTACCTCATAAATAACGATGGCATTATCCATATCACCACCCTTGATGAGGTTTGCCTGAAGCAACTGCATTATATCGCGAACGAACACGAAGGTACGTGCAGGAGCAATCTCACTTGCAAAATCCTCGATATCATCGATTGTAGCAAACTGAGAGTTGATGAACTTTGACTCGAAAGAACACATTGCAGTGATAGAGAACTGCTCATCAGGAAGGATGGTGATGCAAGAACCCGTTTTCTCATCCTTTACCTCAATCTTATTGTGGATGATATAATAGTCCTTTGGCGCATTCTGCTCAAGAATACCGATTTCCTTGATCTTCTCAACATACATAATAGCCGAACCGTCAAGGATTGGGAACTCTGGACCGTTAACCTGAATAAGACAGTTGTCAATGCCAAGTGCATAGAGGGCAGCAAGACCATGCTCTACTGTAGATACACGTACATCGCCCTTGGCAAGTACCGTACCGCGTTGGGTATCAACAACATTCTCCGCAATAGCGTCGATTATAGGCATACCGTCAACATCAATACGCTGAATCTTATAACCTGTATTCTCCGGAGCAGGATTGAATGTGACAGTAAGGCTGAGACCTGTATGAAGTCCCTTACCACAAAGTGAAAAACTGCCTTTAAGAGTTGTTTGCTTTAACACGACTTTATTTGTTTGTATTTTTATTCTTTATATTATATGACAGATAGGTGTTGGTGGTTTGTAGCGTTAAAACTATACACCATCACCTAACACCTATCAGCCAACACCATTTAGTTTTGCCTCAAGTTCCTCGATCTTCTTCTGCATAGCATCCATCTGACGATACATCTCAGGAAGACGACGGAAGACTGCCTGTGAGCGGAAGTATTGCTTCATCGGCATTGGAGGTGTGCCAATCAATTGTTCACCATCCTTTATATTACCAGGAACACCGCTCTGAGCACCAAGCATCACCTTATTACCTATTTGAATATGACCAGCAAGACCTACCTGTCCGCCGAACATGCACCACTCCCCTACCTTTGTGCTACCTGCAACGCCTACCTGAGCAGACATCACGGTATTTGCACCGATATCAGTATTATGGGCAATCTGAACAAGGTTATCAAGTTTAACGCCCTTACGAACGTATGTGCTGCCCATTGTAGAGCGGTCAACACAGGTATTTGCACCTATCTCAACATTATCCTCGATTGTAACTATACCTATCTGAGGAATCTTATCATAGCCGTTTGCTGAAGGAGCAAAGCCGAAACCATCAGCACCGATAACACAACCGGCATGAAGGATGCAATTATTACCAACCTTACAATGGTGATAAACAACAGCATTGCTGTAAATCTCAGTATTGTTGCCTACACTTGCCTTCTCACCGATTGTAACATGAGGATGCAGAACACAACCGTCACCAATCACAACGCCTGGACCAATAGCCACGAAAGGACCGATATAGCAATCCTTGCCGATTGTAGCCGTAGGGTCGATGAAAGCGAGGGAGTCGATTCCCTTCTTCTTAGGCTTCATAGAAGCATAAAGCTGAAGGAGTTTTGCCACAGCCTCGTATGCACTCTTCACGCGGATAAGAGTCGCAGACACCGGACGCTCCAGTTTCAGGCTCTCATCCACAAGAACGACACTTGACTTCGTATCGTAAATGTAATGGGTGTATTTATGGTTTGAAAGGAAGGAGATGCACCCTGGGCGTCCTTCCTCTATCTTGGCAAAGTCGTTGATGGTTGCGTTCTCGTCACCTTCAACTCTGCCCTGTATGAGTTCTGCAATTTGTTTTGCTGAAAATTCCATATTAATGATAAGCGATTTCGTACAGCCAATAAGCAAAGCGATGCCTAATCATCTTTGCCTTGGCGAGAAGATATCGGCAAAAAGCCAAAAATCGTTGCAAATGTACTAAAAATAATCGAGAACACGAAAACTTTATATGAGTTTTTGCGTTTTCATAGTTTTTTTAGATTATTATAAGGTAAAAAAGTATAATTTAATGATGATGAAAGAATAAATTTTGACGATTTAACCTCAGATTTTTTAGATTCACGAAGAAGAAACATAGCGGGCTACATGACTGATGAGAGGATTCAAAACAGCAAGAACAATGAGCCGTAACTAAATAACGTAAACTCGACGACTAGCTTTAGCTTATTGAGCTTTGCGAAAAAAGTTTCCGTATATTCAGAGTCTTACGTGTTCAGATTTTATCTTTGTGCAAAGCCGCAAAGTGTTTTTCATTTTCACTTCCTAATTTTCTATTCGTATAGGGTGTCTAAAAAAAATATAGAACTATAGAATCAAAGAACCAAAAAGGCTCTCGCTATTTGGGTTTACGAACATGAAAATCTCTATTGTCATGCAAAAACACAGGAGATTATTTTGAAGTTTCGTGATTTATCACTACTTTTGCATATAGAAACCAAATCCACATAATCTAAACAAGCAATTATGCTATGAGCAACAAAACATCACAGGAGAAGATAAAGGCGTTCGTTGAACGCTGGACAGGCAAGGGATATGAGAAAGGCGAGAGTCAGGTGTTCTGGATTGAACTTCTGACCGATGTTCTAGGCATTGAGACTCCTTCCGAGATTATCAGCTTCGAGGATCAGGTAAAACTCGACCATACCTCATTCATCGATGCCTATATCAAAACCACTCATGTGATGATAGAGCAGAAGAGCATTGACAAAGACCTCAAAGCGCCTATCAAGCAGTCTGACGGCACACTTCTCACTCCTTTTCAGCAAGCCAAGCGCTATGCCTCTGAATTGCCTTATTCCAAGCGTCCACGATGGATTGTGACCTGTAACTTCAAGTCCTTTCTTATCTACGATATGGAGCAGCCACAGGGCGAGCCTTTCGAGATTCTGCTTGAAAACTTGCCGAAAGAGGCTCACATGCTCAAATTTCTCGTGGTTGACAAGAGTGCACTTCTGAAGCACGAAATGGAAGTCAGCATACAGGCTGGCGATATTGTGGGCAGACTATACGATGTGTTTCTTCAGCAATATCAGGGAGAGACCACCCAAACCGACCTCCATGCTCTCAACGTGCTCTGTGTCCGTCTCGTGTTCTGTCTCTATGCCGAGGATGCAGGAGTATTTGCCAAAGACCAGTTTGTAGAGTATCTGCAAAGTTTCAGACCTGAGAATATGCGAATGGCTTTGATAGACCTCTTCCGTGTGCTCGACACGCCACTGGAAGCACGAAGCCGATTTCTTGAAGACAAGCTAAAGGCATTCCCATACGTCAACGGCTCTCTCTTTCATCAGCAACCGGGCGAGGATATTCCGCCAATAACCGAACAGGCTGCCGATCTGCTTATACATCACGCATCGCTCGATTTTGACTGGAGCGACATCTCACCAACAATCTTCGGAGCGGTGTTTGAGTCAACCCTAAACCCGGAAACGCGCCGTGCGGGTGGAATGCACTATACCTCGATAGAGAACATCCACAAGGTGATTGACCCTCTCTTCATGGACGACCTCAACGAGCAGTTCTCTGCTATTTCATCCCTACCGAAAGGCAAGCAACGCAAGCAGAAGTTAGAGGCATTCCAAACGCATTTGTCAGAACTCACATTCCTTGACCCAGCCTGTGGCTCTGGAAATTTCCTCACCGAGACATATATCTCGCTCCGCCGATTAGAGAACAAGGTTATAAGTCAGTTGTTGGGCGGTCAGACCATGATGGGCTTTGAGGAAATCAGCCCTATAAAGGTTCATATCCACCAGTTCTACGGAATAGAAATCAACGATTTCGCTGCTACCGTAGCCAAGACCGCTTTGTGGATAGCCGAGGCTCAGATGATGAACGAGACGGAGCGCATAATCAAGTTCAACAACGACTATCTCCCTCTGAAATCCTACAATAACATTACGGAGGGCAACGCCTTGCGTGTCAACTGGGAAGATGTAGTGCCAAAGGAGAAACTCAAATTCATCATTGGAAATCCGCCGTTCGTGGGTTATTCGCTACAAAGCAAGGAGCAGAAAGATGATATCCTGTCCGTATATGTGGATGAAAAAGGCAAGCCTTACAAGACTGCGGGCAAGATAGATTATGTAGCAGGTTGGTATTGGAAAGCCTCACAGCTTATGGCTACAACGGCAGCTTCTGGACACATTGTGCGCTCTGCCCTTGTAAGTACCAACTCTATAACACAAGGTGAGCAAGTGGAAGCCATATGGAAACCACTTTATGATCGTTTCAACATTCATATTGACTACGCATGGCGCACATTTCGTTGGGATAGCGAGTCGTCACTCAAAGCTCATGTTCATTGCGTTATTGTAGGCTTCTCGGTGGCACAGAATGCATCTAAAAGAAAATTGTTCATCAACGAGAATAGTTGCAAGGAAGTGAAAAACATAAATGCGTATTTAATAGATGCTCCCATTGTGTTTATAGAAAGCAACAAGAAATCGTTATGCAACGTTCCCAAAATGTACAAGGGAAGCCAACCTACTGATGATGGAAATTTCTTCTTGTCTTTAGAAGAAAAAGACGAATTATTACATGATTATCCTTTCATGGATAAATATGTAAAGCGTTTTTACGGTGCAACGGAGTTCTTGCATAATAAAGACAGATTCTGCCTTTGGTTGGTTAATGCCAATCCTTCAGACTTAAAATCGTGTTCTCCTGTCTTGAACAGACTTGAAGCCATAAAAGCCAAGCGTTTAGAAAGTACCAAAGAAGCGACTCGAAAATGTGCAGAGACACCAACACTATTTCAAGAAAACAGGCAGCCTGATTCTGATTACATTTTAGTTCCTCGCCATTCTTCAGAGAACAGAAGATACATACCATTTGGTTTTTTATCACACGACATTATATGTGGTGATGCAAATTTGATGATACCAAATGCTTCTATATATAATTTTGCCATATTGGAGAGTAATGTTCACATGGCATGGGTTCGTGCTGTTTGTGGACGAATTAAAAGTGACTACCGCTATTCAAACGATATTGTCTATAACAACTTCCCGTGGCCAACTCCAACTCCAGAGCAACAAGCGAAGATAGAGCAGACGGCACAGGCAATTCTTGATGCTCGTGCGCTATACCCCGACAGTTCTTTGGCTGATTTGTACGACCCAGTACTTATGCCGCCAGAGCTACTCAAAGCGCATCGAGAGAACGACAAAGCCGTGATGCAAGCATACGGTTTCCCAATTAAAAATTTCACAGAAAGCGACTGCGTTGCCGAACTATTCAAGATGTACAAGGCAATAACAGAGAGTGAAAAGTTAGGCAATAACTTTCAGAAATAACGAATTTAACGCGAGTTCAATGAAAATAAAGATTTATGATTATTGATGTCCGATAAAATTTTCTGATTAGATAAATTTAGGGCTGGTACTACACTAAAATCCTTATTGTTACCTGTTACTTGTTACTGCATGAGAAATGCTGTGCCTTCGCTATGCCTTCGCTGTGCCTTCGCTATGCCTTCGCTATGCCTTCGCTCCAAGTCCGTTGTAAATCCGTTATAAATCCGTTTCAGGTCCGCTTCTAAACCGTTCGTAGGAAACGGAGGCTGATGGGACTTACATGGGACTTACTAGGGATTTACATGGGATTTGCTATGGAGGCAGGAGGGAAGAAGGGAACTGCATCTTAGGGAACTGAAAGTTCTCGCAGAATCTCATTGAAGCCTATATTTATTTTGAGGATGGTTTTGGAATGGTTTTTACATTCTTTTTGAAGGATAATATGCACATTGTGATTGCTACTGAAAATAACGGAATTATTGTTACCAGAGCTTTTTTTCGCATTTTTCAAGCATACAGAATAAGGTGAATCAGCCAGGAACAAATGCT
>CADBXL010000022.1:9541-55625 GCA_902798615.1 uncultured Bacteroidales bacterium | reverse complement strand
GGAAGTGGTGTAGTGGTATAGTTACTTCCTATATATACGTAAAAAAAACAGGAAAATAAAATTGCATTACAACAAGTTATTTTTTTGATTTTTTTCCTACCTCCTATATGGGCAACTACACCACTACACCACTTTTTCATATTTTAACCTCAGTTCGACGAATTCATGGCAAACGCATCTCCGATGCTGAACTGACAATAATTACCAACTCAAGTTTCGCAAGCTCTAAACTGTCTAGAAGACAGTACTATGAGTAACCCCGTACATACGAGTGAAACGAGGATGTGCGGGGATATAGTGCCAATACCGCCTAACTGCCTGGAAGGCAGTACAGCTGGGAATGTAGTTGTTGTTTGCTATCCGTGGGCATCCTCTCCTTCGTCGAGTATGCCTACGGTTACGCATAGTGCTGTCTTCCAGACAGTTCAGAGCCTTGCGAAAAATTATTGTCAGTTAAAAACAGCTTGCTGTTTGCCATATAGGAATTATTCGCTGAAGCTCATCAAGCTATGCAAGTCATCGAACTCACATTATTTTACGTGTGTTTTTGCAGAAAAAAGAATAAAGGAAGCGGATTTATCAGATTTATCTGATAGCTGGCGCAATAATGTTTTTCGCGATTAAAATCGGATAAATCAGAATAATCCGTTTCCCTTTTTGGTCGGGAATATTAAAATCTCAGAGAGCGGAAATCGGTCTTACTTCTATCAAAAAAAACATGCTCGAAAAATTCAAGCCAAACACAACTCCTCTTTATTCGTCCCGAAAGATTAGAAAATTCGGGACAGAAACAAAAAAAGCGTAAATCATAAGACTTACGCTTTTAAGGGGTGGAGGGTGGGGCTCGAACCCACGACATTCAGAACCACAATCTGACGCTCTAACCAACTGAACTACATCCACCATTTGGTTATATTTGCTATTGATTTCTCAATTGCGAGTGCAAAGGTAGTAATTATTTCCGAGAATCAAGAATGATATGACGAGATTTTTTCGAGTACTTTCCTCCTATTGATTTATATCAAGACGAATACACAATCAATCCATTCTGTCACGATAATCCTCGTACGAATACTCACGGAGGGGGATAAGTTCGTTGTTTTCACGTAACAAACAGATAGCAGGATGACTGATACCGTTGAACGTACACGTCTTTACCGTGGTATAGTGAAGCATGTCCTCGAAGATAATGGTCTCGCCTATCTGAAGCTCGTGATCAAAACGCCATGCTGACATCCAATCGCCAGAGAGGCAGCTGTTACCGCCAAGGCGATAGAGGAAGGAGGAGTGGCCTCTCCCCCCGCAAGCACATACTCCGTTGTTATCAACATCGGACTTCCCAACCGTAGGGAGGGAGCCGCTAATGCCATCAAGAGCATTTTCAACAGTTTCTGCTCCACGAACAGCAGGATGATAAGGCATTTCGAGACAGTCAGGCATGTGGCAAGTGAAGCTGACATCGAGAATAGCCGTACGAATGCCGTGATTCTCTACGATATCAACAACATGAGAGACCAAAGGACCTGTCTGCCAGCCAAAGGCTGAACCAGGCTCAAGAATGACCTTGAGGTTTGGATAACGCTTGCGGAAATCCTTCAGCATAGACACAAGCAATTCTACATCATAATCCGCACGGGTCATAAGATGTCCGCCTCCGAAGTTTATCCACTCAAGCTGAGGAAACCATTTACTGAACTTTTCCTCTATATGAACGAGGGTACGCTGGAACACATCAGAACCGCTCTCACAATGACAATGGCAATGAAAGCCCGTTATATTCTCAGGAAGCGTCTCTGGAAGGTCTTCAGCAAGTACGCCAAAGCGAGTGCCAGGAGCACAAGGGTTATAGATATCCGTACCGACCTCGGAATACTCAGGATTTACACGCACACCGAATTTTATTGCCGAATTAGCTGCCTTTGCACGATTATGATATCGCTCATACTGCGAAAGCGAATTGAATGTGAGATGACTCGACATCCGCGCTATATCATCAATCTCATAGTCGGTATATGCAGGAGAGAATGTATGTGCAGGTGCTCCAAACTCCTCATACGCTAAACGTGCTTCTGAAAGACTTGAAGCTGTAGTACTTGATATATACTCACGAAATATCGGGAATGTCTTCCAAAGGGCATACGCCTTGAAAGCAAGGATTATCTCAACCCCCGAACGCTCTGCCACATCACGAATGAGAGCAAGGTTTCTGCGCAGACGCTTCTCCTCCAACACGTATGCCGGACGAGTAAGTTCTGCGTATGTTTCTGGATTAACTTTCACTTCTGCTAAAGCCTTATCGCAGCCTCAAGAGCTACGGTCATCATATTCTTAAAAGAGTTCTGACGCTCGTCAGAAGTCAGTTCTCGCTTATTCACGAAGGAATCGCTGATAGTAAGCAGACAAGCTGCATTCTTGCCAAGGACATTAGCATTATGGAAGAGGGCAAAAGCTTCCATCTCTACGCAATCGCACTTGGTACGCTCACGAATATCCTGCCAAGCCTCCTTGGTATAGAAAACGTCAGCTGAATGAACACGCGCAAGCTTGCACTCAATATCAGCATCCTTTGCAGCCTGTATAATAACATCATTTACACTCTTGCTCGGAATGATTGTATCCTTATCATATCCGCTCAAGGTCTTGGCAAATGAAGACTCGCTATAAGCCTCCTTGGCAAGAACCACGTCAAGCACGTCCAACTGGGCAGAATAGCTGCCAGCCGAACCTATACGGATGATATTCTCAACGCCATAGAAAGAGAACAGCTCCCAAGAATAGATACCGATGCTCGGCATACCCATACCAGAAGCCATTACGCTTACAGGAACGCCCTTATAAGTGCCTGTATAGCCATATATATTGCGAACGTCAGTTACGAGTTCAGCATTCTCAAGGAATGTATCAGCCAGAAGCTTTGCGCGAAGCGGATCACCCGGCATAAGAACGGTCTTTGCAAAAGCACCATCCTTGGCATTAATGTGTGGTGTCATAGAAAACAGTTTTAATGATTATTATTGAGTGCAAAGATAGTGATTTTTTCCGTAAAAACAAGGATTTGTCTCTTTTTTATTGAAAAAGTGAAGAGGACAAGAGATCAGCAACCACATAGCTACTGCCTCCTACGAAGATGAAATCAGCAGCAGAGGCATCTGCCATTGCCTTTGCATACGCCTCGGCAACGGAAGGGAAGCCCTCACCTTTAAGATTATGCTCTGCCGCCAAAGCCACCACCTTTTCCACAGGTATAGCCCTATGTGTGGAAGCCTGACAGAAATAATAGCACGCATCCTTTGGTAAAAGCTCAAGAACCGAATTGATATCCTTGTCATCCACCATTCCAAAGACCATACGAAGCCTTGTATCTGGATTCTGCGCTTTCTTTTCCTCATACACCTTATATATATGGGGAGCAAGAAATTCCCATCCGGCAAGGTTATGACCTGTATCGCAGATAGTAAGAGGTGATTCCGAAAGTGTTTCCCAACGGCCTCTGAGTCCTGTAAGATCACAGACACGAGCACAACCTTCCGCAATAGGCTTTTCATCCGAAAGAACACCAAGACGGATAAGTTCATGAGCAGCCGTTAGAATTGTCTGGAGATTACGCTCCTGACACGCTCCCTTAAGTTGGAATTCGGGAACTGAATACAGCCCTACCCTATCCTGCGCGAGTATCAGTTCTGCATTCATTTCTTCTGCTTTCTCACGGAACACAGGAAGAGTCTCAGGCAGATATTCTCCTATCACAACAGGAGTCTTAGGCTTGATGATTCCAGCCTTCTCGCCGGCTATTTTTGCAAGAGTATCGCCCAGAAAACCTGTATGGTCAAAAGAGATATTTGTGATAACCGACAAGACAGGAGAAATGATATTTGTACAGTCAAGACGACCACCAAGTCCTACCTCAACAACGGCTATATCTACGTGTTTCTCAGCGAAATAGCGGAAAGCCATAGCCGTTACGATTTCAAAGAACGAAGGATTAAGCGGTTCAAAGAAATCCTTGTTATCACGCACGAAATCAACGACATACTCATGGCTAATAGGCTCTCCATTCACGCGGATTCGCTCAGAGAAATCCACAAGATGCGGAGAGGTATATAATCCCACAAGATAGCCCGCACTTTGGAGTATAGCAGCAAGGGTATGAGATGTTGAACCCTTACCATTAGTACCAGCCACGTGTATGGTTTTGTAAAGGGTATGCGGATTACCGAAATGATTATCAAGGGCTATGGTATTCTCCAAGCCCTCCTTATACGCAGAAGCACCCACTCGCTCAAAAACGGGGGTGCTTGTGTATAGATATTCTAATGTTTCAGAATAAGTCATAAGTAAATGATAAAATGAAAAGTGAAAAATGAAAAATCATATCATGTACAATTTACCATTTACAATTTGGTAATTGTAACCCGTATTTTATCATTTTTCATTTTATAATTTTTCATTTAAAAGTAGTTCTTGAATCTGTCGAAGATTGACTTCTTCGTCTGCTTGTCTCCCTGGAAGTTCTCACTCTCGCGGAGAGCCTCGATAGCCTTGCGCTCATCCTTGTTAAGAGTCTTTGGAACGTATATGCTGACGTTGATGAGAATATCGCCCGTGCCATAGCCGTAACCGGAAACAGCAGGAAGTCCCTTACCACGAAGTCGCATAACCGTACCTGGTTGTGTACCCGGCTGTATAGTAACCTTTGCCTGATGCCCATCAACCGTAGGAACAAGAACCTCACCACCAAGAGCAGCTGTTGGGAAGTCGAGCAAGAGGTTATAGATCAAGTCGTTGCCATCACGAACAAACACATCGTTCTGCTCTTCTGTGATAAACACCTGAATGTCGCCGTTCACGCCATTGTGCTTGCCGGCATTTCCCTTGCCTGCAACATTCACAACCATACCGTCCTGAACGCCAGCAGGAATGTTTACCTCAACAACTTCCTCGCCAAGGACAACGCCCTCGCCGTTACACTTCTTACACTTATTCTTGATTACAGTACCCTCACCACCACAAGTAGGACAAGGGCTCTGCGTCTGCATCATTCCAAAGATGCTCTGCTTTGAACGAACCACATAGCCAGAGCCGTGACATGTGCTACAAGTCTCAGTTCCGCTACCAGCCTCAGCACCAGAGCCATGACAGCAATCACAGGTAACATATTTACGAACCTTGAACTTCTTGGTAACGCCAGTAGAAATCTCCTGAAGAGTAAGCTTCACCTTCAGGCGAAGGTCAGCTCCACGATGCTGCTGACGACCACCACCTCTGCCAAAGCCGCCGCCGAAACCACCTCCGAAGCCACCATGACCGCCGAAGATGTCGCCGAATGCTGAGAAGATGTCATCCATAGAGAATCCACCTCCGAAGCCGCCAAAGCCGCCATCTCCGCCAAAGCCGTTAGGTCCGTTGAAGCCGAACTGGTCATATTGCTGACGCTTCTGCTCATCAGAAAGCACAGCATACGCCTCAGCAGCCTCCTTGAACTTCTCCTCAGCCTCCTTGTTGCCAGGATTCTTGTCAGGATGGTACTTGATAGCCAACTTACGGTAGGCTTTCTTTATCTCTGCTGCGCTTGCCGACTTATCAACGCCAAGCACCTCATAATAGTCTCTTTTTGCCATAAAATTCTCCCTTTCCTTATATTACTGTCCCACAGCTACCTGTGCGTGACGTATTACCTTATCATTAAGCATGTAACCGGTCTTTGTGCAATCGATAACCTTACCTTTCATCTCATCACCAAGTCCCGGAACAAGAGCGATAGCCTCATGGAAATCCACGTTGAAGTCTGCGCCCTCAGTCTCGATTTTCTTCACGCCCATCTTCTCAAGCGTAGAAACGAACTTATTGAAAATAAGCTGCATACCCTCACGAATCGCGTTAGGGTCTTCGGTCTTGTCGGCAAGAGCACGCTCAAAATCATCGAGCACAGGCAGAATCTCCTTGATGGTCTTCTCGCCACCACCGAGGATAAGCTCAGCCTTCTCCTTTATGGTACGCTTGCGATAGTTCTCAAACTCAGCCTGCTTATATAGCATTTCCTTCTTGAGTTCCTCAACCTGATTCTGCAGTTCTGCCAAAGGGTCAGCAGGTGCTGACTCTTCGTCAGTCTTAGTCTCTTCTTCTGTGACATTTGTGTCAGTCGCAGCCTCAGCGTTAGCGTTCTCTTCAGACTCAGGAGCCTTTGTTTCCTGCTCATTCTCAGCCTTTTTCAGCAGTTCCTCTATGTTTATTTCCTTTTCTTCCATTATTGTTTTGTTTTTAATTTACCCTTACTCAACAAAGGGTGTGCCATTCTCTTCATTCTCTCCATTTTTCACAAATTGAGGCTGCGGAAACTGAGAAGCCACACGTCTTAGGAAATAGATACTGCCAGAGGCGAAAACAATCAAGAGCAATACTACGGCAGGAATGCCTATGATTTTCCGCCTTACGTCCATAGATACTCCATCGTTACTCCATCGTTACTCCATCGCAAGTCCATCGTTTCGATGGAGTAACTATGGAGAAATGATGGAGAAACGATGTAGAAACATAAAAGAAAGAGCGGAAGAAAACACAAGGAAGAACCATTTTGCCAAGAAGAAATTTGCAAATACATTTGGAATTATCGAAAAGATTACGTAATTTTGCATGCAACAAACAAAACCAGACATGAGAAAACTATTATCTACAACAACATTAACAGCATTACTGTTTTTCTTTTCGAATTTTGTATCAGCACAAACAATCAATAACTCGGCTGATTTAGAGAAGTTTTATACGGAATTCTTCAATAACAGGCGGTCAAGGGATGCCCTTGTAAAAGGCTACTGTACAGAATCTTTATATCTGGCGTGGAAAGCGTCAAGTTCGGATGTGCCTTTCGTCTTTGGCGGTTGCGACAAGTATAGAGGCGTCCAAATCCGTCAGTTGCCAAAGGACAATCAATATTATGTTTCATTTGGCTACTGGTTTCTCGGCGATGATGATTATAGGGCAAATGAAGGAGTTACAATTTCCGTAGATAAAGGGAAAATCAACAAGATCAATCACCAAGTTTCTCTTTCCATTTCCGATTTAAGCGGAACCAAGTGGCAACATGTAATTCAACGTGTCGATAAACCAAGTGATCATTACGAAATATCAAAGTATTATTACGAATACACAAATGATTCTATTTTCTGGCATAGGGAAGATGGTAGTTCTTTTTCTTACCCTTACTACCTGACGGACAATATACCTACCAAATTTGACTATTCTAAGGTAGGTACAACCACAAAAGGACAATATTATGTAGAAATCAATTCTACATTAGGGGACTTCTACCACTACTCCATTCTCTATTTCAACAAAGAAGAAGGCCTGATGATACTAAGTGGCGATATTTATTATATAATGAAGGGGAAAGAAATCCCCAAGAAATTCTTCAAACCAAGGGAATTTCCTGTAAATGGTCCGAAATATAGCACATGGTAATTTCATTTTAAAAGGGAAGCGGATTTATCTGATTTATCTGAATGTAATTACGAATTACCTATTTAGCACTTATCACGCCAGCTATCAGAAAAATCAGACAAATCCGTTTCCTTTATATTTTTCAAAGCAAAGAAAGCAATTCAGATAGGTATCACCCTATTATTCCCTTTACAAATTGCTTTATTCTCTGCCAAAATGAGCTATGATTGCTTTCGCCTTTCCACTCATTTGCGGGAGTATAATCTCTAAATTCCTCAGATGGAGGAATTCTTTGTATCGGAGAGTAATCAACCTTCCAGAAATCAAGTTCAACAAGATATCCCAAATCATTAGCAAGCAGATATACCGTAACAAGGACATTATCAGAATCATAGAACAGACAATCCGAGATTACTCCGCCATTCATTTTCATATCATCTGGAGCGTTGTCGAACCTTATTTCCAAAGGCGTAAATTCACCCTCATATACTGGTGGTATTGGAACCACGTAAATATGTTCACGAAAATCCGGGCTTAACTCATAATTAGCCTTATGAGCCAAGTATTCTATAAGTCGCAACTCGTCAGGAGTTGGTTTACGCTTGTCTATTTCCATATTTCGTTTTCTAAATATCAAGTTAATTTTGTCTGATTGACATTCGTTCATCCTTCGTTATGCCTTCGCTTTAGCTCCGTTCTATGGACTATAGGATGAACGGACCTGAAACGGATTAGAAGCGAAGGAGAAACGGACCTACGAGGGAATCACTTCTCATTCCTATGGTCAATAAACTGGTAGTCCTTGAATTTCTCTTTCGGAAAGACGAAATTGCTGTCGGCAATCTTACCGCTTCTGAAATTTGATATCTGGACAGTAGTGCGAAGAAGAGCTAATTTGATAGTAAGGCTCACAGGATGCAAGTTATCCTTGCGCACCCTTGCCGTAACCGCCCTTATGCCAAAGAGAGAAGGATTCTTTACCTTTGCCGTTACAAGATAGAAATCACCTTCCGTAACATAGGAGTAATCGAAATTCTTAACGTCGTACTTGAACTTGGAAAGGTACTTGTCCTTGTTGTCATCGTCAAAATGGTAGATATTCACCATCTTTTTCTTCTTATCAACCATATAGGCAGTTATGCCATCCTCCCAAGCCATATAGCGAGCCTCGGCATAATGCAGTTTCTTGCCCTTATAGACGATGTTACCCTCAGTCTTGTAAAGACCTATGATATTGACCTTGTACGACAGAGCCGAGCCCTGAGGTCCAAAGACGAGATTATACACCTTATTAAAAAGCTCAGTAGCCGTCTGAGAACCAGACTTCGGGGTAGCGTCCTTCGCCTCAAGAGAAAGGCAAAAGAGCAGAAAAAAAATGGAAATTATGTATGATTTATACCGCATAATGTGCAAAAATAGTCATTTTTGCCGACTTCCGCAACCTTGATTTGTTAAATAACATTAATTATACTATAACATGAGTGAAATATGGCGAAAAAACTTTACCTTTGCACAAAGTTTTTCAGTTAAACCAAAGAATTTTATAGACAAAATGAACAAAAAGTGCATGACACTTATTGTCTCTACACTTGTTTCGCTTGTAACGCCAAACCTATCACACGCGCAAGGAAACGGTGCAGCATATGTCGGAAACATGGATCTCAACCTCAAGAAAGCTATAGAGATAGCGCTTGCAGAGAATCCGACGATAAAAGTAGCCGACAAGGACATTCAACTAAAAGAGATTGCCGATAAGGAAGCATGGCAGGCACTTCTGCCTTCTGTAAGTGCAAGCCTTTCGCTCTCGCACAGTATTCAGGTGGCTGCAATCAAGACAGCTATGGGAGAATTCAAGATGGGTTCAGATGGTACTACGACCGCTACCGGTGGTCTTACCATGACTTTGCCTATCTATGCCCCTGCAGTATATCAGAACATGAAACTGACCAAGGAGGATATACTTCTTGCTCAGGAAAAGGCTCGTTCCTCACGCCTTGACCTCATCAATCAGGTGACAAAGGCATACTACGCAGCTTTGCTATCAAAGGACAGTCGTGACGTTATCAAGCGCAGCTATAACGTTGCCAAGGAGAACTATGACGTTGTTGACAAGAAGTTCCAGGTGGGCAAGGTGAGCGAATACGACAAGATTACGGCTGAGGTTCAGATGCGCTCTATGAGCTCAAGCGTAACAAGCGCAGAGACAGGCTTGAACCTCGCACTTCTCCGTCTGAAGGTGCTCATGGGTATCAAGACTGATATCGATATCACCCTTAGAGACTCTCTCAAGGCATACGAAAAGGACTTGACACTTGCCAAGACTGAGGTAAATGAGAGCGAACTTTCAAACAACACCTCACTTCGTCAGCTTGATATGAGTAAGAACATGCTTGAACGCTCAAACAAACTGCTCAAGACTAATTTCCTTCCTACGGTAGGAATGCAACTTCAAGGTTCATATACTTCATACTCAAACGAGAACTGGAACGTGTTCAACTATAAGTATTCTCCAAGTTCTACACTTGCCCTCTCGGTTACAGTTCCTATCTTTCAGGCAAGCAACTGGACGAAGCTGAAGAGTAACAGGCTGCAGATATCACAGTTGGCTGATACCCGCACAAACACCATGCGTCAGCTTTCTATGGCAGCTCAGAGCTATCGTCAGAACATGCTCACCACCATCAGCAAGCTAGAGTCAGATCGCGAGGCTGTACGCAAGGCAGACAAGGCGGTTACAATATCAGCCAAGAGATACGATGTAGGTCGTGGTACTATTCTTGAGCTCAACCAGAGTGAGACAGCTCTTACACAAGCAGAGTTGACCTATCGTCAGAGCATCTATGACTATCTCACGAACAAGGCAGACCTTGACTACACTTTGGGAAGAGAGTAAACTAATTGAAAATTGAAAGTTGACAATTCAGAATTATTCGCTGAAGCTCATCAAGCTAAAGCAAGTGAAAATTATATAATATGAAATTCAAATATATCATACCGCTTTTTGCAGCAGCAGTTGTCTGCTCATGCGGAGAAAAGAAAGATGATAAGAAAGCAGCCGATATGGCTGTTGAAGTTAAGCTCGCAACAGTAAAGAGCGAGAGTATTGCCCAGACAGAGGAATACACAGCAACAGTAGAGAGTGACCTGAAGAACAACATCTCTCCTAACATGGCTTATCGTATTGAGAGGATTCTCGTTGATGTAGGCGATCAGGTTAGCAAGGGACAGTTGCTCGTTCAGCTCGACGCTTCAAGCCTCAACCAGCTTAAGCTTCAGATTGACAACCAGAAGGTAGAGTTCAACCGCACAAGCGAGCTTTACAAGGTTGGAGGCGCCTCAAAGGCTGAGTATGACAATGCCAAGATGCAGATCGAGGTTATGGAATCACAGTACAACCAGATGTCACGTAACACCCAGCTTTATGCTCCAATGAGTGGTGTCGTTACAGCACGTAACTATGACAACGGCGATATGTACGGTGGTGCTCCTATCCTCACAATCGAGAAGACAAACCCAGTAAAGGTTGTGATGAACGTATCTGAGATGCACTACAAGGACGTTAAGAAGGGTCAGACTGTAAACCTTACACTCGACTCATACGAGGGAGAGACATTCACAGGTAAGATTACAACCGTTTCTCCTTCAATCGACATCGCAACACACACCTTCCCTGTCGAGGTTACTATCAACAACCCAAAGCAGAAGGTTCGTCCTGGTATGTTCGCTCGCGTAACTGTAAACTACGGCAACAAGAACCACGTACTTGTTCCTGACCTCTCACTCGTAAAGCAGATTGGTGCAGGTGACAGATATGTATATGTTTACAATGAGAAGACCCAGACCGTTTCCTATAATAAGGTTCAGCTTGGTCAGCACATCGGTACAAACTACGAGATTCTCTCTGGTGTAGAGGACGGTCAGCAGGTAGTAGTAGCAGGTCAGGCTCGTCTTGCAGAAGGCAAGAAGGTAAAGGTTGTAAAATAAAAAAGAGGCCTCTCCCCCCGCCCTCCCCCGTAGGGAGGGAGCCGGAGTAATCAAAAGCAAATCGTAAAAAAATCAGAAAGCCTTTCACCTTTCGGTTCCCTCCCTACGGGGGAGGGCGGAGGGAGAGGCCGTAATTAAAATTTATATGACATTATACGAAGGCGCGGTCAAACGACCGATTATGACAAGCCTCTGCTTTGTGGCAGTCATCATTCTCGGTATCTTCTCTCTGATAAAGCTCCCTATCGACCTTTATCCTGATATTGATACCAACACCATCATGGTCATGACGTACTATAACGGTGCGTCGGCTAATGATATTGAGAATAACGTAACACGTCCACTGGAGAACACCTTGAACTCGGTGGAGCACTTGAAGCATATCACAAGTAACTCTCGTGAGAACGTATCTGTCATAACTCTTCAGTTTGAGTTCGGCTATGACATTGACGCTCTTACAAACAACGTGCGAGACAAACTGGACATGGTGTCAAACTCACTTCCTGACGAAGCACAGACACCTATTTTGTTCAAGTTCTCTACCGATATGATTCCTATCATCATGCTCTCTGTAGAGGCAAAGGAATCACAGCAGGCTCTTTACAAAATTCTGGATGATGGTGTAGCTAACCCTCTTGCACGTATTGACGGTGTAGGTTCGGTTAGTATCTCTGGTGCTCCAGAGCGTGAGATCAACATCTATCTCGACCCTCGCAAGATGGAGGCATACGGTCTCTCTCCTTTACAGGTCAGCTCTGCCATCAGCGCAGAGAACCGTAACATCACTAATGGTACGGTTGATGTGGGTACACAGACTTTCACCGTCCGCGTAGAGGGTGAGTTCAGCGACCCAAGTGAGATGAACAACGTTATCGTGGGTACTCACAATGGCGTAAATGTATATCTGAAGGATGTTGCTCGCATCGTGGATAACCTTCAGGAACGTTCACAGAAGACATTCACCAACGGCACACAGGGTGCTATGATTATTGTTCAGAAGCAGTCAGGTGCAAACTCTGTGGCTATCTCTGATGCTGTGATGCAGAAGATTCCAGAACTGCAGAAGAACCTTCCGCCAGACGTTAAGCTGGGTATCATCGTTAATACCTCAGACAACATTCTGAATACTATCGGTTCTCTTGAGGAAACAATAGCCTACGCTATGCTCTTTGTGGCTCTCGTGGTATTCATATTCCTCGGCAGATGGCGTGCTACGATGATCATCGTGATCACCATCCCTATGTCTCTGATAGCTTCATTCATCTATCTGTATGCAACGGGTGGTTCGCTCAACATGATTTCCCTGTCATGTCTCTCTATCGCTATCGGTAACGTGGTTGACGATGCCATCGTGGTGCTTGAGAACGTAACGACGCACATCGAGCGAGGCTCTTCTCCAAAACAGGCGGCGGTTCACGCTACGCAGGAGGTGGCTATCTCCGTTGTCGCTTCTACCTTGACCATGATTGCCGTGTTCTTCCCATTGACCATGGTAACAGGTATGGCTGGTGTGCTCTTCAAGCAGTTGGGCTGGATGATGTGTATCATCATGACAATCTCTACAATCTCAGCCCTCACCTTCACTCCAATGCTCTGTTCTTTGATGCTGAGACTGAAAAAACGCCAGAGCGGTCTGTTCAAGAAGATATACTCACCTATCAGCAATGGTCTTGATAACCTCGATGACTGGTATGAGAGACGAATCAACTGGGCTGTACGTCATCGTGCAACGGTTGTTATCGGATGTGTATGCCTCTTCTTTGGTTCTCTCGCACTTGCATCCATATTTGGCATCAAGTCTGAGTTCTTCCCTGCCAACGACTCAGGTCGTATTGGTGTATCAGTTCAGTTGCCTATCGGTACTCGTGTAGAGATTTCTGAGGATCTTGCCAAGAGTCTCGTGAAGAAATGGCAGGACAGATACGGCAACGACATACAATCATGTAACTTCACCGTAGGTCAGGCAGGCGACAACAACACCTTCGCTTCACTTTCTGATAATGGTTCACACATCATTTCATTCAACATAATGATGGTGCCTTCAAATGAGCGTGAAAAGGGTCTGGCTACTATCTGTGACGAGATGCGTGCAGATTTGAAGGCTATCCCAGAACTGGCTAAATATCGTGTAATGCTCGGTGGTCAGCAGGCTGCCTCAATGGGTGGTCAGTCAACTGCCACATTCGAGATTTACGGCTACGACCTTGACGCTACACGCAGGATTGCCGATGAATTATCTATGAAGCTGGGCGAGAACGAGATGGTTGCCCAAACCGTAATCTCACGTTCTGACTATCAGCCGGAAATCGTTGTTGAGTTCGACCGCGAGAAACTTGCTCAGCAGGGTCTCGGTTTGTCAACAGCAGCAGGATATGTCCGCAACATAATCACCGGTTCTCAGCTTTCATACTTCCGTGAGGATGGTAAGGAGTACGACATCAAGGTTCGCTATGAGCCAAGTGCTCGTATCTCTATGAAGGATATCGAGAACATGGTAATACCTAATGGTCGTGGACAGAATATCCGTATCTGTGATATTGGAACTGTTAAGGAGAGTGCCATCCCACCAACCATCGAGCGTAAGGACCGTGAGCGTTACGTTACCGTAAGTGCAGTTCTTAAGGATGGCTATGCACTTTCTGACGGTGTTGAGCTTGGCCAGTCTATCTATGAGAATATGGAGATTCCTGCAGGTGTTACCGTTCAGGTAGCAGGTTCTTATGAGGATCAGCAGGATTCTAACCGTGACCTCGGTACACTCGGTATCCTTATCATCATCCTCGTGTTCATCGTAATGGCTGCTCAGTTCGAGTCACTTACATATCCGTTCATCATCATGCTCTCCGTGCCATTCGCATTCTCAGGTGTCATTCTGGCATTGCTTGTTACAGGCACAAACCTTAACATCATGTCAATGCTCGGAGGAATTATGTTGATTGGTATCGTAGTAAAGAACGGTATCGTGCTTATCGACTACACCAACCTGATGCGCGAGCGTGGAAACTCCCTGATTCGCTCTGCTACCATCGCAGCACGTTCACGTCTGCGTCCTATCCTTATGACCACAATGACAACCATTCTCGGTATGTTCCCTATGGCTATCAGTCAGGGTGTAGGTGCTGAGATGTGGCGTCCTCTGGGTATCAGTATCATCGGCGGTCTTTTGGTAAGTACTATCCTCACCCTTATCTATGTTCCTTCTATGTTCTGTATCTTCGGAAGCATCGGTATCAAGCGCCAGCGTAAGGCTCTGAAGGAACAGCGTGAACTTGATAAGTACTGGGAAGAAACAAAGGCAGAGCGTCTGGCTACCCAGCGTCTGCATTCCGTAAGTCACGATATTGAAAAACGTAACAAGCATTAAACAATGAAAACAGTATTTATAACATACGATCAGGCACATCATGACGGAGTGGTAGAGGCATTGTCCTCTTCCCTCTGCCGTGGATATACACTTCTCACAGAGGTGGCAGGCAGGGGAAGCGTATCAGGCGAACCTCACCTCGGCTCTCATGCCTGGCCTGCAATGAACGAGGCTGTGCTCACAATATGTGATGACAACAAGGTTGAGCCTCTCCTCACCCGTCTAAAGAAACTTGACGCGGACAATCCTATGCTCGGTCTCAGAGCGTTCGTCTGGAATGTAGAGCAGTCTATCTAATAATTCAATTACAAATTACTAATTACAAATTACCTGTTTACAATAAAGTAACCAAGTAATTCGTAATTAGTAATTTGCTTTTTACCGATACCTATATTATGAAAAAATCTACTATCCTAACCACATTCATTCTTTTATTATTATCCCTCTCATCAACCGCAGCAAAAAAACAGAAGCCACAAGCCGATTTATGGCCTGACGGTACTCTGATTGATGCGTGGTTCAAGGACACCACGCGCGTAGATATCTCAAAATTGGGCAAGCAATATGTCCTTACCGACTATCGCATCTTTGCCGACGGACGCATACACACCTCCGAGATCCAGGCGCTCATCGACAAGGCAGCAAAAGAAGGTGGCGGTGTGATAGTAGTTCCCGAAGGTATCTACCTGACTGGCGGTCTTCATTTCCGTCAAGGCACGCACCTACATATCCGTAAGGGCGGTATGCTCATTGGTTCAGACTTCATAGGCGATTATCCCCTCGGGAAGACACGCATTGAGGGTGAGACCTGTACCTATTTCGGGGCTCTTATCAATGCCGACGGACTTGACGGATTCACCATCTCAGGAGAAGGCACTATTGACGGCAACGGATTAAGGTATCATCAGCAGTTCTGGCTTCGTCGCGCATGGAACAAAGCCTGCACAAACAAGGATGAGCAACGCCCACGCCTTGTCTATATATCCAACAGCAAGAATGTTCAGATTGAGGGCGTAAGCCTCCAGAACTCCGCTTTCTGGACAAACCATGTCTATAATTCCGAAAACGTGAAGTTCCTCGGATGCCGCATCTACAGCCTCGGCAAGCCCGATGATACCAAAGGTCCTTCCACGGATGCCATCGACCTTGACGTGGTGAAGAATGTGCTGATAAAGAACTGCTATATGTCGGTCAACGACGATGCCGTGGCAATAAAGGGCGGTAAAGGCCCTTACGCCGATGCCTTCATGAAAGACTACCCTGGCATGGAAATTCCGTCGGAGAGCGTCGGAAATGGCGAGAATCGGAATATTATCATCGAGGATTGCGAGTATGGTTTCTGTCACGGATGCCTTACTCTTGGATCTGAGTCCGTCTTCGACCATAACATCATTCTCCGCAGGATAAAGATATCCTCTCAGGCAAACAATCTCTTATGGCTAAAGATGCGCCCTGACACGCCTCAGCGCTACGAATACATCACCGTTGAGGATATCAAGGGACCGGTGAAGAATTTCCTTCTCATAGCCCCTTGGAAGCAGTTCTACGACCTCAAGGGCAGGAAGGACTCTCCCCTCTCCTACTCCGACCATATCGTGATGCGCAACTGCGAATGCGAGTGCGAGACTTTCTTCAATGCCCAGAAACAGGACGAGGTATATCGTCTCAGCAATTTCACCTTCGAGAACCTGAAGATAAAGGCACACAACAAGGAGTTCCATCCCGAAATCGTGGATGGCTTCAAGCATAGCAATATCAACGTGGAATAGCTTTCAAGGCACATAGTCTCGATACACAGAGTTACGACACGCGAAGAAGCCATAGCAGCAAAGACTTATTCAATATACAACCCTCTGGCGAAGCCTTTAACGCTTGTGCCAGAGGGTTACTATTGCAAATAAGCCATTGAAAATTCTTTCCTGTCAGAATCACCTTTCCCTATTCAATTCCTCGCGAGTAGGACTTCTATACAATCCAACGTGCACCCTGTTTTTCTTACACTCATCAAGAGTATGTACAGGCGGCTCAAGGAAATCAGGAAAAGCCATCTTATTGAGCGACTGGAAATAAAGCAGAATGCCATCCTTCCACCATTCTGCATCGCGTGTCTGTGTCATTAGGCGCGTCTGCACATCACGGAATATATCCTGATCAATGGCACCCTCAAGTGAATTCCATTGACGCTGCATCTGACGAGCCTCATTAAGCCCATTCTGATAGCGATAGCACAGTTCTTCCCAAACACTACGCCCCGTCTGACACTTATGATTCCACGAAACATGATGAAACCATAGCAAGTATTTATCAGGACAAGTCTTCACATCTTCCATCACACCACCGAAAGCAGGAACATATTGCGAAGTATTATCCGTTCCCGTTGCCTTCGTGCGGTCAAAGCCTATACCATCGGCATCTGCCTGATTATAGAACACAGGCAACCAATCACGACGAATCGGACGGTTATCCCATGCACCCGGGGCATAGTGCGAATTGCCAAACTGGTGGGTAAGTCCGATTGGCATCTCATAGTCAACTACAGCCTCACGACTTCTCATGAGCATTGAAACCACGGTATCGTGCTGCTTCCCACTAAGCGAAGGGAATGTCAGCGACACCCATTCATTTGCTATCGTCTTTGCATCAAGGTCTGGATTCCATGCCATTCTGCCAAAGGCATACCAGTTTGACTGCGCAAGCGGATGTCCCGTCCAGTTGGCATCAGTTCCAGTATTGGCTACTCCCGCTATGGCGTTGTACTTAGCCTTGAGCTGATTTGCCTTATAGTCGGCATACTGTGTTACTTCGGAAAAGAACTCCTCCCACATGGTGCCGAGATAGGCAAGGTGATTGGCTTGTCCGAGGTATTCCTGAGTTATCTGAAACTCTGGCATCTCTGCCGTCTGGTGAAGTGCCCCAAACAGGGCATTGAACGGTTCGCGAGGCTGGAAGTCGATAGGTCCGTTCTTCACCTGAATAATCACGTTGTCAAGAAATTTACCATCGAGATGCTCAAACTCCAGTCGTGCCTGCTTGGCGCGGTCAGGATCAGTAGGATTATTGATAAATGCCCTCCACATCACTATGCCTCCATAAGGACGTAGTGCACCAGCAAGAAGATTTGCTCCGTCGGCATGTGTACGACCATAGTCCATTGGACCTGGCTGTCCCTCACTATTTGCCTTTACAAGGAAACCGCCAAAGTCAGGTATCAAACCGTAAATCTCCTTTGCCTTTTCCTTCCACCAGCGTTGTACATCCTTATCCATAGGATCGGCAGTTGCAAGACCGCCTACCACCACCGGACTTGAGAAATTCACAGCCAGATACACTCTTATTCCGTATGGACGCAGCACATCAGCATACTGCTTTGCCATCTGCAACACCTCGGTGGTGAGCATCTTAGGCGAGGCATTCACATTATTGAGCACAGCTCCGTTTATGCCTATTGAAGCACAGGCACGGGCGTATGTATCGTTGTTCAGGGGATTATTGTTTATATCCTTAACCTCATTACTGCCAATGGTCTTTGGAAAACCGCTCACATTCCAGAAGATACTCTTTCCAGCATATCCTCGCTCGCTGTTTCCGTCAAGGTTATCCCAATGGTTAAGGAGACGGATGTCATGAAACGGACTCTCCTTCACTTCCATATCACCACCTGCGGCATTCATCGTCTGAAGCTGGAGCAATCGGTATGCTCCATAGAGCAGACCTATATCCGAAGGAGAAGTAATAGCAACCTTACCATCCTTTATCCTGATGGTATAGGCATCACGTTTCATTCCCTTCACCTTCTTCACCGTCATACTCACAGGCCCGCCATTCCATGCAGAAGCCAATTCGCGCCTGGCAATATCCGTCGTGGCAGTACTCTTTGCAGTCAACGTAATCTGGGCATTAGCAGCCCCCGTCTTACCAAGCCATAGTCGTGAACCGTCATCTGCATGACAATTTGCAGCAAGACAGCAAACTACTAATGCCGTCAAGACGGATTTCCTCAACGAGAACATCATTTCATTCATAATTCCTAAAGTTGTTTATTTTTGTTTGTTTTTAATCCGATTAGTACAATAACGTGAGTTCGTCAGATTATAACTGTCTGTAATTTCGGCATGTTTAGCGACCACAAAATTACAGAAATTTTCCGTATTGCAAATGATTTTTACAAAGTTTTTGATGTCCTGATGGTAAAATAGCTTTAAAAGCCCCTCTTAAGACGTGAATTGAAACATTAATTGACTCAAGTTTCGCTTGTGACGGACCTGCAGACGAACTAAACAAAGAACCTGCATAGCCTGTTGAGTCTAAGCGAAAAAAAATGCCGAAGGCGCTCGCCACCCTCCGCGTCTAATTTCTTAATTCAAGTTTCAAAAGCACAAAACTGTCTGGAAGACAATACTATTCGTCCCCCCGTACATACGAGCGTAACGAGGATGTGCGGGGAAAACCTATTATCTTTCTTCTGCATGAAAGGCGTACATAATGACTGTCTTGCTAATGAGCACAGCGAAGAACTTGCTTTAGCTTGTCTTGCGAAGAAAGACTGTTGATGAATAACTATGCCTTCGTTTATAGTCCATCATTAGTCCATCACTTCTCCATAGATACTCCATCGAAATGATGGACTTGCGATGGAGTAACGATGGAGTTGCGATGGAGTATCTTCGAAGGAAGAGCGGAATTTCTTGCAAGGAAAACCTCTATTGATGAGAGGGAAAAACAAGAAAGAGACAGAGAGAAAAGAAAATCCCCACACCACCAAGGATTCACGAGGAATCGGTGGAGGTGTGGAGAGTTATAATGGTTTAATTAATACTGTCTTTATATATAGTACCATCAGACAGTTCGTATTCTACAAGTCCTTTATATTTATGCCACTTTAGGCTCTTGAATTCACAAGGTTGTTCATCAAGCTGAATGATATCGGAATTTGATTCATCTATAATAATTGTATCATTATAGAATCCTCTATCATAATTACGTCGGTCAGTAATGCTAATTGCACTCCGTGCTCCAGCGTAAATTGAAAAAACAGGATCTTGATTATCGGCAACCTTGCTCAGACAATAGCAAAAACTGTATTTAAGTCCGTTATGTTTAAAAACACCTTCACAACAAAAAGAAGCATTAAATATGGAGGTCTCCAAATTGTTGAAATACCATTCATTGTAGGTTTCTCTTATTTGTTTTTCCTTAAATCTAAGAGAATCAATTCCATTGTTGGTATGAAATGTATATTCTTCAAGAGTATCATACACATTGAAATATAGAGTGTCATGAGAGGTGAAATGAAACATCTGCTCTCTCTTACAAGAAGAGAGAGCAAGTACAAACATGAAAATCAATGTTGTTTTTATCATTTTTTATCAAAAGCATCTATAATATCATTAATACCATGAGAAAAATTGTCCTTCGTCCTAACAGGAATACACAAACCGTTTGCTTCATGAGACGAAAAATCCTGACCTAAATTCACTGGATCACCATTGAAATACCCCCAAACTTCCCATTGATCTATAATGTGTAATAAAACCTCTTTTTCCACCTCTGACGTATCAGCAGCCACATAGCCATAGCCTGCCACTACATCATCTGGATTCTCAGGAGAACCCCATGCGAGTGGTGCGCCCGGATTTGAGTCTGCCTCCGTATTGATCACAGGATGCTGTACCCAATTCTCTGGCACACGATGATCGCCAAGCTCCTTTATGAGGACGTTATAGCCAACACCCGTTACCTCTGGGTCGGCATAGATTCCCTTCATAGTTGGCAGACCAGGAGCCACGCCCGCCTTTCGATAGTATGCCTCACGCTGATTCTCTATCTGATTCATACGCTCGGCATAGTCCTGCTGACCTGCCGTTACGTTGCTTCCGTTAGAGCCGTTCCCAACAAGTCTCCCTAAAAAAGAGGAATGGGAAACAGAATCATAGCAAAGTCACTTCTCCACATGCTACCTTTTCAGCGGAAAAAGGGAACTTTCTTCCTGCCCCTCCACGGAGAAGGAATTACCGAAAGTTGCTGAGTTACAATCTCGTAACCGCTCTCACGCCTTTCACGCCCTTGAGTTTCTTTATCAGAGCCTCAAGGCGGTGGGTATCGTCAATCTGAACCGTAAGATTGCCGGAGAAAAGGCCATCATTCGAATTGATGGAAATGCTTCTCAGAAGCAGCTTCTCTTCCTTTGAAATGATACTGGTGATATTAGTGACAATACCAAGGTCATCATTTCCCACGACACGGAGCGTCACGCTATATTGCGTTTGTCCCTTGCCACTCCATCGAGCCTTGACGATACGATAGCCAAAACGCGACTTCAGGTCGTTGGCATTAGGGCAGTTCTGATGATGAATCTTGATACCTCCGTTCACCGTCACGAAACCGAAGATAGGGTCGCCGTAGATAGGCTGACAGCAACGGGCAAGCGTATAGTCGATACCCTTCATGCCCTGGTCGATGACAAGCGTGTCGTCGGTTGTCTGAGGCACATGCTTCGTGTCGGGCAATAACTGGAACTCCTCTGCAGAACGTGCAGGAACAGCCGTTGCCTGCGGATTCTCCTCATGCTGCTTCATCTCCAGATAACGCTCAATCACGGTGTTCATATCGAGAGTCTCATCCACGATATCCTTGTAGAAATCCGCCGTTTCCTTATAGCCCATCTTCTTGACAAGGCGCATGAGGATGCTCTCATCAATATCAATTTTCTTGTTGCGGAACTTACGCTCAATGAGTTCCTTGGCATAGACTCCCGTGCTCATCTGAGTCTCACGCAAAGCCTGACGCACCTTCGCCTTTCCTCGCGATGTCTTGACGATATTGAGCCATTCCTGTTTCGGATACTGCTTAGTGCTCGTCAGGATCTCCACGGTGTCACCGCTTGAAAGCTGTTCACGCAGAGTCACGTTCCTGCCGTTTATCTTCGCACCAACGCAATGACTTCCTATATTGCTGTGGATATGATAGGCGAAATCGAGAACCGTAGCGCCCTTAGGGAACTTCAGTATATCGCCTTTTGGAGAGAACACATATACCTCCTTGTCGTAGAGGTCCATACGGAACTGATCCATAACCTGAAGGTCGTCACCAGCCTCAAGGGCTGCACGGATGCTTGCAAGCCACGACTCCATACCGCCCTCACTACTCTTCACGCCCTTGTAGCGCCAGTGTGCGGCAAGTCCGTGCTCTGCAATCTCATCCATTCTCTCTGTGCGAATCTGCACTTCTACCCATTTCTTCTCAGGACCGAGAACCGTGATATGGAGACTCTCGTAGCCGTTGGTCTTAGGCACGCTAAGCCAGTCGCGCAGACGCTTAGGATTAGGCTGATACATATCTGTCACGATGCTGTAAACCTGCCAGCATTCCATCTTCTCACGCTCAGGGGCAGAGTCAAGAATGATACGGATAGCAAAAAGGTCGTAAACGCCCTCGAAGGCACACTTCTGCTTCTTCATCTTCTGCCAGATGGAATGAATGCTCTTGGTGCGCCCTTTGATATGGAATTTGAGTCCTGCCTCCTCAAGTTTCTTCTGCACAGGTCCTATGAAGTCCACGATATACTTATCGCGTGAAGCCTTCGTCTCGTTCAGTTTCTCCTTGATATGATAGTAGGCATCATGTTCAAGATATTTCAGCGAAAGGTCCTCAAGTTCGCTCTTGAGCTTATACAAGCCGAGTTTATGAGCCAGAGGAGCATAGAGATAGCTTGCCTCCTCAGCCACACGATGACGAGCCTCCTCGTTGATGGTGTCACGAAGCTCACGCATCATATTCACACGATCGGCAATCATGATGAGTATGACGCGCATATCCTCTGCAAACGAAACGATAAGGTTACGGAAATTCTCTGTCTCAATGACCGGTGTCTTCTCATAGAGATGATAGAGGCGCACCAATCCCTTGATGATAGTCGCAACACCATCACCAAAGTCATTACGCACCTCCTCCATAGTGGTATAACCATTAATGACACCATTGTAGAGTATGATGGCAATAACGCCATCACGACGCAGACCTATCTCGTCAACTGCGATAAGAGCCGTCTGCAACGCCATTACAATGGGATTGAAGCCAAAGACATCAAACTTGATCTGTTTGTCATTGATAGCCTGACCAAGTATATCCTGTATCTTGGCTTCATCACCAGGGAGGAGAGAGTCGCCAATCTTACTTTTTAATTCCGAACGTAGTGTGCTGATTCTCTCCATAATAAAAAACCTAATAAAAAAACGGCCTCTCCCCCCGCCCTCCCCCGTAGGGAGGGAGCCGGAAGGCGAAAGGCTGATAATTGAATTTCACGAAACAAACCCTTTGGTCGAATCGGCCCCCTCTCTACGGGAGAGGGCGGGGGAAGAGGCCTCTGCTTATTCTTCTACTTCTTCTCCTCTTCCAGCATATTTCCCTCGATAGTCAAACGAACCATCTCTGTCTTTGCATTACTGCGGATAGTAATAGTCTTTCTGAAATGACCAGGGAACTTGCCTGTGCCGTTGTATGTCACGTTGATAGTTCCCTGCTCTCCTGGCTGAACAGGAGTCTTAGTATATGTAGGGACCGTACATCCACAACTTGCAACTGCCTGATTGATAACAAGAGGCTTGTCACCAGTATTAGTGAAAGTAAAAGTGCACTTCACGATAGGATCCTCTTCAGAGAACTTACCGAAGTCGTGTGCAGTCTTATCAAACTTGATCTGTGCCTGAGCCATCATTACCATGCTCATCATGAGCATGCAGACGATTGAAAATATCTTCTTCATAATACTTGCTTTTGTTTTACTTTTAGTTTCCTGATATGTTAATAGTGTTATTGTTTAAATAATCCCATCAATTTCGAACAGCTCAGAAGCCGATTTCCTCTTCAGTATCTCCAACTGAAAATCCTTTCCGGCTATGATGCCATAGGAACGTAGCACCTGCTCAACAGTCTTCTGCGCCAGCACCGGATGATTGTTCTCCTCGGAAAGATGACAGAGCCACACCTTCTTCAGCTTTTCGGTAGCATTATTGGCAAGTGCCTCACCGCAATCCTTATTCGACAGATGACCTCGGTCGCTGGCTATCCTCTCCTTCAGATATTGAGGATAATTGCCAACTCTCAGCATCTCCTCATCGTAGTTAGCCTCAAGTACTAGATAGTCAGACATCGAAATGTATTTCTTCATTTCATCCGTCACATGTCCGGCATCAGTCATCAGGCAGAACACGATGCCTTCCGACTCTATGCAGTAGCCTACGTTATCCGAGCTGTCATGAGGAACGGTAAATGGAGTCACAAAGAAATCTCCGACCTTTATCCTGACATTCTTCTCAATAACCTTGGTATTCGAAGCGGGAATCTTCTTATGCACACAATAGTTACGCATTATGCCATTATGAACCTCCTTGGTTGCATAGACATGCATATTATAGTCAGTACTCAGCACACCCACGGCTTTGATATGGTCAGCGTGGTCATGCGTTATCAGGATTCTCTTTATTTCATCCAGTTTTATATTGTAGTCATGCAGGTATTTCTTCAATGTTCTTATCCCAATACCTGCATCTATCAATAGTCCTTCGGACCCGGCAGAGAAATAGTAGCAGTTTCCGCTACTTCCGCTGCCGAATGATATAAATTTCAGCATTTTGATTAATATTTTATGCAAAAGTAACGAAAAAGTATTGATTATCCAAATTTTTTTTACTACCTTTGTCAATATTTTAAAATTTATTATATGAAAATACCGTTTTCTGCTTTCATATTGCTCATTATTTGCATCTTTTTCAGCTGTTCTCCGGAAAACAAGGAGAACAAGGACGAAATGGAAATCCTTTCCGTTACAGATAGTTTTGCAACAAAATACTATACTTGGAGATTCAAGGATGCTGCCCGATTCTCCGATGAGGAATGTACCAAATTCCTCCGTTTCCTTAGCAGCAACGTCAACCAGAAAGACATTGACGTTCTTACCAAGAGCAAAGAGGCTCCCGGCTTTTCAGTCGATAGTGTAGAAATCAAGGAAGCCGACCTTGCCAACGTGACTCTCAACCTGACCAACATCTATCAGATGGATTCTCTCGGCTTAGAACCAAAACTGACATCAAAGACCACACAAAAACTTATTCTCAGAAAAAATAACGGCCAATGGAAGGTCAATAAAATCATAGACAAACTTCCTTGACCTTTCGCCTTTCTTCCGTTATGAAAAGGAACCAAACTCGATGAACCTCCGCTATTTCTTCGCTATAGGAACGGAGGTTCATCGAGTTTGGTTAGGAGGAGAAGCGGCCTTACAACGGATTTATAACGGACTTACATGGGAGGTACTTCGGAAGTACAAGCGTTATTTGTGCGCAAGAACTCTTGCTAATACTCTGAGAAGTTCCGCAACATCGATAGGCTTTGCCAAATGTCCGTTCATACCCATGCTCATAGCCTTGCTTCTATCTTCAGCAAAGGCATTGGCGGTCATGGCAATTATCGGGATATTAGCTTTTTCCTTGTCATCAAGCTCTCGGATGGTAACGGTGGCTTGATAGCCGTCCATGTTCGGCATCTGAATATCCATCAGGATAAGGTCGTAATAGTGGGGATTAGCAGAAACGACCTTTTCCACGCAAACGTTTCCATCCTCAGCCCTCTCTACCATGAAACCGGCAGATACGAGTATCTCCTCTGCAATCTCGGCGTTGAGGTCATTATCCTCGGCAACAAGCACTCTCTTACCAGTAAAGTCGGCATCAGAAATCTCCACATCAGCCTGCATGGCATTTTCTGACTCGTCGGCAATACGATGCGGTAAGGTAACGACGAAAGTAGAGCCAACCCCTTTCTCACTTGTCACGTGGATTGTTCCGTTCATCAGCTCTACAAGTCGCTTGACGATAGGCATACCAAGTCCCGTGCCCTCAATCTTGTTTGCCGTGGTGGTATTCTCGCGTGAGAATTCTTCGAAGAGATGCGCAATATACTCAGGAGACATTCCTATGCCAGTATCCGACACAGTTGTCTCAAAGAGTCCATATCCCTCACGGTCGGATGGCAACTCACGAAGACTCACATGAACCTTTCCACCTGGTTTTGTATATTTGTAGGCATTCGACAGCAGGTTCATGAATATCTCTCGCATTTTTGTCGGGTCACAATACACATTATGATGAGTGATGTTCACACCATGGGTGAACTCTATGTTCTTTTCTGCCATCATCTCGGAGAATACGCTGCAAAGTGACGCACCGAAGTCCTGTGTATTGACTGGAACTTCCTCAACAACAACGGTTCCCTTCTCTATTCGAGCCATCTCAAGCACATTGTTGATAATAGAGAGCAGCACCCTACTTGCATCCTTTATCTTACGGAGATAATCAGCTCGGCGCTCAGGCTCGTCTATATGTTTCTCCAGCAGGTCACGGAATCCGATAATGGCATTCATAGGCGTGCGGATATCGTGTGACATATTGAATAGGAAGGAAGTCTTAGCACTACTTGCAGCCTCAGCCTGTGTCTTTGCCCATTCCAGTTCGGTATTAAGGGCTGAAATCTCCTCAAGGTGGTCTTTCTGGTCCTCGTAGGCATTTGAGAGTTGCATCTGATGGGCTTTGAGTTTCTTGTTGAGCTGTGTGGTCTTCTTCATAGAAGACAGACTCTTAACAAAAAGGACACTTATGATTGCAACTATCACGACAAGCAAGGAGAGAAGAATGCCCATATTATCCCTTATGATATCCGCCACGGTAATCTGAGAATCCATCTGCGTATGCTTTGTCAGCGAAGAATGGACCTCAGCAGACGACATCATATGAGTAAGACGGCCTATGATAGAATAAAGGTAAGAATTCTCAGGAAGCACAGCAAACATCTGATTGATAGTGCCACCCGTTGTCATAGCTACGAGATTATTCTTCTCGTAAATCCTATGCATCACGCCATAGCGGTAGTTACTTACCAACATACAGTCGGCTTTGCCACTTGAAACCGCATTTATACATTCCTCAGAAGTTTCGAAAGACACAATTTCCCACTCAGGAAACTGATCCTTGACAATGGAATAAAGACTCGGATTACCAGAACTAACGGCTATGCGCTTAGGTTCAGCAATATCGAAACGGTCATACTCAGACCTTTTAAGCAAAATCTGCTCCTCTATTTCAACCAGAGGATCCGTCAGGAGAATTCCCATGTCCTCAGCGTCATAGAGACTTAGACATATAGGATATATACAGTCTATCTCCTTATTCTTCAAAGCCCTTATAAGTTCCTTTGTATTAGAATATGGTGTAGCCTCAAAACGGATATCAACATTCTTCACCACATTGGAAGTTACGAACATGAAATCCTTCAGGAGACCGTCAACCTCGCCCGTTGTCTTGTTCGTTCCGCAATATGGCATATATCCTTCACAATATCCCACCCTGATAGGTCCGTGATGCTTAACCCACTCAACTTCCTTTGACGAGAGGCTATGGAAACTGCCGGAATTAGCCATATACTTTTCGTTGAGCATACGGTTATAGTACATATTGTCGTTCAGAATATGCTTCATGGCATTATCAAGTTCAATCTTGAGATCCTGCCTTGTCTTGCTGACCGCAAAATAGAAATCCGACGAACCGATAATAGTGACAGGGATACAATATTTAAGATTATGGTCAACGGCAGAAACGCTCACAACAGCATCCAATTCGCCATTCAGTATATATTCGGCAAAATCCCTCTCCTGTCCGTCAATCTTCACAACCTCGGCCTTGATTCCGTTATCCTTTGCCCATCGCTCAAAGATAGACTGCTGAATGCTCCCCTGATTAACACCAATTCTCTTGCCATTGAGCGAGTGTATATCCCCCGGATCGACAGAGGTGCTTGCATTGTCAATAAGTATATAGTACTCCTCACATCCCATAGACAAGGTTGAGAAAAGCATATTCTTGGCACGCTCCGGAGTATATGAGACATCCGAGAGAAGATCGAGTTCTCCATTCTGAAGCATAACCAGCAGGTCAAGCCAGTTACCTTCCACATATTCGTATGTCCATCCCGTATAGGCTGCTATCTTTTGCTGATATTCATAGGCATAGCCTGAACGGCGCCCAAAGCGGTCGGTAGTATTGAAAGCCGATTCGTACCATCCGACACGTACGACTTTTCTCGGTTCCGCTGTAATATGTAGAGCTATGAACAGTAAAAAAAATGCAAATGCAATCTGTTTCATAGTATGTTCAATTATCAATATAGTATATTTCAGTTATCAATTAAAGAATGTTCGTGTCAACTTTTTGTTAGAACTTCTATTGCTTGCAAAAGTAAGGATTTTTCCTGAGACCACAAAACTTTCTCTTATCTTTTCGCAAAAAAAGTTAAGTATCGTAGTGAAGAAAAATTTTTTTTGTAATTTTTTCATAAAAAATCCCTAAAAGTTTTGTTATTTCAAGGGAATTATGTACTTTTGCATCCAACCTCGGTTTTTCGGGACCGTGGGATTTTTATTAGCCTATAATTAAACATTAACGACTTATAACAAAAAATTCAACAAAAAAACAGTATGATTAATCAACCAGTAGTAAAGCTTGGTATCGTAGGCGTTAGCCGCGACTGTTTCCCAGCATCCCTTACAAAGGCTCGTCTCGCTGCTCTTATGGCAGAAGTTAAGAAGGCAGCTCTTCCTGAGGTATATGATTGTCCAGTAGTTATCGAGAACGACGTTGACACTTACAAGGCTCTTGATTGGGCTAAGGCAAATGGCATCAACGCTGTATGTATGTTCCTCGGCAACTTCGGTCCAGAGGGTCCTACAACTCTCTTCGTTCAGAAGTTCGATGGCCCTGCAATGGTTATCGCTGCTAAGGAGGAAGGCAAGGCTAACCTCGCTAATGACCGTGGTGACGCTCTCTGCGGTGTCCTCAACTTCTCTTACAGCGTAGGTCTCCGTCGCCTCAAGGTTTATATTCCTGAATATCCAAACGTAACTCCAGAGGAGGGTGTTAAGGAAATCTCAGACTTCCGCAACATCGCTCGCGTAGTAATCGGTGTTAAGAACCTCAAGGTTATCGGCTTCGGCCCACGTCCTTGGGACTTCCTCGCTTGTAACGCTCCTATCCAGCCAATGTACGATCTCGGCATCGAGGTTCAGGAGAACTCTGAGCTTGACCTCTATAAGGCATTCAACGAGATTACAAGCAAGGCAGGTAAGCAGGCAGAGATTGAGGCTGTTGCTAAGGATATGGAAGCAGAGCTTGGCAAGGGCAACAAATATCCTGAGATCATCAACAAGATGGCACAGCTTGAGGTTACCCTCCTTGACTGGTACGACACCAACAAGGGTGGCTCTAAGTTCGCTGTATTCGCTAACAAGTGCTGGCCAGCATGGCAGCCAATCTTCGAGTTCGAGCCTTGCTACGTTAACTCACGTCTCACAGGCCGTGGTATTCCTGTAGCATGTGAGGTTGACCTCTATGGTGCTCTCTCTGAGTACATGGCAGAGTGCGCTTCTGAGAAGCCAGCTACTCTCCTCGATATCAACAACTCAGTTCCTGCTGACGTTATCCCTGCAGGTGCAAACCTCGCTGGTGCTGACCTCAAGGACCTCTACATGGGCTTCCACTGTGGTAACACATGTTCTTCTTGCATGAAGAGCTGCGAAATCAAGTATCAGCTCATTCAGGCACGTCTCATGAGTCCAGATATCACAAAGGGTACTCTCGAGGGACAGATTGCTCCAGGCAAGTCAACAATGTTCCGTATCCAGTCTAACTCTGACTCTAAGCTCGTTTCTTACATCGCTCAGGGTGAGTTCCTTGACGTTGATCCATGCTCATTCGGTGGTATCGGTATCCACGCTATCCCTGGATTCGCACGCTTCTATCGTCACGTCCTCGTTGGCAAGCGCTTCCCACACCATGGTGCTTACGCATTCGATCACGTTGGTAAGATTCTGTTCGAGGCTCTCCGTCTGCTCGGCGTTGAGGATATCAACACTCCTCTCCCAGCAGGTCAGCTCTATCCAGGCGAGAACCCATTCGCAGTCTAAGACAAAAGGCAAGAGGCTAAAGACGAAAGTCTATTGGCCTCAGCCTTTAGACATAAAAAAGTCACCGCGGCATCATGTCGCGGTGATTTTTTGTATCTACAACTAACATGAACGAAAAACACTTTGCGACTTTGCGTCTTCGCGTTTAAATTTAACGTCAATTCGATGAAAAAAGGAAGCGGATTTATCTGATTTGTCTGAAATAAATTGCGAAAATATTACTGCGCCAGCTATCAGAAAAATCAGATAAATCCGTTTCCATTTTCAAACGCTAAGACGCTGAGACGCAAAGATTTTTCATGACCACGGAATGGACGAAAAAATTCCGTTTCTTTCATATATTCCGTGATCATGAAAAGATCTTTGCGTCTTTGCGTTTGAAAGAAAGTAAATTGGGATTCTTGGAAAGTAAATTGGGATTCTTGGAAAGTAAATTGTCAATAAATTATATTCAGTAAATTCTAACGCAACTCCGTTGCTGAACTGACGTTAACATATATCAGTTAGATAAAAATCGGGAGAGAGGAGGGAGTTCCTTTTGCTTTGTAAAACCACCGCCCTGATTTAGTGCTCTGGTTTTGTATTGACGACTCCCTAAAACAGGGACTCATCTTCGGTCAGTAATAAAAGAAAACAATGGGGGTGGTAAAACGCCACCCCCATTGGATAAGGTTATTGTAAGTTGACGATAGCTGAAATTTCAGCCCACATATTTCCCAATGCTGTTTCCCTGATGTTTTTTACAACATTTTCTACCTACATATAACATGTTATGATATTTTCAATTTGTATAGGGGTGTCTTTAAAAATTATAGAACTATAGAACCATAGAACCAAAAAATATATCATTTTAACTCATTAAATCCCTGCGTTTACATTACAAGACAATGAATGTCCCTATTGATGGCTTGGATATCCCGCCACAAAAAAATATCAATACTGTAAGAGACACATTATTGAACCTCTGAAAATTCAAGGAAAAATCGGTATAATGGAAAATGTTGAACCATTATCATTTTGAAGAACTTTCTACAAATAACATTTAAATCGCTATATATCAACACTTTGCATTGTCTGTTCACTTTTCAAATGGTTCTATGGTTCTATAGTTCTATATTTTTTACACACACCCTACAAAACTCGCTTTTAGAGCCATAATATATAATATATATAATTATATTATATATATTATATATTATGAATTGGAAGTCCGAAAAATAGGGTGTGTGTAAAAAATATAGAACTATAGAACCATAGAACCAAAAACAGGGGGAGAGAGATTGAATATCTCCGAGTATGAGTCAAATTTAGAAGGTATTCTCACCTCCGTTCCAAGTCCGTTTCAGGTCCGTTCCAAGTCCGTTCCAAAGAATGGGAGTTACTTGGGACTTACTTGGGAACTGCTGGGGTATTGAACTTTTTCATATCCTCATTTATGAGGAAAAAGACATTATTCTAAAGGAATTTTACATATATGTGGCGAATTTTTTGTAACTTTGCACTCGCAAATCAGAGACGTGCGCCAGCCTTTAGGGCTGACATGCACTATTTGCTTCGTACGCGCTTGTGCACTCGCAAATTAAAAACGGGTACCGCTCTATGAGCGACATACCCTATTTGCTTCGTGCGAACCTAAAGGTTTGTATCGCAATTCAGGAACTATGTCACAATTATTGTTAGCATCGCTGCTTTGCGCAGCGTTGAATATTCAGGAGAACGCCACCACAGATACACTCAAACAAGTTGACTTGAAGGAACTGGAAATTGTTTCATCCTTCAAGGAAAACGGTTTGCTCAGACAACAGCCTTCATCCGTATCGCTCATAAGCCAGAAGACGATGGAGGCTAACCATATCACATCGCTAAAGGGAGTTAGCGGACTGGTCCCAAATCTGTTCATACCAGATTATGGAAGTCGCCTGACGAGTGCTGTGTATATCAGAGGCATAGGCAGCAGGATCAACACACCTGCCATCGGACTTTATGTAGATGATATCCCATACGTGGACAAATCGGCTTTCGATTTCGGTTTCTATGAAATAGAGCGCATGGATGTGCTTCGCGGTCCTCAAGGCACTCTGTACGGAAGAAACACGATGGGCGGTTTGGTGCGTATCTACACAAGGAATCCGAGGAACTACGAAGGTACAGACATTCACTTGGGAGCCAATAGCGGTAACAGTCGCCTCTCAGCCTCAATAACCCATTACCACAAAGTATGCAGCGATTTCGCATTCTCTGCAGGCGGCTATTTCGAAAAGGCAAGCGGTTTCTTCCGCAATGATTTCACAGGAAAGAAGGTTGACGGATTGGCATCAGGCGGTGGAAGGATGAGAGGTCTCTACACACCAACAGAGCGCCTCACCTTTGATATAAACATTAATTACGACTACTCTGACGAAGGAGCATATCCTTATTTCTATACAGGTTCTACTACTGCCGAGGAGAACTATGGCAGTAAGATAGGGAAGATAACCAACAATCGTGAAAGCAGCTATCGCCGCGGACTTCTAAATACCGGCGTGAATATATGCTACAAAACCGACAAATGGCAGTTGAATGCCATTACCGGTTATCAGAACATCAACGACCGTATGTTCATGGATCAGGATTTCATCTCTGACGACATCTACACCTTAGAGCAGAAACAGCGTATCAATACTCTGACAGAAGAGATAACGCTAAAGAATCTTGGCGAGAGCAAATGGAAAAGAGTTACAGGTATCAATCTAATGCGTCAATGGTTGCATACAGAAGCGCCTGTAAACTTCTACGAAGACGGTCTCAGATGGTTGGAAGGCAATATCAATACCGTTCTGCCTGACATGAACAGAATTGCCATGCTGAAGATGATGGGATTCACGGGCATGTCGCTAAATTTCCGCGGTGACAGACTTTCAATAAACGGCACTTACGAAACGCCAATCACAGGTATTGCATTGTTCCATCAGTCTTCAATAGAGCTTTGCAACAACCTCACGGCCTCTCTCGGAGTACGTTTCGACTACGAGCACCAGAGCATGGAATATGCATCTCCAGCAGATGTGCTTTACGGCTTTGCAATGCCAAACGGCAACAACGAGAAGATGGCTGTTAATCTCCAGAATCTGGAATCGCACATAGGCTATTACGGAAGTCTCAAAAACGACAATTTCAGAGTCCTTCCGAAAATATCCTTGAAGTATGACTTCAACGCCAGTTCCAATATCTACACATCAGTTGGTATGGGACAACGTTCAGGAGGCTACAACATTCAGATGTTCAGCGACTTGCTACAAGGAGCTATGCGCGTGGACATGATGAGCGGAGTTAAGGAAGGCGTAGGCAATTACCTTGACTATCTCGCAGCCACGAATCCTAATATGCCGAAGGAAATTCCAGATCCGGATGCCCCTGGACAGATGGTTGCATTACCTCAGTTTGTGCGTAGGGTAATGGCACAGAATATGCCTCAGTTTGAGGTGCCTACCACCGAGCAGGTTGTCTATAAACCGGAATATTCATGGAACTTTGAGTTCGGCACCCATCTCACACTTGCCGACAAGCGCATAATACTCGATGCAGCCCTGTTCTATAATCGCATACACAACCAGCAGATAGCACGTTTCGCTCCTTCCGGTCTTGGAAGAATGATGGTCAATGCCGGTAAGAGCCAGAGTTGCGGAGGTGAGATGAGCATGACTTGGAGGCCTACCTCACAGCTTACCTTCACAGGCAACTACGGCTTTACACATTCCGAGTTCCTTGAGTATGACGACGGTAGCGGAAACGACTTTTTTGGCAACTATGTGCCATACGTTCCGATGCACACCGTAAATGCCGATGCCGCCTATATGTGGGATATCAAGAATGATATGAGTATCACGCTCGGTATCGGTTGCAACGGAGCAGGCAGAATATACTGGACAGAAGACAATACTGCAAGTCAGGCATTCTACAGCCAGCTGAATGCCCGAGCAACATTCCGCTCAAAGAACCTCGGAATAACACTCTGGGGCAAGAACCTCACATACACGAAATATAACACGTTCTATTTCGTGAGTGCAAGTAGAGGTTACGAGCAGCACGGCAAGCCTCTTCACGTTGGAGTGGATATGAATATCAGTTTCTAAAAAGCTGGAGATTCCAGGAAATCCGGAAAAACCGGAAAAACCAGAAAAGCAAGAAAAGTAATAATAACTTTAAATAAAAACAAAAGGAAAAATGAAAAAAACATTTACTCTTTTCACAATTCTCTTCGCATGTCTCACAGCAATGGCACAGCATGGAGAGATGAAGTTTGCCGGTCCTTCTAAATTTGGCGTAGAAGAAATGAACGCATGGCAGGAAAACGAGAAAGACGTTATCATCTTCAAGATGAACAGCACCTCTGAGGCTGACATCACATTACCTGCGCTCACCTACAACAAAATGAATGTGACAATCCCAAGTTTCACTATTCACAACCTCAAGTTCGACTATGACATGGCTACACGCAATGCCTCATTCCCAGAGCAAGAATACGAGGAGACATTCAAGGTTGGCGACGAGGAGAAGACTGTCAAAGGCTCTTCATTCAATGCAGAATATAATGCAACAGAAAAGAGTTTCAAGATTACCACCAAGCTCTCTTATGGCAAGATGCCTGTTGTAGTAACATATATCATTGATGCTGTATATGTCAAGGCGGAAACAACTGATATCAATTCCGTAGCAGCAAGCAACGCACAGCCTATCTATTACGACCTGTCTGGCCGTAAGGTTGCAGAGCCAAAGGCTAATGGAATATATATCGTAAACGGTAAGAAAATGATGAAATAAATACTACATTAAACCAACCTCGAAAAACACACGATTAATCGCCTTAGGACGCGTTATACTGACTATACGCTCCAAAGGCGATTAATTGTTTGTTTCCTAAGCATATTCTGTCATTTATAAAGCCCTCTACAATAAAAACGTTAATGGGTACGTTATATATTTAATATATAAAAAAACAAACGAAACTGAAAATGCGATATAAACTATACGCCCCAAAGGCGATTGATTGTGTAATAAATCTTCCGGCTTCCAAAAGCATAAGCAACCGTGCCCTCGTTATCAATGCCCTCTCTGGCAGCAAAGAAGTTCCGGAAAACCTCAGCGACTGTGACGATACCGATGTTATGGTAACTGCCTTGCACGATATGCCTTACGAGATTAATATCAAGGCGGCAGGTACAGCCATGCGATTCACCTCTGCCCTACTCTCAGTTTCGGAGGGTGAAGAGCACGTAATAACAGGTACCGACCGTATGAAGCATCGTCCTATCGAAGTGCTCGTCAATGCACTTCGCAATCTCGGTGCAGATATTGAATATGTAGGCGAGGAAGGCTTTCCTCCATTGAAAATACGCGGAAAACAGTTGGTTGGCGGTTTGCTTGAGATTCCAGGAAATGTGTCTTCACAGTATATCTCAGCCTTGCTGATGATAGGTCCAAGACTCACAAACGGTCTTACGCTGCATCTCACAGGCGATATCATCTCACGCCCATACATCGAGCTTACAATCTGCACAATGCAGGAGTTTGGTGCAGATGTGGAATGGATAGATCCGTCAACCATACGTGTAAATGCAGGTGGGTATAAGGAACGACCATTCTTCATCGAGAACGACTGGAGTGCATCAAGTTATTGGTACGAGATTGCAGCTCTGATGAACATAGCGAAGAGCGATACGAAGATAACGCTCACAGGACTTATGGACGGTTCCCGACAGGGCGACTCTGCCATCAGGTATATGTTCAGCGTACTCGGTGTCAAGACATCGTTCGCAACAAGGAAGAAACTCGTTCCTACCAACGTGGCTCTAAAAGCACAGAAATGCACTATGCCACGCTTCGATTTCGACTTTATAAATCAGCCTGACCTTGCCCAGACCCTCGTAGTATGCACAGCATTGATGGGAATCCCATTCCGATTCTCTGGTCTTCAGACACTCCGCATCAAGGAAACCGACCGAATAGCGGCTCTTAAAAAGGAGATGAAGAAACTGGGATATGTGCTCGACGACTCAGAAGAGGGTGTTCTCTCATGGGACGGCACTCGTTGCGAACCAGAAAAAGAGCCAGCCATCGACACTTATGAGGATCATCGCATGGCAATGGCATTTGCTCCGGCAGCAATCCTCTTCCCTGGTCTTATAATCAACAACCCAGAGGTTGTGAGCAAGAGCTATCCTAAGTTTTGGAATGATTTGGAGAAAGCGGGATTCGACCTAACCCGTCCTTCCCAAAGGGAAGGCTCCACCCCCCTTACCCCCTCCAAGGGGGAGTAGTTACATTCTTTCGCTTATATAAAACATTCATTAGAAATTATTAATTAGAAAAAATGCCCTACAAAGATAAATACTATCTAAAAAACTCCCCCTTGGGGGGCTGGGGGGCTTTTTTCCTTTTATTTTCTATACTTCTCCTTACCTCCTGCTCCAATAAAAAGAACACGGCGCAGACTCGTTGGTGGCAGGCTTTCACGGCAAAATACAACACATACTATAACGGCACGCTGGCTTATATCGATGCCTCTTTGGAGAAAGAGAACGGCAACAAGGACAACTATACAGAAATGCTCCCTCTCTACACTGTGGGCAACAAGGCAAGTCGAGAACTTGGCCAGGGCAACTATGAGACCGCTATCGAGAAATGCCAGAAGACGATAAAGCTGCATAGCATCACGGCTCGTCCGGAATGGAAGAAGTCTCGTAAGAAAACCGAAAGAGACATAGAATGGCTTAACCGTAAGGAATACAACCCTTTCCTTTGGCGAGCATGGATGCTCATGGGACGTTCACAGTTCTACAAGGGAGACTTCGACGAGGCTGCATCTACATTTACCTACATGTGCCGTCTGTACAAGACACAGCCAGCTATCTACGGCAAGGCTCGTGCATGGCTTGCCAAATGCTACATAGAGCAGGACTGGATATACGATGCAGAGGATGTGATCCGTAATATGCAGCGTGATTCCATTGACTGGCGTGCGCAGAAGGAATGGGACTACACCTACGCCGACTACTACCTCCACATCGGCGATATGGAGAATGCGGCGAAATACCTGCGCAAGGTGGTAAAACATGAAATGCGCTCAAAGCAGCGTGCGCGTGAATACTACCTTCTCGGACAAGTAGAGGCTGCACTCGGACATAAGGACGAGGCTTACAAGGCATTCAAGAAAGTGATAAGGCAGAATCCGCCTTACGAGGTGGAGTTCAATGCCCGAATAGCTATGACCGAGGTCCTTGCTGACGGCAGTCAAGCACGAAAGATGATTAGTCGCCTGAAACGCATGGCATCCGATGAGAACAACAAGGATTATCTCGATCAGGTATATTATGCCATCGGTAATATCTATCTCACCCTGAAAGATACCACTCAGGCTATCTACGCATACGAGGCAGGAAACACGAAGGCTACACGTTCAGGCATTGAGAAAGGTGTTTTGTTGCTGCATCTCGGCGATTTATATTGGGCAAAGGAGAAATACGGTGATGCCGGACGTTGCTATGGCGAGGCTATCGGACTCCTCGACAAGGACCGCGACGACTATGAGCAACTTTCGAAGCGCAGTAAGATACTCGACGAGCTCACCCCCTTTACCAATACCATAGAGCTTCAGGACTCTCTCCAGCTTCTTGCCAAGATGAGTGAGAAAGACCGTAATGCGGCTATCGACCGCGTTATAACCGCACTCAAGAAGAAAGAGAAGGAAGAGCGCGACAAGGAAGCTGAGGAGAATGTGGCTGCCGTACAGGCAAAAAACGATACAGGACGAAGACAGAGCACCTCTACGCAGCAGAACAACCGTCCTACGGGAAAAAGAGAGGCTGCATGGTATTTCTATAACCCTACTGCTGTTCAGCAAGGTAAGCAAGCCTTCGCACGCACATGGGGAAAACGCGACAACGTAGATAACTGGCAACGCGTAAACAAATCAAATGTAGGCAATCTTGCCGACGAGGAATCTCAGGAGACTGAGCTTACCGAGGAACAGCGCGACTCCATAGCTGCCGTTGAAGAGAAAGCCGAGAAAGAGAAGGCGCGTCTTGACACCGCAGCCAATGATCCTCACAAGCGTGAGTATTATCTTGCACAGATTCCATTCACAGCTGAGCAACTCGAAGAAAGCAACGCACAGATTGAGGATGGTCTGTTCCATTCTGCCGTCATCTTCAAGGATAAGCTCGAAAACCTAAACCTCTCCGAGAAATCATTCCTCCGTCTGCTCCGCGATTTCCCCGACACCAAGACAAAGGACGAGGTATATTATCACATGTACCTGCTCTACTCCCGCAAGGGCGATAATCTCAAGGCACAGATGTATCTAAACAGGATGAAGAATGAATGTGCAGAATCTAAATGGACAACCATTCTCACAGATCCTTATTTCGAGGAGAATGCAAAGTATGGCACACATATCGAAGATTCACTCTACGCTGCCACATACGATGCCTTCCAGAATGACCGCTTCGAGGAGGTGAAGAAGAACTCAAGCATATCCGACAAGCGTTTCCCTATGGGCGACAACAGGGATAAGTTCCTGTTCATATCAGGACTTAGCAAGCTCAACGAGGGCGATGCCGACGGATGTCTTGCCCGACTCGACACACTCGTAAAGGCATATCCGCAGAGTAAGGTGAGCGAACTTGCAGGTATGATTATAAATGGTGTTCGTCAAGGTCGCACCCTTATGGGCGGTAACTTCAACATGAACGATGTTTGGAACCGTCGCACAGCCGTGATGTCGGATAAGGACACCACGAATGCAAAGGGATTCTCAGACGAGAGGAACACAGAGTTCACCTTTATGTTCGTATATAATCCAGACTCCATAAGCGAGAACAAACTGCTGTTCCAGTTGGCTAAGTTCAACTTCAGCAATTTCGTGGTACGTAATTTCAATATTGAGATTGTAGAGGCTGCCGGACTTCACCACATGACGGTGACAGGCTTCCGTTCATTTGACGAGGCTCGTCAGTATGCCCGCGTACTATATAAGAACGATGGTATGATGAATGCGGCAAAGGGTAGCCGTTCTGTTGTGATAAGCAACGAGAACCTCCCTATGCTCGGCACGCAATATAGCTACAACGAATACGATGCCTTCTACACAGAGCATTTCCAGCCTCTCAAAGTTGACAATCCATATATGCTCTATGAGCCAGACTATGATGAGAAGGCAATAGAGAAGGATATCAACAGAAGGAACGTGAACGTTGCTCCTGCACTTCCTTCCGAAACAGTTGCTCCTAATGGTGCAGCTCCTGTTTCAGGTTCAGAGGAAAGAGAAGGCGAAGATGACAATAACAACTCATTCGGATTGGATATGCCTCAGAATGATGTTCTCACCCCACAGACAGAAGATACTATCGCCGTTCCTACGGAAGATACTCAAACCCAGCCACAGACAGAGGATATCATAACTGTTCCAACAGTAGAGGCAGATTCTCCTGTCAAGACTCAAACCGAGGATACGGAGGTCATCCTTGATTTCCCAACTATTCCCGCCACAGAGCAGCCTCAGACAGAGGAAACCATAACTATTCCTGCGGAAGAAAAAGAAACTCCTGCCCAGACTCAAAGCGAGGATACTGAGGTCATCCTTGACATCCCAACTACCCCTGCCAAAGAGCTGCCTCCGACAGAGGAGACAATAACCATTCCTACGGAAGAAAAAGAAACACCTGTCCAGACTCAAAGCGAGGATACGGAGGTCATCCTTGATATCCCAACCACCCCTGCCGCAGAGCAGCCTCAGACAGAGGACAGCTTCATCCTTGAAGAGAAGACTCCAGAGGTCAACAACACCCCGACCGAGGATATCATCATCGTTGAGGATACCAAGAAGCCAGAAGAGCCTCAACAAGAGGAGAATATCATTCTTGATGACAGCATCAAGGAAGACTCAAAGCTTCTTGAGGATGAATATTATGAGTTGGATGGGTTCTAGAACGGCCTCTCCCCCCGCCCTCCCCCGTAGGGAGGGAGCCGGAGCGCCTATTATAATTGATAATGAATAATTTATAATCACAAGCCTTTCGCCTTCCAGCTCCCTCTCTACGGGAGAGGGCGGGGGGAGAGGCCGTAGTTTTCGCTTTTACCTATGACAAACGGACATTTACTTTGGGTTGACGATGAGATTGAACATCTCCGCGCCCATATCATCTTCCTTGAGAAGAAAGGCTACGATGTAGTGACGGTGAGCAATGGTCTCGACGCCATTGAGCAATGTCAGCAACAGACATTCGATCTCGTCTTCCTCGACGAGATGATGCCGGGTATGTCCGGACTCGAAACACTCCAGCGCATCAAGGACATACAGCCGCAGACTCCCGTCGTCATGGTGACAAAGAGCGAGGAAGAAGACATCATGGATCAGGCTATCGGCAAGAAGATTGCCGACTACCTCATCAAGCCAGTCAATCCCATGCAGATTCTCCTCTCCCTAAAGAAGAACATACACAGCCGCGAGATTGTCACCGAGGTGACACAGACAGGCTATCAGCAGAACTTCCAGAACATATCAATGAAGATTTCCGATTGCCGTAGCATCGACGATTGGAAAGAGGTGTATAAACTCCTTGTGCGATGGGAACTGGAACTGTCCGCCACACAGTCCTCCATGACCGAGATGCTGAAGATGCAGAAGGAAGAGGCTAACCTCGGTTTCGCCAAGTTCATAAAGAAGAACTACATGGACTGGGTTGCACCTACCCCACCCCAACATCCATCATCCAACCCTCAACACCCCATAATGTCTCCCGACATATTCAAGACCAAGATATTCCCTCTTCTTGACAAGGGAGAGAAGGTGTTCCTCATCGTAATTGATAACTTCCGTTACGATCAATGGCGCGTGCTTGCTGAGGAGATAGGCGATATGTTCGACATAGAGGAAGACCTCTACACTAGCATCCTGCCAACAGCCACGCAGTATGCGCGTAACGCCATCTTCAGCGGTCTCATGCCACAGCAGATAGCCAAGATGTTCCCAGAGCTATGGGTTGACGAGGACGAGGACGAAGGTAAGAATCTCAACGAGGCACCGCTTATCAAGACTCAGATAGAACGCTACCGCCGTCACGACACATTCTCATATCATAAGATAAATGACTCAAACGGTGGTGACAAACTCATGCAGCAGTTCAAGTCACTTCAGCAGAACGACCTCAACGTGGTAGTAATCAATTTCATTGATATGCTATCCCACGCACGAACAGAGTCGAAGATGGTGCGCGAGCTTGCAAACAACGAGAGCGCATACCGAAGCATCTCCCTAAGCTGGTTCAAGCACTCGGTACTCTCCGAACTATTCACCGCCCTCGCCCAAACCGACTACCGCGTCATCCTCACCACCGATCATGGCAGCATACGCGCCGACCGTCCGGTGAAGATAGTAGGCGACCGCAACACCAACACCAACCTGCGCTATAAGCTCGGCAAGAACCTGTCCTACAACAGCAAGGACCTCTTCGTCATCAAGGAGCCACAGAAAGCGCAGCTCCCTGCACCAAACCTCTCCACGAGCTACGTGTTCGCCACCGGCAACGATTTCTTTGCCTACCCGAACAACTACAACTACTACGTGCAGTATTATAAGGACACCTTCCAGCACGGCGGTATCTCCATGGAGGAAATGCTCATCCCACTCATCACGATGAAGGGAAGGAAAAAATAAAAAGCCAAACTACAGCCCCTTTCCTGTCCTTCGGACATCCTTTCCCCGTAGAGGGGCAAGGGCAAGTTAGTAAGCTAAACGCAAATAGTATAATAATAAACACACATTATGAAAATAAAAATTGATGATTTAGCTCATATCAACGAGGCTGCCAAGCAATTTGTGGCAGCAATGGGCGACAACACCATCTTTGCCTTCTACGGCCACATGGGCGCAGGAAAGACAACATTCATCAAGGCAATCTGTGAGGAACTTGGCGTGAAGGACGTCATCACATCCCCTACCTTCGCCATCGTAAACGAATACACCGACGGACAGGGCGAACCTGTCTATCACTTCGACTTCTACCGAATCAAGAAGCAGGAAGAGGTCTATGACATCGGCTTCGAGGACTATGTAGAATCCGGCTCTGTCTGCCTTATGGAATGGCCAGAACTCATCGAAGACATCCTCCCTGCCGACACGGTAAAGATCTCTATCACCGAGCAGCCCGACGGCTCCCGCCTCGTGGAAAGCATGAAATAAAACGCAAAAAGAGATTCATACTCATATTTAAGGTTGTTGCGGATTATACCCTAGTCCTCAACAACTTATGCTAATCGTCAGACAAATGTCAGATAAATGTCAGTTTGAAAAATTGGCATTTATCTGATTTCTTTTTACCTTTGCCTTCGACAATTCCAAAAGAGTATGAAATCACTTCTTGTATTATTCATAGTTTTTGCATGTATGGCATTGTCCGTAGATTACCTATGGACAGGATACGGTCATGATGAAGTCAAGGTATTCCAATATGTCATCAACAAATCTGATATGATAACATTCACCGATGACATGTATTGCTACGACATCTCATACCCAGACTTCCTGTATCCTGCAGAAGACAACGCTGACGGGGCAAACCGATTCAACTACAACGGCCGAACCGACCTGATGGTAGAAACAACCGTTATCGACTCCATACAATATCTGAAGCAGAATTCAGACAAGATAATACAAGAAAGAGACTGTGTTTACATCGATGGCGACTATATGGAGGGCGACAAAAGCTGGGAGGATATGCGTTTCCATACCAAGGCTGTCCATTCCGACAAACTATGGGTTACATATACCGTGGTATTCAACAAGAAATTCGAGCAATCTGTTTCACGAATGATTAGTATAATAGACCAATGGAATCCCAAGATACTGTAACCCTAAGTCGCAATCCTCCACATCAGAATACTATCATTTCTTCCTCTCCTCCATATCGCAGTAGATCTTGAAGAACTTGTCATTGATTTCATCTCGAACACGGCGGTACTCGTTCATCTTGAACTCGTAAGTACCCTCCGTCACCTTGCTCGGATCATCGAAAGGAATATGGATACGATGCTTCACGTTACCGTTAAAGACAGGGCAGGTCTTGTTGGCATTATCACATACGGTTATAACATAATCCCAATCCTCGTTCACGTATTCATCAACCTGACAAGGCTTGTGGTCACTAATGTCGATGCCCATCTCACGCATCACGAGTACAGCCTTCGGATTGACACGAGGCTCAGCCTTTACACCGCCAGAATATACAGCAAGATCTTTTCCGTAAGATTCCAGGAAGCCGTGCGCCATCTGACTGCGGCATGTATTGCCTGTGCAGAGTACGAGAACCTTTATGCCATGTTTCTGGGCATTCATTGTAACTGTGCCCATGAGAAGGGCAAGAAATACCATAATGGTTTTCAGCATTGTTTTCATTTCTGTTTCTTTATTCTTTTTTTATCGGATTATTGTAGAGTATATATCCACCTATGCTAAAATTCATATCCTTATGATTCTTTTTATAGTCGATTATGCCCATTCTTGTGCTTATTAACAGGGCATCTCCCTTGACTGACTTAAACGTATATACTATAGAGTCATTGAGATTCTTATGACGGATAAGGAAATCCCCATGACACTTGTCACGATATATGAAAGTGGAATCATTGCAGGCATATCCTATAGTCCCTTTTTCTGACGTTGTCTCGTCTGTCAGCAAATAACAACTGTATTTGTCAAGCTCTTCTATATATTTATATCCTTCAGTCAAAGGGATATTTTTGAACGAGTATCTGTAATTCATCTCATAGCTGTTTTTAGGGTCATCAAGAGAAACAGAATCTTCTTTCTGCAAACCAACCCAGCTGCATTCTTCTCCCAATACTTTATCCGCCCACCTATAGTCATAGCTTCGAATATCATGGATAGTGTTATTGAATGCTATGGCATCCTTTTTCGGCATCTTGCTCAGTAATCTCTCATATCTAAAATTATCAAGATCCTTCTGTTGAATACCATACTTTGCCTTCAGCTCCAGGAATCTGTTTACCAGTATCTTCTGGTAAATTCTGTTATAGTTCCATGGATGAACGGAAGTAAGCAGAACGAGCATCGTGAAACTGATACTTATCCAATGAATCCTCCTTGCCTTTAAAAGCCATAATCCGATGGCTACGGCATACAGCCAGATGTTGAAAGTAAGCATATAAAGACGATTGGCAGTAATACCATAATCCATGAAACGACGCCCAAGGCCTATGCTCATAAGTACGAGCAGAGGCAATGAGAGTAGCGGAAGCTTCTGCGTTATCTTAACCTCGAAACCATTATATTCCTTATCCCTAATATACGGATATAGCAGGAAGGTAATTGCTATCACCGAGCACATCATTACAGAGACGAGCATTGACAGCATACCTTGAGGCAGAGTCCATGTAAAGAGTATCTTTAATCCATAGACATAGAGAACGGCCATATAGAGCAAGGTCAAAGGCAGGAACAGAAACTTTGTAACGCCTATCAGAAACTTATTCTTTGGAACGTTGGAGTTGAACTTGTCTTCGCCCGACGGAATACGGATAAGGAACAGCAAGACAGGGAGCGTTACAAGGCACAGCACACACAGGGTGTAATATACCTTGTATTCCGCCTCAAAATCGAATAGCTGAGCAGAACCCATATACAGCAGGCACAAGCCGCCAAGCATGATGAGTCCGACAAGGATACCGATAGCAGCTCCTACAGCCAATCTCAGCACGAAATTCCATGATTTCCTGTCATCCTTCTCACCCATGAAAGGAAAGAAACAAACTGCCACGAGCATTGCCAGTATAGCCGAACTCTGTGCTATATATACAGATTCGTCAATATAAGCCTTCAGATGCAGGGAGTAGGCATCTGCTGCAAGCACGGCAATAGAGCCAAGCCACAGCAACGCAGCCTTAGTTTTTTTGAACACGTTGGAAAGTCCATATTCCTCTCTTTCCTCCGTACAGATATGCAGCAGGAGAGTCAGAAGCATACCAACGCTGAAAAAGAAAGTGAGCCAGTCGGGAGACTTTTCAAGAATGATATTTTCAATCATCAGAATAGTCAACGCGGCAAGAAAAGCGATAGTAGCAGGAAACCTTAGTACAGTGTCCTTGCTATTGTTCCAGAAAGCAGATAGATTTATCTTCATAACAAAAGGGGGGGATTACTATTCTTTATATATGTTATTGCTATTCTTGCGAAAAAAAACACATCTGCAAAATTAATCAATCCCCCGGACATTTCCAAATTTTTCACATGAAAACTTTCCTTCGTAGTGTGTGTAAACTGAAGGTACGTATTTCCGGATTCTAATTGCAAATAACGACATACCATTTCAATAAGACAATTATGATACCCTTCAAGCTCCCATCCGGAATAAGAGCTACATAAGAGCAGCATAAGAGCTACATAAGACTCACCAAGGCGGTACTTTTTACGTGTTTTTACCCCTATATGACCTCGCGTCTGAAGCTCTCTCTTCACCACAACAAAGATTCTAAAATCGCAAGACATACAACTTCTCCGAGCAATATTTTGATAAATTTCGAACACGGGAAACACTGAAATATAAATGAAAAGTGTCATGCTTCAGCTTGATGAGCCTTTGCTCAGCCCCCAATATAGCTCCCTTCTATCGCCCTTTCATAGAAGGGAGAGCGATGGGATTTGGAACGGACTTGAAACGGACCTGGAACGGACCTATAACGGAGGATCATCGGAGGATCAACGGAGGCATAACAGCCATTGAGCCTTATTGCTCACTTTTACATTTGGAAAAAAAGAATTTTTACACTACTCGTCAACTCGTCACCCATAGCGTTGTAATAATATGTGCATCAGGCAATTACACGGGTGATTCATTTCGTTGCACTCGTCACCCACTCGTCACCCTCGCTTGATATATTATTCTGATATAGAACAACTTACAGAGCTAATTCACTCGTCACCCTAAAAATGGGTGACGAGTGGTGTGAGGGTAAATAGCGTATATAATATTCATATAATCAATGAGTTACACGGATTTTGGTAATGAGTGGGGTGACGAGTGGTATGGGGTAAATTAGCGCTGTAAGCCTCAATGCCACAACAACTTACAGCGTTACGGGTGACGAGTGACGAGTTTTTTGAAAACTTTTTTTCTGAATATGAAATAATGTGAGTTCGACGACTTGCTATTTGCTTTCGCCATCTAAAAAAACAGGGAAAAACCAATAAAAACATATAAAAACAAAATGTTTTCTTTTGTATTCTTTTGTTTTAATTGGTTTTT
>CADBXL010000022.1:0-9447 GCA_902798615.1 uncultured Bacteroidales bacterium | reverse complement strand
TTTAAGCCGTAAGGCTCATTAATGTCACAATTAATGTTTCATTAATGTCCTAATTAATGTTATGCGACAGCAAAAGTAATTTCATCGAATTCACGTTAATTTTAGCACTAAAAGGTGCTAGCGTTTTTTGGAACCGACATGGCAAATAAAAACGCTCTTTTTTGTGCCTTTATGAATCATCCAATTTATACTAAGAATAATAACCTATTCCTTGTTTAACTCTTCAATAGTCCTTTTATATGCCAGAACATCTGCCATAACAGCATTTCCCATATTGTGGACATTACCATGTTTGTCCACTAGAAAATAGGTAGGAAAGGACTGAACATTCAGATATTTCTCCAATGCTTTTTCCTGTGCCTTTGGCAGATTATAGTGCACGCAATTACCACCATAAAGATCAAACTGGCTAATCATTTGTTTCCAACTCATTTCATTAGAATTGTTGGCAAAATAGAGATAAACCATATCATAATCTTTCAACTCAGATTTAAGTCTTGGTAACCCTTGCAACTGTTGAATACATCCACCACACCAAGTACCCCAAAAGTCGATATGCACAAACTTTCCCTTGAATGGTTCAAGAATTTTCTCAAGAATAGCCTTGCCATCAGTCAAGCCCTCAACATCAGATACAGAGCGAAGACTTGGCTGTATTTCAGAATATTCCTCATTTTTCATTTTGGCATAGAGTTCCATTCTTTCACTAATCCTATTGATTAGTGCAGTATCCTTTACATCATCGAGATACTGATACATTTCTTTTGGCAAACCATCCATCCGACTATTCATACTGCGCATGAGCCATGTAGAGAGAGCAAACTGATATACTCGCTTATCTCCGAAAAGCGAATCAAGAACAGCTTTCTCCATTACAGTTCTTTCTGGTGCATCATTATTTGTGATAGCCTTTATGTCCGGACGTCTTGTGAAAGGAATAATCTTATTGTTTAAATGGTATTTGTCACGTGCACGTTCTTGCAGAAAAACTCTTTCATCCTTATTCTCATTTTGTCTGAAAACTTTTTCCTCCTTTTCATAGCCCAGCCACAGTTTGATGGTTTCTACATCGTCATTATCGAGTTTGAGCTTCCCATTCTGAACACGCTCAAGCAACTGGTCTGGACCGAGGTAATAATACTTGTTGAATATCTTACGTGCCTCGTATGATAGTCTCATGTTGAGATACAATCCCATAGCTTCAGTAAGTGCAAATGGCATTTTGGGATCAAGATAGCCATTCTTACTAATCCATTTGTCCGTCTCATCAGGAATATTACCCGACAGACTTATGCAGTCAATATTCATCATCATGTTACATACCGCATATCTGTTTGCCACACGCATCAAATCACGATAACGCTTACTGATTGTCGGATGCTCAACAACAACCTGCTGGAGTTTGCTTAGCATATTCTGATATTTCACCTCGTTTTCGCGAGAACGCTTTGCAAGACTTGAATCATTCAACATGTGCTCATGACTGTGCGCTTCGCTAATCACGTTCCACTTTCCTTGAAGTTCATTCTGGAGTCGGGCATCCTCTCCCATGAACATAGCGCCACCAGAACGCCAATCACACATCACAAAATACTTTTTGCCAGGTTCAAGCACCATTGGCACATAGTAATCCTGAATGTGCAGATGAACCTCATTAATGCCAAACAATGGGACTTTAAGAGTAAACCTTCCTTTCTTGCCAACACGTGCATTAAACTGGTCGTGCATAGCCTTGATATAGTTTGACACGCAACATTTCACGTTTATCCTCCCAGATTGGAACATTTCTGGGAGATTGCTGATAAAACCTGTAATAGTAGCCTCACCAGTCCAGAGTTTAGTATTGAAGGCTGTAGAATCAGCCGTTGGATAGTCAGGGAGGGTGTTTGTCGTAATTTCCGACAGCATTATTTTCTTGTCACCGATAGTAAACTCACGCTTACGGGCATTCTTCTTACCGATTGAAATGATGATGTTGTTCGTACCGTCGGTAAGAATAACTTTCTTGTCACTCTTGTCTGCATATTTCCACAGTTTGCTGTCATAGGCAGCACAATCGTCAAACAGGCTGAGCACCCAGTCGCCTGTCTGCTCATTTCTCCAACTTGAATTGAATAATTCTCCAGAGCTCCTAACTTGGAAGGAGATGTCACCTTGTGCCAATCCCAAGATTGCAAAAAACATGAGAAAAATCGTGATTATGGTCGTCTTCATAATTTAGAACTTAATATAAATACAAAAGTAATGTTTAAGTATTACAATATCAAATATTTTGACTTTTTTTATTGTATTTCCTCTTTTTTTTACATATTTACTTTCGGTAGGGAAGAAGAACATTAGTGTATAGTTAACTTTCGTAAAGTTTAGACGTGTCTTGTTGAACTTATCTCATTTATATTGATTGTTTTTGCAACTCATTGGGGTTCAGACAATAACATTTTAAACGATAGAAAAGTGATGACGATGATTCTCTATGTGTACAAAAAGACTGAGATTTAACGTTTTTAACTTTTGAAAACCACAAAAAGTAATCGAATGGGCAATGATTTCGTATAATTTGATCATCATAATTGATGAACATTATAACGTTTCACAATGCGGAAACATCAAGCAAGATTTCATGAGAATACCATCCAAATGCCAAGGAATTACATTTTTTGCCAAGAAAAACAAATTTCATCTGAAAAAATATTGTAATATGAAAGAAAAACAGTACTTTTATAGCCGAAATCTCTAACCTCTGCCACAGTTTGGCGCACCCTTGTCATACTTTTGCAGAAAAAACAATGATTATGGCTACAAACGCTGCAAATAGAACAAACATCTTCTCTTTCATTCCGAAGTCTATTTCTTCGGAAGTGTTTCTTGTCTGGCTCATAAATTATCTTGATTCTGACAGCAAGTACAGTCAGTACAAACAGTCCTTTTTCGACAATCTCTTGTTAAAAAGAGATGATAAGGGAAAGTTTGTATCTGAGATATCAATCAACCGCCAAAGTAATAACATGGAAACTGTACTTTCATTCCATTTCAATGCCTCTGATGAGAGACAAGATATTCTTCTTTTGTTTATCGACAAAGAATCGAAAATGGTTCGTCCTGAACAACTTGACCGATATAAATGGATCTATCCGAACTGCTACCGCTATATATATTATAAAACGGGATATGTAACCACAATAGAAGAACAGACTGTTAGCCAGAATCAATATGATTTGGTTACTGATGGCATGATGGAATCTGTTTTATAGTCGATATCAGAGTTACATCCATTGATTAAGATTTATACAGATTACTTGAACAGTGAGGCTGAAGCCTTCAATTACTATCATGAGCGTCTCTTCTTGAATCACGATAAAGAGATTCTACATGACTCCGCCGCTCAGAAGTATCTTCTTGATACACTTCTGGAGAATATAGCTGAAAACAATTGGATCATTAAAATTGAGTAATATATGGTCAACAACGACAGAGGACAAAGTCTGATAACCAAATATGTCTGGGTGATAGAGACCATCTATCGCAGACATAGGATTTCATTCAAGGAACTGGGTGAAATGTGGCTTCGTGATGATATCAGCAGAGGTGTGGAGCTACCCAAGCGCACCTTCGACAACTGGCGTTATGTCATCTGGGATATGTTCGGTATCAGCATCGTCAATGAGAATCGTGGCGAGTACCGCTACTATATCGAAAACGAGGATGACATCAGCAAGAACGGTCTCCGTTCATGGCTCTACAACACTTTCTGCGTGAGCAATGCCTTGGCAAACAGCCAGAGCATCAAGGACCGTATCATTCTTGAATACGTGCCATCCGGACAAAATCATCTTCAGCCCATCATCGAGGCTATGAAGGAGAACCGTGTGCTCAACATCACCTATCACAGCTATTGGAAGGACGAGGAGAACAACTTCGATGTGCAGCCTTTCTGCGTAAAGCTGTTCCGTCAGCGTTGGTATCTGGTAGCCCGAAGCACCTATTCCTATTACTACGAGAAAGGGCCGCGCATCTATGCCCTTGACCGAATAAATGACCTTCATACCACCAGCGAGACCTTCGAGATGCCGAAGGACTGGAGCGCAGAGGAGTATTTCGACGGATGCTTTGGCATCATAGCCGACCATCGGACGGATGTTCAGACCGTCAAACTGAAGGTCAATGCCAGTCAGGCAAACTATATCCGTGACCTGAGGCTTCACGGTTCGCAAGACGAGATAGAACGCAACGGGGAATACAGCATCTTTGCCTATCAGTTACGGCCATCCTACGACTTCATTCAGGAGCTACTATGGCATGCAGCCGATATGGAGGTACTTGAACCGCAGTCACTTCGTCAGGAAATAGCAAACATCATCAAGCATATGAATGAAAAATATAGCATGTAGTTTTAAACAAAAACAATAAAAACACCTTAATGTCTTTAGAGCCTCTTATAGAGTCTCTTCTGTTAAGATCCTTTATTTTCCCTGTAAGCCTTTGGGCTTCCAGATAAAATAAAAACTCATATCAGGCCTATGACAAGACATTAAGGAAAAAAAACATCAAAAAGCCGAATGTTAATTATTAATTATTCGCTATGCTCATCAAGCTACGCAAGTGTTAATTGTTAATTGTTCGCTTAGGCTCACCAAGCTAAAGCAAGTGTTAATTGATTAGTTTTTTCTTGTTTTTGCCTTCAAGTTTAAAGCCCTCGCAGAGGGTGCATACTTGATTAAATGAAAGACTGGAAGCCCAAAAGGCTTACAAAGACTTTCACACAAGCAAGGCAGCATAGGCTTTGCAGAAGCCTACAAACTTGAAGGGGTTTTTATTGTTTTTGTCATATTCATAAAGATAAATAAAAAAGGAATAAAGATTATGCGAGATTTTGCAGCAATAGATTTTGAGACAGCAAACTACTCACTCATCCAGCCAGAGCCCAACTATTACAACTACTGGTGCTCACAAGTTCATGGCTTATGTAGAGAAGACACCGACGATGCCCCCGTATTCCCGAAGGTATGGGCGCAGATAGAGCCATTGATAGAAGGCCTGCCCCTTGTGGCTCATAACAAACCATTTGACGAAGGTTGTCTTAAAGCCGTCTTCCGTGTCTATCGTATGGACTATCCCGATTATGAGTTCTACGACACGCTATGCGCCTCACGACGTGCTTTCCGCTATCTTCCCAACCACCAGTTACACACCGTTGCTGCCGAGTGTGGCTATTGTCTGGAGAACCACCACCATGCCCTCGCTGATGCAGAGGCCTGCGCATGGATAGCAAGAGAGATACTGTGAGTAATTACGAATTACTTTTAATGGTAGGTGCAAAATTTGCAACTACCACTCAAATAGATTAATTCATACAGATTATCAGCTTGTAAGGAAACTCACAAGCCTAATATGCATTTTTTGCATAATACTCAATACAAAACCGAAATATACTTCTGTAGGTTATAGCGTGAAGAGCAAATAATATCAACACGCATTTTTTGCGTGTTAATGACATAAACACTCATTGCCATTCCATATTAAGAATGGAGCAGAGAAAGCAAAACTGAGGAAAAGGATGTGCAGAGAAATGAGTAAACAAAGTATGAAAAATTGTCAGAAAATGCAACATTCAATTTGCAATATTCTACAAAAAAGATGTTTTATGCACTTCAAATTGAAGTTTTTGTGAATTTCATTCTTTGTTTTCAAGGAAAACTAGTACTTTTACACCGTCTAAAGCATCGCTATGCGGTCAGAGACAAGAGAGAATGAGCTGACATGAGAAACCTTCAACGAAGTGGATTCTGCTCTTTTGTATATCTTATATAATTAAAACTTATATCTATGTCAAAGGTATTTCGTATTACCCCTAAACGTATAAAGCGTTCAAATGGGTTGGTTTTGGCACCAGAAATGTATATCATTTTAGTGGATGCTTATGACTTTCTGTTATGAAATATTATTGAATTCATTTGATTAAAAAATATGGATAAATTTGATAAATACTCAAAAGCTATTGATGATTGTGTTTCTATAATGGAGCATATCAAAAAAGAGAGGAAGAGCGATGTTGAAAAGGGAAAGTATATCAACGTATTTTCCTTATGGAATAATTTCTCAGGTTTGCTAGAACCTATCCATAGTAGAATACTACATTTCTTTCTTTCTGATAATCCTATGCATGGACAAGGGAATCTGTTCATCAAACTTTTTCTGAAACGTATAGGTATTGACATTGAAAATAGGGAGGAGTGGGTATCAACAGCAGAAATAGGAAGAGTTGATATAATGTTAAAAAGATATCATCCTCGTAGTGTGGTTATAATAGAGAACAAATCCAACTGGGCTGGAAATCAACCTAACCAACTTTATCGTTATTGGTATGAGAACATTCATCTTGACGAAGAAGATTGTCATCCAGAGTATTATGACAGGCATCCAGAGTTTAAGATAGTTTATCTTGTCCCGAAAAAAGGAAAACAATTAAGTGAAAATTCAATGGAACGGCCTTCTTATTATTCTTCGGATTTACCTGACAGGTTACCTATCATACCTTATATTTTTTCTTTTGATGAAGAAATATCTTATTGGCTGACAGAATGTATTAATTCTTTACCCAAGGAGAATATACCTCTAATAAATTTAATATCTCAATACAAAGAATATTGTAAACAACTATAGTGTTATGGAAGAAGTAAATAAAGTTATGACATTATTTGATTCTAAAGACAAATGGAATGCCTTTATAGAACTATCCAACATGAGAACAGAATTAGTAAACGAACTGAAAGACTGTTTAATAATCGAGTTGAAAAAAATTGCAGAAAGTAGCCTTACTGATTCTGGATGGATTTTCGATGCGAATTACGATTATATAAAAATGTATCCTATTGGATCTAATATTGTGGGTGTTGTTATTGAATGGCGGTGTTGGAATGAACCTTGGAGCAGACGAGGTGCATGTATTTGGTTTAATAGAGATGACAAAAGCATTGATTGGCCTAAAGTCTATGATAAGATCAAAACAAACAAGAATTCACTCCATTTGCAAGATTATGGAGAGAATATTCAAAACCATGGCTGGCTTCCATTTGTCAAACAAATTCCTGCAAAGGTATTTGATGTCGAAAATGACACAACTTCGGTAGAAAAATGTCTATATATGGCAAAAGATCATGCATCGCAATTGGCAACGAATTTATGGGAAGAGGTTTATAAACCTTTTGCCAATAAAGAAATTGCCGATTTAATGAGGAGTTTTGTGAAAGAATAATTTTATATCATACAGGAATTGGCAATTGATAAAAACATTTGAAATAGGCAGAAAATGCTAAAGTTCATCTCCAACTCAGACCATTACAAAGAGGTGCTTTCGCGGGTTCAATCCGTGAAGCACACTCTTTGGATTGGAACGGCTGACATAAAAGACGTTTACATTGAGGTTGGCAAAGAGAAAAAGCCGTTTCTGGCTCTCATTGCCCAACTCATCAGGCGAGGCGTGGATGTGAGACTCATCCATGCGAAAGAGCCAGGCCCTAATTTCCGCGAGGACTTCGACAAGTACCCTGTGCTGTTCGACCGTCTGGAGAGGGTGCTCTGTCCGCGCGTTCATTTCAAGATACTCGTCTTCGACTGCCAAGAGGTATATATAGGTAGCGCCAACCTCACAGGTGCAGGAATAGGTATGAAAGCAGAAACAACTCGTAACTTTGAGGCTGGAATATTGACTGATGAGCCTGAGATCGTAGAACAGGCCATGAACCAGTTTGATGATGTATGGATAGGAAAACATTGCAAGAAATGCAAGCGAAGAGACTTCTGTCCTGATCCAATAGCGTAGATTCCTTGTGTATTACCCGAAATTTTTTCTCAAATTATAGTTTATGTGAAAATATTTTGGAGATATGTAAAAGTTTTCTTATTTTTGCATCAGATTAACAAAACAATATAATTATGGCACCTGTAACTTTAAATAACGTATGGATGTCTGCACAGAGACTACCTATCAGCGAGCGTAAAATCTTGACAAAGATGCTGGCTGATTTAGACTCTGAGACAGAAGAGGAAAGGAAAGCCCGTGTTGCCAGTTCTATCGACCAGTTCTTTGGTGGCTGGAGCGAAGATCCACGCTCTGTGGATGAAATCAAAGCTGATATAAGGAACTCAAGAACAGAGAACACATTCTTTGCATAGCACATGGGAAATTATAAATATCTTCTTGACACATCTATTTGCATCGAACTATTACATGGCAATGAAATAGTTCGCAGGCATTGTATTGACAAAAATGAAGAGTGTTGTATTTCTGAAATTACAGAGATAGAATTGATGTGGGGACCTTATAATGCACCTAAGAAGTATTTTGAAAAGGAATTATCAAAGGCAAGGATGCTTTGCAATTTCTATGAGTGTATATCATTGCAAGGTGTAGCTGAGATATTTTGTGAAGAGAAAAAACGCCTTAAAGAATCAGGACAATCCATCGAAGATTTTGACCTGATGATTGCTGCAACTGCGTTAGCCAACAATCTCATTGTTGTAACAGACAACACAAGCCATTTTAATAGGATACAAGGACTAAGACTAGAAAACTGGAAGTATTAATGTCCTTGTTTTGCTTACGCATAATTAATCATACCGTAAAATAACACTATTGCAACTCCCTTCTTCCTCCCTTGCAGTTCCCTTCCAAACTCGATGTAAGTCCCATTTTTCGCCTATTCTAAGGAACGGATTTGGAACGGTTTTGTAACGGAGGTATAACGGACTTGAAGCGAAGGCAGAGCGAAGGCAGAGCGGAGGCAGAGCGAAGGCATAAAAGAGCCATATATTTTATACCCTTGATTTGTAATGTCGAGATTACAAGTGTGATTTTTTTTAGAATTAAACGCCCAACACGTACATGCTCGGGAAAATTGCTTCTATCTATATTGATATCCAACAAGTTAAGAGCATGTACGTGTTTGTCTAACATATACATAACACGTACATGCTACTAAACTATTTGATATTCTGTTTGTTATACCCTCATTTTAGGGCGCATGTACGTGTTTGGCGTTTAATTCTAAAAAAAGTCTGCACGTCTGTAATCTGGACGTTAATTTTGATTCCAATGCAACTCCCTTCTTCCTCCCAAGCAAGTCCTATGCAAGTCCCATTTTCCTCCCATTCTAAGAAACGGACTTGGAACGGATCTGGAACGGAACTACAACGGAAGCACAACGGAGGCAATGAAATACAGAACTACTACTGTGTTTTTTGAAAAATGTGCCATGTCTAGCGTATTATTCTTTTCCCTCTGCCTCCAGTTGGCAGAGGTCTTTGTTTTCTTTGCACTATAAATCTAAAAATGTATAGTATATGATAGAGATTAATGATGAAAATATTCAGCTCATTGAGGATGAGATCATGTTGATGTATGACAAAAAGCCATGTGATTATCCCGATTATGAATGTCTGTTGTCTTTG
>CADBXL010000021.1 GCA_902798615.1 uncultured Bacteroidales bacterium | reverse complement strand
ATTAAGGGGTTTTTATTGTTTTTGTATTATTCATAGGCTTACCAAGATTCAATTTCTTGATGGAAGGTAAGTTACAGAGGTTTATCGGACAGTAATAATAAAAAAAAGGATTTATCTGGTTTATCTGAAATAGATCGCGGAAAATGTACAAAACGCAGAGGCGCGAAGACACAGAGATTTTTTCTTTGCGTCTCTGCGTCTTTGCGTTCAATAAAAATTGCGATGCGGAAAAACAATCAAACGCAAAGGCGCGAAGACACAGAGATAAAAACTTTGCGTCTTCGCGTCTTTGCGTTTAAATATAATTTTAGATCAGGAAGAAGAGGCTCTACTTGATGCAGAGCTTCTTCTTACCAACGATATAGATGCCGTTGGCAAAGCCAGAGTATGTGTTAGTGCCAGGAACGACATCGAAAACACGGACAAGCTGACCTGTGGCAGTATAGAGATTCAGAGAAAGGGCTGCCGGACTCTCTACGTAAATCTTGCGATTCTTTGCATAGATACGCAAACCGTCATTCTCCTCCTCATCAGTCTGTGGGAGTTCTTCAATACCAGTATCCTCATAGATAAGGATGCTCTGAGGCTTAGCAAATGCCTTAGCAGGTGAAGATAGGTCAGTGAGGGTCATATAGGTACGGAATGGAAGTATATCCCTTTCGTAACCGCTAAATGATGTTCCGCTATCGTCTATGCCATAGGTATCATCATCATTCTGGGCAGAGAAGGCTGCACGATGAGTTACGACTCCTGCCGTAGTAGAAACTGCGCTATCGTCAGTTACGCCAATAAGATTTGCATTCTCGATATTGAGATTACTTACCTTTGGATTATCACCATACCAAGAGAATGTGACATTCTGAGGCTTAGTGGCAATTTCTCGGAAAGAGAATCCATGAGCATCGGTATCAGCATCCCAAACACCATGTTCACCAAGACTGAGAGACTGGTTGAAATCACCTGAAAGGTCAAACTCCTTGAAGGTAACACCCGGGAAGCTTACGATGTAAGGCACATAAGCCTGCTGGAAGTAGTAACCGTGGAAGTCACGAGATGATCTATAGATACTGAAGTTATTGTCCTCATAGATGTCGCCATAGATGTCGGCGAAATGAGAGTTGAAGTACTGATAGTCGCCTGTGAGAGTTCCACCTGTGAACAAATCTGCTCCTGGGCGGGTGAACGTAGCCTTGATAGGCTGTGCATCCGCAGCAGGCGTAGAAGCGGTAAGACCACGAAGCCAGTATTCATGACCGACATTTGTGGTATTAGCCTCATTAGCTGCTTTGGCATCAGTCTCACCATAGAAATGAGAAATCTCGCCATTGAAGCTTGCCTCTACCCTATTCACAGAGAATGGTAATGACAGACCTTCCCAAGCATCGTTCTTGTTTGCTGCATAGTAACGAGGTACACGGGTGTACCAAGCACGATTTGAAACAACAAACGCGATAGGACAGTTGAAGTCATTATTGAAGCAATCACCACCCTCGCTGTTCTTGTTATCAATAGTACGCTCAACAAGATGCAGGAACTCGGTTGTAGGAGTTACCGCCTGGTTAATGACATGAGCCTTGATATTAGACTCTGGTGTAGCAGGAGTCTCGCCATAAGCATCTGAATATTTGAATGGAGCGAGAACACCATTACGGTCACTTACAGAATGAGCATAGAGCAAGAGATTTCGTGTTACGCCGTTGTCGAGGCTTATATCATTCATGCCATAGTCAGAAACAGGGAAATAGAAGTCCATGCCTGTGCCTGTAGCTCGTGATATATTACCGCCAATATTCGTAGCATCGGTATAGTTCAAGCCGTTATAGCCATAGAAGTCGATGGCAGTAATACCGTTATCATGAACAAAGGCATCAGAATTATAGTAGAAGCCGTTATTATTCTTGCTACCATAATATCCACCTGCACGATATACACGGTTCTTCATATCCTCATAGAGTCTGAAGGTCTCACTTTCCTCATCCTTTGTGATTGCAGCCGGAACGGTAAGGTTGGCAATACCCTCAGGACAATCCTTGGTATTTGCATTAAGGATCTGTCCGAAGAAGAAATAGTCATTCTTAGGCTTACCGTCAGCTATGAGATTTTCATTCATGAGAGGTCTGTAAGTCACGTTTCCATACTCATCTACCACAGCACGGCTCTCATCAATAGGATGAGACATGTCGTGTGCAGTTACAGCATATCCATAGTTAGGGATATACGAGTTACGGATAAACTCAGAGCCTTCATAGTGGTTATCGAATGAATAGCCAGAATAGAGGTAGTCTCCGTTCTCGTAGTATTTCTCCACATAGTCCTGAGTATTCTCAAGACTTCCCGTACCATCCACATAACGCTTATGCAGATAATACTGGTTGAGGTCGTATGCCACCTTGCCATATCGCCAGTCTTCCTTCGCATATCCCGTGAATGCCGTACCGTCAATACGATATACGGTATTATGGCCATATTCATAGCAGCAATGCAGACTCGGGTTATTTGCAGAAGAATTTGCAGAAACAATCCTACCGCCTACAAGACCGAGGTTATAGATATTAGCACTTGCATCAATAGCCTTGAGCAGACTCGCGCTGTTTGCAATTCCCGTAATAGCATGTCCGTCACCATGGAATGTGCCCTTGAAGTTATCAGGAGCCACATAGTCAGAACTTACCGTTACGTTATCCTGCATAACGAACTGCATATTCGCACCAAAGTCATTCTTTGTGCCAACCTCAGCAGATTCATCCGTCTTCTCATTAATGAATGAAGCGAACCTCTGAAGATCGATTTCATCCTCAATGTAGATGCGAGGCTCTGGAATCTCAGAGTTGGCAGCACGCTGTGCAGCAAGATCAATATGGAGGTCAAGTGCATCCTCACCCTCGTAGATACCACCACCTGAACGGCGAGGTTCCATACGATGATAGTTATGGATTTCAAGTTTGCTGTCGTCATCCATCGGAACTAAGAAGAGCTCATTAAGACCGAGGACCTTGAAGCAATACTGCACTCCATAGCCATCCATGAAGTAGTATGCAGGAATACGGATACAAGGATTCGTGGTGTTACTCTCGTCATAGATAACGCCTTCAAGCATCTTCGAAGTGGCATTGTCTTCACCCTTCTCCTCCAAGTAAGGATAACCCACCTCGTAGGTGTAGAATATCTCCTTGTCGTTACTATCCTTCTTGAATCTCCATTCACCATTCTCATCCTTTACACGAGGACCTATGCGATATACGGTAGCACATTGTGGCATACTGTGGTCAGCTCCAATCTGTATGCTACCCTTGTTAACCTCGATCATCTCACCTGGCAAAGCACAGTTCACTACCTTCACGGTACCTGTAACGTCAGGTCCTTGAACATAGTTTATTGTGAGATAGATGGTGTAGGTGTATTTCACTTCTGAAACGACAGTCTCAAGGTCGATAGTCACCTTACAAGGTTCTGACATGTGCTCCTGATAGTATTGAGCGCCAGAGTTGTTTGCCTTGTCTATGAGCTGAAGCACGATATTGGCTCCATCAATCTCAGTAGTACCCACGAATGTACCGACCTCACTTCCTGTAGAAGAAGTAAACGGCACGTTCACGTAGTATGCGCCCTTATCCGTTTCAGGTGTAACGCCGCTATAGTCATACAGGCCGTCATAGGTAGTGGCCGATGTAGCGCCTATTACAAGCTGATATTTCTGATATGCATCAGAGTTCGGATCAATATTGCGCATCTCTATATCGCCCTCATAGTTCTCGGTATGAGCACTTCTCCATGTAACATTCTTGAGCTTCACGGCAGATCCCAGAGGAGTACCCACAAGATTCATGAGGGCATCGTGGTTATCTGAGTTGAACTTCAGGTAAGGCTCACTTGAACTGTTATACGTATAACCCGTGATAGTGGTGTTATAGTAGTAATGAGTACCTGTGACATACCAATAGTGGATATCGTCCTTTACAGCAAGACTCTCCTGAGCGTCATATCCGTGGCTGAAACAGTCGTCAACGATGTATCTGCCCCTGGAAGCATCATGAGGGAATACGAAGTTACCAGAAGTCTGGAGGAAGTCCTCAGCACCTTCCACTTCTGGTGCATCAGTAGATATAGCCTTCTTGCGAGGCGCATACTGCTTGGCACCAGCAGCCTTACGGCTATGTATATTCTTGGCATACACATAACCACCACCCTCATCGTCACGCACATTGACAAGTGCAATCTCCACGACTCCGACCACAGGACCATAGATGATCTCCTCAGAACTTGCCACAGTCTTGATATTCTGCACCTTCAGGGCATATCCGGAGGCGATACCAATCATATTGGCAGCAGTACCGTCATTACGCTTGATGAACTCATCATCAGATACCCCCTTGTAGGTGTTAATATAGTATTGCTTCTTTCCTATATATGAAGGTGTACCGTCATCCTTTGAACCATCTGCCTTGCGATAGTCATCGGCAAATGCCACGTTAGAATAGATAGCACCGCAATAGTGGATGTTGTTTGAGAGTCCGAGATAGTTGCGTGAACGCTTCGCGGTAGTAGCGGCGAGGATGTTTCCTGACGTGCTGGTAACAATATTACCATCAGTTCCTCTCACGTTCAGAGACACCATCTGGATCTCACCCACACGTGCTATTGAATAAGGTGTTGCGGAAATCTCACTAATGTTATAGTCACGAGCACCAAGCAGCGTCACAGCACAATCCGTGAGGCGGAGCATATCCATACGCTGGAAGGAGTTCACTATACGTGCATTGTCAGGTGTCTTGCCAGCAAAGCCGTAACCATAAAGCTCTCCGCTACGGAAGCCCTCAGCAAATGAAAGGTGTCCGTCACCGTACATACCACCATCACCATTGTATTCATATATAATAATCTTACCATCCCTTGTCAAAGCATCAGGCAGGTCGGAGGTAGAAGTAACATTATATCCTTCGGTGTATATATACTTGTAGTGACCGTCTGTGGTCTGGTAGTAATATCCGAAGATATCGTCGGTAGGAGCGATGTCCGTTCTCTCGTTCATAGTCTGAGAAGAAACGGATATGTGGTCGGTAGTGAAGCTTGTTTCAGATGTTGGAGCATCCCATACCAATACGGTGGTATTACCTCCGAATCCTATTGTGCCTACGCTCTCATCCTTCCATTCTCCACTATCTTCCTCGCCAAGGCTCTCCACACCGTCGAACTTCTTCACGGTATAGGTACCTGCTGCGACTGAAGAACCGGAAGCGAGGGCATAACCTCCGCCATATACAGCCTCATCGATTTTAATGTCGATGCTGTTCCAGTTCACGCCGCCGGATGTGGTTATGATATCAGAGAAGTTACCGTTCTCACCCGTCGTTGCCTGAGTATGTCCGGCATCGTATGAGTGTATGGCATCAAATACTTCCTCGGATATGACATCACCCTCAAGCAGGTTGATAGTCTTCTTCACCATCTCAGAGCCATCCTCGTTCTTCACCTCAGAATTCCATTTGTCGGTACGCTGCAAGTGATAGGTTCCGCTCTTCTGCACGGTGTAATACTTAGGATATCCAACGAGTACGTGTGTGCTACCCCACATTATGCCTGAGTAAGAGCCTCCGCATACGGAAGATGCCACATGACCATTATATATGCGGACATAGGAATTACCTACCACGTTACCCTGCTGACCTCCGCCATAGATATAGTTGGTAGTAGCTCCATGAGCCTCGGTATCGAAGCGTGTTGCCGCAGCAAATCGGTTTTTAGCCACATCCTTTCCGAAGTCAACGTGAGTGTTTCCGCGCACGTATGCCAAACTACCATATCCTGCACCATAGATGCTGCACACGGCAAGGTTCTTCGCCTTTGTCTCGGCGAGTTCCGCAGGAGTGATATTGGCAAGCATGTCTGACTTCATGTCGATATGCACGTCACCCACGATTGTGCCTGAAGTATAGCATCCGCCATACACATTGGCACCTTCCATGACTCCGTTCTCACCGACATAAGGCAGGAACTGACACTCAACATTAAGCTTGATAGCATCCTTGCCACGCGCTCCGAGCAGATATCCGCCCTTATGCAGAATTCCAGAGTAAGGCATTCTGTAGTTCGCCATATTACAGCCACCAACTATCTTATCGGTAATGACAAGGCTTGACGGGAATGTATATGTTACCATATTACCATTCTCATCTGGCTCCACATTCATGTTACCTCGGTTACCTCCACAATAGAAAGAACCGATGGTTACGTTCTGCATGTCATCTGCCCAATAGACGATAGGCTGCACATCCATCTCCACTGACTGGAAGTAGAGGTCGAGAAGATGCTGATAAACCTTTGGTCTGTTCTCGTGAGATACAGGCAGATACTGCATTGTGATGGCATGGTTACCAGGGATATGGCTCCAGTCGATAGCATCCTCAAGGTGGAGAGAGTTCAAATCCTCGTATGCCTTACGGTATTTCTCACTTCCATCAAACATAGCATCGCCATCACATCCCATGAATACATTCTTGATGTTAAGGTTACTGCCGAAGTGGAAGGTAACGACAGGCTTGTTGCCATTGAGGTTGTTGACCGTAGCAGAGTTACCGCCACCATACACGCCACCGAGTTCAAGGCGGTTGTCAGCAGACGGTCCGCTAAGATTAATCTCCACATTCTGCACCTTTGGACGATATGAACTGCAGTTCACCATGCGCTGAGCTGGAGAAGATGCTGCTATACTGGTCATGAAGCTTCGCAGAGGAACGGTATATACAAGGTCGTAAGTATTTCTACCCATCTTGTAATACTCGTTCACAGTTACTTTCTTCTCTCTGTTTCTACCAACAGCATACAGGTAGTCACCATTACCAGCACCATATACGTTACCCAAAACATGACCTGCAGATATGTTGAGGGTGGTCTTATTGAGGATATCACCCGATACATCATTACCGCCGTACACATTATCATGCACGTAGAGAGACTCACCAGTATTGCCATTAGGACCGATGTTGAGCGTAACGACACCCTTCTTGTCTGAATGTGCAGCAAGGTAGGCATTATACATGCTCTCGTCAGTAAAGCCCACATCACCCATCAAGCCACCGCCAAAGATATCTCTACAGTCAACGCTATTGATTGTGACCTCAGCAGCACCCACAGGAGCATAGAAGCCGCCTCCAAATACACGACGGAGGAATGTCTCACCGCCGACGGTTACATTTGTAACACCTCTGACAGGACCGGAATATCCACCGCCAATAACGTCCATCACAGACTGACGTGACGGGAAATGTACATGAAGCTGTGAAGTGTCGTGCAATTCATCAGCATCCTTTATAAGCACTTCCTCTTTTTCAAGACTTACATTGACGTTTGTGTTATTTTCTATCAAAGTATTCTCACCATAGCCGCCACCGAATACACAGAAGTGCGGTGAACCTAATTTATGATATATTTCCGTCCACTCGTTGGTATTGAAGAAACCTCCAATATCCTCGGTGCTGACTCCAGAAACTGCCTGCAAAGTCTTTGGGATCAATCCCTTGGTCATAGTGACATAAGTATTGCCACCGACTTTACATGCGACACGTCCGCCACCATAGATGTTATGATTCACGCTGAACTTCTTCATATCAGGCTCATACTGTGGAGAGTATATCCTCTGCTCACCATTCTTGCTAACTATATTAGCCACCGCCCATGTTCGGTTCGCAGAATTCCATAGTGAGTTAACCTTTGCCTCGGCATTTCTCACGATGATATTGGTATTGCCCGTCACATCTGCAGAAGTGATGCCATCAGGGTTGGCAACCTTGACACCATTCACCGTGAGGGAATCAACATCACCCCAGCCACCGCCGAACATATTATAGACAATATATCCGCCATTGAAATCCATGAAGGTATTGCCATAAACCGTACCGTTTTGACAACCGCCATAGATACGATTCCAAATATAAGGGATAACAGGCTTATCCAATTCATCATCATTCACATACGGATACTTACGCACCGTATTCTCCACACAGAAGCGAGTGTTGCCATAGACAGCACCAAGTTTTGTATAGTCATTACACATATTCTTGGTACGACCGTTACCACCTGCAAATACAGAAGAGAATACACCTCCACCATAAATATATACAGATGTGGTGAATTCCTTACTGTCCTGATTATCCAGTGTTATCTCTTCGCAAGTTTCCGTTTTAACGGTACCGACATTAGCTACGTCACCGCCACCATATACATTTCCGAACACAAGTACGCGCTCCTTGTCATACGTTTGATAACCCTCACCATCAGGATTAGGAATATCAGATGTCATAGGCATAGCTTCACCCCATACCTCCACATGAGTCTTTCCCTTTACGCGGGCAATGTCAGGGAAATCAATAAAGGTATCTCCATCCTTGTATGACTCAACACCCGCACCTCCGCCAAATACATTGAGAGAGACGAAGCCTGAGTGCAGAATAACACTTGTGTTACCTCCAACCTCACCATAGGTCTCATTACCAGAAGGATTGGTTGGCAGAGAACCAAGACCACCGCCAAACACGTTACGACAAGCAAGCTGACAATCAGTAACAACCTTTGTATCGCCAGTAACATATCCACTGAAACCACCACCATGAATATCCATGAACGCACAGGTTAGAGCACCGAGCGACATAGCCAGTCGGCTTGCACGATAACGCAGGAAGGTATGCGTATCAGAATTGCCACCATCGAAACTACCATACAACCTAATTCTTTCCTCTGGACCAACCGCATTGAAATCATCAAGGAGTGCATTCTCAAATATGACATACTCCGAGATGTCTTCGTTTATATAGGCATAAGGTTCCTTTCCTAAATTACCAGGGGCAATGGTGAAATAAAATCTCTCATTATTCGCCTCATTTGTCCCATCATATTTCAAACTGGTACCCTCCACGTCATCATCATACGGTTTAAGCACAAGCTTTTCACCTGTATAATCGAATCGTGCACCAGGTCCTACATATACGTCAGTCTCGCCTACCCGGGTATTAATACCCCAACCACCGCCAAACACAGAGAACTGAGGATTATTAATGTTACTTATTGAAGCATACCAGCACAATCCGCCAACAGTAGTCTCATCAAGCAGATTGATACTATTGCCCTCATCGTCGGTCAGCCTTGCAATAGGAGAGTGATTGATAGTTACCTTAGCCTTGCCTGCAACATTACAAGCATCTCTTCCACCGCCAAAGATATTGTGAGCTATGACGAAGCTACACTTACCACTTGCATCGATATTGAAGAAACGTGAATCTGCATATTTCTTTAATAAACCAATAAACTTTGCAGCACTCATGGTTCTTAGCTCAGAAAGATTGTTTGCAACAACCTGTGTTGCATCCTTCCACACCACGATATTACCTTGGTTGTCGGCTAACTGATTCCACAACCATTTACCACCATCAATCTTAACAGTAGTGTTACCCTTGATGTCAGCATAAGTACCATTAGTCTGTGCCTCCGGAGCATCATCAGCAGCATCACCAAGACCACCGCCAAAAATATTATGACCGAGTTTTCCGCCCTCGATATGTACGAAGGTACTACCATTAACAGTACCGTATGAACAGCCACCAAAGATGCGATTCCAGATAGTTGGAACAATAGTGCTGCCATCAGTCAACGTGCTATCAGCAACATGCACAAGGGTGTTGCCCTCTACACGACCAAGCGTTGTATAGTCAGAAGCCTCAGACTTCCTACGACCATTACCTCCAGCAAATACTTCTCCAAAGATGTCACCACCGATGACATTGACGAACGACTGAGCATTGGCATGTTCATATCTCCTTGGAGGAAGGAACATATCTTCCACATCAAAGATTGTCCTACTCTCAGGTTCTGCCGTAGCAGAGGTATTCTCCTCTCCTACGTTTGCCACGTCACCACCGCCATACACAGAGCCAAAGACCTGAGTCTTTCCAGAGATAGTGACAGAAGTCATACCGTGAACACGCGCCATGTCCTTAAAGTCCGTAAGAGTACCATTGACTATGGCAGACTCCACGCCGGCACCGCCTCCAAAGACATCACCATAGATATAGCCGCCATCAGTAAGGACAGTGGCATTACCGCCCACCTCACCAAGGTTGTCACGAGTCTTGCCATCATATATTTCCGTTCCTTGCTGTAACATTGTGTAAGCATCCAGTTGTCCATATCCACCGCCATATACACGATGCATATAGGTATTGCCACCAACCTTTACATCGGTATCGCCAATAACCAGACCGGCATAGCCTCCACCAAGGACACCAAGAACAGTGTTACCTGCTACACCATAGCTATCATCATAAACTCCTATAGAAGTACTGTCCTTACCACCACTGCGCTTTGCCTTCTTTCTCTGAGAATTGTCCTCGGTCTCAATTGTAAGATTTGTAGATTTCGCAAGCTGCATATCTGTGGTAGCACCTTCACTTTGCTGTTCACTCACAGCTACGTAAACCTTTGTTTCCGCTACTGATGTATATGCGCCATATCCACCTCCGAATACATAGAAGTGAGGATTCTTGCTATCATTATAGGCTTTCTTCCATGCATCCGTTGAAAGCAGATCTAATCCGCAGAATCCCTTTGTCACCTCTACAGATGCAAGACCGCCTGTTTCCGTATCGGCAATAGGCATTACCCTACAAGCACGGTTTCCACCGCCATAGATGTTATGGCTATTTATGAATATCGGTGCACTTTCTTCACCTGCAAGGAACTCGTCCCAGTTCTCTCCACCCCACTCACCGTTCCAGTCATAGAAACGCTTGAGAGTTCTGTTCCACTTCCTGTTCCATACTACGGTTGCACCGTCGATATATACGCTTGTAGAACCTATGACATTGGCAAACGAGATAGGATTTGTGGTAATATCACCATTGCCACCGCCAAAGATTTCTCCGGCAAATGCGCCCTTAGATATGTTTACGACTGCATTACCATATATATCAGCCTTGTTTCCGCCTCCGTAGATGTTTCCATACACCACAGGCCCAACACCCTGCATTGAAATCTCTGTACCATACAATGCAGGATAGTGACGTATATAATCCTCTTTTTCCTCATCAGTACCATCAGCAGGATAAACAGTACCTACAGGAGCTACATTTCCACCACCGAATACGTCACCGAACACCTGACCGCCATTCAGGGTAACGGTAGCACCTCCAGACACAGGACCGGCATTACCACCTCCAAAGATAGTAGCCAGGCCATAGTCTCCTTCCTTCGTTGCAAAGTCGTTTATCGTGGTATAGGTATCGCTGACAGGTGCCATAGTTCCATAGCCACCACCATATACTGACATCTGTCCCTTGGTGGTACAGTCGTTAACTATTATTTCCGTCTTACCCTCTACCTTACTTGCCATATTGCCACCACCGTACAGATAGTAGTCGTTGCTTGAGGAAGCATAGTCAACCTTATCTACCTTTATGTAAGTGGTGCCCTTTATGTCGGCAGATGCTGTTACCTGTGCATCGGTAGCAGTAGTAGCCGAAGCTCCTCCTGTAAGTGCTCCAAGACCACCGCCATAGATGTTTCCATTCAAAGTACAGCCATTCAGCGTAATAGATGTACTGCCATTGGTTATGGCAGACTCCGCACCACCATATATGTCACCATTAACCGATGGATTTCCCGATGTCTTCACAACTGTATTACCATTGACCAAACCGAAAAGCTTTGCATTTTCAGGAGTATGGAGGAGATATGGAGTTAAGGTATGAGGAATAGTAGTTATGCTAACATCATTCGTGATGCCCTGAGCCGCACCAAACACATTACCCTCAATCTCAGCATTGCCTGAGATATTGACAGTAGTAGTGCCATCGACAGCAGCAAGCATACCACCACCATACACATTACCACCAACGCCATTATAAGACAGGATCTTGGCAGTACCACCGATATTGACGAATGTGTTACCAGTCAACCTTGCCATGTTGGTAAGTGTTCCATATGTAGTAGTATTTTTCAGCTTAGCCTCAGCCACCCCGGCACCGCCACCATATACGTTACAGTACATAGTGCCACCGTTTATGTTCAATACTACGTTTCCGTATGTCTTTCCAAGCTCTGTATAGTCAGAAGGAGTTCCTGCATAAGCGTCTTCAGAATAGAACTTATCAGTACCTCTTCCACCGGCAAAGATTCCATGGTCACAATAGAATGTACCACCAGTAATAGTCAAGGTAGAAACCGTCTCACCAGCCTTGCCATAGATGTTACCTCCATATTTACTTGGAACAACACCCCTATCATTAAACAGACTCGGACTCATAAATCCGCTACCGCCGGCATAAATGCCGTCAATAGGCTGAGTAGAAGATCCGAAGATACCGCCATTAATTACAATATTCGTATTGGTCTTCGCAGGATCAACCATTGTATATGGATTAGTAGGATCATTTGGATTATAGCATTTTACAGAAACAAATTTTCCCTTTGCATCTGCGTAAGGCCCATAGAGCACAACGGTACTGTCAGAATTCCAATATGCGATATGCTCATCCACAGTAGGATTTGCATCATCTCCAACGCCGTTGTAACCACCTGCACCAGCACCGAAGATTCCGCTGAAAATCATATTCTTCTTTGGGTTGTTTTCTGGAAGGATAGTGAATGTTCCGCCATTGATTGTCACCGTACTGTATCCATAGAATGGATTCTTGATAGTTATACCGCCAGTAAAACCACGTCCAGTACTGCCACCGTAAAGCTCTGTGATGATAACCTTGCTATTGTCACCATCTCTCGGGTCAACAAGGATATTAGCCCTACCAGAATAGGTGTTGTCAGGGAATCTGTAGTTCTTACCGTTATAATCGAAATTGAAGTTTTTCTGATTTCCCATGTGTCCGTTTACCACACGAGCCACGTATCCGCTCTTAATGACGATATCCAAATCGGCATACATCGGTCCCTCATGTGAAGCAGCAATGATACCACAATCGTAATCAGCACCGAATTGATTATGCGCATCATTGTATGCCCTGTCAATATCAATGGTTACAGTACACTTGATAGGCATATTAGGAGTACCCATCAATCCATTAATCTGATCACTGGTTGACTGTCGTCCGGCAGGAGTGATGCAGGAATAATGTCCTGACTTCAACGTAATAGTGAAGCCTTCCTTACCATGAGGCATTGAAGCATCCATAGCATCCATATCCAATACGCCTTTGTCGGTGCGGAAGCGCTTGTCATTGTTCAAACCGCCATAAATCTGGAAAGAAGAAGTCTTCGCTCCATCGATAGTTCCATATCCAGGGGCATTTTTTGTGAATCCTGTCATCTGAACGCTATCGCCCATCTCAAGGTTATGATACTGGCAGAAGATATAGCTTGAGTGCTTGGCTCTGGAATCATGATTGAAGGTAATATTCTTGAAACGGGTATCGCCAAATAGTCCGATATACTTAACTCCATTATTTCCATCCTCATAGGCTTCAATTACACCGCCATAGTCCACACCTTCCCACTTACCTGTGATGGTAGCATTCTTTGCAAGGTGAGAGTCATCAACCTTCGCTTTCCATTGTACGTAGGTTTCAGACACCGCATTTCCCTGAAGACTGGAGGTGATAGAGAATCCTTTATTACCATTATCTTGGTCACACGTAGCTTCTCTACTACTTGTTCCAATCAGCACGATATAGTTCTCGTCCCATGGTGCATTTTCCTTGAGCAGACTATAAGCCTTCTGCCATGTCCTTACAGGAGTCTGATCAGTCTTTCCGTCGTTTTCGTCATTTCCTGAAGGATATGACACTCCGTTTATCGTCTCTGTATTCTTTGTATGTAGATAGACAATAATAGACTTGATGTACTTTACCGTCAGCTCTGTGGTGAACGATGTCTCGTATTTCGCGATGAGATCCTTATATATATCTTCCGTGCCGTGATTTGCTACGAAGGTATTCCATTGCGCATCAGTAGCCGTCACGGTGCAATAATATGTCTTGTTTTCATTTGCACCAGAGAGAGTTGCACCAGAAGCAGTCTCGCCACCTGATAGTGGAATCTTTCCTGAAGAACTGGATGTATATGTATCACTTGTAGATAATGGTGTGTATTCACCGCCATCCTTACCGTATGTGCCATCACCCAGCGACATATAGTCAGCCTGCTCTCCAGCAGAAAGGGCAGCATACTCCTCTGCAGAGATAACGTCAGTCATTATGTGCTTATATGTTACAGTATAGTTTGAAGGGTTGGCATAGATATCTGCAGACCAGTTTGCCTCCAGAACTGGAGTTGAACCTTGCGTCACGCTCTCGATATATGAACGGTTAGCATCGAAGCATTGCTGGGCTGTATAGTTCAAGTTTGTGGTTGTACCATCCGACCATTCCTGCCAGTCGTAGCTATAGGTGTAACCTCCTTCGGTGAAGTAATTATCAGGGGTAACGGTAAACGAACCTGAAAAATCGTACTTAGGACTATAGTCAGCAGAGAATATATATCCGCGTGGAAGTTCTATAACCTCGGTTGTATATTTCAGATCAGAACCTCTGAACACCTTGACATATACGAGCTGTGGAGTTACACCAAGGCGTATTTCCTCGCTATTGCTATATGGTTTCTCTTCACCATTGACATACCATTTATAAGTCAAGCCCTCATCGCCCAACTTATTGGTGACAGTCAGAGTATGGACAAATTTTGAAGCATCACCCAAGTTGTCATCGGTAAACGTGATGTCGAACACTTCTCCGAGATGCAGTTTACCATCTGCTCCGAATGTGAAGCCAAACGCCTTTATCTCGTCGTTAAAGGTTGCCTCGCTTCGTCCGGTACTGAATGCTGACGCAACTGCCGACATGGCACTTGCATCCATCAGGTCAACGTATGCTCCATAGTTTACACCTTGATAGTAATAGTCCTGCAAGTCTTTCTGGTGATGCCACTTGGTATCATAGTATGAGTGTGAAAGGATTGTCCTTGCACCCATATCACATGGATTTCTCTGGGCATTGTTGTCGCTGATGGCAGGATAGGAGTCGGTTATATCCCTATATGCACCGTCATAGTATATCTTAAAGCGATTGTCGTAGAATATGTTGCTGACAGGATCTGACTCTGCAGCATTTATCTTGCCGACATACAGATTACAGTAGTAGTCATAGTCGCTTCGGGTGTTATTTCTGAAAGCACCAACTGAGAACAAAGGGCTTACCATAGCCTTTCCTATAGCCTTCACCTTACCTGTATAATAGGTATAGTTCGGCCAAGGCATAGTAGCAGATGCTCCAGAAGACATCATGGAACCTATGATACCTGCAACATCAACCTTGTACTGGTCGGCACTTGTTGCTCCATTCTCGAATTTTGCAGAGTTAATGGTTATGTCACAGTCGGATACCAAAAGACGAATGGTGGTAGTCGTATTCATATCGCCTGCATCGGATGCGAAAGAGTATTGCGAACGTCCGATTATACCTCCAACAGACAACCTATGCTTTGCAACGCCATATTGTGTTGAGCCATTGTCAGTTATGCTACAGTTGCTCACCTCTATATTCTGTATTGTGGCATTTGCACCGACGACTCCAGCCAGCACACCAACATAGCAGTTGTTTGCCGTACCTGATGTGCCGTTATAATAGAATGATGTATTGCCGGTATCATGAGTGAGTACGGCATTCTTGATGACAAGATTCTGTATGATAGCTTTCTGTGTACCACTAACACCCTGAACAGCTCCGAAGAGTCCCCATACGCGATTTACTTCCGCATTCACATCACCAGCCTTCCATAGTATATTCATACCAGTAATGGAGAGGCCCTTACCATCGAAGTGTCCACGGAAGCAGTTCTCTGCCAGATAATTATCCTTTACAGAACCGATAGGAGTGAAATCCGTCACACCTGTAAGATCTACATCCGCATCAAGCAGATAATATGCCTGGTTATAGTCTGCCGTTGTCTTGCCATAGTATTCGTAGGAAGCAGACTGATTACTGAGATATGACAGCAGAAGCAGTTCTTCCTTGTGACCTATGAGATACGGATCAGCAGCCGATGTTCCTGAACCTGCAAATATAAGCATCGGTACAGCTGCCGACAGAGTTGCTACCGTACTGCCGTTCTTCTGTACGTCGATATGAAGTGAGAGGTTATCGCTCGGAATAGATGGACGGACAGAGCAAGTAGTTCCGCTACCAATCTCCTCGCCGTTGAGATACCACTTGTATGTGTATTCATCAAGCTCGCGGCCCTTGATTTCGAGCGTGTGCAGATCCAAGCGTGGCAATCCTGCGTTATTGTCAACAACCACCATCTTCAGGTAAGAAAGGCCATAGCCAGGAGTCATACTATATACCCACGGATACAGATCTTCTCGTGCCCATACCGTCTCATTAGCAGTAGCAAGGAATGTGGTGGCATAGTCTGCCAACTCTTTCTGTGTACCCACATTCTGTCTTGCCGCATTCAAATAAAAGATTGTAGCCTTTACAGCATCGGTAAGTCCGCCATAGTTCTGGCCAAAAACAGAACCCACATTCGTTAATCCAGACGGTATCGTGATGTCGCCAAGGGCATAGACATTCTTAACACATGTCTTTGCATTGGCCTGCCATTGACCTACCAAACCACCAACAGCTATTTTACTAGCAGTATTGACATTAATGCCAGAAAGGTTAATTTCCACATCAGTAGAGATATTAAGGAAACTATAGTTATTGCTAGAAGAATTGATTTTTCCTACCAAGCCGCCAAAGTACAGTTCCTTACCGTTCTGTGCGCTTGCCGTGGCAGAAGCCTTCATTTCGGAGTTGCGCACAATGACATTCTCTATCTGCGAATATTCCTTCACATTACCGGCAAGGATGCCTACACACCTGTTGCCCAAAATGTTATCGCTTGCTTCCTTAGAAACCACAGCATCGGCAATGACGAGGTTCTTCACAACAGCCCATTGGGCAGCCGTACCCTTGATAATGGAGAAAAGTCCGAAATTGGCAGCAGCCGCATAGTTAGCTTCCCAGTCTATATGCAGGTTACTGATGGTATGTCCCTGTCCGTCGAATACTCCGGCAAACGCGCCTACGCCCGTTTCCTCCATTCCGTTCATTGGTGACCACCACGCATTGCCAAGATCTATATCAGCCGTAAGCACATAGTGTTCCGTATTCTCGGCATCAATCTCAGAAACATGATAGCCCATCCATGCAAGGTCGCTTGACGTAGCTATCTGATATGGATTCTCAGCCGTTCCGTTTCCATTAGTCGGTGCACTTGCCATTGAACCGTAATCATACCATTCCTTTCGTGGTATGGTAACGGTACACTCGCCTATCGGAGAACCGCCATTTGAGATATGCACGGTGGCAGTCTTTGCCTCCATGCCTCTTGCCGTTTCTATAGAACTATCTGTGCCTATGGTTGTGCCATCCACCTTCCATTCGTAGGTATAACCAGAAGGAAGTGCCGAACCATCATCATTATGAATGGTAAGGATAGATTTGAAGGCATCGGTAGCTTTCATCTTCTCCGTAGCCACGAACTCATACATGACTATCTTTCCATTAGCATCCACATCCCAAAAAGGACCATCCTCAGCCTCACGCAAGGCTGCAAGCACGGTGTTGAAATTGCCCTGATAGCTACCACGGTTCACACCTTGGGCATAGTACATGTAATAGTCAGGGAAATTCGTTATATTCTCGGTGTAGTTAGGGCTGATAGCCTTGTCGATATTCAGGTTACTGGCAGAATACGCAAGATTTTTTGTGTATGGCAGGATGGTCTTGGATTTCTTTCCCGTTCCAGAGATACTATTCTCTGTCCAACCGCTTACATCGCCGATTGTAGCATAGCCTTCAGTGGTATAGCTACCGTTCATTGTCTTACCGGAATTGATCACGCTGGAAGTAAGCCATAACTGATAGTCATCATAATACCATTTACTATAATCTGCCGCATTGGCTCTGGTGTTATTTACTCCAGAATAGTCATTATAGATAAATTCATTAGAGTCCTTACTTTTCAGGAACGTACCAACAAGAGGACCAACAACGCAATACGGGGCTTTCACCTTACCACTATAATATAGTGTTGTTGGGATATAGTATGGATTATACAGTCTGCCAATAACACCACCAATCACGAAATTATTCTTTGACAAATTGCCTGTTTCAACTGATTTGTAACCAGTAAAGTCGAAGTCGCAATATGCCACACATCGCTCAATAACTATTTGATTGGCGGCATTCGTGCTGCCCTGATCCACAGTACTGCCGACAACACCACCAACATACATACAGATATTTCTGCAAAACGTATTGTTTACATTTACGTTTGGGTTTGACCCAATGTAGTTCTTACCATATTCAGAACTTTCGTATAGCAAGCAGTCTGTCACTTTGCAGTCTTTCTCCAACTTACCCACCATACCACCAATACGGATATCAGCGGTAACAGCTGATGCATTCAGTTTACCAGAAAAATATATCTTCAATCCTGTTGTCTTGCATCGCGTTATGTCTGCATATCCAAACGCATTTCCGTCCTTTCCTGCCCAACCAACGATACCACCAACTGCCATCTTTCCCAAATTTCCCCCAATGTTCATCGTAACATTCTTAACGGAGCATTTGGTGATTACAGCACGTGATGAACTACTACCATACATACTCCCCACCAAACCCGATAGGTTTGGTCCCGTGAGTGAATAATTGGCAGTAATCGTAATATCCTCGGTACTACAACCTTCAACCAACGATCCATTGTCCATACGACCAACCAAAGTGGCATAGTTACCTCCTTTGTCTATACTTCCAGAAATAGTGAAAGTACACACTTTTACAGAGCAGTTCCGAACAACAGAATATCCATTTCCGATTCTGCCAATAAAGCCACTACAATATGATGTAGAGGCCGATGCCGAACCTGAATTGACTGTTATATTTTCAGCAGAACAATCTTCCACCAACGAACCACTTTCCACATTTCCTATAAATGAACCAACCTTTACTGAATTACTAATATTAACACCAAAGGTTACGGAAACCGTAGAAACACCGATATTCCTGATTTCACCATTGCTGACTGTACCAAGCAATCCATAGCATCTGTCATTATTAGGCACAATGATTTTATAATTGCTGATTACAGGCTTAGCCCCATTACGCTTATCACCAACAAGATGCCCCTTGAAGGTTTTGTCTTGATGATATTCCCATTCTCTGCCACCGAGGTTAATATCCGCAGTTATCTTATAGTAAGATGTTGAGTTATTATACTGCTCACCAAAGCGTGCCAGCTCCGCTGCATTGGAAATGATATACGGATCTGCCTTTGTACCCGTACCGCTTGCAAACTTTGAAGCAACAGAACCGTCCCAAGGGTCCTGAGCATTAGCAGTAGCAAAAGAGAAGAAGAGGAGGAGAAGGAAGGAAAGGATACGACAGTAGCCTCTCCTCCCGCCCTCATCCGTAGGGAGGGAGCCGGAAGGCGAAAGGAAGTGTAACATTGTATGTCCAAATGCCTTTATATTTTTATTTTCTCTATTCAATTCCATCTTATTGTATATCATTTTCTTCATCATAACTGTAAGTGTTTTTAGTATTGATATTTAGGAGGGTTCGTTTGGTTTAGAGTTTAGAGTTTAGTGATTAGTGATTAGAGATTAGTGTTTAGTGATTAGAGATTAGTGTAACTTAAATTGGCTTTCCCTTTGGCCGCCGAACTAAAGTTTCTTCACTATTCACTTTTCTCTTTTCACTTCCCTTTCGCCTTCCGGCTCCCTCTCTATGGGAGAGGGCGGGGGGAGAGGCCTCATCTCAACACGACATCCGCAGTTTCCTTATCCCCATCGCTGAGAACGTAGAGGAAATCAGGGCTCACGGTTGCATATATATCGAAATATTTACCAGCTTCTTTAGAAGTGAATCCTAATGCGAGGGTATTCTGGGCGATACAGCCCTTACGGGTGAGTTGATCATTTTTATCATATACATCATATTCAGCAACTATCAGGATAGTCCTGAGATATGCTTTTTCCTCTTCTATTCCATCGACAGTTTCAAAAAGCAAAGGGGAATTTGGATTGACATGAAACTCCAAACAATTACGACCTACGACTGTAAGCGCATCCCCGGGAGCGGCAGGGGTAGCCGAAGCTATCAATGTTGAAGCATCATTTTTATCATATACAGGCTTTCCATTCGTTCCCAAACCTGTACTACTATATATATTCAAATTAGTAAGGCGAATGGTTCTGATAGCCTCCACCTCGCTATTGACTCCAAGCACGAAGCGCACAAGAACTGTGTTATGCTTCAATGGGAAATATACTCGGAGATTCTGGTTTTCCGTTATACCTGTACCTGAGAGATAGTCAACAGAGCTGAACAAAGGAATTGTCTCAGAGTCCCATACATTATCATAATTAGTATCTTCCGTGAAACTCTCAGGGATAACAGTCCTTGCCTCATAGTTAAATAAGGTATAGTTTTCCTCTATTATCTCGTCAGCAGGAGTAATTCCGAATTCTGTAACACCCTCGGAATTGAGAGCTCCCGAACTTGACATGTTCGTCAACGTCAAATCCAACTGGGATGCAGCATCAATCTTACTTGTTGCCTTCACAAACACCTTATACAGAACAGGAGTCATAGGAGGGTCTAACCTTGTCAACTCTCCACGTGTCACAGCCTTGGCTGTATTGCTGTTGAAGATTCCTTCCTTCCAGACATCAGCAAAGCCAACACCAAACTTCACATCATGCTTGTCGGCATTGTCCTCAACCGCATCCTTTGAACAGGATGTGAAGAGCATACCAACGAATATTCCTAATAAGGTATATATATGTAGAGTTCTTTTTTTCATTCTATATATTGATTAGAGTTTAGTGATTAGTGTTCAGGGGTTAATACCAACTCGTATTTTTCACTTTTCATTTACCAATTATGCCATTCATCCTCTATCAATCCGTCGCTCTTCCAGCTCTCAACTTCCACATTAGCCAGAATTATTGCAGCCCCATCAGGCGTAGTGACGATTTTGAAGATATATGTGTATGACTGGTTTGGTTGCCAGTTGGTATAATGTGCCGGTATTGATGCCAATACATTCTGCTGTGTAAATTGCGACTCGTTCTGATTATGAACCAATATATCACATTGAAGGGTGAGACCTTCGGTATTATTGTATGGCAAGACCTTAGTATATTGCGAACCATTATTAGTGGTAAACAAAGCCTCTGAAGAAGAGGTTGGAAGGACACCACTCTGAGTTCCGGCAATATTAAGTACACCAAAATCCATATATTTGGAAGCTCCGTTTTCTACAGGAACCGTCTCGGTTGTCACATTATCAATATTATCCCCTCCCTTGAAAGAGGCATTGGTATATGTAAGCCTGACTTTACCTTCATTTACGAAATTACCTCTAAGGCAGACATTCGTTGTAGGCAATTCATTAGTATTGAATGTTCCATCATCATTCACTCTATAGAAGTCCACGCCAACAACCTTATATCGCTTATCTCCACCTGACTGGGTTATATCCTCATAGAAACCGATACGGATTCGTGAGCAATAGCGCAGGAAGGTAAGAGTTACAGGCTGACCATACTTACTCTTTGGCACGTACTTCGGCTTGGTGAAATACAGACATTTACTGTCATCCTGCACATCCATCTGCGTGATGTTCTCTACCTCTATAACATGAGGGTCAGGAAGAGTGCTCTCTGTATAGTCATAACCGCCTCTCTTTGAGAAATCACCTATAGCCCAGAAGTAATGGCCGTCGCGCTTTTCATCCCAGTACTTTATCGTCTGCTCCTCAGAACCGTAAGCACCCTCTACAGTTCCCACATACTCCCAGTTTGCTGTATTTGTTGATGTGGTATTTGCCAGATTCTCCGTATGCCAGACCTGATAGTCAGGGAATACGGTATTCTTCTTCGTAAATGTTGCAGCATTACCACTACCGCTAATATCACCATTAATGCCATACACCTTGAAATCAGAGATAAACTCACTAAGGCTGACCTCTGCACGAGTCACACCATCTTCTGAACAAGAGAAGGTGATGGGCAATCTATTATCAGAATTTCCATCCTCATCTGAGGTGCAAGCAACAAATGCGAAAAGGAAAAGAATCCCGCATCCCCCAAGAGGGAGGATTCTTCTTATGGTATTGAAACTCATAAGACTCTTCATATTATGTAGTGATTCATTTTTCATAACAATTTAGTGTTTAGAGTTTAGAAGTCTAAAGTCTAAAGTCAAAAGTCTAAAGTCTAAAGACTAAAGACTAAGGACTAAGGCTTTTGCCCTTCTACCTTTTGGCTCTACCATTGGAAGATATCTTCTTCATGGTCAAAGAAACTCAGATTCATGAAATCATCCGCCAAAGTGATATTCCATGTGTAGATCTTACCGCTTTCAAAGACCTTTGCCGGAATATCGCAACTGTAAGAGAATGTATGATTCGAACTGTCCTTGCCATTCAGAGTCAATGTTGCTCCTGCGAATGATGCAGGAAATGTGAATGCGTAGAAGTTGGCAGAAAAACCTTCTGTTCCCTTTGCCGACAATCCATATCCCGCAGATCCCATACTTGCCTGCAAGGTCTTATACAATATTGTAGATATTGCAAGGCTCGGATTACTTGACTCGCCAGGAGTCCATGTTACGGTCTTAGGGAAACCGCCCGTAACATTCCCTGCTACATTTACGGATATGCTTGTAACCTTTACTTTATCTCCCCTATCATTTGTCACAGCAAAACGGATTACGGCAGGGAGACCGGTAAAGTGAGCAGGGGCAGTCTGTATCTGGGCTCTGCCTATCTCTGTGACTGTTGACTCTGCCTTGATGTATGTGTATTTCTTGAAATCTGCCAGACTTGGTGTTCCATCATGAACAAAGTCGTTAGGAAGAGCAAGAGTCACTATTCCGTCTGCATCTACAGAACTGCCATTTGCATCTGGAAGAATAGGAGACAGGAAATATACAGGTGACTGTCCTATAGTTATCTTCTGTATCTCATTTTTCAATATTCCGGAGTTGGAGGTTATGGAAGCAACACTCACAACATCTTCTAAACCGGTAACATTCTTTACCCTGGCACTACTGCTCTTATTAGTGCCCCAAGGTATGATATTTCCGGTAGCTGTTTCCTTCACTACGACAACCATCTCGTTTGAACTATTATCCCAAGCGAACTGATTGTCGTCATTCCAATGGGCACGTGTTACCTTTGCCTGAACATTAGCGTCGCCAAGCATCGCCGATGTTTCCACATACAAAGCGTCTGCCTCTTCCGCGATTTCATCAATATCGTTGGAAGAGGTACAAGCCATCGTGAGTACGATAGCCGAGAGGTATATTATAGTATTGAGCTTTTTCATGGTGTGCTGTTTTCTTTAAGTTCAACGTCTTCTGATCCGCCATTTCCAAGGTCTGTGCCCGTATGGCCAGTACCATGAAGTACGGCTCCTATGGCAACTATCTTCACAGCCTTCCTTTCCGGCTCCTCGCCTTCTGCCTTATGCCATAATTCTATGCGGTAGGTACCTGTCATCGACGGCTCGAATGTTGCTATTCCTGCATTATAGGAAATACTCGTTACAGGCTCTGACGTGTCAGCCTCAGCCACCCACTCATTAGCCGTTTTCTGATGATAGATGCGCAGGAAATCACTTGCTTCCGCGCTCTCAGATACGAGAACCACGTTTTCCAGGCCTTCAATCTTAACGGCAGAAACCTCTATTGGTCTTCCTGCTATGTATGGTGAAGACTCGTATGTTATGCCGTATTCATCAGTATCGCCCTTCTGATGGGTTGTGATGCTATACTCAGAATCCACAGTAGTTATTGTTCCCTGCTCATTATCCGTTATGTTGTCTGTCTCTCCAAAAGCCACAAAGGTGATTGGCGACAACTCGCTGTCTGTTATCTTGAAGAGATATGTATATGAATAGTTAGGCTTCCATTGGCAGAACTGTATAGGTACTACCGCTGTGGCATCTGTCACGTTTATCTCCTGTCCTGACTTGTCAAGCGAAACGAGAGTATAGTCAACAGATATGGATATCGGGGTATCGTTGTCCTGGAATGGCAACACACAGGTATAGTAGCCAGGAGCAGAAGCATCACCGGCGTATGTAGGGGCAGAAGTAAGAACTCCAAGATAGTTACTACCGCTATTCTGAGCCAGCCATCCACTTGCCGCCGTGGTATAGTTCAGGTTGCCAAAGGTATGGGAAACTGCCTGAACAGCATCTGTCAAGCCTACATTCACATTCGGATTATCAGAATCTGAATAGTCATAACCAAGAGTAAGGGTTCCTGACATATTGAATTTTCCGTTTACCGTACACTCCGTATATTGAGTACTTCCAGAGCCGATATGGAACTTCACATCCTTCACAGCATATCCAGGCACAGTCTCATAGAATGCAAAGCGAACACGACTATGCGCTCCTAAAAACTGGAAGGTGACAGGATCTGTGTATTGATGTTTCTCTATTACTGTTGGCTTTGTATAGAAAAGTATCGGGAAATCAGCAGCCGATTCTGACATGTATGTCTCGAAAGAGGATATTCTGCCCAACTCATCCTTTTGGGTGAAACTGCCTTTGTCGGCTCCAGCTATTGCCCAGAAAGTGTAAGGGAAGGCAGAGAAATCCCAGTACTTTATGGTTTGAAGCTTATTGTCAACAGGATCATAGCCCACATACTCCCAAAAACTCGTGTTGCTTTGCGAAACATTCTCATCATACCAGAGCACATAGTTGTTGAACACAAGTTCGCTTCTTCCCCCCTTGGTATCTGTACCATAAATACGGAAGTTGTCAATATAATTTGCAAGTGGGGAAATATCGGCACGGGTTACTTTGCCCGACGTAGCGGCAAAGACAATTTCGTCCTGCGTCTGCGGCGCCTCAACGAATTCATCGTGAGAACAAGCACCCACAACGAATAGGATCAGCATTGCGATATATATGTTTTTTATGATCTTCAGCATTATATTATTCGGTTTTAGTGTAAGTGTAAGCTATCTCTAAAGAGATAAATTGCGGAAACTGAGTGTAAAGATACTGATTTTTTCCGAAACTTCAAAGAAAAACTCGGAAAAAAGAACGGAAAATGTCAATTTTAACAATTCACGCCCCTTTTTGCATAAAAATCTTTGTAAAAAAGCCATATATCTAAAGTTAATAATGCAAGTTTACGCAAAAAGCGCAAACGTTAATCTATCGTCATTTCCCACATTCACCGAGGCTAATTCTTCGCTATTCCACCGAAGATACTCCATCGTTACTCCATATCAACTCCATAGCAAGTCCATCGTTTCGATGGAGTATCGATGGAGAATCGATGGAGAAACCTAAGAGTTTCATCGAAAGACATTCGGGAAATATCCGACGGCAATACCTTTCATTTATATTCACACACAAGTATCATATACATTCTTTTATCCATCATCGCAACATGACATCAATTGATATTTACACAAATATCACAATCAGCATACAAACCGAACGAATTTCACTCTCTCCAAACTCCCCTGCTTAAGGAAACTTTTTATCTGTAAGATCCGTGTTATCTGTGTTCCAAAATAAAATTTACTGAATTTAATTTACCAGTTAATTTACTTTCCCAATAACAATTTCCTTTCAAAAGGAACGTGAATTGTTAAAAAAGTGAGGTAAAATCAAACTTTTTCACTTTTTATTTGCATATTTTCAAAGGAAATGCTTATCTTTGCAAATATGTTGTCACAGCTAAAATCCCAAGTGATGACATCGTTGCTTATTTCTCTAGAAATAATAACCTTACAAGTAATTGAATTCTATGAAAATGAAAAATATCATACTCATCATATTCACTCTTATCATAGGAGTTGCGGAAGCGTGGGGACAAACGGCACTTCCTACCACCCTTAATGGCTCTGGAAACATAGTTCTTGCTGGTGGAACAATATATACAGTCACCCCTACATCTGGAGATACCGTAACAATCAACGGAACACTTGTAGTACCTACTACTGGTGGTCCTGTAACTATCTATATCCCTGCAGGCATTACACTCAAAATCAAAGGATCATCAGGTACATCTGGAGGATCAGGACTTGCCCCAACAAGTAGTGGTCCTCAAAATGGAGGAACAGGTGGTACAGGAGCTAAACCAGCCATCAGCGTACCCAATGGTGCGACTCTTATAATTACTGGCGAAGGAACACTTGACGTACAAGGTGGTGATGCAGGTGCAGGAGGTTCTGGCGGCAATGGACAAGCAGGCCAAAGTGGAGTGAACAATTATGGAGGAGCTGGCGGTAGCGGTGGCGGTGGTGGCGGTGGTGCAGCCGCTGCAATTGGCGGTTATGGAGGTAGTGGTGGCAATGGCGGTAAAGGCGGAAAAGCAGGAGAGAATAAATATGGTGTTCTTGGCGAAGGTAATGGCGGTCCCGGAGACAGCGGAGTCATAACAGGCATAGCAGGATATGATATGGGCAATGTCTATATAATAGGAAACGTTACAGTTATTACACACGAATACACACCAAAGGCATTACATGGCACAAATGGTCAAAACGGAGCCTCTGATACAGGAACTACCCTATACTATTTTGGCGGTAGAGGTGGCAACGGTGGTTTCTCTGGATCTGTGCCTTATCAAATCGGAGGTGGTGGATATGGTGGATATGGAGGAAATGGAGGTGATGGTGGAAACATCAGAAAACAATCAAGCAATCCAACACAAGATGACAATCAGGCACAATCATACGACAACACCAAAACAGGAGACAATGGAAATCTCTATATACAAAATACAACATCAAACCAGCCAGCTTTGGAATCAAATGCTTACGACCCCACACATAAGTCAGAGATTACGACCAACGCCCAAATGCCTTCTGCTATCGCAACAACATTTACGATAGACGGAGAGTCATCACCTCTCAGAGCCATTTACTATGGTACTGTAATAGAAGACATGGACTTGACAACTGCTGAAAAAACAAGAACTGGATATACCTTCAACGGATATAAGATAAAAGGCACATCAACCCAAGTATATGATGCGAGTGGAACGTTTGTCTATCCAATTACAACAATTGCAAGTAGTACAAACAGTTCTCTAAATGTGTCTTTGAACGCTCCAGACAATATTACTTTAGAGGCAGATTGGATTCCAAACACATACACCGTAACATTAGACAATCAAAGTGGTACTGGCGGAACATCATCTGTTACCGCCACTTACGATAGTGCTATGCCATCAGCAACAGCACCAACAAGAACTGGCTATACATTTCATGGGTATTTCACAGAGGCAAACGGAGAGGGCACAAAATACTATAACGCAGATATGAGTAGTGCCCACATATGGGACAAGGCAAATAATACAACGACGCTCTATGCTCATTGGACGGCAAATTCATATACCGTAACACTTGACGCTAATGGCGGTACAGGCGGAACAACATCAGTCTCTGCCACTTATGATAGTGCCATGCCATCGGCAACAGCGCCAACAAAAGCGAACTATACCTTTATGGGATATTTCACAGCGGAAAACGGAGCTGGTACACAATACTATTACCCCGATATGAGCAGCAAAAGAGTATGGGACGATGATACAGGTCTCATCAATACACTTTATGCCTATTGGGCTGATTGTCATACAGATAAAACCATAAAAGTAAACTATGACAGCAATGGTGGTTATGGAACAATGGAACCACAGTTGGTCAGATTAGCCGATAATGTAAGAGACAATATATTCACAAAACGCGATGCGACATCCCATAAACAAAACCAGTTTTTGGAATGGAATACGAAAGCCGATGGTACAGGAAGAGGCTACCAACCGGGAGATGTGATATTTGCTACCGAAGAGTATTCTGAAATTACTCTTTACGCACAATGGGATCCAACCTTCAATGACATTTATGTTATAGCCACAGCCGACGATTTGCTCGACTTTGCAACAATGGTAAATAGTGGCTCTACATCAATAAAGGGCATACTTGCAACAGATATTGACATGAGCGGAAAGACATGGACTCCTATTGGAACATACTCTATGCCATTCCAAGGAATATTTAACGGCAATGGATATATAGTGTCAAATCTCACAATGGCAGACAATGACGACTATGACCAAGCAGGACTTATTGGCTATGCAAAAAATGCCACAATAAAAAACGTAATAGTCAAGAATGTAACACTTTACGCAAAATACTCAATGGCTGCTGCATGCGGCAGAATTGATGCTGATGCGAGCAGTACGACAGCTTTTCTCACAAGATGCGGTTCTTATGGCACTTTTAATTACACCTTTAGACCAACCACCCCTAGTTATAATGCTATAGGTGGATTAGCGATAGCAGACAAGACTTATTTTATGAAAAATGATCCCGATCCCATTAGAAATACTTATATTTCACATGTCTGGTCTACGTTCCCGAAGCCATATTATGTTCTTGAATCCTGTACAGCAAATAATCGAATAGAAGGAACAGTCAACTATAGATCAAGCCAAGCTAGCTGTGAAAATGGTGGGCTATGCTATACTATGAATGATAAAACTAATGGTTCTACATCTTGGACTCAGACAATTGGCGTAGATGAATGTCCTCGTCCAACGAACAGAGGTCGTGCCGTTTATAAGGAAGGTGAAGATGGTATAGATTATGTGCCAGGTGATATATTATACAACATTTACAATGTTTATTTCATATCAAATGGTGGTACTTCTACAGCATGTAGTGATACGCAAGTGAAAAGATATAGCGACGGAACTAATAATGGGCTTAGCTTGCCTACAACAACTCGCGAAGGCTACACATTCCAAGGCTGGTACACAGAAATGGAAGGTGGGACACCTGTATCTGAAGCTTTAAGTTCAATTAGCGCAGACCTTATTCTATACGCTCATTGGACTATCAACGACTATACATTAACCTACGATGTGAATGGTGGCAACGCTCTTTCTACTGACCATAAGGAGGTTACCTATAATACTGCGTATGGCGAGTTGCCTACACCAACAAGGACAGGCTACACATTTGGAGGATGGTACACTCAGGCTATTGGTGGTGATGCCGTATCAAGCGAGACCATCATGGGAGCTGCTGACGTTACTATACATGCACATTGGACGGCAAACACATATACCGTTACACTTGACAAGCAAAACGGTTCTGGTGGAACTGCCTCTGTAAATGCCACTTATGATAGTGCTATGCCTTCAGCAGAAGCACCAACAAGAACAGGTTATACCTTTGGAGGATATTACTCAGAACCAAACGGAGGTGGTACGCAATACTATGATGCCGATATGAGTAGTACTCATAATTGGAATATCACCACTAACCCAAGCACTCTCTATGCAAAGTGGACTGTAAAACAATATACCGTAAATCTTGATAAGCAAGGTGTTACAGGTGGAACATCTTCTGTAACTGCCACCTTTGATAGTGCTATGCCATCAGCAACAGCACCTTCAAGGACAGGATACACATTCAAAGGATATTATTCAGAACAAAACGGAGGTGGTACGCAATATTATGCTGAGGATATGAATAGTGCGCATAATTGGGATATTGACACAAACCCAAGCACTCTATACGCTAAGTGGGAGGCAAATAAATGTACCATAAATCTTGACAAGCAAGGCGGTTCTGGCGGAACAGCCTATGTAACTGGCACTTATGATAGTGCTATGCCATCAGCAACAGCACCTTCAAGAACAGGATACACATTCGCCGGATATTATACTTCGCCAAACGGAGGCGGCACACAATATTATGATGAGAATATGGTTAGCGTAAGTTATTGGAATATCACCACTAACCCAAGCACTCTATATGCCAACTGGACAGCGAATACATATACCTTGAACTTCGATGTACAGAATGGTGATGCCCTCAGCCCATCAACACAATCCGTAACCTACGATGCTGCTTATGGAACTCTGCCAACTCCTACCCGCTATGGATTTGCGTTCAAAGGATGGTACACTACCCCGAATGGCGGTTCAGAAACAGATACAGAGGTTTTGACTTCTGATATATATAGTATAGACGGCGACCAAACCATCTATGCCCATTGGAATACAATAGTGGTTGATATTGATGCCTATTCGGCAGAAACACAATTGACAGGCAACTATTTCAGAACATTCTACGACTCGCAAATAGCCCATATCCTTCCTACTGGTGTAAAGGCATACAAAGGCAAGATTGAAGGCAATAACCTTGTACTAACGGCAATAGAGGCAAAGGATGATGACGATAATGATATAATTCCGAAAAATGTGCCTGTTATTCTCAGAATGATGCCTAACGAAGAGGCAGGAGTTCCTATTCCTGGAGATCTGTATCAGATCAAAACAAAACAGATTCCTCTTACCACAAGCGAATCAGAACTCACGATTGATAATACCGACAATGAGCTTATAGGTTCTGATATCGTAATAGCCACAGCTGTAGCAAACAGCTATATCCTTTCATTCGGAAGTAATGGATTAGGATTCTACGAGTGGTCCACACATCCGCTTGAAGCTCACAAGGCGTATGTCATCAAAGATTCCGCGAATCCTGCCAAGGCTCTCACTTTCCGCTTCGAGGATGACGTAACAGGCATAAACGATGCTATTACGGATTTCATGTTTAATGACTCTAATATGGCCATTTACAACCTCAATGGCATTCGACTCTCAAAGCCTCAGAAGGGCCTCAACATTATAAATGGCCGAAAAGTATGGGTAAAGTAAGTAATTTATCGGCAGAAGTTTTGGGAATATGAATGAAAAAATGTAATTTTGCAACAAGAAACCATTAGCACTCACAACTATGGATAATATTCCTGTGAAAATCAATTTGACAGATTTAGTTTCTGGTATGCCGGGAATAACCTCTGTTTTTGGAGCAGACTTAATGGATAACTGTGTGGTAATGCTTCATAGAAATGGACATACATCTCCTACCAGCATTTCTATTGACGGAATGGAAAAGGAGAATATGGATATTCTTTGGAAGGACACCTTTAATGAGCAGATGGATAGATGCTATGCCGATCATCAAGATAACACGGAAATGGCTGCTATCGGGATTAGTGTATTGCTTGCCAAGCAAATAACAGGCTATACAATAATATCACGCTCAAGGAAAGGAACGGGCTTTGACTATACATTAGGTGATTGCAACGATGAACTTTATATTCCGAAAGCAAGACTCGAAATTTCTGGGATAGAGAAGGAATCGCTTATAAATACCATAAATAACAGGTTCAGACAGAAGGAACAACAAGTAACGCCCACAGACAAGACAGGATTGCCCGCATATATCAGTATTGTAGAATTTAGTGCTCCCAAGGCACTATTTAATAAAAAAGCACTATGAGCGAACTATTGACTCTACACGACAAAGCGATGGATCTTGCTTATATGGGAGATAAAGCTCTCAAGCAAGGCGACAAAGACCAAGCACACGATTTCTATCATCAGGCTTATGAGATAGAAAAGGATGTTGCTTGGAAGGCTGAGGAAATGAAAAATCCAGAGCCGGGCTTGTCTATTTTGTTCAGAAGTGCATCAACATTAGCCCTTCAATGTGGAGAACTAAGGGAGGCTGAACGTCTCGCTGCTCATGCTCTTAGCGGAAATCCTTCCGAAGAAACAACAGAAGAATTACGAGAGATAATACAGGAGGTGTATGCTTCCGCTCGACAAGCTAATATTGCTGATGATGCAGAGGTTACATACGAGCTACACATTCCTAAATCCGAAACCACTTTATTCGACACAATCATGAAACGTATGGGATGGACTCATTCCTTGTTTCATAGTACAAAGAAAAAGATTGCCGTGTTGTAATCAGAATAGAATTGCTTACGGAAGAACATGAGTTTTTATTGAAAAAGAAATGGGGGTATCTCTAAGTTTCCTTTTTCTCCGAATTCTTGTTTACAATAAATAAAAAATGGCAAAGTATTAAAACTTCGCCATTTTTATTGCCTCGACCGCACTTTCTGCTCCTCTATTAAGAGGACCGTGCTGTGAGCGAGCAATTGCCTGTTCCATTGTCTCTGTGGTGAGAACACCACAAACGATAGGAGTTTCCTTGAAAGTCATCAAGTGGGATATACCATCGTATATTCCATGACCTAAGAGGTCGAACTGTGAGGTTTCACCTCTTATTATACATCCAAGCAGGATAACGGCATCATAGTTGCCTGTGAGCGTCATCTGGTTTGCACCATATACAAGCTGGAATGCAGAAGGAACAGTCTTGATGTGTATATTCTCGGGAAGCGCCCCATGCTCTTCAAGCGTGAGGACGCATCCACGAAGGAGATTGCCTGATATATCGGCCTTGTTTTCTGATACCACGATACCAAAACACATATTACTGGCATCGGGAACCTTCTTTGTGGAAAGTTGCTGTATCAGCGTAGATAAATCGGATAAGTCCATTACTTGCTCAAACGTTCAATGTACTTATCAATATCCATAGAAGCAGCAGAGTTAACGTACTTCTCCTTGACAGTCTGATAGATTTTAAGAGCCTCATCCTTCTTGTTCTGGCTCTCGAGAAGACGAGCTGCCTGAATAAGTGCAGATGGTGATATTGAATTGTTAACGCCATCCTCAGCCTCAGAGTCAGCCTTGCTTGCTGCATCCTTGAGAGCAGAGACAGCCTTGTCAATCTGGTTAGTGTGAGCGTATGCGTTGCCGAGAGCTGCGAGAGCAGCAGGACTGATCATAGCATCATCCTGAGCAGAGAAATCTTCGAGATACTTTACTGCATCCTGCCACTTACCGAGGTTGGCATAGCAGAGACCTGCATAGAGATTAGCGAGGTTAGCAGCATCTGTGCCGCTATAGTTGCTTGCTACTGCGAGGAATCCCTCTGAACCCTTATCGCCATTGAGAGCCTTCTCGAACTGCTCATTTGCGAAGAGTTCCTGTGCATTTGCAAGAGCTGTAGAAGCCTTGTCTGCACGTGGTCCCCAATAGAATGTGCTGAATGCAATAGAACCAGCGATAATTACGATAACGGCAACAACAGCCGCGATGATTGCTTTCTTGTACTTCAGGAAGAAAGTCTCCTGATTGTTCAGGTACTGCTCTGTCTTTGGAGCTTCCTGGTTAATAGTTGAATTTTCCATTCTTTTTTATGATCTTTTTTATTATTGCGTAGTTATTGTGATAATGATTTTCGAAGGTTGGATAACACCTATTTTATTTTTCAAAATCACTTTGCGCCGCAAAATTACAGAAAATATATGAGAAATTGAAATTTATTTGTTGTTTTTTTTGTTTTTACGGCAGAAAAGGAGTAATTTTGTAGGCAAATAATGACAATAGGCTATGCACAACATTCAAGAATCGCAACAATTCAGGCAGTTAAACTTTGCTTTGACGGCAATAGCAAACGGAGCAAAGAAACTGAACATCTCGGAAAAAGAGATGTATGACAGGTTGCAAGCACAAGGGCTTGTTCATAGGCGATTATTCAAGCACTATGAAGAACTCCACACGCAAAGTCTTGAATACGTTACAGACGATATTGTTGAAACGCTTCTTAACTGGGAAGCAGCAAAGAAGGAGGGCGAGGCATGACAACCCTTTTTCATGGTTCTTTTATCTCAATAGAACATCCTCTGGTTAATGTAGGAAGGAAAAAACTCGATTTTGGTCCAGGTTTCTATCTAACCAGATTGCAATCTCAAGCAGAGGCTTGGGCGAAGGTTATTGCAGAAAGACAAGGTCCGTCAGCAAAGCCGATATTGAACAAATACGACTTCGACTATGACTCTATTGATAAATCCCGATACAGGCATAAGATTTTTGAGGAATACAATCTTGAATGGTTGGATTACGTAATTGACTGCCGACACGGAGGTTTCATTCACAAGCAATATGACATAGTAGAAGGCGGTGTTGCTAATGATAATGTCATTGATACAGTTGAGGACTATGAAAAAGGAATAATCACAGCAGAGCAAGCATTGGGACAATTACGATACAAGAAAGTCAATCATCAACTCTGTATTCTCAACCAAGAAGTCATTGACAATTATCTTAGGTATTTAGGATGCGTGCATCTTACAATAGATGAGGAGGATTGATAATGAGAGACAATGTATTATGCAGGAAAAAAGCACATATAGTAATGCTTCTTGCAAAGGCTATGCATATTTCCGATGAACAAGCGTTAGGGTATTTCTACTCAACCAAGACTTTCAAACAATTAAATGATCCGAAATACGGATTGCAATTAATGAGCGATGAATATCTTTTGGAAGATATTCAAAAAGAGCTTTCTCTAAGATGATACTCAAGAATATCTCCATATTAAACTATAAGAATATAGCGGATGCGAAGTTGGAACTCTCGCCTAAGATAAACTGCTTTATAGGCAGCAATGGCGAGGGTAAGACTAACGTACTCGATGCTGTGCATTATATGTCATTCTGCCGTTCCACTACCACGAATATTGATTCGAGCGTGATACGACATGATACTGACTTCTTTATGATAAACGCTGAATACGTAACCGATTCCGGTGCTCGTGAAGAGCTATATGCCGGAATGAAGCGTGGCACAAAGAAGCAGTTCAAAAGGAATAAGAAGGCATACAAGAAACTGGCAGAACATATCGGTCTCGTACCTCTTATCATGGTATCTCCCGATGATACCGTTCTCATTCATGGCGGTAGCGAGGAGAGACGCCGTTTCCTTGACATGGTTATCTCGCAGTTTGACAGCAGCTACCTTAATTCCCTTATTGCCTACAATAAGGCTCTGCAACAAAGGAATGTTCTTCTCAAGCAAGACCCTGAACCTGATGCGACTCTAATGGAATTATGGGAAATGGAGATGGCAAAATATGGTGAGATTATCTATCAGAAACGTGAGGATTTCATCAAGAATTTCACTCCTGTATTCCAGTCTATTTACAGTAAGATTTCAGGAGATCACGAAAACGTCACATTAAGGTATGTGTCACATTGTCAACGTGGTCCGTTACTTGAGACCATTCAGAAGAGCAGACCGAAGGACCGTATCTTAGGCTATTCCCTTCATGGTATTCATCGTGATGATCTGGAGATGATGCTTGGCGATTACCCATTAAAGAGAGAGGGCAGTCAGGGACAGAACAAGACATACGTCATATCTCTGAAACTCGCGCAATTCGGTTTCCTCTGCTCTACCTTCAACGCCAACACTCCCCTACTCCTTCTTGACGATATCTTCGACAAACTCGACGCAAAGCGTGTGGAGAATATCGTTCAACTGGTATCGGGCATCAACTTTGGACAGATATTCATCACGGATACAAACCGAGATCATCTTGATCAGATTCTACAGAATGGAGACTTTGACTACAAGCTTTTCCATGTAGAAAAAGGAGAAATAAAAGCCTAACCAAGCCTTCCCAAAGGGAAGGATGTTAGATAGTACTATTCATTAATATGTAATTCGTTTTTATAAATAATAAGCCAAGCCTTCGTTTAGCGAAAGAATGTATAAAACATCCTTCCCTTTGGGAAGGCTTGGTTAGGCTTCATGTTCCGACAACATCCTATAAAAGTAAGCGACCTTATGCGCGTTATAATACGGCAGAACGGTCTGGAGACGCCTTTATTACAAAAGCGTCTTATAGAGGCATGGGACAATGTTGCTGGAGAAGTTGTAGCTAAATATACCACAGAGAAATACATACGTAATCAGGACCTTTGCGTACATATAGAGAACCCTGCCCTTCGCTCAGAGGTCAGTATGATGAAGACCGAGCTTATAAACAAACTCAATAATGCGGTAGGCAGTCAGGTGATAAGAGATATCAGGCTTATATAATAATTGAGTAAAGAATAAAGAGTAAAGGGTAAAGGGGAGGTATAGTATAGCAGCACAAAAACAATATCATTACAAAGACAATAGATCTCCAATTCTGCATTGGACCTGAATTGGACTTAGATTGGACCTGAATTGGAGCTGGATTGGAGTTGCTACTACCTTACATCAAAAAAGAAACAATACACAGTCATTGCTTACCGATGTGTTTTTTCATTGGCTGTTGAAATAAAAAAAGTTTTTTATGCATTTTCCTGTCACACCGTCATACTTATTGAATGTCAGCGAGTTAAGCGTGACAGGAAGGAGTTTCTACTGTCACATTGCTGTCACAAAACATTGTATGTGTGATAGGAGCGTGACAGGAAAAAATTTCTCCTGTCACACTTAACTAATTGATTTTCAGACGATGTGACGGAGTGACAGGAAAAACATGAAAAAAAATAAATTACTATAAATTAAGCGATGTTATCACCTCATCCATAACAACATCCGTAGATTCTGATGGAATGCTTTCAAGCATTTGAAAAGGAAAACACACACCTATCTTATATATGTTAGGAATCTGAGAGAGGAAACGGTCATAGTAACCTTTTCCCCTACCTAAACGATGTCTTTGCTTGTCAAACGCCATACCAGGGACAATGGCAATTGATAATTGACAATTGATAATTGACAATTCGGGAGTTGTGGGCTCGAGGATTCCGTAAGGTTCACTTGGTTGAAGAGAATCCGCTCCTGTGTATTCATGGATTGTCATCTCAGTATCGCTTACCACCTTAGGCAAAAGAACCTTTTTGCCCATCGCAAGGAGCTGGTCAAGAGCAGAATGGGTATCTACCTCGTCAGGAAGCGAGTGATACATCAATATTGTATCCGCTTCCTGAACGCGAGGATGCGTAAGAACAGATGACATAATACAGAGCGACATTTCACCCAACTGTTGTGAGGTGAAATGTCGCTTCTGTTCACGGATATATCTGCGAAGTTCTTTCTTGTCCATACTGGAGATGCTATTTTTTCTTGCCAAACACCTTCAGCGCGGCATTTATCACAGGATCCTTCTGGTTAAGATACTGATGCCAAGCCTGCTCGTTCAACATATTATATATGATACGGCTGTTTATATAGCGCTCAAGGAGGGCATGTGACTTGCGAATCATCAGATTCCTACGCTGCAAGCCATGTGAATTAGCATAATCAGCGAACAACTCAACGGTATTCTGCTTGACAAGGTAATTTGCAAGTTCCTGCATTTCCTTAAAGTTATTCAACTTCAGTCGGTTTGCATCAGTATAAGTAAATGCGAACTGTAGGATTAGTCCACTTGCCGCAGCCTGAGTATAGTAGCTTGTAATGCTAGTCGTATCCTCTGCAACGAAGATATCAGGAGTGATACCACCACCGCCATATACCACACGACCAGCCTTGGTATGGAACTTAGGACCTGAATGCTTGATTGAATCCTGAGAGAAGAACTCACCACTCTTATAACGTGCCACAATATCCTGACTATAGTTATCACCTTCACCTGCAACATACGGTTTCTGTATGCATCGGCCAGAAGGTGTATAGTAACGAGCAACAGTAAGGCGTATGATACTTCCATCATGGAAACGCAACTGCTGCTGAACAAGGCCCTTTCCGAAAGAACGAATACCAATAATCTTCGCACGATCATTATCCTGCATAGCACCAGCAAAGATCTCAGATGCAGAAGCAGAATTTTCATTAATAAGGACTACGAGAGGTATCTTCTGATAAGAGCCACGTCCGTCAGACCTGTAGTCTCTACGAGGAGACTTACGGCCTTCAGTATATACAATAAGACTATTGGATGGAAGGAACTCATTAGCCATCTGAACAGCAGACTCCAGATAGCCACCAGTATTATCACGGAGATCGACGATAAGGTTGCTAAAACCTTCCTGAGAGAGTGTGGCAAGTGCAACAAGGAACTCCGCATAAGTGGTTTCGCCAAAGTTCTTTACCTTGATATAGCCAGTATTGCCATCTATCATATAGGCAGCAGAAACACTCTTCGTCTTAATCTCATCACGAGTGATACTGTATTCCAATACCTTCTTACATCCATAACGCAATACACCAACCTTCACCTTAGAGCCTTTCTCGCCCTTCAAACGACGTTGAGCTTCCTCGGATGTAACTTCCTTACCAACGAATTTCTTTCCATCAACAGCTACAATCTTGTCTCCGGCAAGGAGACCGGCACGTTCTGCCGGTCCATCGGCAATGACATTCTGGACATGAATTGTATCCTCGCGAATGACAAACTCAATGCCCACACCGAAGAAAGAGCCTTTAAGGTCGTCAACAACATTCTGAGCTTCGGCTGCAGAGATATACGCAGAATGAGGGTCGAGTTCAGACACTATCTGCGGAATAGCCTTTTCTACAAGGTCATTGATATTGACAGTATCAACATACTGATCGTCAATGATATGAAGCAGGTTATTCAGACGATTACTGCCCGAATTAATGATGTTCAATCTGTTACCAGAGAAGTGGTTGGCATAAAAAGTTCCAATCACAATACCGATGACTACACATAGAGCCATCAGAAGAGGCATATATCTATTCTTCATTTATCTCATTTTTTACAACTTCAATACCAGCCCTGCGAAGGAGATCAATTCCATCCGAAAGACGATAGTCGCGACCATACACCACACGCTTTATGCCGGCCTGAATTATAAGCTTGGCACACTCTATACATGGGGAATCCGTGACATAGAGAGTGGCATTGTCGCTATTGTTATGACTACGGGCAAGCTTCGTAATGGCATTAGCCTCTGCATGAAGTACATAAGGATAGGTCACGTTGGAATCATCCTCACATACATTCTCAAAGCCACTCGGCGTACCGTTGTAACCATCACTTATGATGCGATTGTCCTTTACTACAAGGGCACCCACCTGGCGACGCTTACAGTAACTATTCTCTGCCCATATTGCGGCCATTCGCATATAGCGTCCATCAAGAATTTTCTGCTTGTCCATAGCTGTTTTTAAATTAAAAATATAGAAATGAAAAATGAAAAATACAGATTACATTTGGTGGTATAACTTATTAGCGGTATATACTAACTTGTATTTTATTATTTTTCATTTTTCATTTTTCATTTATCATTTTTTTATTCCGTTCCTCTCAAGCAAAGCATCGATAGTAGGCTCCCCACCTCGGAATCGCTTGTAGAGCGTCATAGGATGTTCCGTTCCACCTTTTGAGAGGATACAGTCACGGAAACGCTGTGCTGTATTCTGGTTAAAGATACCCTCACGCTTAAACACGGCAAAAGCATCAGCATCAAGCACCTCAGCCCATTTATAGCTATAATATCCAGCAGCATATCCGCCAGCCATGATATGAGAGAACTGAACGGTCATACACGTATTCTCCAGTTGCTTGCCGATGATAGCCTTCTCCCATGCCTTTTTCTCGAACTTGATAAGATCCTCATCGAATGCCTCACTCTTGGTATAGTATGCCATATCGAGGAGTCCGAAACTAACCTGACGCATACAAGCCGATGCAACACCGAAGTTACGGGCATCAATGAGACGTTGGATAAGTTCGTCTGGCATTGGTTCACCTGTCTGATAATGGAAGGCGAAGGTATTGAGGAAGTCACGCTCAAGGGAGTAGTTCTCCATGAACTGCGACGGAAGTTCAACAAAGTCCCACCATACGTTTGTACCCGAAAGACTGGAGAAACGGGTATTGGCAAACATTCCATGAAGTGAATGACCGAACTCATGAAGGAAAGTTTCCACCTCTCCAAGAGTAAGGAGGGCCGGTTTCTCATCCGTAGGTTTCGTGAGATTCATCACAACACTCACATGAGGACGCACATTCTCACCCTTCAGGTTGATCCATTGTCCCTGGTACTCCGTCATCCAAGCACCTCCCTGCTTTCCCTTACGAGGATGGAAGTCGGCAAAGAGAACAGCAAGATAAGAACCGTCCTTATCGAAAACCTCGTATGCTTTTACATCCGGATGATATACTGGAATATCCTTGTTTTCCTTGAAAGTGATGCCATAAAGACGTGTTGCAAGTCCGAAAACGCCCTTAATGACATTATTCAGTTCAAGATATGGACGGACCATCTCTGAATCCACATTATACTTCTCCAATTGAAGCTTATGTGAATAGAACGGAGCATCCCAAGGCTCAAGTACAAAGTCTTCTCCCATAGCCTGACGCGCCATATCACGAAGTTCTTCCTTCTCCTTAAGAGCTGTTGGCTTATATGCCTCCACAAGCTGATCAAGGAGGTTATATACATTCTGAACATTGGCTGCCATACGATGCTTGAGCACATAGTCAGCGTAGGTCTCATACCCAAGGAGCTGTGCGAGTTCACGACGAAGATTGATAAGTCGCTTACATATCTCTATGTTGTTCTGCTCATTATCATGGGTACAAACGGTATTGTAAGCCATGAACATCTTCTTACGAAGCTCACGCTTCTCAGAATACTGCATGAAAGGTGAATAGCTTGGGAAGTCAAGGGTAAATACCCATCCGTCAAGGTTATTCTCCTTGGCTGCAAGAGCAGCTGCCTGAATCTGAGTATCTGGAAGTCCGGCAAGGTCTGCCTCATCGGTAATGTGCAGTTTGAACGCTTTCTTCTCTTTCAGAAGATTCTGAGAGAACTGCAATCCAAGCATACTAGCCTCCTCACTTATAGCGCGAAGCTTATCCTTTCCTGCTTCATCAAGCAAGGCACCTGAACGAACAAAACCGTCATAGCTCTTTTCAAGAAGTCGCTGTTCCTCAGCAGTAAGTTCACGAGGAGCAGGTGCACCTTCTACAGGATTGTTATAAAGATCATATACAGCCTTGATACGTTCAAAAAGTCGCTTATTCAAGCGAACATCGTTTGCGTGCTTGGTCAGGATTGGCTGAAGTTTCTGTGCAAGTGCGTCCATCTCGTCATTAGTCTCAGCAGAAAGGAGATTGAAGAAGACGGTGGAAACATTATCCAGAAGGTCGTAATAACCATTATCATCCTCTGTATCGATTATTGTATTATCGAACGTAGGAGGTTCTGGATTATTAATGAGTTTATCAATATGTTCATCATCACGACGGATGCCTTCCATGAAGGCTTCCTCGTAATGCTCCATCTTTATAAGGTTGAAAGGTGGAGTCTGATGTGGAGTTGTATATTTCTCAAAAAATGGATTAACCATAATTATATATTTTTACGGCCTCTCCCCCCGCCCTCCCCCGTAGGGAGGGAGCCGGAGCGCGACAGGCAATTTTGCTATTCTTTATTAATTATGCATTATTCGTTATCAATTAGTTCTTGGGCTTTCCGGCTCTCTCCCTACGGCGGGAAGTCGAAGATTGAGTATCTTCGAGTATGTGCAAAGCGGGGGGAGAGGCCCTACAGCAACTGCAACATCGGTATCTCTATTATAGTGCGCCTGACTATCAGCAGTTGTTTTTCTTCAAGGCGATGAAGTGCTTCTGAAATTTCCAACCGGGAACATCCCAATTCTCTTGCTAAGACAGTCATCTTTGTACGGAGTTGTTTCTGTCCGGCAGGATAGATACATCGGTCTTTGATGAATCTAATGATTCGCTTTTCTATATCTTCACTCATCTGATGCCAAACTCTCCGCGAATTTCTCTGACTTTGTGTAGCTATGATATTCATCAGATTAAGACGGAATGTCATAGACAACTCCATAAGTCTTAATACCATTGGCTTTTCAAGCCTAATCACCTCACAATATGTCTGAGCGCAGAATGTTGACGTGTAACGTTGCTTGATGCCGAAGATATGTTCTGGCTGGATAAGCAACGGAGCCTGTAGTGTCTCTATGATCTCATACGAACGGTCGTCACTTCTCGAAGATAGCGTTACCGTACCCCTCGCCACAAGCACCAACGCTGTGCATGCTTCATTTTCCGAAGCAAGAATCGTGCCACGCTTGGTATGAGCATCACCGATAGGAAATTCCTGCTCAATATCAGCAAGTTCGCTACGTCCCATTCCTAAGAATAGCGGCAACTGTAGCAAGGATTGAATATCGTAGTTCATAGGCTACTGTGCTATTTTGTCCTTCAAAGAAGGTGAAAACCAAACCTGATTCTGACCATGCTCATCACTATATATGAAATATGCCATCATCTCAGGATGACGATTTAGCACCTTTTTCGCATCCTCCATTCCAAGAACCATGAACGATGTGGCATAGGCATCTGCTGTAGCACAATCATTAGTTATGACTGTAGCCGAGAGAATACTATGCTGTACTGGGTATCCGGTCTTAGGATCAATGGTATGGGCGTATTTCCTTCCACCCTTATAATAGAAATTACGATAGTTTCCGCTTGTTGCCATTGCCTTATCAGTAACATTGATGACTGTTTGCAACTCATTATTCACGCTCAGAGAATCATCTGTTGGCTTTGTGACACCTATTCTCCAAGGTTGCCTGTCCGGATTCACACCTGATGTCACAACCTCTCCACCAATCTCGACCATAAAGTTCTTGATACCGAAATCACGAAGAAGATTTGCCACCACATCCACTCCATATCCTTTGGCAATAGCAGAGCAATCGAGCATAACACGTGGATCAAGTTTCACAATCTTGTCGTTTTCAAGGCGGATCTTCTGAAATCCAACCACCTGACGAAGACTGTCTATAGTCTTGTCATCCGGATTGAGTCCATTCTTGAAACCAAATCCCCAAGCATTTACGAGAGGAGCGACTGTGATATCAAAAGCACCTTTAGTATCTGCATTGATCTTCTGAGCCAGACGGAACACATCCAAAAAGAGTTTATCAAGAACAACATCCTCATTCCTGTTGACGTGGGTAATGATTGAAGTATCATTAAAAGGCGACAGAGAAGCATCAACCTCAACAAGTGCCTTCTCTATATCAGCCTTATGATCTTCAGCACATTGATAGGTGATATTATAGCTTGTCCCAAAGATCAGTCCCGAGTTACGCTGGTATGGTTCATCCTTATGCCCCATCATAACAGCAATGGCTATAATGATAGCTATGGCAACAAGTGGAAGTGCAAGTTTTATTCTCTTATCCATCTGAATGATTTTCAATTATCAATTGCGTCAGCCTAAATGCCGATGCTAATATTAAAGGTACCACCCAAGTTGGTCTTGTCTGAACGCCCAAAACCCGGAACATACCAAACATCACCCATTTTGTAGTCACTCGAAGCTATACGACGGCGATACCTAAAAGTCCAGCCGAGATGAACAGGTCCTACTATCTTTGCATCAACTCCGAAGACTCCTTCGAGCCAATGAGCATAGCGTCCTTTGTCTTCTACAAAACAATCCTTTGTCCCACCCCATACAGGGTCTTTCACACCTGGATGATAATACTCGAAGTCAAATTTTGTATAGGCATAACGAAAGCCGACGAACAGTTTGTAGATGTCGTGCTTATTCTTCAAAACATTAAAGTCACATCCAATACGTCCATACAGACCTTTGCTCTTGGTCGTTATCTGTTTGCCTATATTTTCATCTATATCCTCTTTATGCTCTGCGTCGCCTCTTCCGAGTTCAAACGTAGGGAAATACTTTCCTTTCAGATTCAATCGGAGGAATGCCTCATACTGCCCATAATCCGACACTTGCCTTTGGACTGCCCCGAAAAGATCCACACCAGCCACCGCACCTTGGAAAAAAGCCGTTGTGTCTTTGGCAACCTCAATCCTTTTCTGAGCTGACAAGGGGGCGCTTAGAAACAGCAAAGCGCTTAGAAGGCTGAAGGTAGAGAGAGAAGTGAACTTTCGTAAGGTCATTACTAATATAATCATTATTTACTTCGATTGTATCCAGAAAATGCTTTGTCGTGGTGGCTGAAAGAACTTTGTGATGATAGCGCAAGGCACAATCCACACCTTCAAAGATAGGCTCATTATTCTTTCTGATACGAATAGTATCTACAGCAACTGTGTTATATGAAGTGTCCTGCAACAGAAAACGGAACTCATCCACATCCTGCGTATAGCTCACAGGCAGACTGAAGTTTGAAGAAATCGCATTCTTATTCATTATTGTATCCTCGCCTTCAATGCCCTTCACGACAACAGTAAGACTACTGTCATTCCAATTACCCAAGCTATCGTTTCTGGCTGGCAGAAAGGCATATACTCCAGCCACAGAATTGTTCATCGAGCAGTCAACAGATGTACATCCTAACAGCAAGCCAGCAAAAGCGAACAGGGCAAAGACTACTTTTCGCATCTTATCCCCTCCTCAATCTGATAGTCATTACGTCCCTGAGAAGAACGGCTGATCAAATCACCCAAGAAACCTGCGAGGAAGAGTTGAGTACCAATCATCATCATAGTGAGAGCGATATAGAACCAAGGACAGTCGGTTACAAGCCTCTGTGGAACACCATGATACAAAGCCCAGAGCTTATCTGCGCCAATACCAAAGGCTGAAAGGAAACCTACAAGGAACACCAACGTACCGAGGAATCCGAACACATGCATCGGTTTTCTGCCGAAAGTACTCAGGAACCAAAGAGTCATGAGGTCAAGATAACCATTGACAAATCTGTTCCATCCCATGAACTTGGATTTACCGAACTTTCTCGCCTGATGATGAACCGGCTTCTCGCCAATCTTTGAAAAGCCTGCCTGCTTTGCAAGGTATGGGATATAGCGATGCATCTCACCATAAACCTCGATATTCTTCACAACCTCCTTACGATAAGCCTTGAGTCCGCAGTTGAAATCGTGCAGATTATGTATGCCACTCACCTTGCGCGCCGTAGCATTAAAGAGTTTTGTCGGGATTGTCTTTGAAAGCGGGTCACCCTGCTTGCGGTTCTGCTTATAACCAGACACGAGGTCATAACCATCCTCCACAATCATACGGTAAAGTTCCGGTATCTCGTCAGGTGAATCCTGAAGGTCTGCATCCATAGTGATGACGACATCTCCTTTTGCCTCCTTGAAACCGCAATAAAGAGCTGGTGACTTTCCGTAGTTACGACGGAACTTTATACCACGCACATTTTCCGATTTCTCGCTAAGCTCACGAATCACATCCCATGAGCGGTCGGTACTTCCGTCGTTTACAAATATTACCTCGTATGTAAAGTTATTAGCCTTCATCACACGCTCTATCCAAGCGTACAATTCTGGCAGAGACTCTTCCTCATTGAACAGAGGTACTATAACTGATATATTCATTTTCGATTCTTGTTTTCCTTAGTTACGATTCTCTGTCACCACACGTGGAGTACGCCTTGATATTACGGCTATCAACAAACTGCAAGCCAAACCGGCAAACAGCGTATTAGATATCATAGAGAAAGCTACGTCTATTGGACGGAGTGATGACATTACCGTCAGCTGATCTTCAAACAGCGATTTCTTCACACCATATATTTTCATTGCCTCCTGCATCTCAGGAGTGTCAAAATAACTTCTCAGACTCGCAAGCATCATGCCATGATCGAAATACTGGAAGTAAACATACATCACAATGGCAAGTATCAATGACGAATAGCCAAAACAATGCATACTATATGCTGCTGCACGGCGGAAGCTCACACGCTTCTTAACAATGTTATCACGATAGTTCCTCACGCGGAAAGCCACGAACACAGGCACGGCAATCACACCTATCATGTATGCCATCTGCCATGCAGTATTACTGAGACTTGCCACAAAAGCAAAGAACGTGACACACATTATTACGCCAAGCATAGCCCCATCCAAACGGGCAAAAGCCTTCAATTGCTTATATTCCTCAACTGTTATCATTTTCTTATATGCACTAATTGGCTACAAAGTTACTCATTTTTCAGAACATCACAACATGAAATCACAACATTTTTCTTGCTTTATGCTAATTTTTTAATTTTTTCACTCGCGCACACGCATTTATAAGGAGAAATAGGATTTCCTACTTGTTAATTAAAGTTAACGACAGACCAATTATCCATTATTCATCATTCATTATTCATTTATTTTTACTACCTTTGCACCCGCAAAAAACGCAAGACGGGCACGGGCAGTCTTGCACGGCCAGCTCCCTTCGAATCCTCCAGGACGGGAACGTAGCAAAGGTAGTTGGTTGTAGCGGCGCGATGTAAGTAGCTGCCCACCCTGCCTCTTTAGCTCAGTTGGCCAGAGCACGTGATTTGTAATCTCGGGGTCGTTGGTTCGAATCCGACAAGAGGCTCGAAACGCAAGAAAGGTATTCCGTGTGGAATACCTTTCTTGCGTTAATTTATAATTTATAATTGATAATTATCCCCTAAGAATTTCAAAAGAAAAGGGCAATGCCTACGAAAGACATTGCCCATTCATATTATCAATTATAGTCGTTTACTGGAATGAATATACTACTCCCATAATCTTCTTGCCGATAGCATCGGCCTCCTCCATAGAGTGTGCCTCAGAATAAACACGGATGATTGGCTCTGTGTTTGACTTGCGGAGATGTACCCACATATCAGGGAAATCAATCTTAACGCCGTCAATATCATTAACCTTAGCATCTGGCTGAGCAGAATACATATCCTTCACCTTTGCGAGGATTGCATCCACATCGGTACTTGGGGTAAGGTCTATGCGGTTCTTTGCAATGAAATACTCAGGGAAAGTCTTACGGAGCTCACTAACTTTCACGCCCTTATGAGCGAGAGATGAAAGGAACAGAGCAATACCGACAAGGGCATCACGACCATAGTGGCTCTCTGGATAGATTACTCCACCATTACCTTCACCACCGATTACAGCACCTACCTCACGCATCTTTGTAGTTACGTTAACCTCACCTACCGCAGCAGCACTATATACGCCACCATGCTTCTCGGTTACATCACGAAGGGCACGTGTAGAACTGAGGTTGCTTACAGTTGCACCCGGGGTATGCTCAAGAACATAGTCGGCAACGCTTACAAGGGTATATTCCTCACCGAACATCTTACCATCCTCACAGATGAATGCAAGACGGTCAACGTCAGGATCAACCACGATACCGAGGTCATATCCGCCCTTTGCCAGTTCACCCATAATACCTGTGAGATTCTTCTCAAGTGGCTCTGGATTATGTGCAAAGTCACCATTAGCCTCTCCATTAAGGAACTTATATTCCACACCAAGCTTGTCAAGGAGCTTAGGAAGGATAATACCACCAACAGAATTGATAGAATCAACAACTACACGGAATCCTGCCTTCTTTATTGCCTCAACATCTGTAAGCTTGAGATTGAGCACAGCCTCAACATGACGGTCGTCAAAGTTTTCTTCTGTATATTTACCCATGTGGTCAACATCAGCATACTCAAATGCCTCTGCCTCAGCAATAGCAAGAACCTCATTTCCGTCATCCTTTGTAAGGAACTCACCACGAGCATTAAGGAGCTTGAGAGCATTCCAATGGCGTGGGTTGTGAGAAGCAGTTATGATGATACCGCCATCAGCACCTGCCATAGTAACGGCAAGCTCGGTTGTAGGAGTAGATGCAAGTCCGATATTGATAACATCATAGCCCATGCCCATCAACGTACCGCAAACCACGTTCTTCACCATCTCACCTGAGATACGTGCATCACGACCAACAACAATCTTGTTAGTTGGGTTCTTTGTACTCTTACGGATAAATGTAGCGTAAGCCGATGTAAACTTTACGATATCAAGCGGATTAAGGGTATCACCAGCAGGACCGCCGATAGTACCACGAATACCAGAAATTGATTTTATGAGTGTCATATAACTATTTTTTTACTTTACACTTTCAACTTTAATCTTTACTCTCTGCTAAATGCCTCTTTCGTATGTAATTTCATAATAGCAAGCATATATACGGTCATTTGACTCAGTATGTCCCATACTATGAGGAACTATCAGACGCACCTTGGCAAGCTCGTCATTCTCATTTGCTATACGGCCAAGTCTTATGTAAGACAAAGGTACTATCCATCCCTCAGGCACATTGGTAGGACCCGTAATCTGACCAAAAACATTTACGGTAAAATAACTATTCGGCATCACACCATGATACGTACCATCCTCTCTTACACTCCAAGAAGCAGAAAAGGTTCCTAAATTCTTCCTCACATCAAACTTTTCATAATAATCCTGTAGAGTAAACGGATTGTCATTTCTCAATTGCGATTGCAAATCATCTTCCTTAGCATTGATGTTATACTCCTTGAAACGACAAATGACGCTGGCACTTTCTCCATCCTTGATAACGCTGCCGCAACCACGTCTTACAATCTGCATATACAAGCCATTGCCAAATTTCACGAACTCATTCTTTGACAGGTCTGTAACAGTATCTTTCAGAAATTCGCTTTCCGAAATCACAGATATCTTCTTCCCCTTAATCTCACCGAAAGTAGGATTATCGATAAAACTTGAGAGTCTGGAAAGCTCATAGTCACGCTTTTCTGCGTAGCTCTCGTATTCATCACATGAGCTAATTGTCATGCAAACAGCCACAAGCGATACTACAGCATAAAATATTTTCTTCATCTTAAAACTTTCAACTTTGATTTTTTCGAATGCAAAATTAATAAATAATTACGAACTATTATCACAAATAACAGTTAATAATTAATAATTAACGTGAGTTCGATGAAATCACCCCTTAATTTTTGCCTTGGGCGAACGTAAATGCCCGTGAATTATCCGTGAATTAATCGTAAATTCTTTTATTCTCATGTCAACAATAATAAATTCGCGGATAATTTACGGTTAATTTACGGATAATTTGCGATTAATTCATGTAGCCAAGCGCAGCGTTTATTTTCACCGAACTCACGTTAATTAACAAGCCTTTAGCCTTGCAGGATGTAATTATACTATAAAACATCCTTCCCTTTGGGAAGGCTTGGTTAGGCTATCTTTGGGAAGGCTTGGTTAGGCTTTCTACAGCAACTCCGCAAACGCCTTTACCGCTTTCTTTACAATTTCCTCTGCCTCTTCCACAGAGCAGTTCAATCTGCCTCCTGAAGCATTCTTATGTCCGCCGCCGTTAAAGAACTGGGCAGCCATCTCGTTGCATGGAAAATCATCTACCGACCTCAGACTCACCCAGATAGTGTTCGACTTGTCGGTATCCTCACGAAGCGAGATCGACAGACGATGCCCCTTCAGTTGCAGAGGCATGTTCACAAGTCCCTCAGCATCTCCCTTCAGATAGTGGAAACGCTTCAAGTCCTGCTTTGTCAGTATGTAATACGATGCCCTGAGAGGAGTGAGTATTCTCAGTTTCTCATACAGCACATACCCCACAAGGCGCAGACGATAGTCGCTGAAGTTATTGAACACATTACGGTATATCTTGTCCTTGTCTATTCCCTTCTCAAGAAGCAGACTTATGACATAGAATATCTCCGGACGGCTGGAATTGAACGTAAAGCCACCCGTATCGGTCATCATACCACAATATGTGGTAACCGCCATCTTATGCGACATCTGCTCATAGCCGCCCAACTGATATATCAGTCGGAAAACCATCTCTGACGTACTACTCATCTCTGGACGTGAGATTGTCAGGACCGTAGGAACCTTCGGATCAAGATGATGGTCAATAAGCACTTTCTTTCCCGGAGCTTTCACAAGAATCTCTCCTAACGCCTCCGTAACGCGCGAAGGCACATTGAAGTCGAGGCAGAAAATAGTATCGCACTCGGCAAACAGTTTCTCTACCAGCTCCGGACGCTTGTCATAGCGTACTATGGTCTCTGACCCAGGCATCCAATGAAGAAAGTCCGGGAACATATCAGGAACCACCACCGTGGCCTCCTTACCCTGCTGACGCATATACTCTGCCCATGTCAGAGTAGAGCCTATCGCATCGCCGTCAGGGTTAGTATGGCCGAGGACAAGCACACGCTCAGCCCCGGCCACAATATCACGAAGCTGAGATATTTCAGCCTCTGAAACGAGATTTAATTTCATGAAAAAGAAATAAAAAAGAAAAAGAACACACACCTTCACCACAGCCCCTCACCTGCCCTACGGGCATCCTCTCCCCAAGGGGCGAGGTCCGAGTCACCTCTTTTCGCTATGAGTAATCCCCATAAAGTTTCATTAGTAACTTCCCCCTCGCCCCTTGGGGAAGTCGGAGATTGAGTATCTCCGAGTATGTGTCAGAGGGTGTCCGCAGGACGGGTGAGGGGCCGTGGTGAGTGGCTGTTAGTTTCCTTTTAAAAAAGTTTGTTTGGATACACACCCTCCTCAACAAGCTTCGCAATACGAGCTACGGTATCAGGACGATCCTCAGAATAAGTTACACCAAACCACTTACTTGTAGTATCTAGCACCTTGCAAGTTGCTGTGCCGTCGTTGATGAGCTTATTCACCATCAGAGGAATGAAGAACTCTGACTTGAGGTTCTTGATGTTAGCCTCATCTGAAAGGAACTCCTTGAAATACTCCTCAGAATACTCGAAGTAGTCAGGAGTGAAGCCCCACATATTCATACTAACAGGAGCATTCTCATCTACGCGAACCCACTCGCCATCTTCCTTGTTGTCAGCACGATAAGCCACTGTACCATCCTCAAGACGTGCAATTTTTGTACGCTCAACACATGTTGTGAGGTTGCCTTTCTCATCCTTTGAGCAAACACCACGGCTAACAGTTCCGTTCTCGCTCAATGTATTGCCTACGCGGAAACCAACCATAGCATACTGTCCCTTAGCGCCCTCTGGAAGATCAGCAAGATACTTGCCGATAACCTTGAACGCATCACGGTTGTAGAAGTCGTCGCAGTTGATTACGCAGAAAGGCTCCTTGATAACGTCCTTACCCATGAGCACGGCGTGGTTTGTTCCCCAAGGCTTCTCACGGCCTTCTGGTACAGAGAAACCCTCTGGCAGAGCATCAATACCCTGGAAACAGAGCTCGCACTTAATCTTACCCTCATACTTTGAGAGAATCTGCTTACGGAACTGCTCCTCGAAATCCTTACGGATAACCCATACAATCTTGCCGAAACCGGCCTCAATTGCGTCATATATACTATAATCCATGATGGTCTCGCCGTTAGGACCCAGACCGTCAAGCTGCTTCAAGCCGCCATAACGGCTTCCCATACCAGCAGCAAGGAGAAAAAGTGTTGGCTTCATAAATATTTTTTTGTTTTATACGTTCTTGTCACCAAGTGAAAGGTATTTACTGCCGATGGAATGATTTGCTAAACACAAACACCCATCACCTAACACCCATCACCTAAATATCGAGTGCAAAATTACAACTTTTTTTTTACCTACACAAATTTTAATGGTAAAATGATTCCACATAATAAAAAGACTCACAAAAAATGAATACGGCATTAACGTGTTATTAATTAACGTGAGTTCTATGAATTTGCAACTTCTCAGCATCCCCTTATTTTTTGCCTTCGGCGAACGTAAATGCCCGTGAATTATCCGTGAATTAATCATAAATTCTTTTACTCTCATGTCAACAATAATAAATTCGCGGATAATTTACGGTTAATTTACGGATAATTTGCGATTAATTCATGAGCCAAGCGCAGCGTTTATTTTCACCGAACTCCCGTTAAACTGACGTAATTTTACAGACTATCCCTAAACTCTGTTCCTCCTATAAACAGCCCTACTTCCTCCGAAGTAAGTCCAATGATAATACCATAATAATACCATTATATTACCATAATAATACCATTATAATACCATAAACTATGGTAATATTAATGTGTTATAATGGTAAGTTTTTGGTGTTTATATGGTTTTATCAAGAGAGTTATGACGGAAATACCCCCCACTTACAGCCCAGGAAGTAGGGGGGAACGAGACTCTAATATAACGTGAGTTCGACGAAATTATAGTTTCTTTGTTTCCACTATGTGGAGCTACGTAAATTAACGTAAATTGAACGTGAATTTTCCATAAATTCTTTTCCTTTCATTGAAAATTTACGATAATTTACGCTTAATTCACGGATAATTCGTGTAGCCAAGCACAGCGTTATAATTCATCGAACTCACGTTAATATATTAACGTGAACTCGAAAAAAAGAAACGGATTTATCTGATTTATCTGAATATTAGCGGAATACATATCGCGCCAGCTATCAGATAAATCAGATAAATCCGCTTCCATTTTTTTATAAACCACAGATTTTAGGGTTCTCACAGATGCAAATCACGAGCGCAAGCGAGACAATCCCTTATATCTGTGAAATCTGTGGTCACATAAAAATTAATGCGAAACTAATGTTTTATTAATGTCACAATTAATGTTATACAAAGTATAGAAAAAATTACGTTGAACTCACGTTATTCCTCCCATTCTTGGGAACGGACTTGGAACGGTTTTACAACGGACCTGGAACGGAGGTAGAACGGCCCTAAGGCAGAGGCGAGACGAATGGATTAGAAAAAAAGAATTTTTACAACACTCGTCAACTCGTCACCCATAGCGCTGCAAGTTACTGTGGTTCTTGACATTACAGCGATGATTCATTTCGTTTCACTCGTCACCCACTCATCACCCTCACATAGCATATCAATCTGACACAGAATAAGTTGCAGGGTTAATTCACTCGTCACCTTTTTCAGGGTGACGAGTAGAGAGAGGGCAAATTACGCATATAACACCCATATTATCAATAAGATACACAGATTTTGATGACGAGTCGGGTGACGAGTGGCATAGGATGAATCAGCGCTGTAAACACCAAGGGCATAACGACTTACAGCGTTACGGGTGACGAGTGACGAGTTTTTTAAAAACTCTTTTTTTGAAAGCAAAATTGCAATCTCCACATTACAATTTGCGGTATATCTTTTAGGCTTGCGTCTGCAATTCCTTCATTCAGTCGTTGCTCATTTTTTCTATGCAGGAATGATGTCATGGAAATTCGTACAGGTCGAAACTTTTTCCCTGTTTTCCTTGGCTGATTTGAGATTTTTGTTTACTTTTGCATGACATAAGTTCCAATAGTCCGACAAAAAATGGAAATAAACTATAATCAGTATGTCATCACGACAAAATATGTCATAAACAACAACTCTCCAATCATTAGAGTTATACACGAAAAAGATGGGGCTTGGCAATTCCTTGGAAAAGAGGAGAATCTTAGCGAATCGGATGCCTTTGTCCTTTCTTTAGAGGAAATCCTATGCTTAGACAAAACTCTCAATGAAGTGTTGCATTTACCTTTAGGAAAGCAAGCATACCGAACAAGTTCCAAAGGCAATTGGATTGCTAGTGACATAGATGATGAATGATTAGTATATTCCCTAACTTTATTAAAATAGAAAAACATGAAAAAGAATGTGATTGTTTTATTTTTGTGTTTCTTTTCGCTAATGACATTTGCGCAAAGCACTAACACAACGCTAAAACTGGATTATCTCCCTGAATATCCATCTGAAATAGATGGAGCATGTTGTGGATATTATTTATCCCAAGAGGACTTAAAAAATGACAAACTTCTCATTGCAGATGATTTCTTTACAGCTTATATGATTATAAACGGAAAGAAAGAAGTTCTTTCAATAAAGCAAGGATCATCAAAACACGAAAGAGAATTTTCAAATGCCTCATACACGCTGACCATTACAATTTCAGAACAAACAGAACAGGGTTATGAATCTTTGGCACTAAAAGGAACCATAAAAATTCAAAATACTAAAGGCGAATCAAAATCATTTCCCTTTGTAGGAAAATGCGAATGGTAAATCCATAAAATTCTCAAAAAAAAATATGTTTCTCGGCATGATAGGAAATTATATCGCACCTACGGCGCTTAAACTGACAATAATTATTCGCCGAAGCTCATCAAGCTATGCAAGTTCCCAATCTTATCAATCTTCAATCCAATAATAACGTGAGTTACTTCCCTATGGTCAGTGGGTCTTCGACAAATCTCGACGAAAACAAACCGCTTACTACAAAAAGAAATTAATGCGACATTAATGTGTCATTTGTGATCATTAATGTAGGTTCGCAGAGCGAAAACATATAATTTCTCATTAATATCCCATTAATTTCGCATTAATTTTCTGTAAAGTACAAGCATCGGAGATGCATCCATTGAATTATTCGCTAAGGCTCATCAAGCTGAAGCAAGTCGTCGAACTGACGTTATAATACTCAAGTTTCGCAAGTTGAGAACTGTCTGGAAGACAGTACTATGAGTAACCCCGTACATACGAGTGTAACGAGGATGTGCGGGGATATAGTGCCAATCCCGCCTAACTGCCTGGAGGGCAGTACATAGAGGAGGGCAGTACATAGATAATCAGGTACAGCCTTCCAGGCTGGGAATGTAGTTGTTGTTTGCTATCCGTGGGCATCCTCTCCTTCGTCGAGTATGCCTATGGTTACGCATAGTGCTGTCTTCCAAACAGTTCAGAGCTTGCGAAACTTGAATTATAATATTTATTTTTATGTGTTTTTATTGGTAAAAGATTGGTAAGATTGGGAACTTGCGTAGCTTGCTGAGCTTTGCGAAAAATTATTGTCAGTAAAAAAAAGCTTGCTGTTTGTCTTTAGGGCAAGTCATCGAACTCACATTAATTAGAATGGATATCCAATGGCGAAGTTAAGACATTGACCTTTGGAGAAACGAGGGAAATTGAAATAACCGCTCTTCTGACTGCTCGGATCATGGAGGACAAAGCCCCAATCAAGTCTGAGCACGAAGAAATCAAGGTCGTATCTGATACCTACGCCTGCTCCTACGGCAAAGTCCGTAAGGAATTTGTTTCCCTTAAACTTACGATCCAAACCATTACCCAGATACTTGTAGTCAGGATCAGACTCCGTTCTTTCCTGATTCTCGAATGCCCACACATTACCTGCATCCAAGAACACAGCACCATAAAGAGAGCCGAACAGACGAGGACGATATTCAAGATTGAACAGACATTTCATATCGCCCACATTACTGACATAATGATATCTCGTATTTGGATTGTATGACCTTCCCGGACCTACTGATCTTGCAGCAAAAGCCCTGAGAGAGTTGGCACCACCCACATAGTAATACTCGGAATAAGGGGCTGTAGCAGAATCGCCCAGGCATTTCATAATTCCAAACTGGGCATGAGCCACAACAGACGAGTGTTCGTCTATCATCCATGTCTTCCTGTAATCCACATCCAGCTTAACAAAACGCGAAATAGGAGTCTTGAAAGCCTCTTTCTTCTTCATGCCAAGAAGGTCATAGCCAAGCGTGAGGAGATTGGAAGCCTCAGTAACAGTAGCCGAAACATAGATAGGATTGCGGAGATTGGATGGCGAAGTATATTTATGGCTATACTTCATCTTTGTAAGGAAATGATCTTTCAGAGTAGCCTTCAGAACAGGCGATTCATCCACCTTATCCTTATAGTTATCAGACACTTCCGCAAGGCGGTCATACTCCACGATTAATGGTGAGAGCTGATGAACGGTCTGCTTTGTAGGCTGGAAGGTATATGCCATTTCAGCCGAGAGGATATGCCTGCGGAAGAAACCGCTCTTGTTGATAGTCTCACGAGCCACACTTATTATAGTGGTAGGAGTGGTTTGCCAGCGACGACGCTTCTTCTGCGAACTTGGCACGAGCAAACGGGGGAAGGTAAGCGTGAGGTCGCCCTTTATCTCATAGTTCGCGCTATTATCCTCATTAGTGCCACGAGTCTGGAACTCATAGTTTCCCGACAGGTTAAAGCCCAGTACCTCACCGCCACGGAAGGCGTTACGCTTGGCAAATCCGAGACTCACGCCAGGTCCCATTCTGCCTTGCTCGTTACCATGATAGTTAGCCTGAAGGGTGACATCGTATGGTTTGTCGAGGACACAATTGATAGTCATGTCAAGAACTCCCGCACCACGACAGTCCTCACCCTCGCGAGTAACCGATTTCTCGTTGTCAGGCATGGTCTTTACCGTTCCGTCAGGATTAAGTTCTTTCTTAAACTCTATGGTAGAAGTGGAATACACGCCCTTGCCGAGAAGTCGCTCCATAGACTCTTCGTACTTGGACTGGGAATAGAACATCTTAGGACGCAGACGCACATCGGCAAGTATCACACGACCACGGATAGGCGATTTCTTGCCGTGGAAATGCAAGGTTACGCTACGTCTCTGGGTGGTATCTGTGAGCTGTTCCTGATTCTGACGACGGATATTAACATCCACCTTGCCGATAACCCATTTCTGCGTAGCCTCCTCGGGGAGAGAATCAGCCATGTGCACCTGTAACTGCACCTTTTCAGGAACTTTGACGGTATCAGCCAAATAAGAGGTATATGACTGATTATAATAGTAATAGCCATTATTATGAAAAAGGTCGGCTATACGATTACGCTCAGCATCAAGAGCCGCAACATCAAAGGCATCGCCAGTCTTTATCTCAGGCTTTGACGACTGGATAAGATTCATGGCATCCTGCGGGAAATTATGATAGCTTATAGTATCAATTTTATATAGCGGACCCATATCCACGGTATAGGCAATCTTTGCAGTTCGCGGACGTGCCACGGTGTCTGTCTTCGTTGTCTTTGCCTTGCCATAGATGATGTCATAATCCACATTTCCACGGAAATAGCCATGATTCTGGAGCACGTTCTCAGCAACAGACACTCGCAACTCAGGGTTTACATTACCCATCAGAACAGGAGCTTTACCGAATGTCTTGCCAATCCACTTTGCCACACCGCCTTCCTTTCCCTCACAGGCATTATGAATCCAGAGAGCGTATGGAATGGTGCGATAGTATGAAGAGCCGAACAAAGCGCCATTAGGGGCAGTTGCAAGAGCCGCCTCAAGTTCTGCCTGAGTCATGGTGAAATGGTCGCTATTATCATGATTCTGATAGTCGATAGGCTTCAAACCTGTGAATAGCTGTTCGCCAGGCTCAAGGTTGGTAGAGCAGGAGGCAAACACAAAAAAAGAAAGAAGGACGACCCCTTTCTGCCCTACGGGCATCTTTCCCCGTAAAGGGGCAAGAGGCTGGCGCAGAACGACATTACCAATAGCCGCGAAAAGCCTTTCTATGTATTTCCAAATATTATTCATTTGAATCAACTATCTACTTTACTCCTTCGAATTTAACTTTTGCACTATCCACTTTTACACTATCAACTCCGAACTTCACGCCATTCACTTCTCCTTGTCGGTCTCTGGCTCCCTTCCCCATCACGGGGGAAGGGACGGGGTTAGGGGTAGCTCCTAACCTCCTCCTCATTTCCAGATCCTTATCTCCGAACTGGAAGATATCCCTGAAGTTCTGCAACTTACGTTTCCACATATAACCAGCGCCATACTGATCGGCATAGCCTTCGAGATAGTCATAAACCTTAGCCTTATAGAACATCTGAAGGTATTGATTAGAGGTTGCAGAAGTGCGATACTGAAGCTCCACGTTATCGAAGAACGTATTGTTCTGACCACTGGCATCCTGACCTGTGGCAATCTTACCGCCAATAGCAATAGAGAGACGGTTGTTCCAGAAACGCTTGGCGAACTTAAACGTATAGTCGGTGTGCATCTTACCAGTCTCGTCAGAGTTATTCTCCATATTCACGGAGAGGTCGAGAGTACGGAGGGCTGAGCCTGCTATCTGATTTATTTCCTGCTGCAAGAACGAACTGAGTGCCGAGTTCATAGTGAAGCTCGAAGTGTTGTTCTCTGAGAGATACATACCCGTAGTGAGCATAGTGACAGCAAGCTTTCCGCGTTCCTCAAGGGATTTTGTCTTCAGTTCGTCACTAACCGTAGAGTTATCCAGAGCATCTATGACAAACTCAAGTCCCATGTCCTGAAGCGTCTTGGAAAGTACCACGCCACAGTTAAAGGTAACAGACTGCTTGGTGTCGCCAAAATCAACGGTAGTCTTGTTCTCCTCAAGAGCCGTGATGCTCAGTCGCGGATTCATCATATCACCAGTAAACTCGATATACGAGCCTTCCTTTATCTTAAAGGTCTTCAACGGAATAACAGGCAAAGAGTATTTCATCTCACCAGTCGAGATAGTATATCTGCCTGTCATATTGATGTCGCCACCAAGATATTTCATTCTCAGGGCACCTTCACCAAGTATGTCAAGATAGTTTGTATGGTTGGTGTTGAGCCAACAGGTAACATGGGCATCCTTCTGAACCGTTACAGAGAGATCCACAGACATACCATCCACCTCCGGACGATTAATAGTCAACGGTTCCTCGTCAGAGAAATCGGTAAAGGTAACGAGTTCCTTCAGGCGGTTATCTGTCGTGATCGGGGAGTCACGAAGTATATAGTAGAGATTACTCTTTGAGAGTACGGTAAGATTACCCCTTACCTTCAACTCCGACAATTCGCCAGTTATCCTTCCGAAGAAATTAACATAGCCCTTGCCGTAAGCCTCAGAGCGACGAGTTTCCTTTGCATCTATAAGCAGGAAGTCTCTTGCACGCATACGCATATTCAGGCTGATATGATCAAGGTCGGAGAAGTCTATATCACCCATTATCACGAGTGGCTGGTCATTATTGGCATACATCTGGAAATTCTCAAGCAAGAGCTTTGAATTGGTGATGCGAACTGGGTCGTCATCAAATTTCATCGTTATGCCATAAGGAACAGAAATGAGAGAAGCTCCCTGAAGGTAGATATCACCATTAACAACTGGCTTTGAAACAGAACCACGTACTGTGAGCTGTCCTTCACCAGTTCCCTCAAGACCGATAATCTGATCTGGCACAAAGCCATTGGCTATGTTCAACGGCAACTTCTGCATGTTCACGTCAAGGTCAATACCTCCACCTTCCGCAACATACTCCTCTGGATTATAGCCACCTATAACAGTAGCCACCTCAACGCCATCCTTCAACAGGATTCCGTCAATATGGTGAGTACCGTCCTCCATTGGCATATACACGAACTCTGAGGAGATATTACCCATGCCGCAATTCTCATAGACGAGATTCTTGAACTCCACCGAACTTGAAACCGACAGGTCCTTAGGCGTCTGGATAACGTGGAAGTCACCATCCATGATACCACCCATCTGAGGCATGTAAGGTATTACGGAAACTATCTCTGCCAAGTTAAGCCTATGAATAGATAGCGTGATATCCTGCAAAGCCTCAACGTTCTCATCGTCTGTATAAACGAGCAAACCCATACCGTCAGAGGTTTTCAGCTTGAGGTCTGCCGAAACTCGCATATTCGGAGCAAGAAGCACATAGTTATCGGCATTCACGCTAAACGGCTTATATCCCAACGTATGCTTGCGGTCATCCAAGGCTATCCTTATGCCTCGTGCCTCCATCACAGCAAGCGCGCCAATATCTAGAATTCTCTTCTTTCTGGCATCATCGATGAAAAGGTCAACCGACGTTCCGTTAGGCAGCAACGAACCTTTCGCCTGAGCCGTGAACACATACTGAGGGTTATCCTTGCCGTTCTCCACATCTATGGTATATCGCATCTGCTCCGCGTCGGATGTTATGGCGGCCTTTATCCTATCAAGCTGCAAAGACTCCGTCTGGAGGGTATCAATTCTCATCTCTCCATTGATACCTGATACCGGAGAGATATTGAAATCGGCAAATATATCCTTGATGCCTATGTCGAAACGCTTCATGGAACGTGCCACAGGGTTCTCCCTACCCATAGAGAGATACACCTTACCCCTTGGCAACTTATTACGTATATCCTTCTCACTAATGATTCGGTTGCTCCATTGGCGATTAATCTCCTCCATCAGCACATCCGACACCTTCATCAGTTTCTTATAGCCGCCACTAAGGTCTGCCCTCAGATGGAAGTCGCCGCAATCAGCCACGGCATGAGTAGTGTCCTTGCGGGTAAGAAGGTCAATAACCATATCATCAGGACGATACGTCTGCGTAGAGTCGATAATGGTAAGGTCGCTCAGCGTACCCACCATCTTGTAATGCTCATCCATATCGGTGGCTATGTCAAGATGCGCACATCCAGCCACCGTAAGCGGAGCCTCAGCTATATACAGGTGGTAAAGGTCTGCCTTATTCAGTTCCGTGGTAATCGTAGCATCTATGTTCTTGCTAAGAAGGGCGTCAAAACCGATAGTGCCGTCAAGAAGCGGATTCCTTGAAACTACCGTTGCATGAGCCTTTCCTGCCGACAAATCAGCATTGAGGTTCATCTTATTGAGATTCCACTTGCTGTAGGTGAAATCTGTTACCTGTGCCTTGGCGTTTATCTTTGTACGAGGCGAGAACACATCAGTTCCCACACCCGTGACATCTGCATTACCAGTAAAGCTGCCAAGTCCCATGCCCTTGACAAAATGCCCCAGATGCAAGCCGTTAGCCTTCATCTGTGCCTTGTAGGCAACAGCCTTGGCATTATAGTTTGCCTTGCCTGTTACCGAGCCCTTGCCCTCAGTAGCGCGGAAATCAACATCATATATCTGACCTCTTATCTTCGCATCAGCCACAGCATGAACGGCTGGTATGCCTATCATTTTCGCCGTACTCTTGTCGAGCATGGTCTTCACGAAATCGAGGTTATAGGTCTGGGCATCAAGATGAACATCCGAAACGAGTTTGTTGACATCCATGAACTTCTCAGCATATCCGTCAGCTTTCACGAGGAATGCCCCCGGAAGCTGTGCGTATGCGCTCTTGATATCCACACGGTTCATATTTCCGCTGGCAAGAAGTTTGATGGCAAGCGGTTTCCTCGGCCATTGATCCATGAACGGTTTCGGCATATCGCCCATACCCATTCCAAGCAGTATATCCTCACTTCCAAGAGAGGCATCGGCATCCACATACACCTTACCCGGATTGATAGAATCCATCACGTTAAGGTCAACAATGGCATTTGCCTTCAGCGTTGAGGTTGCAATATCTGCATTAACATCACGATTGAGGGCAAGGTCGAAATCGGTCGTGAGTTTAAGGGAATCCATAGCAAGATTTCCCGTCAGGGATTTTACCCCGATACCGCATTTCTCCATCATCTGGCATTGCCTTATCCTCAAACTCACCTCCATAGCATTCACAGAATCCTTGGCTGCTAGGAAGCGCAGGGAGTCTATGCCCAGCCCGATATTCTTGAGCGCTATATGATTAGCATCCAGTCCTTTAAGGCGAGGCTCAAAGTTATTATCATAATATATTGCGCCTTTCTGCCAATCCAAAGATGCAAGACTATACTCTCCCTTGAATAAATCGAAGAATCCCTTCTTTGCACTCACCTTACCAAGCACAGCCTTAAACTGAAGCGTATCACCCGGCATGTGGATAGTAGCATCTGAGTTTTCAATAGCCAGTTCCTCAGCACTTATCTTCCAGAACACCTCACTCTTCGTTGTATCTTCAGGAACAGTATCTGAGAGTGCCACATCAATATGTGCATCAGCAAGATAAATCTTAGCAAGGGCAACCGTCTCTTTTCCGAGGTCAATTTTTGCGGGAGCGGCTCCCTCCCTACGGGGGAGGGCGGGGGGAGAGGCCGGTTTTAATGTCAGCTCCCCTACTCTACCTTTCACCCTCGCCTCATGCACGAGGTTGGCGGTATTCATCTTCAGGTCATAGATATCAAGCTGGTCGATATTCACCTGACTATCAAAAAGAGGCATCAACTGCACATCCACCACAGCCCTTTTCAAGTCGGCTATAGTATCCTTGCGTTGAGGTAAAGAATCATTCGGCTGAATAACCTTCACGCCGTCCACACCGAGATTAAGCGGGAAGACAAGGCAAACGCGCTCCACGCTGACCTCCATTCCCATCTCCTTAGAAGCATAGGCAGCAATGGTCTTTACCGCCCAGTTCTGAATAGGTGGAAGATAGAGTGCAACGGCAAGAAGCACGATTAAGATGAAGGGAGTGAGTACTATACCAATAGCCCACTTCATGTATTTATTCATAAGAATAATCTTTGATTTGCCCACAAAGATAATGCAAAATTTGCACACAGCAAAGACTTTTACATCTTTTTTCTTTGATATCCCGACAAAAACAAGTAACTTTGCAGGAAATTAACATAAATGCACCTTTGGTGCTTAATGTTAGAAAGTAAATTCTCAGTAAATTTTATCCAGTAAATTATAATTGAGACATAAGCATCTAAGAATTGTAAAAATCTTAATTTACTGATTGTAATTTACTGACAATTTACTTTCCACAAAATATACATTTCAAGAAAAAGAATTTTCTTTCTAGGCCACTATGACTCCAATTTACGAAGACAACCATATCATTATCGTCAGCAAGCAATCTGGCGAGATAGTTCAGGGCGACAAGACAGGCGATACTCCTCTGTCAGAAACCGTCAAGGACTATATCAAGGTCAAGTATCAGAAGCCGGGAAATGTTTTCCTTGGCGTTGTGCATCGCCTTGACCGTCCCGTTAGCGGATTGGTGATGTTCGCTCGCACAAGCAAGGCTCTTGCACGCCTAAATGAGATGTTCCGTGTGGGAGATGTTCACAAGACATATTGGGCGATAGTGCAAAGACCCTCTAAATCCCCCTGCATAGGGGGACTTCCATTGGGTTCCGGCTCTCCCCCTATACAGGGGGAGCGGGGAGAGGGTCTGGGTTCTGAGGGCACTCTCCT
>CADBXL010000020.1 GCA_902798615.1 uncultured Bacteroidales bacterium | reverse complement strand
AGAGCCTAACAGCCAAGTGTGCTTGGTGTATTAGGCTACACCAAAGGGTTATAATGTCTGCAAGCAGACTCGTTACGGCTTACTTCTCCCAAGGTTCTGTCCCGAGGTATCTGTTCAGATACATCTGGTCAATGGCGTTAGGCGTTTGACTGATGTAGGTTTGAACAAAACCGATGGCCTTACGTTTCTTCTCTTCGCTGAAAGATTCCCAAATGGAGAGCGATTCGTTGCGATAGGTACCGAGTTTCGGATATACCGCTTCGATTGCATCAAGAGGGAGCGATTCTTCAACGGCTTCTGACACTTCGGTAACATCGTCTGCGATTTGCTGCGATTCGTTTTCAGTTGATGTCGCTTTCTTAACAACCTTCTTCTTTGCAGACGACTTCTTGCTCATGGCATTAGTCGTATTGATTTCGCTGCGTTTTGCAGAAGACTCACGCTGCGCCTCGATATTGGAGCGAAACAGAGTGAAGATAGCTTTGAGCGCACTATTGCTGAATGAAGGAACAATCCCCTTGTCGGCATACTGAGCGATGGCTTTTACTATCAGCCCAGCTTCTTTATCATCAAGTTCTGCCAACATAACAAGATGATCAATATGGATAATAATATTTTTCATGTTTTTTTGTGTAGACTTTCGTTCTATTAGTTGTTTGTTTGAATTTTTTCATAATTACCTTTGCTTGTTCGCTTGAGTCGTCCATCCTGAATGAACTTATCGATCCACTTAGAAGCAGTATTGGGATTCTCGTTCATGTCTAAAACGGTTTGGTCGTATGTGCCCTTGTCGAACTCATCAGGTAGATTGCGATATAATGCATAGCGACGTGCGTTGACTCCAGACTCTACAGTAGGGAGTGAGTGATTACCACCTTTCAACTGCAATTTGATGTAGATGAACACAGAGTGATAGAGCAAGGTCTCACAAATCCGTAATACCGACTGGTAGTCTGCATCCGAGCACGTTAGAATGATTGTTCCGTCGGGTGCTCTGATTGTTGGATTAGGGGTATCAAATGCCCGAATAGCCGTAAACAGCATCATCATGCGAAAGGCAATAAGCCCCAAGCGACGGACGATTCCCTGCATACCGTTGTCCACCTCAGTGCAACACTCGTCATTCAGTCTGGTTAACCATTCTATGAAATGTCGTTGCTGCTTCTCTGTAAGTACAATGGTGAAACCGCCACGGTTCATGAACTCATTGAGTAAGTGAAGAAACTCATCGCCCAGAATCTTGAATACAGCATGTTTCGAACGAGTCACATCATCGGTGGCGAAAACATCGCGTATTCCTCGACGAAAGGGAATGAAGTAGAAGATGAATCGGCTGAACAGTCCGTTTTCTGCATCGGGTATTAAATGGCGTACCTGTTCGGGCGTACCAGCCAAGACTACAGAGACTCTCGGATTGTCGATTTCCAAGTATTCTCTATCTTTTCGGCGGCTCATGCTGATTGTTTCATGATGGAAAGCCTTACGGAGCAGGTCTGAGTAATTGCCATGCTCGGATTTGAGCGTCTGGCTGAGTGTGTCACCCTCGGTTTCAAAGAGCAACCCTATACCATCGTTGTCATGCAGAATACTTATCAAGGAACTTGCGCTGCTATTGGCTGGGATGATAAGAGTTTTCTGTGGTGGAGCGACAGGCTCCACCACTTCGGCATTTTTGCCTTTACACTTCTGATACTCGGTCAGTTCACGCTTGTATTCAATTATCTTCTGTGCCGTCTGTTCGTGAAGTTGTTGGTTGATGGGGGCAACCAGTTCACGGCAAAGCGACAAAGTTCCCTTGCCCATACCTGCATCGGCCACGACAAACAGATAAAGGTTGGAAAACACCACTCGTTCATCATAGACACCACACACATTGTAGAAGCAGACGGATAAACAGCCTATGGCTCCAAGCAGTATCACATCGCGATCTTCAACGGAAATGGCATTGCCGACCACTTTCTGCAAGAAAGGTGGCAAAGCCCCGAAAATTTCCTCTGGGAAATGAGGCAGTTCACTTTCTGGTTTTACCCATTTTGCCGTTTTACCATTTTGGTAATTTGGTAAAATGGTATTAGAAGAGTGATGAAGTTCGATGCCAGCCTGGGCTGCATAATGGAAAAAGGAAGCGATGGTCACACCCGAGCCTCTGCCATTCAGACAGTTTGTAAACTGCTTGTCTGTGTTTGATGGGGCATAATCAGGATGGAGGCGGCTGACTCTGTGGAAAAAGTCTCGCCCTTGTTCTCCCAATCCATTGGCCAAAGCAAAACCGACATTCACCCACATGCCATAATCGGGGGCTATGTCAACACCATGGGCCTCAATCTCCTGAACGACTCTGTCTATATCAGATATTAGGTCGATTGCAGTCTCATGAGTGTCATGTGTCTGCAAGGGTGGGAGAGAGGTTTCATGCTTAGAAGGGGCATTCTCCCACTCTTGAGCGGAAAATATTTTCTTCGACATATTCCGAGTATTTAGGGTTAATGTATGCCTGTGGGTCGTAGGGTAGGAAGCAGGAACGAGCCACGTCACTTCCCGACATATCCACAGATGGCAGTCCTGTCGATTTGATGCAGTTGGCTACAGCCTTGAAATAACGGGAATGCTCCCAGCCTTTCAAGTCGATGGGGATAATCCATTTCACACCATCGCCAGAGGGACTTGTGAAAAGTAGTTCTGTATCAAAATACTCATGATGCAAGAGTCGTTCTTTGAACTTGTCGGGATTCCCGACATGATCAAAATCGAGGCATAAGAGACCAGAGTGCAGAATTAGTTCTTTCTCACTTCTCTTGTGAAACAAGCCTGAGAATGTACAATAGTCAAAGTGAGTCGCCTTGTATTTCTTGGCTTCCGAAGGTGATGAAAGCGAACGGAGAGTGTCGGTCTGTTGCTTGGCATAGTGGCTGACAAGATAGCGATAGACATCAACCACCGTTATGGCACGGCATGGCTCAATGTTCTGAATGGGTTTTCGGTAAAAAGAGAAACCATGCAGATCGTCCATACCGCGCCAAAAATCGGTTGTGTAGTCTGGCTTCATACTTCTTTCCCTTTCTTTGACAAGACAAACTCACGGGCTTCACGTAGTAGTTCCTCTTCAGACTTCCGGGCTCCACGCTTCAGCCATTCGTCAATCTCTGACTGAAGGAACATGAGTTCCTTGGTCATCTTATGATAGGGAATAGTCTTCTTGGACACCCACTCATAGACGGTTTGCTTTTTGGGATGGCTGGGATGATAAGCGCAAAGCTCATCGATGTTCATCCATCGAGGTGATGTACTGGCCTGCTGTTTGTTTCGCAGGGTGTTGACTGTCTCCTGAAGGTTGTTAATCTTCTCAATAAGGTAGTTAAATGCCCTCGGCATCTCCTCCAACGCTTTAACTTCAAAAATTTCTGTCATAGTACTAATATTTAATAATGTTATTCTGCCTTTTCTTGTGTTTCGGCGATGCAAAGTAACTTATAAAATGGTGAATAGCCGTAAAAACAGAATTTCTATGCCCCGATATTAATATTGTTTATAGTTTAAGTATGGTTTTTCGGCAAAAATCATACTATAACTCTTATAAACAGTGTATTATGACGATAGGAGAAAGGATAATAGATTCTTGCATAAAAAGAATGGTAAAGACATAAAAAAAGCCTCCGAAAACTCGGAGGCTTCATAGAATCCAAAATGAAAAACAGAAGATTTAGATGCTTTCGGAATCGATATTTGCCATATTGAGACCATCAATCTGAATGGCATCGGCAGCATTACGTTTGCTCTTATCTACGATGTGAGCATAGATCTGGGTTGTTTTCACGTTTGTATGTCCAAGCATACCCTTGATGGTATAGATGTCGGTGTCGCGTTCAAGTTGCAAGGTTGCGAATGTGTGACGACTACAATGGAATGTGATATGTTTCTTGATGCCCGAAGCCTTGATCCATTTATTCAAAGGGCGGGAAATCCAGGAAGAACCAGTCAATCCTTCGAACACACGTTTGTTTGGCTCTCCTCGTTCTCCGCAAAGCGAGTATGCTTGCTCGCTTATGGGTAGATAATCCACCACATGTGTCTTGCGTTGGGTAAAGTCCACTCGCCAGCCGCTTTGTGTAGGAGTAATCTCTCCCCAAGTGAGGTCGTGAATGTCACATAGACGAATACCTGTAAGTACTCCAAAGAAGAAAGCTCGTTTCAATACATCGTTCTCGCATGGTGTCTTAGCCAGCATTTCTGCTTCTTCAAGTGTCAGCGTCTCTCGCTTAACCTTTATATCTGGAATGCCTTTCACTTTGGCGGCTATGTCAACGGTCAGGTATTCGTCAATGAAGGCACGGTGCAAACCTGCCTTAACGATTGCGAAGTAGGTGGCAGCAGAATTCTGAGAGAGTGTGCCGCCCTTGTTTCCTCCTTGCGGAGCCGAGAGCATGAACAACTTCAAGTCTTCAAGCAGCTTCACGGAGATTGACTTAAAAGGAATAGGCTTGCCCTTAGAGTAGATGGAAAGCAGCTTGCCTACACGAGTCCAGTTGACAATAATGGAATCTGAACTATTGGGATGACACTTGTAAATAATACTGTTGAAGTAAGCAATGAAATCCTGTTCAGAACGTTCGTTCTGAGCAATCATCTCTTGCTCTCTGTCGGAATATACTACGGCAGTATCGTATTCCTGCTGACGCAAGGCACGTACCTTGTCGGCATATCGGCATGCTTCCTTGTCTAACTGTGATTGACATTGGATTATGCCGTTGGAATCTCGCTTCGGCTTGTATTTGTAGTTGCCTTCCGAATCAATGCCTGTTATGGCTGTTGTGTCCCAAACTGGAGTGGTGATAGTGCGGTTGACCGCCTCAATGACTCTCTTAGGCTTAGTGCTGCCTGGATTGCGTACTGGGTACGACTCTGTGTAGAGGTACCACTCTTCACGGTACTCTGACTTACGGAGTTTAACCGTAACTTTTGTGTGTGGTAAAGGTTTTCTCATTATTTTTCTGATTTGTATAGTTTGTCGATTTCTTCTTTGGGGACATACACATAGTTGCCGATTTGCCGAGAGGGAATAGAATATTTCCTGACGTGAGCCCATACGGAACTGTCGTTGATGTGGTACTTCTCACAGATTTCTCCTATGGTATAGCAGTCTTCGGGTTCGAGACTGTAGAGTTTCTTTTGTGGGAGTTCCTTTGCTTCTTTCAGATCTCGTCTGTAGTGAAAAAGTAGATCCAACTCAGAACGCTTAAAACGCATCAATCTTGTGCCTAGATTAATACAAGGAATCTTGCCTAATTTGGCTAAACGGTATAGTGTACTGCGTTCAATTCCGTATAAAGCAACAACTTGGCGAGCTGTCAGATACTCTCGGATGTCAGGTACGTTCTGCGCATATGTAACAAATAAGGCTTCTTTCTTCTCTTTGTCCTTCTTACGCTTGTTAGCAACCTTACTGCACTTTGGAGAGCAGTACACACTGTCTAAAGTCTTAATAATAAAGATTTTGCCGCAAATAGGGCACTTCCTTTTGATTTCAATTCCTAAACTAGGCATGTTTTCTACTTTTAAGTTCTAATAAGTCTTATATGTATTTATAAGTATGTTTATGTCCAACGTTATCTACCATTAAGTCTTGTGTCAAACATGTAACAAAAAAGCCGTAAAAAAAAGGGGAATAAGCACATAGGAAACATGAGCCTATAAAATGCAAATGGCGTGTAACTCATTGAGCTACACGCCATTTGATAGTGTTTTGTTATGTCTTTACTTATGCGTCTCATTTGACCTCCTCGAAGTCTGCATCCTGAACGTCTGGACCGTTCTGTGAAGACTGACCGCCTGCCTGAGCGCCGCCGTTGAAACCGCCACCGTTCATGTCTGGACCTGGCTGAGCACCTGGCTGTGCGCCTGCCTGATACATCTTCTGAGCAACTGCGTTGAGCTCTGCGATAGCTGCATCGATAGCAGCAACGTCCTGTGCCTTGTGGGCATCCTTCAGCTTCTGGATAGCAGCCTCCATCTCAGACTTAACGTCTGCTGGGATCTTGTCGCCCTGCTCCTTGAGCATGTTCTCGGTCTGGAAGATCATAGAGTCTGCCTGATTGAGCTTGTCAATCTTCTCGCGCTCCTTCTTATCAGCCTCGGCATTTGCCTCTGCCTCTGCCTTCATGCGGTTGATTTCGTCCTCTGAAAGACCTGATGAAGCCTCGATGCGGATCTTCTGCTCCTTACCTGTTGCCTTATCCTTTGCAGATACGTTGAGGATACCGTTAGCATCGATATCGAATGTTACCTCAATCTGTGGAACACCACGACGTGCTGGTGCGATGCCCTCGAGGTTGAACTGACCGATTGACTTGTTCTGTGCAGCCATTGGACGCTCACCCTGAAGTACGTGGATTGTTACGGCTGTCTGGTTGTCGACTGCTGTAGAGAATGTCTCTGACTTCTTGCAAGGGATTGTAGAGTTAGCGTCGATAAGCTTTGTCATTACGCCACCCATTGTCTCGATACCGAGGGTAAGAGGAGTTACGTCGAGAAGTACGATGTCGCCTACACCAGACTCCTTGTTGAGGATAGCGCCCTGGATAGAAGCACCTACAGCTACAACCTCGTCTGGGTTTACGCCCTTTGAAGGCTCCTTGCCGAAGTAGTTCTTAACGAGCTCCTGAACAGCAGGAATACGGCTTGAACCACCTACGAGGATAACCTCGTCAATCTCTGATGTAGAGAGACCTGCATCACGCATAGCGTTCTGACAAGGAACGAGACAAGCCTGGATAAGACCGTGTGCGAGCTGCTCGAACTGTGAACGTGTGAGAGTCTTTACAAGGTGCTTTGGAACACCACCTTCTGCTGAGATATATGGAAGGTTGATTTCTGTAGAAGTTGAAGAAGAAAGCTCGATCTTAGCCTTCTCAGCAGCCTCCTTCAGGCGCTGCATAGCCATAGGATCCTTTGTGAGGTCGATGCCCTCGTCAGCCTTGAAACCGTTAGCAAGCCAGTCGATGATAACCTGGTCGAAGTCGTCACCACCAAGGTGTGTGTCACCATTTGTAGAGAGAACCTCAAATACGCCGCCACCGAACTCGAGGATAGAGATATCGAAAGTACCGCCACCGAGGTCGAATACTGCAATCTTCATATCCTTGTTAGCCTTGTCAACACCATAAGCGAGTGCTGCTGCTGTTGGCTCGTTTACGATACGCTGTACGTTAAGACCTGCAATCTGACCAGCCTCCTTAGTAGCCTGACGCTGAGAGTCAGAGAAGTATGCAGGAACTGTGATAACTGCGTCAGTAACCTCCTGTCCGAGATAGTCCTCTGCGGTCTTCTTCATCTTCTGAAGAATCATAGCTGAGATCTCCTGTGGAGTATACTTACGTCCGTCGATGTCAACACGTGGATAGCCGTTCTCGTTAACTACCTTATAAGGAACACGTGTTGCCTCCTTTGCGCTCTGGTCGTAGGTCTCACCCATGAAACGCTTGATAGAGAAGATTGTGTTTGTTGGGTTTGTGATAGCCTGACGCTTTGCAGGATCACCTACCTTACGCTCACCATCCTTTACGAAGCCAATCACAGAAGGTGTTGTACGCTTACCCTCAGAGTTAGCTATTACTACAGGCTCATTGCCTTCAAATACTGCGACACAAGAGTTTGTTGTGCCAAGGTCGATACCAATAATCTTTCCCATAATGTTATTATTTTTTTATTTTTGTTATTATTCTAGTTGGTTTTCTCGGATTTTCCAGTTTTGCCAGATAGTCCGGGAGTTTACGCTATCCTTATAACAAAGGGCGTGCCAATATGAATTGATAATTATTCGCTGAAGCTCATCAAGCTAAAGCAAGTGACAATTGACAATTGATATTGTGACAGTAACTGACAAAAAGTTATACGTTAATTATATTAATGTAATAAAAAAGACGAGAACTGACATTGTGTCAGTCCTCGTCTTTCTCATAGATGGCAACGTTGCCAGAACTTTCCTGAACGGAAGCCTTATAGCAGTTTGGAACGGTCTCTACGATCCAATGGGCTATATTCTCGGCTGAAGGATTGAATGGCAGAACGGCGTTGAGATCCTGATGGTCAAGTTTTCCATGAACGAGTCGCTTTATCTCGGTAAAGTCAACCACCATGCCGTCTTTGTCAAGCTCGCGTGCCTTGCAATACACCTTTATAATCCAGTTATGGCCGTGAAGGGCCTCGCATTTGCTTTCGCGGGAGAGTCGGAGGTAATGACTTCCGGAAATCTCCATAGTCTTTTCTACGTAATACATATATAGAAATTAACAATTAACAATTAACAATTAAAAAAGGGCGTTTTGACTTTGCCTTTGCTCGTACTAACGTGAAATCCAATTCTCTATTCTGATAGTCTCGATATTCTTGAAGTCCTTGATGTTCTCTGTAACCATTATCAGATTATTAACTACGGCAGTACAACCGATCAGTAAATCAAAATTATTAGCCATAGGTGTACCTGCAAATTGCAGTCTGCATTTTTCTTTTACAAAGAAATCTATGCAATCACTTATAGGAAGTATGTTAAAGTTGGAAAGGATAGCATCCGAATCCACATTAAACTTGTATCCTTTTCGCTTTAGCAGAATCTCACCTACTTTTACTTCGATGGCTGTTATTTCTGAGATATAGCAATCTTCAATAGGAATGTCATGCTCTCTCAGATATTCACCTATGTTGAAATATCCACGTTGATGATGAATAAGGATATTTGAATCAAGCAAGTATTTTTCTTTCATAATTACAAGTAATCCTTGACAAAATCATCTTTCTCGCCACATACAGCATCTATGTCATGTAGCAACATATCATCGGAATATTCATTATCATCAGTACTCCAAGCTGCAAAACACTCATCAAGAGTCGACTTTTTCTGCGGAATATCAATATTTACTATTATTGATTGGCTTAGTCGGCTTATCAGATCAAGTTTCATCTCTGGACTTAAATCCTTAACTTGATTCCAATAATAATTTGTTGATTTATGATTTATGTTTGCTCTCATATTGGCAGATTTAATGAATGTGGTTCTTTCTGTGTGCAAAGATACGGAATAATTTTGGCATAGCCAAGAAAAAAGGCAAATTATATATGGTGGATGTGCGGAAAAAGAATAGGGGAGGGTAGATCATCGGATAAATTTTTATGTAATTTTCGGATTGATATTTTGGAAAATCATATATTTTAACTATTTTTGCAAGTGATATGAGGAAATTCTTAAAAAGAAACTGGCACGTGTAAAGGTTGTGTTAGATGTATTGTTGGGGGTAAAGCCAAAATTCGAGAAATAGGATGTGACTAATGTTTATGTATAGTGATCTTACGCTCTTTGTTCGCTTTGCCTTCGTTCACATTCCGAACCAAACTCGATGAAGGTCCGTTCTATGTCCGCTCTAGGAACGGAGGTTCATCGAGTTTGGTTCGGAGGAAGAGCGGATTTATAAGGGAATCACATCGGACTTACATGGGAATCAAAGAAAATCCCCTTCTGCTGTATCTCTACAGCAAAAGGGGGATGTGCACAAATATAAGAGTATTTATTTACCTAATATATGTTTGATTAACTCAAAACTTTTATTTTCTTTAGAACCTTAATTCCTTACCACGATAGAAATCGATAAGAGCTTTCTGGTAGATGAGCTGGTAGCGTGCTTGAACGAGGTCGCTCTCAGCCTTCATCATATTGTTCTTTGATTCGTTGAACTCGGTAATGGTAGCTTTGCCGTTCTCGTATTTCGATTGAGTGAGGTTGAAGGCATCCTTGCTTGTCACCTCTGCCTGAAGACTGCTTTTGTATTTCGCCTCGGCGGCAACGGTATTGTAATATACCTGCTGAATCTCCTTGTAGAGCGTTTTCTTCACATTATCGAGGGCGAGTTGCTGGTTCTCCTTGTCGATAGAAGCTGACTTGATGCTATTGCGTGTTGCGTACCTATTGAAGATCGGAACGTTGAGTTGAAGACCGAGACTCTGGCTGAAGTTGTTCTTGATTTGAGAACCGAAGCTATCCTGTTTGTAATTGCCGTTGAGAGTCTTGTAATAGTTGGTGCCAAGTCCTGCGTTGAACGAGAGGGTAGGGTATTTAGCCGACTTTGCTATAAGGATGTTGGCATCAGAAGCCTTGAGACGAAGTTGCTCAGCCTGAACCTCTGGTTTTACGGCTATTGCCTCCTGATAGATGATCTCGGGGTTAACATTAATAAGACTACCGTAATTATTTGGTAGTGTTGGGATTACGATAGAGAATCCTTCTGGTGATGGAAGTTCAAGCAACTGGGTAAGGGCAAGCAAGTCGAGATGGTAGGTGTTCTCTGCCTGAGTGGCTGTGAGACGGCTCTGCTCCATAGTTGACTTCTGTTGAAGAACCTCGGTAAGAGTAGCCTTGCCGTTACGTTCCATCTCTTGAAGACGGTAGAGCTGGAGGGAGTCAATACCAATCTGGCGCTTTGCCACAGCAAGGATTTCTGTATCATAAACAATCTGAATGTATTGCTGGGCAATCTGTGTTCTGATATCATTACGAGCTTTTTCAAGGTCGGCTGTTGAGGCTTCGAGATTAAGCTGGTTTAGCTTGATAGTGTTCTCGATGCGGTTGCCTGTGAGGATAGGAACGGAGGTACTTATCTGGAATGACGTATTGCTCGTGTTGTTCTTGCTATACGTGTTGTCCATTCCGAGAGAGCGTCCGAAACCGAGGTTTTCTGATACTCCTGCGTTGAGGTCGGGAAGTCGGGAGTTCTTTGCCGTATTGAGGCTCACCTCGTTCTGGCGACGTGTATTCTCGCGTTGCTTGAGACTTATATTATGCTCTATGGCATAGTTGATGCACTCGGGAAGAGTCCATTGCTTTGCGGATGAAGGGGTGCTGATTAAGAGAAGTAAAAGCACTATCCCCAAAAGCCTAACCAAGCCTTCCCAAAGGGAAGGATGTTTTATTGTATTTATTGCTAAAGGCATGGCGTTATAATTTACTATTTTATTATTTACCTATGTACTATTTATTCTTTTCGCTCTCCGGCTCCCTCCCTACGGGGGAGGGCGGGGGGAGAGGCCGACTGGCCGTTTTTACTCTTTGTTCTTAGTATCAGCTACAACCTGTGGACCGCGAACGATATCCTTTTGGCTGAGACCCTTCTTGATCTCGATGTTCACGCCGTCGGAGATACCGATTGTGACAGGATGGCGCTCGTAGGTCTTCTGTTCGCCTTTACCCTTTACGAGATAGACAAAGGTGCTGTCGCCACTAAACTCAACTGCGCTCTCAGGGATGGTGAGTACGTTCTTGGCAGTCTGAAGTACGATTTCTGCATTTGCGCTATATCCAGAACGGAGATCCTTTGCTCCCTTTACATCAATTGCAGCCTTGATCTCAAATTGGTTGGCACCATTGTTCTCTACAGCCTTTGGAGAGATATATTCAAGAGAAGCGTTGAGCTTTACATCCTGAAGGGCTCCAATGGTGATCTTCAGAGGAACGCCTATTGAAAGCTGTCCGACCTCAGTCTCGTCGATATTGCCGCGGAAGATAAGGTCCTTCATGTTGGCAAGGGTAGCGATTGTTGTACCGTCGTTGAATGTATTTGAAAGGATAACGGTATTACCAACCTTTACAGGAATGTCGAGAATGACACCTGAGATAGTGCTGCGGATGAGGGTGCTACTTGCACTTGCGTTGCTCTTGGAAACACCATCACGAACAACTTCAAGGGCATCTGTGGCAGCTTTTACCTCCTCTTGAGCCTGATGGAGAGTCTGGCTAACCTTGTCGAAAGACTCGGCTGTGATGAGGTGTTTGTCGAAGAGAACTTTGTCGCGGTCGTAGTCAACCTGAGCCTGCTTTGCGTTGATCTCTGCAAGACGAACACGTGACTCTGCGCTACTCAACTGGCTCATATCTGGGATTACCTTTACTTTTGCGATGACTTCACCAGCCTTTACAACGTCGCCAGCCTCCTTGTAGATGTCGGTTATGATACCTGAGATCTGAGGCTTTACGTTGACCTCATTACGAGGCTCGATCTTACCTGTGATGAGGGTTGTCTTGCTGACATCACCCATCTTTGTGCTAAACTCGTTATATACGATAGGTTCTGGCTGAGACTTCTGATAGAGGAATACGAATGTTCCGATGAAGATGAATGCGATGATAATCGCGATTATAAGCTTTGAATATTTCATTTTTGTAAGTATTGGCCTCTCCCCCCGCCCTCCCCCGTAGGGAGGGAGCCGGAGAGCGAATGGCATGTTAAATGTTTGTTACTAATTACTTGCTTAGCGAAAAAATGTATCTACTCCCCTCCATTTATGGGAGGGGTAGGGGGTGGGTCTTTTTACTCATCACGCATAGCATCTACAGGCTTTATTGCCATTGCTCGATATGCAGGAGCGAGACCGGCTACTGTGCCGAGGATTGAGAGGAAGACTGTTGCGAAAATTGCTGTCCAGAAGTTTACTTGGAAGTGGGCTTCAAGGATGCCGTCGGTAGTATTGCCGAGTTCAAGCATCTGGAGTATGATTACTCCGAAGAGGATGCCGCTCATTCCCGCGACTGCCGTTAGGAGAAGGCTTTCTGAGAGAATCTGCGAGAGAATCATCTTTGGCGTTGCTCCGATGGCTCTTCGAATGCCAATCTCCGTGGTTCTTTCCTTTACAGTCACCATCATGATGTTGCTGACGCCTATGGCTCCTGCGAGGATAGTTCCAAGACCGATGAGCCAGATGAGGAAGTTCACGCCATTAAAGAGGCTGTTGATGATTCCGAACATCACCTCTGTATTTAATACCGAGATTGCGTGCTCGTCGGTAGGGTCAATATGATGCGCTCTTGCCACGATACCTCTGATCTTGTCAGTTAGCGTACTCATTACAACCCCCGTCTTACCTGTCATGGCTATCACGTGAACCTGATTGCCGTAGTTATATCTCTTTCGGCAGACGGAGAACGGGATTGTGACCGTTTGGGTAGCCTCACTACCGATATTGATAGCCGAACTGTTGAAGTCAACACCAACAATCTGGTAATACACGTTATCAACCTTGATTCTCTTTCCGCAAGGATCTACGCCTGGAGAGAAGAGATCCTGATATATTTTCTTGCCTATGATGCAGACCTTTCGTTCTTTCTGTTCATCCATGTCGTTGAGAGTACGACCGTAGCGAATCTTTGACGCCTGTACTTTCTCGTAGTCGGGGGTAACGCCTTTGATGCTACCTGTACTTTTCTTATCGCCATAGATAACGGGAGTGGAGTAGGCGAAGACCATTGGCGTAACTACATCGAGTTCAGGAACTTGATGTTTCAGTCGATATACGTCAACATCGGTAGGATTCCATTGTCGGCCTTTCCTGAAGCCGTCATACGCCTTTGTTGTCTTTTCAGAAAAGACGAGCATGGTATTTGAGGCGAATCCTTCAAAGTTCTTGACGAGAAGTTCCTTCAGCCCTTGCCCACCTCCGATAAGGATGATGAGCATGAAGACTCCCCAGAAGACTCCGAATCCCGTAAGGAACGAGCGGCTCTTGTTTCGCGTAAGCGTGTCGAGAATCTCCCGGTATGTGTCGATGTCAGGAAGGGCTTGACGTATTTTGTTTGTAATATTTGACATAAAAAATACTTTTTAAGTGAAAAATGAAAAATTGAAAATGAAAAATACTGATTACTTTTATTGTTCATTTTTCACTTTTCATTTTATCATTTATCAATATGCCATCAAGGCTTTAATCGGACGAATCCTTGCAGCTTTCCAAGCCGGGATGATACCTGCTATGGTGCCAGCTACGATCATTATCACGGTTGCCTCTATGCAGACGTCGAGTCCTACTGTCGGGTTGAGGAACATCGTAGCCTGGAATGTTCCAGAATCGATGACCTCATGTCCGATTGTTGCATCCATCCATTCGTTTGCGAGGATTCCTGCCATCATACCTACATATCCGAAGAAAGAGGTGATGATAATGCTCTCGGTGATTATGAGCTTGAGGATGGAGATTGGCTTGGCGCCTATTGCCTTTCGTATGCCGAACTCATGTGTGCGTTCCTTTACGGTAATGAGCATGATGTTGCTGATTCCAACTATTCCGCTTAATAGCGTTAGAAGACCGATAATCCAGAGGGCTGTTCGGATGATACTGATACCCGTCTCCATCATTATGCTGTCGCTTGTGCGATTCCATATCCATAGAGCACTCTCATCATCAGGTGCAGCATCGTGGTTTCGGTTGATTGCCTGTCGGTATTTCTTCTCGAAGGCATCACTCTCTTCCTGCGTATTGATTCCGTGGAATGTGAAGATGATGTTACCGACTTTATCACCCTTGCCGAACATAGTCTTGAAGGTGGTGAAAGGACAGAAGGCTTCCAAAGTCTGCTCGCTTTCGTCCTCCTTGTAGATACCTACAACCTTGAATGCGAAGTTGTCAACTTTTACGTATTTACCGAGAAGCCTCTCGTATGACCTGTCAAGTTCCTTGGCTATTCGTTTGCTGATGACAATCACCTTACGTTGTTCCTGCATATCGAGAGCGTTAATGAAGCGTCCGTGTAGGATTTCGTATTTCTCGATTTGCTTATATTCTGGAGCAACACCTGTTATGGTTGGCGACACATAGTTCTCTCCGTAGGAGATAGCATGTCCGGATGATTCTCGAATCTCTCCGCCAACGAGGTCTACATTATCCAGAAATGAATTCTTGGTCGTGCTGATATCCTTGTCTTGTAAACTTATCCATCGTCCTTCTTTTAATCCGTTGTACGCTTCGGATGTCTGTCCTCCGTATATCTTCATGGAGTTCTTCACATGACGGTTCTGTTCTTCCACCTGAGCGTTGATTAGGCCGTTGCCTGCTCCGAGTAGGAAGATAATCATGAAGATGCCCCATGCAACGGCAAATCCTGTAAGGGTTGTGCGGAGTTTGTTGCGTTTGGCGGAAGACCATATTTCTTTTATTAATTCCATAGAAAATATTATTTCACGTAATCCTTTGATACCAAGTGGTGATCGTAGTTTTCTTCTACCTTATAGATAAGTCCGTCCTTGATATGAATAACTTTGTCCGTCTCGTTAGCCACACCACTTTCGTGAGTTACCACAACGATTGTCATGTGCTCTTTCTCGTGGAGTTCTTTCAAAAGATCCATAACCTCAACGCTCGTCTTTGAGTCGAGGGCTCCGGTAGGCTCGTCAGCAAGGATTATCTGCGGATGAGTAATGAGCGCCCGGGCTATTGCCACTCTCTGTTTCTGACCTCCCGACATCTCGTTAGGGTAGTGATCTGCCCAAGGCAAGAGTCCGAGCTTGTCGAGATACTCAAGTGCGAGCTGATGGCGTTTCTTTCGACTGACTCCTTGATAGAAGAGAGGCAGTTCCACGTTTTCAACGGCAGTCTTGAAGGATATGAGGTTGAACGACTGGAAGATGAATCCTATCATCTTGTTTCGGTATTCGGCAGCCTTTGTCTCGCTTAGTCCCCATATTGGCACGTTGTTGAGCAGATACTCGCCTGTGTCGTAGTTGTCGAGGATTCCGAGGATATTCAGAAGGGTTGACTTTCCTGAACCCGAGGCTCCCATGATGCTGACGAATTCGCCTTTCTTGATGTGAAGGTCAATCCCCTTCAGTACGTGGAGCGGTTGGGCACCCTTGTATGTCTTGTTTATGTCTTTTAGTTTGATCATTTGTTAATTAATTGGAAGCCCCCCAGCCCCCCAAGGGGGAGTTTTTATATAGGGGGAGGGCGGGGGAGAGGCCTTTTTTTACTTTATCTTTTCTACGAATTCCTCAATCGTGATGCCGAGGAGTTCGAGGTCTTTCTTCAGTTGCGGACAGGTCGTTTGGAAGAACTCTTCCTTACGTTGTTGCATAATCCTGTCGCGTGCTCCGGCTGTTACGAAGTAGCCCATTCCTCGTCTCTGGTATATGATGCCGTCGCGGGAAAGCTGCTCGTAGCATTTCACAGCCGTATTCGTATTTACCTGAAGCAGAGTACCGTATTCTCTTACGGAAGGTATTCGCATATCGTCAGAGTATGTTCCCGATAGTATCTCTTCCTTCATTCGGTCGGCCATCTGTAGGTATATTGGTTTATCTGATGTGAACATAGTATAGTCGCTTATTTTTTTGTTGTTAATATTGATATGCTAATCAGGTGTTTTCATGTTTTGTCTTCTGCTTTCTACAGAATGGTCTTCTTGCAGAAACGGCGATATGCCCAGTAGTAAGCTCCTATTGTTGTTCCAATTATGATTATATAGCTGGATATGTTTGCCATAATCATAGGATCAACGAGGAACTGGATCGTAATGTCATGATTTGAATTAACTGCAGAACTTACTATACCTCCGATGATCATCACAAGTATAATGGAAGCACCTAAGAGTGAGAGGATTGTCTTAATCAAGCTATGCTTGCGGAATATCGTTGAGCCTAACGTGAAAATTGAATGTACCCAGAATAATGATAGTATAATTTTATTGCTGATAATGTTATTAGATTGGAATTCTACGTTGAAGATACTTTCAACATAATTTGCTGTTATACTGCCAGTTGTGAATCTTGTAGCGAGATTGAACAGAGCCTGTACGACATCTGCTCCAAGAAGTGCAATGATGAACATAACGAATGTTCCGCCAAGGGTCATTATGCAGTTAGCCAGAAACTTATCCTTGTTTGATGCTGGGAGCATTAGATAAGGTATTGCTGTCTTGCGAGTGCTGAGATGAAGGAACATGCGGCTCGCTGTGTAGATGAGGCAGAACCAGAGTGCTGTCTTTGCTGCCTCTACAGAGTTTCTGTAGTCAATACGTGAGATATTCATCTCGTCAACGTATGTGTGGGTGGCAATTGTTGCGAAGAACAGTATCACACCAGCCATGATGCTTGTGCAAGCAATTGCGTTACGCTTCTCAAGAAGAAGGCTATGGAGAATGAGTTGCTTAATCATAATTGTATGTTGTTTAGAGGTTTACCATTACTTTTGATTGTTATTGTTGGTGAGCTTGAGCTCGTCTGTATTTATTGAAGCTGCACCTGCAATATGCTTGTCGAGAATGTTAAGTGTTCCCTTGAGCTTTATGTCTGCTGCGCCGGCAATACTGATACCTGCCCTGTTGCATTTATCAAATGTTATGTCGGCATCACTTTGACCGGCAACGCTAAGCTCAACATTTTGTGCGCCATTTACCTTGAGCTTCATATCGCTGCTACCAGCTATGTCAATCTTCATATTTTTGCAGCTAAGGCTCTTGATATCTGTGTCAGAACGTCCTGCAACTTCCAAGACGAATTTTTCGCTTGTAATACTGTCAGACTTGAAATCTACGGCTCCTGCTAAATGAAGTTCCTCGATGGTTGGCGCAAATACCTTTACCTTGATGTCGCTTTCATTTATGACATCGCTTGTCTGGAAGTGGAGGATGCGTTCCTCTTTTGAGTAATATGGGCTGCCACCTTTGTTATCGAGCATGATTTTCAGAATTTTGTCATTAATCTCGGTCTTGATGTGTGGAAGTATATTCTTGCCGGCTTCTATCTCAATATATGAAGAATCGGAAGTTACAAACTCGATATTCATATTACCACCAACGCGAATCTGATTGAATTCTTCAAGATTACGTGTTTCTGTTGTTTTCTCTCCTGCTTCTATTTCTATAGCGTTGTTCCTTACTGATATTGTGCAGGAAGTGAAGAGGATAGTAGCTATTGCTGCAACAATTGCTATAGGAAGAAAAATATATTTTTTCATAATGATTGCTTTTTTAGGATTGTAATGTATGTTTGTTGTAGGTCCGTTGTAAGTCCGTTGTAAATCCGTTGTAAGTCCCATTGATCTCCAATCGGGAATTGGACTTGAATTGGAGCTGAATTGGACTTGGATTGGAGTTGCTTCCTTATACGAAGAGACCTTTGACGGCTGCGTTGAAGAGAAGTTCGAGGTTGAGATTTGTCTCAGGATCTGTACTCTTGCGATATGCCATCGTGGCATTACCTTGAAGGGTAGGCTCCTGATAGATAACTCCTTCCGTTGGACTTCCTGGTGTTCGGTATTCAAAGACGAACTTGTCGGTTATCTCGCCTGTTGAAGCGTTGAGCAGAAGGCGGTCATTGTCAATTATTATGATGTGGTCGAGAAGGAACTCTATGTCGTGAACCTGATGGGTAGAGATGATGATTGTTCTTTCTTCTGACAAACAGCTTGAAACAACCTTTCTGAATTGTGACTTGCTTGGAATGTCAAGTCCGTTGGTTGGCTCATCCATGAAGAGGTATTTAACGCCTGATGCAAGAGCGAAGGAGATAATCACTTTCTTCTGTTGTCCCATTGATAGGGTGGTAAGCTTCGGGTTTCCCTTTATATCGAAGTCTGCAAGACATTGGCGGAACATTTCATCGCTGTAGCTTGGGTAGAAACTTCCGAGAGACTTTGCCCATTCGTTGAGCTTGATTGGTGGAAGACTGTATTCCTCGTTTACCAGGAATGTATCTCTTAACACTTCCGGATGACGTTCCAAGGTTGAGTATGCTGTTGCTTCACCTGTCTCTTCGTTGGTTGTCTCCATAGTTATCGTTCCTTCTGTTGGTCGGAGAAGTCCGCAGATAAGATAGAGTAGTGTTGACTTACCAGTACCGTTCTTGCCAAGAAGACCATATATCTTGTTCTTCTCAAGATCAAGCGTAAGGTTCGTATGAATGTTTGTACGTCCCTTGGGATAGGCGAATGTTACATTATCGATTCTAATCATAATTCTTGTATTTTTATGTTGTTAATATTCTTTGTTTCTTATTATTGTGGTGGTGTACTATTGTAGTAGTACACTGCAAAGGTATGTAGTTTTGTACTTTCCCGCAAGTATTTCATAAGAAAAATGATGAAATATGTGTTAGTTTTCTGATTTTTGTAATGTGGACATTGCAAAATGTGGGGTGTAATAGCAAAAGTACAACATAAAAGCGTGAAAGATTAAAGAGAATTGAATTTGATTAGGGAATTTCCTTTCCCGATTAGGGAAAAACCTTTGGGTAACCGAGGAATTGTTTGTATTTTTGCAACAGAAACAAGAGGTACATAGTCACTTGTACTTCGTTTCTATATATAATAAGGAGTATTTACTTTAAAAATATACGACTATGAAAAAGATGATAATAGCGATGGTAACTCTTCTGAGTTCATTCATCACAACGGCAAACGCAATGAGTTACGAGCAGGCTCGCGAGCAGGCTTTGTTCCTTACAGATAAGATGGCGTATGAGCTTAATCTCGATGAGGAGCAGTATGAGGCTGCATACGAGGTGAATCTCGATTATCTTCTGAGCGTAAATACATATGACGATGTTTTTTCTGACTATTGGATTCATCGTAATGCGGATCTGAGATATATACTTCTCGACTGGCAGTATGAGGCTTTCTGCGCAGCAAGTTATTTCTATCGCCCATTGTGGTGGGAGGCTGGCTACTGGCACTTCGGTATCTATGCACGTTATCCTCATCGTGATTACTTCTATTTCGGTCGTCCTCATTTCTATGTAACCTATAGAGGCGGACATGGATGGCATCACAATGGTGGTCGCTCTTGGTATCACACCAACTTCACACACGCTCATCGTGGCACACATCGTGCGAGCTTTACTGGTATGCGTGACGGTTGGAATCGCGGAGACTATCGCGGTGGACGTATAGAGCGCGGAACTCGTGGTAATCATAGAGCAGAGCCTAATCGTGGAGGTCAAAGACCTGATGTTCATAGAGATGGTCATCGTGGTGGTCCTGATACTCATCGTAATGGTAGCGCCGAGCCTCGCAAAGAGGGCAATAATAGCGGTTCTCGTATAGGTTCAAACCGTGAGAGTAGCACCCGTACTACTGTAGGCCGTCAGGGATTCAACTCTTCATCTTCTTCTGATAGAGTAGCTCCAGAGCGCAGTTCGTTCAATCGTAGTTCTGAGCGCAGATCTTCTTCAAGAAGCGAGGCTCCTTCTCGTTCATTTACTCCAAGTCGTAGCACCTCAACTGGTAGCTATAGTGGTTCTCACAGCAGTAGTTCTTCTCACAGCAGAAGCAGTTTCGGAGGTTCTCATGGCGGTGGCTCTCATAGTGGAGGTTCACACGGAGGTGGTTCTCGTGGCGGAGGCTCTCACGGAGGTGGATATGGTGGTCGTAGATAAGAAATTTTTATATAGGTGAATTGAAAATGTTAGGGGAGAGGTACGAATTTAACTTTATAATTTGGTAAGATAAAATAAAATTTGTACTTTTGTAGCCACTTATGCAAAAAATGCATAAGTGGCTATTTCTTATTTTAAAACCTGTAATTCGTAATTATTATAATATGAGAAAACTAATTGTCTTTTTAACACCTGCCTTGATTATCCTTGCAGGAATACTTGTTGTGAAATATCGTGAGGATATGGTTACATGGATGACCATAGGTCTTGGTGCAATATTCTTTATGGCAGGAGTCATTTCCTGTATCTCTTATTACATTCAGCGTATGCATGTGCAGAAGATTAGGGAAAAGATTGCTGATGGAATCTCTCTTGTTGATGCTAATGGTAATATTGTTGAGCAGAGTATGCCTACATTCCCTATAGTAGGTATTGGCAGTCTTGTTCTTGGTGTTGTACTTGCCTCTATGCCAGAAACCTTCCTTAATGGACTTACCTTTATATTTGCTGTTATCATTTTGCTTGCGTCTGTATATCTTATTGCAGATCTGATAATGGTAAACCGCTATGGCAAAGTAGGGTGGGGCTATTGGATTATGCCTATTCTGATGCTCCTTGGTGCCATTGTTGCGCTTGTTCATCCTGCTACAATAGCATCTTCACCATTGTTCTTCCTCGGATGGGCAATGATAATAAGCGGTATAGTTATGATCATTAATATGCTAAAGACATTTACTGTTCGTAGAGCTGCGTTGAAGAGAGCCGCAGAACAGGCAAATGTTGTAGAGACCGCTGTTGAGGTTGAGGAAGAAAAGGAGACCGGTCTGATAGTTAAGGAATAATCCTGTTGAGGTTACATAAGAAGCGTGCATTACTTGATTTGTGTTAATTTTCTTTAATTACGAGCGTTATTCTTAAATCTTAATTCCTTATTCTCAATAATTTTTAGTACCTTTGCACCGCAATTTTGCATCAATAACAATTTAAAACAGAAATGAAAAAGAATCTTCATCCAGAAAACTATCGCCCCGTCGTATTCAAAGATATGTCCAACGGCGATATGTTCCTTACAAAGTCTACATGCAAGACTAATGATACAGTAGAGTTTGAAGGCGAGACTTACCCAGTAGTAAAGATCGAAATCTCAAGCAGCTCACACCCATTCTACACAGGTAAGAGCAAGCTCGTTGATACAGCAGGTCGCGTTGACCGCTTCATGAACCGCTACGGTAAGATCAAGAAGTAAGATTATTCTCAATATATAAGAGATATTCTCTACCAAGCCTTTCGTAAGGAAAGAGGAAAGTGCATTTACTCGTAGTTGCATATGCGGGTTAATGCACTTTTTTGCAAATTGCATTTGTGTATATAGAATATTTAAACAATATAATGAACACAGTTTTCGACTTCTCTGTAAAAGACAGAAAGGGCAATGCAGAACCTCTGCGTAACTATGCCAATCAGGTGCTTCTTATCGTAAACACAGCTATCAAGAGTGAATTTACTCCTCAGTATGCAGAACTTGAGGCTCTCTATGAGAAATATCATGCACAGGGTTTCGCTGTTCTTGATTTCCCAAGTAATCAGCCAACAAAGTCTTGTCCTGGTACTGATGAGATGATTCATAAATTCGCAAAGGACAACTACAACACGGAGTTTCCACGTTTCAAGAAGGTTAAGGTGAATGGTAATGATGCTGATCCTCTATATAAGTTCCTCAAGGAAATGAGGGAAGGCGATATCACAGCTGATTTCACTAAGTTCCTCATCAACAAGAACGGACGTGTTGTTGCTCGCTTTGAGCCTACTACTCCTATCGCTGAGATTGATGCACAGATTGCAGCTATGCTGTAATTCTTGCTTGAAATAATTAAATAATAGAATAAGAAATAAGAGATATCGTTTACTAAAAACAGCTTTGTCAATATCTTTTATTTCTTATTTTTTTACGAATCTATTAACTTAAAACAAAGAAATGGAACACGTAAAATGCTTAATCATAGGTAGCGGTCCTGCCGGATATACTGCTGCTATTTATGCTGGTCGTGCTAATCTGCAGCCTGTAGAGTATTGCGGTATGCAAACTGGTGGTCAGCTCACCCAGACAACAATCGTTGAGAATTTCCCTGGTTATCCTGAGGGGGTTGATGCCAATCAGATGATGATGGAGATTCGTGAACAGGCAGAGCGCTTCGGTTGTGATATTCGTGATGGTGAGGTTACTGCTGTTGATTTCAGCAAAAAGCCTTATGTCGTTACTATTGACGGAGATAAGCAACTTGAGGCTGATACAGTCATTATTGCTACTGGCGCTAAGGCTAAGTATCTCGGACTTCCTGACGAGGAGAAGTATAACGGTCAGGGCGTAAGTGCTTGTGCTACTTGTGACGGTTTCTTCTATCGCAAGAAGGTAACAGCCGTAGTAGGTGGTGGTGATACTGCCTGTGAGGATGCTCTCTATCTCTCAGGACTTTGCAAGAAGGTATATCTTGTTGTCCGCAAGAACTATCTCCGTGCATCTGAGATTATGCAGCAGCGTGTCAAGGATGCTGAGAACATCGAGATTCTCTTTGAGCATAATGCCACAGGACTCTATGGAGAGAATGGTGTAGAGGGAATGCATCTCGTATATCGTAAGGGTGAGGCTGATGAAAAGAAGTATGATGTCGCTATTGACGGATTCTTCCTTGCTATCGGTCATAAGCCTAATACTGATATCTTCAAGGGACAGATTGATCTTGACGAAATGGGGTATATCAAGAATATTGCAGGAACACCTCGTACAAATGTAGAGGGTGTCTTTGCTGCCGGTGATGTCTGTGATCCTACATATCGTCAGGCTATCGTAGCAGCCGGAAGCGGTTGTATGGCAGCTCTTGAGGCACAGCATTATTTGCAGAATAATGCCTGATTAGCTTCAGAAAAAATTTTTTTGCATAAACCCTACATCCCTACATTGATAGGTGTCGCAAATTGTTGATGCACAAAAACTTGCAGCGTTTTCAAATATTGTCAAACCATACACTAACCCTACATTAACCCTACACTAAAACCTGAATTTTTCAGGAATTCAGGTTAATTGATAATTAATATTGGATAATGTATAATTTAGTTTGACTTGAACGCTTATAATACTATTCAAATTATTAATTATCAATTATCAATTACCTACATAAAATGTAGGTTTGATGTAGGGTTAGTGTAGGGTTAGCGTATATTTGAAATCCTTGTAACGCTCTGTGTTCGTGTTGGTTATATAGAGTGACGATGTAGGGGTGTAGGGTTTATGTAAAAAAGTTTTTTCTGCCTTCGTTCTCCATTCGCTATGCCTTCGCTTTTTGTTCGTTCTTGAGACTATAGGATGAACGGACTTACAACGGACTTGTAACGGTATTAGAACGGACTTACTTTTGTACGACTCAAAAGTTTGAGGATTATTAAAATAAGAAAAGAAACAGAACAAAGACTTTGTCACCCTAAAAATCTCACGTTCCCTTGTTTTTTCCGCCCTAAGAACTGAAGTTTTTCCTGCAAAAAATAATTTCAAGACGCTGAAAAATCGTGATATTTTTGGCATTTCCATTTATTTTCTTTATCTTTGCAATCCGATTTTAATAATACAGGTTTCGTCTGTAAAAACTTATCGGATTGTCCTGTTATGTGGCTGGCTTTCGGTTTTTAAGAACTTGCTAAAGTAGGATAACTTTTCACTCTCTGTATTTCAGGGTAAGTAACATATTTATTTTCTTATTTAATATCTCAATTTTTACATTACGTTGCAATGAAAAAGTTATTATCAATGCTCGGCTTTGTGCTGATGCTCATGTGTGTTGGTCTTGTTTTTACCTCATGTGGTGATGACGAAGAAGAACTTGATCCGGATAACCCAATTGTCGGCAATTGGTTGACAGAGGAACAGAACGGGTTCTATGCAGAGTGCATCTTCAAGAAGAATGGTGAATATGCAGTTGTTACTCATGTGCCTGATGAACTTCTTGCTAATGAATTTATCAAGAAGGGGTTTGAACTTACCAGACCTAAAATTGATGGTAAGTATTCAACGAACGGTAATAAACTCACTCTTACTGTAACAACTTGCAAAGTTGGTGAAGTGGATATGCTGAAAATGATAAAAGTTCCTACACAGACGGGCACGTATTCTGTGAGCAAGGATAATAAGACACTTACACTAAAGTATAAAGATTATTATACAGGTGAGAGCGTAACAGAGAAATATACAAGAAAGTAACAAAAATGCCGCTTGTGGTTGTTCCATAAGCGGCATTTATTATTGTGAAAAAGGTTTTTATTCTGCCTCGTTGATTGCCTTAATCTTTGCCTTTACGAGATCCAGATCATCGCGGAGCTTCTGCATCTTGCGATTCATCTCGTCAATAAGACTATTACCCTTCTTGCTTGTTGCAGAGAGGAAGGTGAGGTTGTTCTCGTAAGTCTGAAGTTCCTGCTTGAGAGTCTCAAAACGGCGCTGGAGACGTGTGCGCTCATCATTAACGGCGTTCTCACCACGCTGAGCAGCATCCTTGAGATTGCTCTTGAACTTATCCAGACGACGACGGGCACTTGAAGCGTTCAACTTCTTGTAGAGAGTATCAAGAGTGTCGTGATACTCGCGGAAGAGATTGTCCTTTTCGCGGAAAGGCACATGACCGATACCGTTGTATTCGCCTGTGAGAGCTTGCATCTTCTGCTGAATGCCTTCCTCTTCACTCTCGATAAGAGCCTTCAACTGCTCGATGATACCCTTCTTCTTCTCAAGGTTCTCATGCTCCTCATTACGCTGACCTGCACCAGCGGCATTACGAGCCTCGAAGAACTTGTTGCAAGCACCGAGGAAGTTGTTCCATAGCTCATCACCAAGTTTCTTTGGAACCATACCGATTGTCTTCCAGTCCTTCTGAAGCTGTATGAGCTTATCGGAAGTAGCTTTCCAGTCGGTTGAGTCAGCAAGAGCCTGAGCCTGTTCAACGAGAGCCTGTTTCTTTGCGATATTCTCGCTGAACTTCTCCTTCAGTTCCTTGAAATACAGATTCTTAGCGTTGAAGAATGCATCACATGCGCTACGGAAACGCTCAAAAATCTTCACGTTCATCTTCTGAGGAGCAAAACCGATGGTCTTCCATTCTGCCTGAAGAGCGATGACCTCCTTGGTCTTTTCTTCCCATTCAGAAGAACTCTTTGCAGCGGCATTTGCAATAGCCTCTACCTTCTCGCAGAGTTCCTCTTTCTTTGTGAGGTTTACCTCTTCTTGAGAGCGGATAGCCTCGAAGTGAGCTGCATGACGGCGATTAACAACAGTACTTGCCTGCTTGAAACGGTTCCAGATTTCGTCGCGGAGTTCCTTGGCAACAGGACCGATTTCGCGATACTGGCTGTGGAGCTCCTGGAGCTGGTGGAATGCACTTATGACATCCTCTTCCTCAGCAAGTCTCTCTGCTGTCTCGCAGAGGGCGGTCTTCATCTCGTAGTTCTTCTTGAAATCATACTCACGAGCCTCGCTGTTGAGCTTGAGAAGGTCGTAGAACTGCTCTACGCAAAGCTGATAGCTCTTCCATAGATCAGTTGCATTCTCTGCAGGAACTGCCTTGATTTCCTTCCATTCGTTCTGAAGAGCCTTAAACTCCTGATATGCGTTGTTAGCTTCTTCTGGAGAAGTTGCGAGAGTCTTGATACGCTCAATAATCTCCAGCTTACGCTTTAGGTTGTTCTGTTTTTCTTCTTCCTGCGCAAGGAAAGCCTTCTGGCGTTTTTCACGTACGATTGTCATTTCGGCTTTGAAGACCTGCTCGTCTTCATCAGTTGGCACAACATACTGCATAGGATCACCACCAGCCTCGATGTAAGCCTTCTGTTGAGCCTCACGCTCAGTATTGAGAAGGTGATAGAAAGCCACTTTCAAGTGGTCAATCTCCTGTTTGCTTGGGTTTTCTTCCTGTGCAAGTTCCTTAACGCGGTCGAGCACCTCCTGCTTGGTAGCATAGATGCGCTTTTCTTCTTCTTGAGAGTCCATCATTTACTTTTTTAGATTAATGATTCGATGTTCAAATACAAGTTTGGGTGCATGCTCTAATTTGCAGAGGCACAAATACCTTGCAAATATAGATAAAAAAAATGAAACTGCAAAAATAAATCATCGTTTTTTGCAGTTTCATTCATAATACTTTCAAAATTGTATAATATAGATGCAGTTTAGAGCAGTTTCTTGGAGCGGAGGAATGCCCATGAACCAACTGAAACGACTATGGAAATTGCCAACGCGATTGGGAATCCCCAGAATTTTTCCTCCATTCCGTTTATCAGGTTCATTCCGAAGAGAGACGAGATGAGGGTAGGGAACATGAGGATGATACTCACCGAAGTCAGAGTTCGCATCACCGTGTTCATGTTGTTGTTGATGATACCACGATATGTCTCCATTGTAGAGTCAAGAATCTCTGAATAGATACGGGCTGTCTCACGTGCCTGACTCATCTCGATGTTTACGTCCTCGATAAGGTCGGCGTCAAGCTCGTCCACCTGAAGCTTGAATCTCAGTTTCTGAAGCAATGTCTCATTACCACGAATGGCGGTGAGGAAATATGTCAAAGAGTCCTGAAGTCGTGACAAGCTAATCAGCGATGCATTATCCACGTTGTGATCCATATCACGCTTTGCCTTGTCAATAATCAGGTTGATCTGCTTGAGTCGTTTCAGATACCACACGGCACTTGAGAGGAACATGCGGAAAATCATATCTACATAATCGACGAAGCCCTCACCACGACGTTGCTGATAGCTGACGAAATCAATCATCATATTCGTCTCATAGTAGCATATTGTGATTGTAACGTCACGCTTGTGGATGATACCGAGAGGTACAGTAGTATAAGGAGTACGTGAACGCACCTCCTTGACGTATGGAATACGGAGGATGATAAGCATCCAACCATCGTCATACTCATAACGCGCTCTCTCGTCCGTATCCGAGATGTCAGACAGAAAGTAATCTGGAATTTCAAAACGCTCTTCCAACATCTTTCTATCCTCTTCGGTAGGACATGTTATCTGCATCCAGCAGTTGGGCTCCCACTCATTGATAGTGTGGAGTCCACCTTTGGTGTTCCAATAAGTCTTCATATTAGCTGATTCTCAAGTTTGCTGCGGTTACTAATATATAATAAGGTATGAGGATCAGCCTATCGGGAAGGTTGCCTCACGCCCTACACATATTAGTGCTTGTCGCGTGATAGTCGTCCATAATTTTTTTGTTTAAAAATGAATTGGGCATTTTGTTCGCAAAGCGATGCCCGTCTCTGATTTGTGGGTGCAAAGATACGAAAAATAATTGCAAACTCAAAAAAAATGCGGTTATTTTTGCTCGTTGCTTGATTTTTTGCTTTTTTTCAAACGCTAAGACGCAAAGCCGTAAAGTTTTTTCTCTGCGTCTTTGTGGCTTTGCGTTTAAATAATGTTAGAGTAAAGGCTGAATCTTGGTGATGAACTCATCCTCGAAGTTAGGAGTGAACACGCCTTTCCCAATGTTAGCCTTAATCTCTTCAATTGACCAGAATCTGCCTCCTTCAAGTTCGGATTCGCTTGGCTTAACCTCGCCATCATATATGGTTTTGTGTACATAGACAAGTTCCTTTTCACGTACACCTTCGAATACGTATTTGCAAATGAACTCTGGCTCAAAATCGGTTATTCCGAGTTCTTCGCGCACCTCACGATGAAGAGCATCCTCTACCTTTTCGCCATAATCCACATGACCACCAGTAGCGGTGTCCCATTTGTCTGGTTGAATATCTTTCCACTCTGGGCGATGCTGAAGATACAGCTCACCCTTTGAATTGAAAACGTGAAGATGCACCACAGGATGCAATATCTTAGTGCCATTATGTGCTTCCCCACGTGAAATGCTTCCGAGCACATTGCCCTCTTCATCCACTACAGGGAAAAGTTCTTTTTGGTTGTCCATAGAGTTTAAAATTTAAAATTAAAAAGTAAAAAATAAAAAGTATGATTACCTTTTATGGCTCCTATTGGGCGTGATATTCCACTTTTTACTTTTTACCTTTTACTTTTTCCTTTTTATAGTTCCATAACGTATGTCTTGCTTTCTGGGAAAAGTTCGCTTATCCCTTCAGGCTTCTCCTTAAAGATACCGAAAATGCTGCTACCGCTACCGCTCATGCTGGCATACGCAGCACCTTTGTCATAAAGCGCCTGTTTTATGTCTGCAAGTTCAGGATGAAGTGAGAAAACACCTTCCTCAAAATCGTTCACGAGTTCGTCCTTCCAAGTCTCGATAGGCTGTAGGACAATCTCACGACAGCATTTCTTCGGTTTGCGTGGCTTGATGTTGGAATATGCTTCCTTGGTTGAAACGGCAACAGGAGGCTTCACAAGAGCCAGCCAGTAGCCTTGCAGATAGTTCTTGCATTCCCTGTCACTTGCTATAGGCTTTAGCTCATCACCAATGCCGGTAGCGTATGCAGGTTCGGCTGTGATGAAGAAAGCACAATCTGCACCAAGCTTTGCTGCATAGCGTTCCATTTGTCGATTGCCTATGTTGAGGTCACTGTATTTATCTAACAGCCTGATCATATATGCAGCATCGCTTGACCCTCCGCCAAGTCCGGCTTGTGAAGGAATCCCCTTATAAAGATGAATGTGCATCCTTGGCACGCTATATTTGTCTGCTATCATACGGAATGCCTTTGCCACGAGGTTGTCCTCATCACGACATTCCATAGCCTCTGGACCGTTCATCTTCAGGTCGTATTGGCTCTCAAGAGGATATTTGTCATCCATGGGACACACCTCAAGGGCATCTGTAATTGGAATAGGGTAGAATACAGTTTCCAGATTATGATAGCCGTCTGGACGCTTTTCAACCACGTTCAAACCAAGATTTATCTTAGCACAAGGGAAAACAATCATTGTAAATTACAAATTACTAATTACAAATTTATTTATATGCACATGCAAAGATACTAAATTAAATTGAGTGTTGAAAACTTTGGCATAGATATTTATAAATTAACCTAAAAAATCCGTGTATTGTCTGTATTATCGGGAATTTTTTCTTATCTTTGCACTTCAGAAAAAAATAGTAACAAGGTAATTCGTAGTAATTAGTGATTCGTAATTAAATAAATGCCAGCAGCAAAGTCGAATACTCGCACAAAACGTCAGCAGAATCAGATAGATACATCTCTCGGTCACATGCCTCCTCAGAATGTAGAGATTGAGAAGCGTGTGCTTGGTGCTCTTATGATTGATGTTGATGCCTTTTCCGTTGTTAGTGAACTCCTTCGTCCGGAAACTTTCTATGACCCTCGTCATCAAAAGATATTCCATGCCATACAGCAACTCAATGTTCGTGAGTTGCCTGTGGATATTGTTTCTGTTATTGAAGAACTTAAACAAGAAGGAACGCACGATGAGGTAGGGGCGCCAGGCTATATTATTGATCTTTCTGCCGGTACGGTTTCTTCTGCTAATATTGAATATCATGCACGTGTCCTTGCCCAGAAATATGTTGCCCGACAGCTCATCAACTATGCCAGCAATATTGAGGGAAAGGCATTTGACGAAAGTTCTGATATAGATGAGCTCATGCAGGAGGCTGAAGGCTCGCTTTTCGAACTCTCGCAGAAGAATATGCGTCAGGACTATACCCAGATTGCTCCTGTTGTGCTTCAGGCAAAGGACTTGCTCATCAAAGCTTCGCAGAACGATGGAGGTATGACTGGTGTTCCTACTGGCTATTATAAGCTTGACGAGATAACGTCAGGTTGGCAGGCATCCGACCTTATCATCCTTGCTGGACGTCCTGCCATGGGTAAGACCTCCTACGCTCTCTCGCTTGCCCGTAATATTGCCGTTGACTATGATATACCTGTAGCTTTCTTCTCTCTTGAGATGAACAACGTTCAGCTTGTCAACCGTCTCATCTCCAATGTGTGTGAGATTCCTGGTGGCAAGATTCTGAGCGGTAAGCTATCTGAGGATGAGTGGCAGCGTTTTGATGCTCGTATTGACAAACTCTCCAACGCTCCTATCTTTGTTGACGATACACCAGGCCTTTCTGTATTCGAACTTCGAACAAAGGCACGCCGACTGGTGCGTGAGAAGGGCGTGAAGATGATAATGATTGACTACCTCCAGCTTATGAATGCTAACGGCATGAACTTCAATAGCCGTCAGGAAGAGGTCAGTATGATATCACGTTCTCTCAAAGGACTTGCCAAGGAGCTTGACATTCCTATTCTTGCCCTCTCACAGCTCTCTCGTGCCGTTGAGCAGCGTCCGGGTACTGACGGAAAGGTGCCACAGCTCTCTGACCTCCGTGAATCTGGAGCCATAGAGCAGGATGCCGATATGGTACTTTTCGTTCATCGTCCAGAGTATTATCATATCATGCAGGACGAGCAAGGTAATGATCTTCGTGGTATGGCTCAGATTATTATAGCCAAGCATCGTAAGGGTAGTACGGGTACTGTTCTTCTCAACTTCCGTGGTGAGTTCACACGATTCGCCAATCCAGAGGATGCTTCCAATATTGCTCCGCTACCTGATGGTGGAGGAGAGTTCCGAAATTCTGCTCTTGATTCTCCATTTGGAGAAACACAGGTAGAGGCTCCATTCTAATAATTGCAATTCTTCATGTAATTCACATATCTTTGATAATTCGCTTTGCCTTCGTTCTTCCTCCGAACCAAACTCGATGAACCTCCGCTTTTTCTCTTATATAGAATAAGAGCTTCATCGAGTTTGGTTCGGAGGAAGAGCGGAGTTACATAGGAAGTAGGTCATCTTTATGTATTCTATCATATCACTCTTCTTTTTTGTTGCAATAGCATTATTCTTGTAAGAAGAGTAGTCTTTTTGAATCGCTTGATAATCAGTGTTATATGAATTGTTTATGAAGAAATGTGATTGCAACACGTTTGAAAAATAATCTCTTTGTTTCTTGGTAGGCATAGAAAAATGTTTTACCTTTGCACTCATCAAATCGAAAACATCAAAACATTAATATTTTATTATGACAAAAGGAAAGAAAAAAATCAATGTTATTAAGGAGATTCGCTCTATCGAACAGCAGTTGTTTGGCAAGGCTATGATGATTGCTGGAATTTCTGTTTTGCTCACCCTTAGCTCATGCGATAAAGACAATGATGATATAGATGATCCTGAACCTGTAACAGAAATCGTGGATGAAACTGTTGATCAAATGGCATCTTATCCAGGTGGAATTCCTGCTTTGATGGATTTTCTTAACGAAAACATTAAATATCCAGAACAAGCTGAGCGAGAAGGTATCGAGGGTAGGGTAGTTGCAGGATTCATTGTTGAAAGGGATGGTTCTGTTTCTAATATTGAAATTTTGAAGTCTGTTCATCCGTTACTTGATGCAGAAGTTGTTCGTGTTATGTCTCTCATGCCAAATTGGATTCCCGGAAGGCAAAATGGCCAGCTTGTAAGAGTAAAATATAGTTTACCCATCACTTTCCGCTTAATATCTGATAACGAATCTTCCAATGTAAAAATACAATAATTATGGCAAAAGGAAAGAAGACCTGTAAGATTCTCAAGGAGATTCGCCGTCAGATAGCGGAGGCGAACGATATAGAGTATGTCGTTGAGGAATGCCAGTACAAAGGCGATTGTCTTGGTACTTGCCCAAAGTGTGAGGCTGAGGTTCGCTATCTTGAACAGCAGCTACACCAAAGACAGTTGCTTGGTAAGGCTGTTGTCTTGGCTGGCGTATCAGTTGGATTGTTTACGTTGAGCAGTTGTGATTTTGCATCTTCATCTCAAGGTAAAGTAGAAAAGGCAACTTCAAGTGAAGTACAGTCCAATTATCGTCGTGAGGCAAAGGTTGAACGGAAAGTAGCGGGGGACTACGAATTGACTGGAGATGTAGATTATCCCGATTCTGTCATACAAAAATTAGGAGAGGTTGAAAGGACAGTTTCGAAATAAGCGTATCTGATAGATCCGAAATTATTGTAAAAAAATGTGATTATGTTATCCTCTGAACTCATAGGCAGAATGATTGGCATTTCCCGTCATCGCTTGGCGATTGATGGGGAAGGCGTTACAACACTTGTGGCATTCCACGGATGTCCCTTGCGCTGTAAGTATTGTCTCAATCCGCATAGCCTCTCAAAAGATACGCAATGTATTGAGCGAAGCGTAGAGGAACTTATTGACGAGGTTCGTATTGACCAACTCTATTTCCTTGCCACAGGTGGAGGTATAACCTTTGGTGGTGGAGAGCCATTACTTAATAGCGCATATATCAAGGAGTTTTGTCAACAATGTCCAAAGGAATGGCGCATATCAATAGAGTCGAGCCTCAATGTGCCGCGTAAGAATGTGGAAGATGTTCTGCCATTCGTCAAGGAATGGATTATTGATATCAAGGATATTAATCCCGAAATATATAAGGCATATTCTGGAATCAGCAACGAGCGTGTTATTGACAATCTCAAATGGATAGCCTCAGAGCATCCAGACTTGCTTGCAAGTATTTCAATTCGACTTCCGCATATTCCCGACTATAACACCGATGACGATAGAAACAAAAGCCAAGCGTTACTTGAAACGCTTGGCTACACAAACTTTGATCGTTTTGAATATATGATAAGGTGAGTTCTCTGAAGTTATCTTATTTTATTTTAAGATGCGTAACTCCGTTAGGCAGGTATGCAGGTTGTTCACGTTCTGTAATCTGACTTGTGAAGTTGGCAATCTTTATCTGTTCCTTTGTATTGTCACCACCTTGGTTCTGCTTGAGAGGCTGTCCTTCTGGCAGAATATTATCACCGACGATAGTGTAGTGGTTTGTCCTGCAACGCTTGGCTGCCTTTAGATCACTTCTATTCTGGTCGTATGTAAGCATTCCTGCCTCTACATTCGACTTTATAAGTTTATTGATAGGGACATTCATGTTAAACTTTAGGAATGCAGGAATCTCAAGCTCACACTTTGAGCGAAGGGTAGGGATGTCCTCTTGGAATACCCAATCGTAGATGAATGAAGCTCTCGGACTTCTAATCTTGTAGATGTACTCAACGATGCTACCTGGCTGAACATCAGGCACAACCACGTGTAATACTGCATAGTTGTCATCTACGCGATCCTTTTTGAAATCAGCAATATTGATTTTCTTTTTCTCTACCTTTCCTTTCTCGTTTTTAGTGAAGACCGTGACCTTCAGGTCTGTCATTTCATCAAAGTTATTATTGTTCTTTGCCAGATCTCCATCGCAGTATGTAATATCAATATTGGCATGTTTAGCCCCCTCAGACTTCAGAATCTTAGTGCGGAGCTTTATCTCATAGTTCACAATGATACCGCTCTCGTCAATTCTGTTATTGCCGAGAAACTGCATGTTATCCGCATTCAGTTCTGTGACATTTTCTGTCATAGAACCGAATTGGTCGGTGAGTTCGTATGTTACCTTCATGGTCTTGCATAGAATGATGGCATCAGCATCGATAGCGTCACCCCATCCTTTGTATTCCCATTCAAGATTTGATGGCTTTCCGAATTTCTCATTAGGTAACTGTGCATAGGCCATGTTTCCGCAAGTAATAAATGCGAATAACAGGCATATTTTTAATAATTCTTTTTTCATTTTCGTTGAATTTTGTTTTGTTCTCGTAATTGTATGCTTAGGTTGGAATTTTCTTTTCCGAGTGCAAATATACTGTTTTTTTGTTATTTCCTTACATTATATTATAAAAAAACATTAATTTTGCATCCGACACAAAAAATGTAATGACATGAATCTCTCTATTTTCAGACTAAAATACAAGATTGTACTATGTATTTTGACTGTTGCCTTGTTCACGTTATCTTCATTTGCCCAACAGGTGAAGATATGCGGACAGACGAAACTCAATAAATGGGGTATTGCTCCGGGTAATTATAGTGGTATATCTCATGTAAGGGATAATCTATATGCCATTGTTGACGACAAGGACGCTGTGGATGGTTTCAAACTCCTTACGCTTGACATTGATCGTGATAATGGTAAGATATTAAATGCCTCGCTTTCTGAGCCAGAGGGTATGAAGGAACGGCGTGCCAAGGGAGAAGCTACGAAACGTGATTGTGAAGGTGTGGCTTATTTTCCTGAAGCTAATACCGTGTTCGTTTCAGGAGAGGAGGAACAACGAATATTGGAATATACGATAGATGGCAGATTGACAGGACGTGAACTTGCTATTCCATCAATTATGAAGAGAAAAAAGATAACCGCAAATCTCGGTTTTGAAGCATTGACATATAATGACAAGCAGAAACGTTTCTGGACGACAACGGAATCTACTCTTCCTGCTGACGGCAAGCAGTCTTCGCCATATAATCCTCTGATTCATAATATTCTGCGCTTTGTCAGTTTTGATAATACTTTAAAGCCAGTGGAGTCCTTTGTTTATCAGATGGATTTGTTAAAAACAACAAACAAAACAGCCACATCGCTATATGGAGTTCCTTCGCTTCTTGCACTTGATGATGGTCGTATAATTGTGATGGAGCGTGAAGGGTGTTTCCCGAAAAAGCAATACGGCTCTTGGGTAAGGATAAAACTCTATATCGTTAATCCAAGACAATCAAAGCCGGTCAGTCTTGATACGCCGATGGTAAGGGTAGGGGAGGATTCTTTTATGACGAAAGAATTGATATGTGAGTTTGTAACACGGCTTAGGCTTGGCAGCATGAATCTGTCCAATTATGAGGGGATGTGTCTTGGCCCGAAGCTAAATGACGGTCGTCAGACTCTTATACTTATTGCAGATTCGCAGAATGGTATGGGTAATTGGATGTACCATATAAAGGATCATATTCGTATTGTTATATTGCCTTCGGAACTCTAAACTCAAAGGTTGAGAGCATAAGTCTTTTGCCATAATGAAAGTGTATATTCTTGAAATAATGTGAAAACAATTGTTGGTTTGGGAAGAAATTAGTACTTTTGTGCCAGAAACATTAATTGAACAGAATAATGAAAAAACTTTTGATTTTGGCAGTATGGTTGTTTACTCTGCCAGTTCTCGCACAAAACACAGATGCTAAGTACGTTTTTCAGCTTGGCGTTTACATCAAGAATTCAGGAGACTTTCTCAATGCCAACCAACTCTCTTCTAAACAGATGAGAAAAATGATGGTTGATACATTCCGTGATAAGGCTGATGATGCCGATTTCTTTAAGGCATTGGACAAATACTTCCCACGTCAGTATGAAAATGATCTTGCTGCAATACTAAAGGATTATTATGGTAAAGAGCTGACACTCCAACAGATAGAAACTCTTGTTAATAGTTCTTCTTCGGATAATATCAAGCGTGCAGTTGAGGGCTTGGAGCAATGTAAGGATGCCGTATATCGTGATAAACTCGTAGATGAAACCTTGCAGGCAATAGCAGATAAGACTGGTAAGAAGAAAAAAAAGAAGAACCTCAAAAAGTTCGTTTCTGATTGTACAGAGGACTATCGTTCTGTCCTTGCTAACTATACTCAGGTGGCTAACATAGATAAATTAGCTGAGGATGAAATAAATGCAATCTATCATACCGTAGCACTTGAAGATATGAGCGCGTATACGGAATTCCTCGGTTCTGATGCTGTAGCGTCAAGTCGTAAGGTTGAGAATGCTGTTGCAGAGGATATTTATAACGTTCAGTCGGCTTGCATAAGTAAGTTCCAAAACTGGACATACAAGGCATACCCTTCACTCTTTACCAAGAAACAAGTACAGCCAAAGAAACGTAAGGGCCGTAAGGGTAAGGGCACAAAGCAACAGAATAATGATGATGTAATCATCGATGGTGGAGTGCTGATTAATTAATCAAGGGAGTTTTTCCTTTAGAAAAATATGGAAAAGACAATACAGCAACAGCTTTTTGAACTTCAGGATCTGAAGTATCGCGATTTCCATGCGAAACTTGTGCCAGGAATGGATGTGAATGACATTATAGGTGTAAGGACCCCCGAACTTCGTAAACTTGCCAAACAACTGGCTAAGGATGAACGTGTTGGTGATTTCCTTGCTGTGTTGCCTCATCGGTATCTTGACGAGATGAATCTTCATGGATTCATAATCTCTGAACTGAAAGACTATGACGAATGCCTTGAAGAGATTGAGCGGTTTCTGCCTTACGTAAACAACTGGGCAACATGCGATTTGCTATCTCCTAAGGCTTTCAAACAGAAGAAGAACCGTGTAAGGCTCATTGAGGATATCAAGCGTTGGATGGCATCAGATGAGCCTTTCATCATAAGATTTGGCATAGAGATGCTCATGAGTTTCTATCTTGATGAGGATTTTAAGCCTGAATACCTTAAATGGGTAGCTGATATCCATCATGAGCACTATTATGTCAAGATGATGGTGGCATGGTATTTTGCCACAGCTTTGGCAAAGCAATGGGATGCTACTCTTCCTTATATTGCAGAACCGATTTTGGAGAAATGGACTCATAACAAGGCCATACAGAAGGCTGTTGAGAGTTACAGAATAAAGCCAGAGCAAAAGGAGCAGCTCAAGTCATATCGTGTGAAATAATAATAATCTATTAATCTGCTTAATACAATATGCATTATGAAACTGGAATTTTATGTTAATGGAGAGGTTTCTGTAATTGACCTTGACAAACTTGCAGCAGAACATGCAGGCATTATAAACATCGGACGTAAGTGCAAGCAAGTGTGGAATGCCGTTAAGATTGATGACGAATCTGTAGATCCATTCCAATGTAATATTATAGGAAGTGCTGGGTCATACAAAATCAATCATGGCCAGGAACGTACGGAATGTCCGAAAGGATTGCTTAGCAGTCGACTTATACCTTGCAATACATGTACAGGAAGATGTGTAAATATACATGCAGGTAGGCCAAAATATTATTTGCGTACTCCTGAGACCCCGACTCTTGTTAATGACGCCCTTGTAAGTGAATGGGGAACAGAACTTCATGAAGGGGATACTATTACCTTGGGAAATGTGAATTTACGAGTACAATAAATGGAAAACAGAAACTCCACCAGCCGAAAGGCTGATGGAGCAGAGAGTATAATTGAATAGTTTAAAATTTAAAACTCCTTATAGGGCGAGTTTTACACCAGCGGTAAGATATGCTCCGTCATGACCATGTCCACCAATCCACTGATACTTGCACTCAACGAAACCTGCGAGGGAGCTTGAGAAATCCTTTTTAAGGCCACAGCCCAAATTCATTAGGAAGTTGAGGTCACTATGAGAATCGGTAGTGTTGTCATAGTTAAGACCAGCACCGAGAAGTGGATATACGGTGAATTCGTCTCCTACATCAAACTTGTAGTGGAAGTCTGCCTCCGCCTGAAGGTTGGTAATGCTGCTACCAGCAAAATAGTAGCTTGCAGAAGGAGAGAACTCAATGTTGTCTGTGAGATCAGCAGTAATACCAACACCAAGACCGAAATTATCTCGGACGCTGCTCTTGAAGTCGATAGTCTGGATCTGTGCAGATGCAGTTGCTGCTGAGACAGCGAGCAATGCAGAAGCGATAAGTTTTTTCATTCTTTTTTTTTGTTTGTTACGTTAATATTCTACTTTTGTTATTCATAAAGATAGAAAGCTTTACTTATCTTTGCCATAGTGCGCCAAGTCTGCGCCAAAGAAACTGTCAACGTCGGCTGTATAGCTGGTGAACGTCTCTGATTTCTGAGTGCAAAGTTAAGGCAAAAAAGCAAACTTACAAAGGCCTTGTCCCTAAATAATGTAGGAAAAATCCTATTGTTGCTATCGGGAAATCCTCAAGCATATCATTATGAATTGTCATACATTGTGTTTTGTTTTTATTCTGCGATTCCTGTGTGTGTTAATACTCAAAGGTTGCAAAAATACAATTGACGGGGTAAAGTTACTAATAAAATCCGATATAGATATATTTTTTAGTTTTTTTTAAAAACTAAATCTGTGCTTTTTGCATAGTTTCGCATACCAGGCACTTATTGGGATATGAACGAACATAAATAATAGCCTTGAGCGGATGTATTCCCCTCAAGGCATATATTTAGACTTGCATGTCGGCTATATTGCTATTGAATCCTATATATTTACGTAGTAGTGTTCTTTTGTGCCTGTGTCATCCAGTTCTTGAATTCTGCAGCCCTGTTCTTGCTTATGAAAAGCGGTTCAGGCAGTTCTATTGGAAGTCGCAGTAGCAGTCTGCTATCAAACCAGATGATAATCTCCGTAATACAGTCGCGTGCTACGATGTATTGTTTGTTAGCACGGAAGAATAGGGTTGGGTCAAGGTTGCCGATAATAGAATCAAGCGAACGGTTGTAGTCAAGAACTTTCTTGTTCTTCAAATAAACCTGCGTTTTTCTGTCTGTGCTATATATACATGCCACATCTTCGGTCTTTATTGGCAGTAGTTTGTCTTTGTTCGGTATAAGCAAAGCTTGCTTGTACCCTGTTGCCTTTTGGCCTTCAGGGTGTAGTTTCATCATCTGTTCCAGATATGCTATAACATCGGTCTTGCCCCATTTCTTGAATTTTTCAAGGGCACGTGTCAGTTCTACCATCTTGATAGGCTTTAGCAGGTAGTCAATGCTGTTAACTGTAAAGGCATCAAGGGCATACTGGTCATAGGCGGTTGTGAAGACAATAGGTGTCTGTACATCAATCTGACTGAAAAGTGTAAATGCGGAACCGTCACTCAGATGAATGTCCATGAATATAAGGTCAGGGGCGGGATTGGTACTCAGCCAACGAATAGTTTGCTGTACGCTTTCCAACACGTGCAGCACTTCTATTGAAGGATCTATTTCTTTGAGCATTTCTACCAGATTCTCGCTGGCGGTAGTCTCATCTTCTATTATTAATACTTTCATTTCAGAAGCTATAAAAAGAGTTATTCGTAATAGTTTGTGTCACCGGGTTGTATCGGTGTTTTTTGCTAAATATTTGCAAATATAGTTTATTTTGAGTATATGAACAGCACAAAGTCTGTTAAAACGAAAAATTCACTCGTCATGCTGATTTGCTGAAATCCTTTTATTGATGAGGTTGTCATTCATTTCGAAATGCAAATGTATATGTTTTTTTTGAAAAAACGCAATCAAATTAAGATAATAACAATTCTTAACAACAATTGTTCGAAGATTATTGGTGTCTGGTAATTTTTTTGATTATCTTTGTTTACCTCGTTAGCATCATTCCCACCCAACAGAGCATATTCAGACGGGGGGCTATATCTGAAATGAGATATGCTAACACTAAAATCCTTATTGTTACCTGTTACTTGTTACTGCGGGGTTAGAAATGCCTTCGCTATGCCTTCGTTGAGCCTTCGCTATACCTCCGTTTCAGGTCCGCTTCTAAACCGTTCGTAGGAAACGGAGGCAGATGGGACTTACATGGGATTTACAACGGATTTACAACGGAACTACATCGGAGGGAGTTGAAAGTTCTCGAAGAATCTCATGGAAGCCTGTATTAATTTTTGGGATGGTTTTTGGAATGTTTTTACGTTCTTTTTGAAGGATAATGGGCATATTGTGATTGCTACTGAAAATAACGAAATTATTGTTACCAGAACTTTTTCCCGCTTTTTTCAAGCATACTGAATAAGGTGAATCAGCCTGGAATAAATGCTTATTGTTATGTTATTGAAACTATCAGCTACCTATATTCCGTCCTCTAACTCATATATAACAGCTTCATTATCTTTGGCTTAGATGGCTATGCGCTATAATTAAACTTTGCTCAACTGGCAAGCAAAATCATGGTCAGTAACAGGTAACGGGTAACAATAAGGATTTTAGTGCATGACCAAAAATTTTACTGAATTATTCTAAGGAGTTTATATACCTTATTATATATAGATATTATAAAATAGGCTGTCCACTTTCACCAATTTCCTTATTGTTACCCGTTACCTGTTACCGAGACAGTAATACAAATACAAGTTCAGACGTGGGCGTACTGATAGCCGCATTGTAAGAATGGACTTCTGGTTGTCGAGCAAGCAAATAATAAAATAAACGGATTTTTTTTGTGCAAATGTCTTGGCTGTTTGTGAGGAAATTCTTATCTTTGTAGCGTTAAACAAAAAAAAGAAACATAGAATAATTATGGAAGAACTTGATTTGTCGAAAACAGCTTCAGAGCTTTTGAGTGATAAGGCTCTGGACACTTTGATGCAGTATTGCATGACTTTAGGCAAGAATATACTTGCTGCTTTGGTTATCTACTTCGTTGGTAGGTTTATCATTTCTAAACTTTCGCGACTTGTCCGTACGATAATGCAGAAGAAGGAGATTGAACCTTCCCTGTTTTCGTTCCTTGACAGTCTGCTGACCATCTGCCTGCATTTTGTTCTTATTATAGCCATCGTAGGTGTGCTCGGTATTGAGACTAGCTCATTCGTAGCTCTGTTTGCATCTGCTGGTGTTGCTATTGGTATGGCATTGAGCGGTACGTTACAGAACTTTGCCGGTGGTGTTATGATATTGATATTCCGTCCGTTCCGCGTGGGAGATTTTATTGAAGCTCAGGGATATAGTGGTGTTGTGAAGCAAATTCTGATATTCAATACCATTCTTACGACAGTAGATAACCAGACTATAATAATCCCTAATGGAGGGTTGGCAACAGGCAGTATGAAGAACTATTCCAAACAGCCTTACCGTCGTGTAGATATTGATGTTGAGGTGGCTTATGGTTCTAAGCCAGAGGCTGTTCGTAAGGTGCTTCTTGATATCTGTGCTAAAGATAGCCGAATTATGACACAAGATTCCATGAAGCCATTTATCCCGATGACTTCTATGGGGGCAAGTGCTATCGTGTTTCAGGTGCGTGTCTGGACAGAATCTGCCAATTACTGGGGAGTGAAGTTTGATACCACAGAGAAAATATACAATAGGCTTGCGGAGGAAGGTATAGAGATTCCATTCCAACAGATTGACGTTCATATGCGTTCGTAGAAACAATATTGCAAATGAAATAGGGGATAGCTCAGATTCTGAACTATCCCCTTTGTTATTCGTTATGTGTGAGATTACTTGATTGGAAGCTTGTATCCTATAGTGAACTGGAATACGAAGTTAGTTGAACGCTTGTTGTTGAACTTCAGAGCATCTGTCAGACCAATGTTATAGCGAAGGTCGAAAACAAGATTTTTCTTTGTCTCGTAAGAGATGCCTACTGGGAGTGAAACCATAACAGGACGCACGAGAATTCCGTTTCCGTCTTCATCGATTGTTGCACCATCAAGGTCACATTCTTTCTTCTGACCGTTGATGTTTACCGTACCTTTTGCGTTGAGGTTGATACTTGGCTGAAGACCAACTTTGAGGGTTATGCCGTAATCCCAATAATAGTTTGCCATAATAGGAAGGTTGAGGTAGTCAAGCTTTATTGTCCCGTCTGACCATTCGGTGTGAGCCTTGGTACCCTGTTGTGAATACAAAGCTGCAATAGAAACTGTGAAATCAGGTACGACCTGATATCCGAGTTCTGCACCAGCTGTGAAACCAATACGGTAGTCGCTTTTCTCGAATGTTGTCATGTTGGCTGCGTTCAAACCGATTTTTGGGGTAACGGAAAGAGTGCCCACTTCATTCTGGGCGAATCCTGAAATACTAGTAAGTACTATACCTGCAATAACTAAAAACTTTTTCATCTTTATGGGTTTTGTATGAAATTTGATGCAAAAGTACATATTCTTTCTCATTCTGCCAAATGTTTTGCACACTTTTATACGTAATAGTTTGTGAAGTTGAGATTTTTTTGCTAACTTTGTACCCGAAAATTCGAGTCTTTACCTCTTTTATGGTAAATATATGGACATATAGGGGGGATAGCTTCGGCGAAAAGATAGCGGTATATTTGGAAACAAGTTTTAAGACAAATCAATGAAGAAATTTATTATGTTGGCAGGCATGATGCTTGCTTGTGTTAGTGGATTTGCTCAGATGCAGCCTGGGCTGTTCTCCATTACTCCTAAGATGGGTGTTAATGTTGCAACTATGTCTAATTCTGGAAAGACAAATAGTCGTATGGCCTTTGCTGCGGGAGTTGATTTTGAGTATCAGATTAATCGACAGTTCGCTTTCGGTCTTGGTACTATCTATTCTCAGCAAGGTGTTGAGGATGATCCTTGGACTTTGAAGACTGACTATTTGACTTTACCTTTGACTGCGTTTTACTATCCGGTTAGGGGACTTGGCATATATGTGGGTGTTGAGCCTGCAATCTTACTGCGTAATAAAGCTGAGATTTTTTATGGACAGCATTCAGAAGTTGCAGAATTACCTAAGGTAAATGAAGTGACTGAAACATATATAAATGAATATGGTTTGACTTACGAAGGTATCTTCGATAAGTCTCTTGGTGCAAAGCGTGGAGTTGTCTCTCTCCCTATTGGTATAAACTATGAGTTTGACCATTGTGTATTCGGTATAAAATATAGCATTGGTCTTGGTAATGCTATTTCTGGTCCTGGCGTTAGTTGTACCCATAATGTTTTTCAGATATCATTGGGCTATAGATTCAATGTGTTTGGTGATATAAAGAAAGTTGAGTATAAGCGAGAGAAGAAGGACGAGCAAAAGGGCGTGAATAATTAAAATGTAAAATATATCTAAAAAAAACTCTCGATGGCAATATTGCTATCGAGAGTTTTTTCTATTCGTCATTAAGCCATTTTATAGCCTCGCCCTTAACGAGCCATGATAATCCGAATAGATGGAGTAGTATTATCTCTATTATCATAGTTACCCATCCTGGGGTAGGAATTATCACCATGAAAACAAAGCACAATTCTACGATTATCATTCCCCATCCGCAGAATTTGTATATCTTGTTTCTTATCTTCTTGCGTTCTGTCATTTCTCCACCCGTTTTGGTGAAGAGAAAAGCACTATTGTATGCCAATAGGAGGAAGAACAAAGCTGCACATGTCGTGTGGAGAATGTTTGACGTTTGTATCGGCAACTGGAAGAACCCTACGTGTGTGCCTGCCTCTATCCAATGTACCTTGCAAGGGAATAATACTATTCCGAGTCCGAAAATTCCGCTGAGTGTAGTTATGATGTTGTCGAGTTTATCATAGCCTACGTAGGTAATGAGAACCAGACAAGCTGGTATGAGTACTCCTACAAGAGCCGGTGATTGATAGTATGTGGCAGAGATACTCCACCACCATTCCTTACTAGGATGATCTGCAATACCTGCAGAGAGTAGGGCAAGCCATGGAAGGACAATACCAAGGATTCCGCACAAGTTTCTTATGCGTAGATACATCTTCTTTTCTTTTGTTATTTCCATTATCTATTTAGGTTTTAGGTGTGTTTCTTTATTTAAACGCAAGGTTCGCATATGATATGAAAGAATAAACACCATTTAGCGACTGTGCGTTTGAATACATTATGGAAAAGATTTTATAATAATCGAAATATTTGTCAATCTCCTCCTTCAGCCTCTTCATATGGCTTTGGTTTTACAGGAAGTAAATCAGAATTAGAAGGATCAGCGGGTGAGCCTTCCATTAGCCTTGATGTACTCTATTTGTGGAACTTCATTGTTGGTTCTACATACAGTTTCTGGGTTGTCATAATCTTTTTTTAGTTTAGCTACAATGTATAATATAGAAATTTTTGCAAAATTACATAAAAAAGATTATATAAACAAAAAAATAGGCGAATATTTATCTTTTTTGCATTTTTTAGTGGAAAAATATGCATTTTTATGCTATTTAAACGCAAATATGCTGATTGAAATAATATTGTGGATTTTGTGAATGACAAATAGTAATGAAACAAAACTTTTTTATTCTCCTCCGATATACCTTTATACCTTCGCTATGCCTTCGCTCTTCCTCCGTTTCATAACGTAGGAAGGAGCAAAGGAAAATGGGAGTTACATGGGACTTACATAGGAATTAGATAGGACTTGCATGGGAATACAGAAATATACAATGGGGTTATTTCTTTTCAACAAAGAAATTCTTGTATATGTCATAGTAGTTGTTAATCCATGCTTTCTCCACTATGTATTTCATCTTTGAATATACGTCGGGATGCTCTTTGATGAGCTTCACAAGGTTGGCATTGTATCGTGTACCGGCTCCCTTTTCAAATTCTTGAATGAGAGAGTCGTAAACTTTTGCCTTGCTGTAGTTTCGTCCGAGACGGTCTGTTGCTGCCTCAAGGCAGTCGCTTAGGGTGACGATGTCAAGGAGGAAATATACAGGACTCTTGGTGTTGTCGAAACTTTTTGGGTAGCCTCTTGTACCGTCGTGCCATTTGTGATGTCCGAGGGTTATATCGTGATATTTAGCCAGAGTAGAGTCGATTTCCAGATATTTAAGACCGAGTTCCGGATGTTGTCGTATGATTCGGAATCCGTGCTCTGTGAGTCGTGCAAAATCGTTGTTGATAAGTCCGATCATGGAATTCTTGCCCAAATCGTGGTAGTTGGCTGCATGGACAATATAGTTGTCGAGTTCTGCCGCCTTAGCTATAGCTTCTTTCTCCGACTTGATGCCGAATGTGCCGATGAGAAGCTCTGGTTGATGTGTGACAACGCCTTTAAGTATTACTCGCGCAATCTCACCTACGAGACGTGAATGGGCGAATGTTGTAACAGATGTTGTTACGGAGAGTTGGTATAGGTTGCGTATTCGTTCGCCTGTGGTGAGGTATTTCATTAGGCGTTTGTAGGTTGTGAACTTCTCAAGAGGTCTTACTGCGGAGTATGACATCTGTGAATTGTTCATGATGATGATAGTAATGACCTTCTTTGCACACTCAAGGTACTTGCACATAAGGTCGTGCTTGGTTTCAAATGGTAGGGTAGAGGTATCCACCATATATATAAGGTCATAGAGATATTGTACCAGATCGCCTGGATATAGCATTCGCTGGGCAATCATCTGATCTATCTTTGATTGGTATGTCTTGTCGAACAGGGAGTCTGCAAGTAATGTGTAGTGATTCGCATTCTCTGGCTCCATACCCATTTTTATAATAAGGTATGTGAAAATCTGCCTTGAGAGAGACTTTACAGGTCTGCCTTCGTATTTGACGATATATTCGCGATAAATTGAATCTGCTTTCTCGTTGGTACCTACGGGATGATAATAAAGGTAGTAATTGTGTACTATATTATCCCTTCGTATGTTTGCCCATGCCATATTTGTGCGGATGATTGGGTCGTGACGGTATTCTGCCGGTATTGAGTCGTTAAATCTAATGGCACGTTCGTAGTTGGCATAGAATTCATCTATTGAGATTACGCCTTCCTGCACAAGTTGGTTTCTAAGCAATGCTATATAGGATATGGCCTTGAGCTTGTAATAGTCGATTGTCGGATTATCGCATTTCCATGCAATTATCTTATTGTGGTATTTTGTGTGAATCCTGAGTCCTGCCGTGTCAGATGAAACGGCATAATGGTAGTTCAGTTCAGCAATAGCATTATATATATAATATAAATCTGTGCCGCCACGTCTTTCGTAGTCGGGTAGCATCTTATTTATGAAAGGTTCAAGAATGAAAGGGTCTAATATCTGCTTGCTGACTATGTCGTGCAAAGTTCGGCTGATAGGGTAGTATATAGCGGTATCAATAAGCGATGTATCTTGGCTGACATAGTCTTCCATGTGTCTGATCATTTGATTGTTTTCCTTGAACATGATTCTTAGACGGTCAGATCGGCGAAGGAAGAGCTTTACCCATGATTTCCTGTCGGTTGGTAGGAAAATACTGTCATTCACAAGGTTATACTGAATGGCATTCTCATATAAAGTACGGAAATATGCATCAAAGTCAGGCTTGGGGACTGGTTGTGCAAATGTCTGTACCGTGAAGCTGATTGTCGTCAGCAAAAATGCGATGTATAACCAAATTTTCTTTTTCAAATCCCTAATAATTGTTATATTATGCTGCAAAGTTACACATTTTTTCTGTTAGAGCAAAAAAAAATGTAAAATAATGCAAAAAATAATTGGTGGAATGGAAAAAAAAAAGTAACTTTGTCACAGAAACCAGAACAATATAACCATTAAAAACTCGAATAATATGGATGTAGGAGATAGAATCCCCGATGTTCTTGGCATAGACCAAAACGGGAAAGAGATAAGAGCCGGCGATTTCGCAGGAAAGAAGTTGATTCTATACAGTTATCCTAAGGCAAATACTAGTGGATGCACGGCAGAGGCTTGTTCGTTGCAATCTCACAAACAGGAATTGGAAGCCGCGGGATACAGCATAGTCGGTGTGAGCAAGGACAAAATGGAAATCCAAAAGAAATTTGCAGATAAGCAAGGACTTGACTTTCCACTGATAGCAGACACGGAAACCACCCTTCTTCAGAAGTTGGGATGTTGGGGCGAGAAGGTCGCTTGCGGCAGAAGGACAATAGGAATCCTGAGAACAACCTACCTTGTTAGCGAACAAGGAATAATAGAAAAGGTGTTTCAGCCAAAAGAAATAAAGACAAAGATTCACGCCGAACAGATCCTGAAGTGGATTAACGAACGATAGAACACAGGTCTGAGATCTTCGAATAGAGAGGATTGTTACAATACACAATATCCAGAATAGACCTGATACCTTATATTTGCCTCTGAAAAGAAGAGGTTGCGAGATAAAAATTACACTATATATTTCCCTTAAACCTTACATTCTATGAAAAAACTATATGCATTTGTTATCGCATCATTATTCATTGCAACTAATATATGGGCTGCAAAATCTGCAGGAACCGCGATGCTAGTCTTTCAGCCAGATGGTCAGGCTGTTACAATACAACTCTTGGGCGATGAGGATTTCTCATGGTACCAGACAGTAGATGGAGTACTTCTTGTAAGTGAAGGCTCAGAATACTATATTGCCAAGGTTGAGAATGGTAATCTTGTAAGTACCGGTATCTTGGCACATGATGAAAGTGACCGTACTGAGGCAGAGAAAGTTGCTATTGCTGCTCAGGATAAGAAAACGTTCTTTGCTCTTGCTGATAACTCAGTTAAGAAGAGAAGAAATGCCATTGCACGTCTTGACAAGAAGAATTTTAGCCCTCACATGGGTGAAATCCATATTCCTATTATTCTCATGAATTATACCGACAAGGAGTTTGTTCTTGGTAATGGTGATAAGGCAAAGCTATATGAGGTCTTTGAGGAATACTTTAACGGAGAGAAAAGAACTTCTTATACTACAGAGACAAGATTCCAGGGGTATAGTTCCGTTCGCCAGTATTTCATAGATGCAAGCAATGGTAAGTTCACTCCTGTATTTGATCTTTATGGTCCTTATGAAACTTTACGTGAGCACGACTATTATGGTAAGAAAAGTGGCAATACCAGTCTTTTGCTTACTGAGGCTGTAGAATGTGCTGATAAGGATATCGACTTCTCAAAGTATGACAGCAACAATGATGGTAATGTAGATCTCGTTTATGTACTATATGCCGGAACAGGTGCAAACCTTAGTGGTAATAGAAATGACGTATGGCCAGCATGTTGGTACAACAGGACAATCACTACTAAGGAAAAAAAGATTGTCAATGTAATAGGTGTTGCAAATGAGCTTGCTTCAAGCAGTTATCTTGGAGAACCTATACGTGCAGGTATCGGTGTATTCTGTCATGAAATGAGTCATGGTCTTGGACTTCCTGATCTATACTGGACATTGGGTTATAAGCCAATGGATAATAATGGTAATGTAGATTTTAACAACTGTGGTCCTGAAGATTGGGATATCATGGATGGTGGTGAAAATCTATATAATGGAATGTGGCCATGTCAATATACTACTTGGGAACGTGAGTATATGGGTTGGGAAGATGCAGAGGAATTAACCGAGGCACAGAATATTACAATTGCTCCACGTAACAAGGGCGGGAAGGCATACAGAATAACAAATCCTGCTGATCCATACGAGTATTATACTATAGAGCATTCTGGTTATGATGAATGGAATTACTATCTGAACAAACAGTATGGTAATGGTATGCTTATTATGCATATCACCTCTTCTCCTCAAGGCTTTAGCATGACACCCAACAATACATACGGACATCCAAATGTAACTCTTCTGCCTGCTGATGGCAATATTTTGAGCTACTATACATATACAGATAACCCTTCAATAACTATGGGTGACTACAAAAATAGTTTGAGGGCAGACATCTATCCAGGTTTAGATGAAGTTAATTCAGTTGAGAGTTTCAAAAACTACTCAGGAAGTGATATGGTTGAGTCTTTCCCTATCACAAATATTGAGATGAATATGGACACTACCGTTAGTTTCAGATTCATGGGTGGCGTATTTGAACTTCAGGATGGTAAGGAACTCGCAGATTATCCTACAGATACCTTTGGTAAGATTAACTACTCTCGCAATATGTCAACAGATTGGGGTACAGTTGTGGTTCCTTTCGATGTGGACTATGATTCTGATAACAAAGACTATACCCTTTACTATCTTTCAGGAGCAACTTTCGATGAACTTATGTTCCTTGAATATCAGTCTGGCGTTATTCCTGCCGGTACTCCAATGGTAGTGAAGAAGAATCGTGGTTCTAATATTGTTCTTAGTGGTTCAAACATATCAATCAATCCAGTTATCAATGAGGTAGAGACTGTATCCAATTGGAAGATGAAAGGATCATATACAATGCAGAATGGTCTGAAGCACGTTTATTTCATTGCTCAGAATAAGTTCTGGTGGGCAGAGAACTCTGTAAATGTAACTCCTTATAGGGCTTGGTTTGATACTACAGATTCAAATTATGCTAAAGGCAAGGAAATGAGAATTTCTCTTGATGACGGCATCAGCACTTCAATATATGAGTTTACTGCTAATACCATAGAGGAGAATACAAATATGTATAATCTTCTTGGTCAGAAGGTAAATCCTCGTAGTGGTGATCTTTATATCACTAATGGCAAGAAGTATATTCGTTAAGAAATATAGAAGAAAATAGAGAGGGGGATAAATAGAGTTTTAATGGTTTCAAAAAATGGAGAGTGAAGATTTTTTCTTCACTCTCTTGTCTTTTCTGTATAAATATGTGTGGTAATTTCACATCATGTTTGAGGTGTATTATTGTAGATTACATCGTACGAAGTGCAGCAAGCAGTTCTGTGTTCTCTGCCTTTGTTCCGATGGTGATACGGAGACAGTTCTTACATAGTGTGATGCGTGTGCGGTTACGTACGATGATACCTTTATCTACGAGATAGTCGTATGCCTTCTGCGCATCATCCATCTCCGCAAGGAAGAAGTTGGCATCAGTAGGGTAGATGCGCTTGCACATTGGGAGCTCTGCGAATGCTGTGAGCATACGGCTGCGCTCCTGTAGGAGAAGCTTAACCCATTGCTCTACCTCAAATGTGTTGTTCAAACGCTCGAGGGCGGCTTCCTGTGTGAGGCGGTTAATATTGTATGGGTATTTCACCTTGTTGTAGATATTGATTATATCCTTTGATGCGAATGCCATACCACAACGGATGGCTGCGGATCCCCATGCCTTGCTAAGTGTTTGGAAAACGATGAGGTTAGGGAAACGGCTCAGAAGTTTTGTGATGCTGTCTTCACGTGAGAAGTCGATATATGCCTCATCTACAACAACAAAACCCTGGAACTTCTCCAGTACATCGAATATTGCCTTGCGGTTTATGGCATTACCTGTTGGGTTGTTAGGAGAACAGAACCATACCACCTTGGTGTTGTCGTCGCAAGCAGCAAGAAGTGTTTCTGCCTCAATTTGGAAGTTTTCGTCAAGGAGAACTGGACGGTACTCTACGTTATTGATGTCTGCGCATACCTTGTACATTCCATATGTAGGCTCTATGGCAACAACGTTATCCACCTTTGGCTCACAGAAACAACGATATACGAGGTCGATAGCTTCGTCAGAACCATTACCGAGGAATATACATTCCACAGGAATGTTCTTGAGCTGTGAGATACGCTCCTTCACCTGCATCTGAAGAGGATCAGGGTAGCGGTTGTTAGGATCGTTATATGGATTCTCGTTCGCATCGAGAAACACATGTGCAGCTTTTCCGCTATATTCGTTTCGTGCACTACTATATGGAGCGAGTGACCAGATGTTTGGTCGGGTTAATTCTTGAAGAGATTTCATATTGTTAAAAGAATTATGGCCTCTCCCCCCGTCCTCCCCCGTAGGGAGGGAGCCGGAAGGCAAAAGGACTATTGTTTATAAATTATTCATTATTAATTATCAATTAGAAGGTGGTTCTCCGGCTCCCTCCCTACGGGGGAGGGCGGGGGGAGAGGCCTTATTTATCCAATTTTTCTGAACGCTTCTTCCAACTTCGCTTTCTGTGTTGCAAGGTTGATGCGGATGAAGTTCTTTCCAGCCTTGCCATAATGAGAACCTGAGTTCACATAGATATGATGATCATGGAGAAGCTTCTCTGCGAAGGCATCGCCATCCATTCCGCTGGCAGAGACATCCACCCACATAAGATAGGTGCCTTCGAGTGTGACGGTCTTCCACTCTGGATGATGCTCCGAGAGCCAATGTCGAACATAGTCGTAATTGGCATAGATGTAATCATTGAGTGCGTTAAGCCATTCCTCGCCGCTTTGAGTATATGCAGCTTGAAGGGCAATGACACCGAATGGATTCACATCGCATACCTCGTTAATGTTAATGGCACGATCCACACGTCGGCGTATGGAGTCATCCTTTACAATGATATTCGCAATCTGAAGTCCAGCGATATTGAAAGCTTTCGACGGAGATACGCATACCGCACATTGAGCATCGCTCACGCTCATGAATGGATGATACTTAGGCTTTTCCTCACCTGTTATTGCAGATAGTTTAGGTGTGCGTGATAGGGTAGGGTTCACAAACTCGCAATGTATCTCGTCTGCAATGATGAAAACACTGTTGCGCTTGCATATCTCGCCCATCTTCTGAAGTTCTATTGCGCTCCATACTCGTCCAGCAGGATTATGAGGGTTACACAATATGAAAACTTTTACCTTTTCATCGGCACAATGATGCTCGAAAGCCTCAAAGTCGATTATGTAGTCGTTGCCAGAGAGCGTGAGAGGTGCTTCTTCCGCTATGCATCCATTATTGCGGATGGAAGAGAAGAAACAGTTATATACAGGTGTCTGAACCAATACCTTATCTCCCGGCTCCGTCATAGCCTTGATGATGGCTGAAATGGCAGGAACAACCCCTGATGTGTATATGAACCAGTTGCGTTCTGGTTTCCAGCCATGACGCTTGCCAAACCAGTTTATCGTAGCCTCGTAGAATGAGTCTGGCACAGCAGTATATCCGAAACAGCCATGCTCAAGTCGCTTCTTCAATGCGTCTGTGACTACTGGTGCTGTCTCGAAGTCCATATCTGCCACCCAAAGTGGAATGGTGTCAGGATATGGCATTGTATCGTACTTATAGCAGTTTGTGCCACGACGATCTATGGGAGTGTCAAAGTTCATCATTTTTAAAGTAAAATGTAAGAAGTAAAAGTTAAAAAGTATGATTAGTATTTACGGTTATAGGCCGTTTCCTGTATAGGGTAATTATACTTTTTACTTTTTATTTTCTACTTTTTAATTATCAATTTTGCATCTTTCGGCTCTTTCTGATTTTCATCGAAGATGACCTCACCGCATTTTCCGTTTACGGTGATTGTGCCTGATGAAGGGTTCTTGATGCTTGTCACATTGCCATTGATGGTGGCATTGACGGTGGAGTATTCAAAGATGAGGTTGGCATCCTCGCCGAAGGTGCAGTCTTCGAGTGTGAGACCATCAACATAGCATAGAAGCTGTTCTCCTGTGAGGTGGCAACGCACAAGTCGTATGTTCTTACCATACCATGCAAGGTATTCGCCATTAAGCTCGCAATCAACAAGCGTCACGTTCTCCGATTCCCAGAAGGCATCCTTCGAGTTTATGACGGCGTTGTGAATCTCCACGTTCTTTGCATATTGGAAAGAGTAGTTGCCGTCCTGATGATAGTTTTCTATGCGTATGTCGTGAGAGTGCATGAAGAGGTAGTCGGCATTTGCAATCTTGACATTCTTCAATGTTATGTCTGAGCAATCCCAGAATGTCTCTTCCGCATTTGGGAAGTCGGTATTCTCTACATAGATACCTTTCATGCGACGGAACATCTTAGGGGCTTCTACCTTGCAGTCGGTCATTCGGCAGTCAGAAGAGTACCAGAGTGATGAGCGTGCACTTTCTGCGAAGAAGCATTTATGAACGCGAAAACCGCGTGTCTCCCAAAATACGTATTTTCCTTCGAAGCGGCAATCCTCCGCCTCGATATTGCTTGACTCCTTTATGCTGGATTCACCAATGTGAATGGTGACATTCTCCAGACGGAGGTCGTGGGATGCGTATAGAGGGCGCTCGCCTCCAAATTCCTTGTTTGTTATTGTCTGCATAGAATCACGACCCCTTTCCCGCCCTTCGGGCACCCTTTCCCCGTAAAGGGGCAAGGGGGAAGATAGTATTTTAAATCACGTCCCTTTACGCGAACAAAGGTAACTTTTCCCTTGCCCCTTTATGGGGAAAGGGTGCCCGCAGGGCGGGTAAGGGGTTTTATTTTTTAGTTTTACTTCTATCCTTTATGAAAGACCACTTCCTTGTGCAAAGTCTTGCGGTGAAGATAATACCACGGAAGCATAGTTCTATTGCCATTGCAATCCATACACCTCTGAGTCCCATGGTAGGGGCGAGTAGGAGGGTGAGCGATACCCTGACTATCCAGATGCTGCCTAAGTTCATAAGCGATGGGATTAGCGTCTTACCCGCTCCTACGAATACCGACATTGCCACTATTGCTGCAGCGAACCCTGGTTCAGCCCATGCCTCTATTCTTAGAACCTCAGAACCTAAGTCTATTACTGCCTTGTCAGGAGTAATGAGCGACATCATCTCTGGAGCAAACAGCCACATGATCAATCCCATGAATGCCATTATGCCAACACCGAGTGCCATACATATCCATGCGAAGGAGTGCATGAGCTCACGCTTGCTTGCGCCCTTGCTCTGCCCTACGAGCGTTGTTGCTGCTTCTGCCACGCCGTGCCCAGGCATATAGCATAGGCTCTCCACATTTATAGCGAAAGTATTGGCTGCTATGGCTATGCTTCCGAGAGGTGCGATGATGCTTGAGATGGCAATCTGAGCCGTACACATTACTCCGCGCTCCAATCCGATAGGGAAGCCGATTCTGCCTGTTTTCTTCAATATCTTCACCTTCGGAATGAAATCAAGCACCTCATCCTGACGGAAGTTAAGGAGCTTATCCTTGAGAGTCATATATCCCACCATGAAGATGACGATAAAGACGTATGCTAAGAGCGTTCCGAGTGCTGCCCCGTCAGTTCCCATATCCATGCGGTATATGAAAATGTAGTTAAAGCAAATGTCGAGGCAACACATGATAACCATCAGTATGCTTGGCACTTTCACATTGCCAGAACAACGAAGACTTCCTGCCGCAATGTTATTGGTTATTGTGAAAGGTAGTCCGAGACTGAATATGGTGAAGTATCGAGAAGCATCGTGGCATATTGTTTCGGAAGCACCGAGCCAATGGGGTAGGTGAGGTGCGATTGCTAAGCCTATGCTACCAAGCAAGATAGCAAAGATTATGCCAGAAAAGAGCCCTTGCCTTATCACGCTGCGTGCGCCTTTGTTGTCACCTGCACCTACTCGATGTGCCACCTGTACCGAGAAACCTGCTGCAAATGCAGCGGAAAGTCCACCGAAAAGCCAGATGGTTGTAGAGACGAGACCTACGGCAGAAGCCTTAGTCGTACTCAGGTGTCCGAGCATCGCTGCGTCTATCATCTGCATGGCGATGATAGAGAAATGCGCTATTATGGCAGGTATGGATAAAAGCACAGTGAGACGAAGCTTCTGTCGAAGCGTCATCTCACTGCCTGCCTCTCTTACGAGAGCTAAAAGTTCGTCTTTGGTGTATGCCATCTATTGACCATTAACGTCTTTTACTCGCAGGCGCATTGCATTTGCATGGGCTTCAAGTTGCTCATTCTCTGCCATGCATACCACGGCAGGACCGATAGATTTTATTCCTTCCTCCGTCAGATGCTGGAATGTTACCTTGCGGTTGTAGGAGTCGAGGTTGACACCGTTGTATGCAAGGGCATATCCGTGGGTAGGAAGTGTATGGTTCGTTCCGCTGGCATAGTCGCCCGCAGATTCACACGCAAAGTTGCCGAGGAACACGCTGCCCGCATTGATCACCTTCTCTGCAAGAGCATCATAGTCAGATGTAGCGATGATAAGGTGCTCAGGAGCGTAGGCATTGCTGAGAGCCATAGCCTCCTCCTTGTCGTGCACGAGTACGAAGTTAGAGTTTACGAGTGTCTTCTCTGCTATCTCGTGACGCGGAAGTGCTGCAAGCTGTGTTTCGAGTTCCTTCTCCACCTGATGAATCATATCCTCTGAGGTAGAGATGAGGATAACCTGAGAGTCGATACCGTGCTCTGCCTGAGAGAGAAGGTCGGCTGCAACGAATGCTGCGTTGCTTGTCTCATCGGCAATGACGCATACCTCAGAAGGACCTGCTGGCATGTCGATAGCAGCATCATGGAGAGATACCTGCTGCTTTGCTGCCATAACGAACTGGTTGCCCGGACCGAAAATCTTATAAACCTTCGGAACTGACTCTGTGCCGTATGCCATTGCACCGATAGCCTGAACGCCACCGGCCTTGAATATCTTGCTTACACCAGCCACGCGTGCAGCCATGAGGATGGCAGGGTTCACCTTACCCTCACGGTTCGGAGGTGTGCAGAGCACAATCTCCTTGCATCCTGCAATCTTCGCAGGGGTAGCGAGCATGAGGACGGTAGAGAAAAGAGGTGCCGTGCCGCCCGGAATGTAGAGACCTACCTTCTCGATGGCAACGCTCTTCTGCCAGCATACCACACCGGGAGCTGTCTCAACCTTAGTGCTCTCAAACTTCTGTGACTCATGGAACTTCGCAATGTTCTCATGCGCAAGGATGAGAGCATCCTTGAGATCCTGAGACACGAGAGCCTCAGCCTCGTCAATCTCTGCCTCGGTTACTGCGAGGGATGCGAGCTTAACGTGGTCGAACTTCTCTTCGTATGCAATGACTGCCTTGTCACCGTTTTCCTTCACGTCAGCGAGTACTGAAGCAACGGTGGCATTGAGCTGAGAGACATCGAGGTGCGGACGCTCGATAATCTTCTTTATCTGTTCCTGTGAGGGGTATTTAATGAAATTCATAAGACCCACCCCCTTACCCCTCCCATAAAGGGAGGGGAGTAGTTACATTTGTTAGCGGAGGGTACGCTTTTTGTTTAGTTCTTATAATTGTGACCAAAGACCTTGCCCCATTAAGCAGATTTACTATCTACTCCCCTCCCTTTATGGGAGGGGTAAGGGGGTGGGTCTTTACAATATCATCTTCTCAATCGGAGTAACGAGGATGCCCTGTGCACCAAGTTCCTTGAGCTTGCCGATGATCTCCCAGAAAACCTTCTGACCGATAACGGCATGAACAGAGCACCAGTCCTCGTCAGCAAGAGGGATGATAGTTGGGCTCTTGAGACCAGGGAGAACGGCGATGATGTCCTGAAGCTTTGACTTAGGAGCATTCATGCGAACATACTTCTGACCCTCTGCGCTCTTAACAGCCTCGAAACGGAAGAGCATCTCTTTGAGCACCTCACGCTTCTCGTCAGAGAGATTCTTGTTTGCAATGAGGAGTGCCTCGCTCTCAGTAACAACCTCAACCTCAGCGAGATTGTTGCTTACAAGTGTAGAACCACTTGAAACGATGTCGAAGATAGCATCAGCAAGTCCGATGCCAGGAGCAATCTCCACGCTACCTGTGATTACATGAATCTCAGCATTGATACCCTTCTCGTTGAGGAAACGACGGAGGATGCCAGGGTATGAAGTTGCAATCTTCTTGCCGTTGAACCAGTCAAGACCTGTGTATTCAATAGCCTTTGGAATAGCGAGGGAAAGACGGCACTTAGAGAAACCGAGACGGCTTACCACCTCTGCGTCCTCGTTGCGCTCAAGATATTCATTCTCACCTACGATACCGATGTCGGCAACGCCCATAGCAACGCTCTGTGGGATATCATCATCACGAAGATAGAGCACTTCGAGAGGGAAGTTACCTGATTTTGCAAGCAGAACGCGCTTGCTTGAGCTAACCTTTATGTCTGCCTCAGTGAGGAGATCGATACAATCTTCAAAAAGACGTCCTTTGGACTGTAATGCTATACGTAACATGTTATATATTTGTTTTATTTCAATTTCTGTTTACCATAGTCCTTAGACCTTAGACCTTAGTCTTTAGACTATTCGAGTTGCTTCTTTGCATGAAAAAATAGGGCTTGTCGCTCATAGAGCGGTGCCCGTCTCTGATTTCAGAATGCAAAGTTACAAAAAATAATCCGAAAAATGTAAAGAAATCCCGAAAAAAGCGAAAAATAAGGAGGGAAACGGTCGAATAGTAGGGTGCGGGTGTGTTTCTTGAATGTAAAACTTTGATATTTGTATTGTAAAAAGCTTATGTCCAAAATGGGCATAAGCTTTTTCTTTGAGCCGATGGGGAGGGGATTCGCCACCTCATTGCTCTTTAACTACAAACCAACGCACTGAATCGGTGCACCACTTGATTGCATCATGTTTTGATACAGAATATAAATGCGAAAATAAGAAAATCATAGAAAAATTTGGTGGTATGAGGAAGAATTTGTATTTTTGCAAACGAACAATAATATATAAACCGTTATGTCAATACAAGTAGCAGTAGATGTACCAAGTTCTCCATACGTAGATATGGAGGACTTCAAAAAGCAAGTTGCAGATTACGCAAAAGTGCTGTACTACAAGATGTCTATCAAGAATGCTCCTTCAACTTCGGCGATGAAGCCGTTGGAGGAGTTGAGTCCTATGCTCCAGAAATTGTGTGGCATCTGCTCTGTAAGCGAGGATGATATTAATGGTGATATTGCTCGTTCAGAAGTTCTGAAAGAATTATGAAGCAGAAAATATTCCTTGATACCAATATCGTGATAGACTTTCTCGCTCATCGTGAAGAGTTTCAGCCTGCTGCCAATATTCTACAACTGGGTATTGAAAGTAAGGTAGAATTGTATGTCACAGGCTTGACAATTGCCAATATCACCTATATTTTGCGGTCGCAGCTTGGCAAGGAAAAGGTGAAAGAGGCCTTACACACGTTATGTATATTCATTCATATCGCCCCGATTACAGAAGTTGAAATATCAAAAGCTTTGGAAACTGAAAATCCTGATGTTGAAGATGCAATTCAATATTATTCAGCTGAAGCCATAGGTGCAGATTTCATTATAACCAGAGATCCTAAGCATTTCAAATATTCCAATATCCCGGTTATGAATGGAAGAGAATATATTATGAAATAATAAAAGTGTACTCAAATATATTACATTGACGTGAGTTCGACGAATTGGTCAACATGCATATTGCTGTAATTCAGGCGATTGATTAGAGCACCAAAGGTGCGACCCTAACATAGATAAATTCAATAGGTGCCGTTCTTTCAGGACTCGTCCGCATGAATTCGGCGACAGTCGTTAGAAATCTCATAGATTCTTTACGACAGCTGAAATTTCAGCCTTCGTATTTTCTCCTATGCTACCGTTAGGGATTACATGGATTCTGGATGTCAGCCGAAAATTCGACCCACATTCTTTCAACCATGCTATCATTAGGGATTTCGTTGATTCTGGATGTCAGCGCAAATTTGCGCCCACATATTTCCCCATGTAGTTCCCCCCGGTGTTGTTACAACATTTCCTACCTACATATAACATGTTATGATTAACGTCAGTTAATTTATTTTTGATACAAAAGTTACTGAGTTTCCAAAATATCTCTAAATGTTTTCACAAAAATCAAAGAAAAAATCCTCGTCCCTTGCATCGTTCTCAAACGCTAAGACGCAAAGTCACAAAGTTTATAAGCTCTGCGTCTTTGCGTCTCTGCATTGATAATCAGCAATTAATCAATTAAGTTCAAATCAATTTTGACCAAAATGACCATGACCACTTTGACCACTATCCATATACCTTACGATATTTTCCGTTCTCCGTCAGCATCACCAGCCCTTGCTTGCGCCAGTTCTTCAGCATCTGTCGCACGGTGTTGTGGGTCACATCTGCACCCTTGATGGCTACCGAGTGCTGCATGGCTTGTTCGAAGGTGAACTGCACATCCAGACGTTCGTAGATAGAGTCGTTCTTGCCTCGTTTCAGTCGCTCGCCGCTTATGCTGCCAGCATATTCACGACTGCTGAATGCTGCTTCGATGCGGTCGCGGAAGAAGTGGAGGGCGTTCTCCAGCAGCGAGTCGGCTATAACATCGTAAGCCTCCAACAGAAGAGGTGTCTGTGCCTTCAAGAGCTGTTCCTTCCACAGGTTCGGGTATTGTTTCAACTGTATCTCTGCACCATTGAATCCGTGCTTCTGTATCAGCACCTCGCACACCTTGCAGAGCATCAGGCAACAGGTCATACGCTGAGCCGTTACACATACACGGAATCGCTGACGGGCACGCACTTTGTCGTCGTTCTTCATTGTCTCGATACGTATGCGCTCCACCCACTCACGTCCTTTCTGTTCAAGTTTCGGCAGCACCACCTCACCCTGCATCAACGGCAGCAGATGCGCCACCTGCTGGATGCGCTCCGTCTGACGCGAAGTCAGCACGTAAGGCTTGTCCTCCAACTTTGCAAACGTGTTGTCGGGTGTACGGGCTATCGCGATGCGGCTCTGGAAACCGTCAGTATAGTTTGATACCACACGATAGAGTGCGTCGGGCGTGCCACACATGGTGACGTTCCACAACAGATGCTCGATATGCACGTTCACGGCATCAGCTGAACGAGCCTCACGCTCGAACTTCGAGCCGTCATAGCCCTGACGCAGCATCACCGAGAAGTCGCTTATAGCCGTGCGGAACTTCTGAGCCACCGTATCAGCCTCGGGCGTGAACGAGAATGCATGTTTTCCTTCCGTGTTTGCCAGGCGCTCGGCCACGTTTGCCACAGTCGTGTTCAAGGTGATAAAGCGCACGGGCAGCTTCGGTTCCTCGGGTTGCTCCTTCTTGTTTTTTGCTGCGCGTTTCTTGGCACGCCATTCGTCCTCCTGCATCTGGTACATCTTGTCAAGAGCCTGCACTTCGCTCATCCAAGCCTCTACCACGGGGTCGATGTCGCCCTTGCCTGAAGCAAAGTCACCGGCGATGTAGCTGATGAGGTTAAGCCCCTTCTTGCGACCATGCACATCGAGCACCACACCCGTAGCAAGTGTACCTATGCACGGACAGATAGCCGTGACCACCGGCATTGCCAACTGAGGACCTACGGCATTGATGCTGTCACGAATGCCTTGTGGCATCTTCCGAATTGGAAGCTGGGAGTTTGGCGTTGAAGAATCGTCGGAAGCCTCATCGTCGAGTTCCTGGTTAGCGGAAGAAAATTCTTCACCCTTCATTCTCCGCTCTTCACTTTCAACTATCTGATCCATCAGACGTGAGCCCTTTGTGGGTTCCTTGCAAGCCGAGTGGATGATGCTCTTCATCTCCTGTACAGAAAGTCCGTAGCGAGGCATCACCTCCAGCAACCACTCCTCCGAGTCGTCGCAGATGGCACGCAGGTTGGCTGCCAGTTTGTGCAGCCGCCTGTTGCGTTCACCCTCAGTAGGTTCACCGCCTGTTATGCGCCAATACTCAGCGATGATAGAAGTATAAGGTATGCCCTTGAAGCTTCTGCTATGTTCCTGACATGGATGCGTATCTGACGGATTCGCGCTATTCGTGTTCGTCTTCACATCCTTATCTGTTTCGTTTGTTGAATCCGTGTTGGCTTCGCTCTCAGCAATCGCAAAGATATCATCGTTGAGATACAGCAGGTCTTCCGCAGAATCAGATGTGGTGAAGAATACGCGGGTAATGTCCTTTGCACCCTCGTCATATTGCACACCGAGCAGCTCGCTTGCCCATTTCAGATTATCCTCCTGACTCAGTTCGGGGCGACGCTTGAACACGAGGTGGTAGCCTTGCTTTCGGGCGCTCATCTCCAGCATCAGCAATCCCAGTTCCTCTTTCTTCTGGAGGATGCGCTCCTTTAATGGCACCATCTCCTCGGCTGCAATGTGGTCGATGTCCATACCCACCGAAGTACTCATCACGGTTGCACCCTTCAGCGTACCGTCCGCATTGGGCAGGCACGAATAGTTCATCTGGATGAGGCAATGCTTCTGTCGTTCGTCACCCTCGCGCACGCTCTTCAGTATAGCCTTCTGCTTCTGTGTGCCGCGAAGTGCCAGATACTCTTCTCTTGTGATGACGGGGCGCATCATCTTCATTCCATCACGATAGTAAATTACATGTGTACTCATAATTTTATTTATTAATTTCTAATTTTTACTTTTTAATTTCTAATTTACAATGGTTACCACTCCCCCTGGAGGGTAGGCTTCTTATCTGCGGAAGCACCTCGCTCGTCACCCAGCGCTTGAACTCCTTCGCCTGTGGAAGCTTTGAGGAAAGGATGAGAGCATAAAGACCAGACTCATTGATGAAGGTTGTCTTGCTTTTATACTTAGAACCAGATTCGGAAATCACGAATGTTGTTTTGTCCTCGCTATCCACGTTTTCACAGATTGCAACTGAAGGACTTTTATACCCGAGCACCTCTGCCACATCCTTACCCACGAACCAAGGCTCACCGTTGATCACCATTGTTCTCACTTCTCCGAAGCGCTCATCCTTGAAAATCTGAATTTCCATATTCATTCTAAATTATCAATTATTAATTATCAATTAGCGAATGCTTCGCTTGGGCCCATAAACGAAAAGCACCCGCAACCAGATTTCCATCCGATTGCGAGTGCAAAACTACAACAAAAAAAGCACTCCGTGACTGAAACGCCACGAAGTGCCACCAAATGCCACTAACTCCCACGAAAAGCCACCCTCTGTTACCAGGGAATAATCATTCTCATAATCGCGTCTAAGATATATAAGGTTACATATGTATATCCTATGAGAAATACTACAAAAAGAGCAATGTGAGGGTTGTTCTCCGATTGGTTGCATAGATCCCTCCACCATCTGTTATGCCGCTTGAATGCCTGTGCAGACACCTTTGCCAGATACGTAGAACCAGCAAGTATGATTGACAGTACCAAAACTCGAATTATAATAAAAAGAATAAGATCCATAATGGTTCAATCAGTTTCTTTCCTTCCTCCATGCCTCGCGGAATGCCTTATCCTTAATGTTAGGAACACCGAACACCGCGCACAGCTCACTATACACATCTCCAGGCTTCTCATCGCTAATCTGGATAAAGCCCTCATTATTCAGTTCCACGAGCTTCCGTGCCAGCGTATGGGCATTACTGCTCCCACACGCCACGCACAAGCCCTCCATAGCCCTCGCTATCTCCTCGTCGCTATGCCCGGAACGCATCATGAAGCCGAACTGCCTGTCGTTCTTTTTCATTTCCCCTTCCTTGCTGTCAGTCACGTTCTCATACTTCTCTAACAGCAATACTGCGGCGTACACATCATATAGTTCTCTACGCGATACACCCATGTAACTCAATGTCTCAGCCAACGATTCGTGGTCTTTCGTATTGCGAAGTTCCACACGAGGCATTTCCTCAAACCAAGTCTGTAAGCGTCCAACTGCTTCTGAAAGACCGTCTTTTGATGCAGAGACATATTTCTCGAACTTCTCAAACAGTTCTTTCTGCGCTCTCAGCTGAGTCAGTTGACGTTCAAAAACCTGATACTGCGGATGCTCATGGGCACGATGTAGGTCACCGGTTATATTGCGCAATTGGTCATACAACTGTTTTACTTGCTGCTTCTCTTGTTCATCGGGCAGTTTCATCTTTGTAGCCTCACGGAGTTTCTGTAGCACTCGGTCACGCCAATAGTCATCGTCATAGCTCAACGAGACAGCCGATAGCGGCATATATCGTTCGGCCATTGACAATAGCGTTTTTATGTTGTCAGCCGTCAACTTCAAGGCTGCTATTCTTGGTGCCACTATTTGCAAGGCTCGTTCTGCATCTGAATAAGCCAGGGCACAGTCTTGCGGCAATGGACTTTCCGGCAATACCCGCGCTCTTTGTGTTGGCAGCACCACGCTTTCAGGTGCATTGGGAATCTCCACATAGAACGTCAGATGACCATCGTTGCCAGACACCACAGCGTCGCACAGACCTGTAGCATCCAACAGCGGTTTGATGTCTTTGCATCTTTCATGCTTTATGTAGCCCACTTTCCGCGTATAGTCCTTGTAAACGGCAATGGCCTGACAGTCCTTATGATTGTCAGGCTCAGCCGCCAATATAAGTGGCTCGCCATTCTGCAAAGTCTTGATAAACTCCTCTGCTGCCTGAGTGCGTTCCAGGTCAAAATGGTCATTTTCATTTTCGGAATGTGTCATTTGCTCACTATATATAAATATTAAATATTTATATATAGTGGAGGATTTTGACAACTCAGAATCATTTTGACCAAATGACCTAATGACCAAAATGACCGCAGTTGGGCTTACTGCAAGTCCCATGTGATTCCCTCGCAAGTCCTATGTAACTCCCATTTTCCTCCCATTCTTAGGAACGGACTTACAACGGTTTTACAACGGACTTACAACGGACCTGAAACGGACTTGGAACGGAGGTGAAGTATTCCTATCTTGTTGCCATCATAGCCTCGATGTTCTCGTATTTCCGCTTGTTAAGACGCTTGTAGATGTTGCCGAGCCACAGGCGGTGGGTGCCGATGAATGTGAGGCCGATGGCAAGGAGGATGATGTAAGCGGTGTTCTCTGATGCGAAAACCATAAAGATTTTGATGAGAAGGATAGGCATGGTGAATGCGAGTATCTCGATGAAAATCATAATCCAACTGTTTTCTACCATTGTCCTGCCTGTGAACTTCTGATTGAGCGGGGCTGTCTGCTTGTTATATACGGCGAGCTGCATGAACAGGAAGTTGCCTACTCCTGCCGTGAATGCCATGTAGGAGAAGAGCATCAGCAGACTTGCTTTTCCCGTGATGACCATTGGAATCATCAGGATGAATGGGAACAGGAGTATGGCGCTGTAGAAATAGAACTTGGCTACAAGAAGTTGCTCAATGGTGTGATGCCCCATCATAAGGCGCTCGATGTAGTTTCCCTCGAATGTCATGATGCGCAGCAGCATCATGGCTCCGTAGATTGAGAAGTTGTATATTAGCCAGAAGCGTACCATTCCGAGGTCGTCGTAAACAGAACTGAAAGAGCATACAAGACTGAGTACCAGTACTATTATGTTGGCTGAGATAAAGGCTTTGCGCACGTTCTTGTTTCGGCGTATAGAGAACATTTCCAGACGGAGGAATTCTCCGATTACTCCCCATTCGTTCAGGAACTTGAAGCTCTGTTTTGTGCTTACCTTTATTGCCTTTTCCTCGCGTGAAAGCTCTGCATATACGAACTTATGCTGCAAGCGTCGGTTTATGGCTGTCACAATGCCAAGGATTACGAACATAGAGCACCATGCTATTGCGTTTCCATTGCATATCCAGCTACCCAGATGTGCATAGCCGCGTATAAGGCGGTCGAGGCTCACGGTTAGAGACCAGTCGGCATTGAAGAAGAGTGGGGAGGCTACAAGTGCAAGTAATGGGATGATGCCTATCCAGTATAGCATGTTATGGCTTACGAGTGTTCGGAAAATGGAATAGACCTGAGAGAGAATCAGTTCTATGACATAAAAACCGAGAAGGAACAGCAATGTAAGGCCTAAGCCTTCTGCAAAGACAACTGCCATAAGTGCGAATGGCACATAGAGGAACATCATGACCAGATTGCCGTAGGAGAGCAATGAGCGGATGATGAAGAAATCGATACACGTATATCGTGGGATTGGCAGTAGCACATAGGGCTTAACCTGCTGTGCTGGAGTCTGTTGGAGCATGAAACGCGCAAAGAAGTCGAGTGTCAGGACAAAAGGCAGGAAGGCGTACATGAATTCGTAGGCAGTCATGTTCCTTACATCTGTGGCTATGAGAGCCAGAGATATGGAGAATCCGATGAGATACATCACCAGAAGGCCGACCATAAGATATGCCATGAACTTTGCCACCTTGCCTTGATTGAACATAGGTGAACGGCGTTCCGATAGTTTCTGGTGGTTACGGAGGATAGGGTAGAGTTGACGGATAGTTAGCATCTTTTTATTTACCATTGACCATGTACAATGTACAATTTTCATTTATGCATTTTTCCATTTTTTTTGAGTAATGCCTTTCTGTGCCAGCCAAATTGTACATGCCCTTTCTGCGCTAGCTAAATTGTAAATTGTACATGGTAAATTGTACATGGGCTTATTCTTCTATATCAGTAATTCTTGTCTTGAAATTAAGCAGGTGATAGCTTGAAGTCTCGATGAATGCGAGGTTTAGCCTTGAAGCCCTGCGGAACTTATGCTGTGGGTTGAAGGCATTGTCGAGAAGACGTTCGTAGTGAATGAGCGGTTTCTTGTATGTCCTTGTCATGAACTCCAGTTCCTCGGTCTCGAAATCGAAGAGCTCGATGAGCATGTGGCCGATGAATGAGGCTGCCTGCGCTATGCCGAGACGGTGAATCCATTGGTTGAGCTTCACGAAGTCCACGCGGTTACCTTTAGTTCTTAGATACTCGCCAACTGCAATTATACCGCTTAATGACATGTCTCTCGTGATGATGAGGTCTATGTTTGCGACGAGCAGATGCAGGAAGTTGAGGGTTTCCATACTGCAATCTATGTTATGTTTCTCCTGCTCGCTTATCTTACGGTAGCGGCGTGCGGACAGAAATCCGTAAAGGGCTGTCTCTGGATATTCAAACTTCTCCTTTGGGGTAGGAATGTTGATATCTGGCGGCAGAAGTGGGTCATCCTTCAGTTGTTGTGCTCCTGCCACTATATAGCCGTGGATGCCAAGTTTCTTTGCAGTAGCCACGAGTTTGTTCCACTTGAAACTGGACATAGGTTTGAGAGGCTCGTCAATAATGCCGAACGCCCCTGCACGAAGCAGTATGGTGAAGTTTTCCTGGATTGTTGGGAACATAGGCAGTAAATTATTCTTAAATTAAAAATGAACAATGAAAAATTATAAAATACAAATTAGATTTGTAAGTGAATAGTTAATAGTGAAAAGTGAATAATATTTAATACTGGTAGCC
>CADBXL010000019.1:78238-130705 GCA_902798615.1 uncultured Bacteroidales bacterium | reverse complement strand
CTCATGAATTTTTGTCCTAATTAATGTTTTAATTTACGTCTTAATTAATGTTTCAAAGCAAAGCGCAAGCGTTTTTAATTTTCGTCGAACTCACGTTAATTATTTGTACATTTCTAATGTTTTCCGCAGATTTTCCGCGATTTCATCGACCAAAGACTGGGGACTAATGACTTTCAACCATGAGCCTCGCGACATGACATATCCGATGAAATCGCTCGTTGGACGCATGAATATCTCATAATCCACATATCCTTCTCCCTCGCCTATCACCTTCTGCGACTGATGCACAGGCAGATCATCCATGTAATGACGCTCATTGCCAAGAGCACGAAGCACTATTCGCTCGGCAGGATGACGCTCATCACGCATCACGCCAAAGCAATCCTCAAAGTATTTCTTGGCATCAAAATCCTTTGGCATCCAGAACCTCTCTCCTGTCACTTTTGCAGACATCACACGATCAAGGGAGAATAGTCTGTAACCACTCTCCGTATTCGCCATAACATACCACCTGCGTTTATGCAGTTTTAGGAAATAAGGCTCAATAACACGTTCTGATACCTCCGCAGAACCGTATTTCTGATAGTCGATAACCACTTTCCTACCCTCCTTCATAGCCTCAACAAGCAGTTCCAAATGCCTTACCTGCGGAATAGACTCAAGGAAGATACGATTCTGCAACGACATACTCTCTGAGATGATATTATTTACCGAAAGTGTAGAGAACAGCCAGTTCTGTATTGAGTCTTCATTCAATACACGCTCGTTGTATATGTAGTATTTATGTCCCTTGCATTCAATCATGATGCCGAACATATCCAGAATGGCATCCCTATGGCGGTTGAAAGCAGAACGATGCAGCCTCAAGCCACCACTCATTTCCGTATTCATCCATTCCTCATTAATCTGGGCAAAGGTAATCTCACCATACCTGTGTATGATGTTTATCAGCCATATACATTGCTTGAATAAAGATGTTGATCTCATATTGTTTGGGTGTTGGGGGGCTGAGTGCAACGTGCAAAGCATCCTCGCACGAAAGAAAAAGTGCATGTCAGCCCTAAAGGCTGGCGCACGTCTCTGTTTTCTGAGTGCAACGTGCAAAGCATCCTCGCACGAAAGAAAAAGTGCATGTCAGCCCTAAAGGCTGGCGCACGTCTCTGTTTTCTGAGTGCAAAGATACGAAGAATAAGTAAAGATAACAAATTTTTATGTCTATATTTGTAATAAACAATGCACAATGTGCGTCTAATAAATATATGGCTTGTACAACAGATTTTATTGATTTCGTATGCTCTCAAATTGAGGGCGTTGGTGTAATCCGAGCAAAGAAGATGTTTGGTGACTGGTTGATATACATCGACGAGAAACCTATCATCTTAGCGTGTGACAATATCTGCTATGTGAAGAAGATTCCTGAGATAGCAGACCTGATGTCAGATGCCGGCACAGGCATTCCTTACGATGGTGCAAAAGAGCACTATATCCTTGATATTGAGCACCGTAATGAGGCCATCAAGATAATCAAGACACTATTGCCCTTGATACCATATCCAAAGAAAAGGAAGAAATAAGGTCAGAGAAATCGTTCTCTGACCTACACTTTAGAAATATCCATACAATCTGCTCTACAGTAATTTCCGGATCTATCATGATTAGTTTTATGGTATGCTTACCTGGAGCTATGTCGAAATTGACTGATAGCCAGCGGATATTATCAAAGATCTCATCACGACGGGGCATCTTACGGCCTTTATTCCATCCGCTCAATAGGAGTTTTTCTGCCTTTGGTAATGGTTTCAACACCTTGGAGACAGCAAGATTCTTGGGGGTGTATTCGCCAAACACATCGTGAAGCCATTGTCGGGCATCAACTACCTGCATTGGCTGATCGTCAATCTTAACGCCAATACGAAGTCCTCGCTCCGGATATATGTCCTGAACAGGAAGTATGCCTATTGCCACTTGACTGGTCTTCATATCCACCTCATAGCTAAGAGATGCATTCATCTCGCTTTCAACGCTTTCAGCCATAACATTACTTGAACCCATACATCCCTTGCCACGACCAAGATCTGGAAGAAAGATCCAACTTGCCTGTGGAGTATCAGTCTTACTACTGTATTTATAGGCAGGAATGCAATACTCATCGGATGTATCGGAAACAGGGTTGTTCATTTTCCTGAGATTGAGAGCGAGAGGGTTCACATTCTTCTCAGGAATAGACCATTGAGTATAGCCGATATGATTATCGAGCATCATGCCATTCCATTTCCCACCAGCAAGTTGCTTGTTATAATAGTCGGTGAGCTGCTGATCCTTCTTCATCAGGGCTTCTATGGCAAGAGAATCGCCGAGAGATGCGTAGTTATAAATCTGAGCTACCCCAGCACTTCCCACAACAGGATAATACACAAGCTGATAGAAGGCATCCTGCATTGAGACTGGCAGTTCTGCTTTCAGATTTTCGCAGCGTGTTACCAATGCCTGCCACCTACAGCTCATGTGCAGCATCTCCTCGTTGTTGAAAATGCCCGGATATTGCACTTCGGGTTTTCTTAGGAGGTTATACTTGCTGTATTTCGCGATGATATCGGCAATGTCCGAAGAATATTTCTTGCCAAAGATACTTGCAGCAAAATCCTCAAGATACTTAGCCTCATCACCTGGCTTTATAGCATCAGGATTCCATGCATATCTCATGATAAAATCGATAGGCACTTCCTTTGGCTTCAGATCACCCACATTGATAATCCAGATTCTATCTATACCCGATTGATAGGCTATATTTAGTTGTTCACGTAATTTAGGTATCGTGGTGGTGTTTACCCATCGGTCATTCCACGGACCGCCATTCATATCAATGTGATAGTAAAGTCCGAGACCTCCCTTGCGCTTACGCTCGAAGTCGCGCCCTTTACGACGGATATATCCCCAGTTATTATCGCAGAAAAGAAGGGTTACATCATCTGGCACACGGAAACCTGCATCATAGTATCTCTGCACCTCGGTAAAGATAGCCCAAAGCTGTGGAACATCACTTGCCTTCTTACCCATCACCTTGCTTATGATACGACGCTGGTTTTTGATGACACTTTCGAGAGTATTCATATTGTCTGCATCATTGCCGCTACCCATTGCCACATCGCCATCACCACGCATACCGATCGTGATGATATTCTCGTAATTCTTGGCATGCTCAATGCCTTCGGTAAAGAATTTGTCAAGGTTGGCTGGATTCTTGGAGTAGTCCCAAGGGCCTATCTCATTACGACGTGATGTGTATTCCTTATGGGCACGCATCATAGGTTCATGGTGTGAAGTTCCCATAACAATGCCCATTTCATCGGCAAGTCGTGGCGATTCTGGGTCGTCTTCATTAAAAGCCGTTGCCCACATAGCAGGCCAGAAATAGTTAGCCTTCAGGCGCAATAATAGTTCAAAAATATGTTCGTATGCCTTTGCATTAACCCCTCCGAAATGATTATTGCACCAAGTGCCAAACGAAGGCCACTCGTCATTGATGAATATACCGCGATATTTCACTTTCGGTGACGGCTGTATGAAACATCCACCATCATAGTAGAGTGTATCTTTATGAGCTACGGGGGCATCTGCCATCCAATACCACGGAGATACTCCTATACGTTCAGACATATCGTAGATACCATAGATAGTACCACGTTTGTCACTTCCCGCAATAACAAGATTTCCATCCACAATATCGATGATGTACGATTCCCATTGACCTTTTACCTTGCGCACATCGAGCTTCTTCTGCTTTATTATACTGTCGATGATTCGGCTTTTGCCTATTGTACCGACAATAATGCTCTTCGGCTGCTTCATCCATGGTGAGTCAGATGACTGTAGGCTTACCTGGGATGAGAATCCAGTTACCTTACGTACATCGTCACCCAGATCATGAGCGGCACGGACAACTCCCTTCCAGTCGTTTTCATCCACAATAATGCCTGCCGTTATGCCTTTGCTGGCTATACAGAAACGTTCTGTCTGTGCCTTTCCACTCAAGGATAATACTACTGCTATCAGAAGTATAAAAAACTTTGTCCTAATACTCATACATCTTTATTCTAAATGCCTTTACTTCTCCGTTGCGGATAACAGGACCACCTAATGTAGTCTCATCTCCATTATACTTCGTTTTCTATCTGAACGGCAATAACCGTATTCAGGTTCTTTTTTGCCATACGTTGCCAGATGTCTGCCATATAATGACTGCTGCCTGTAGATGAGTTATGCAGTTCCCCTGCCAGCATAAGATATGGCTCCCCATCTACAGTCATCTGCCATGTGCCATGCTTTTTCTCCACCTTGGGCAACTGTTGTGCCATTAATGAGGATGTCGTAAATACTGTCAGCGCAATATATAACGCACTTTTCCAAATGTTATAATTCCTCATATTTCCTTTATTTTTTTACTTCATATTCAAACCAGTCTATATCAACATATCCTTTATCGTTTTCACTATTACTCTGCGCAAATAATCCGAGCATCACTCCGGTGAAACCGCCATTTGTCTCCGTACTTAGGTATCGGTATTCCATCTTGGCAAGCGTAGTGTAGCTTGCGCCGTCAGCAGATGCCATCATGTAATAGTATTCTTTATCAGAGGTTATACGCAGATAGGCATAGTTACCATTCAAGGTTATCTGATTGTTTTCGCTATGACAGGTCTGACCAAGACGCACGTTTGACCTTATGATAATCTTCCCGTCTTTCCTCTCTGCCACCACATCATAGTGGCTCAGTGGAGTGGCATAGGCTGTGATGCCCACTTGCATTCCTTCCGTAAGATGTGTGAGGTCTGCCTTTGCCGTTGCAGAAAAAGACAGTTCTGTCTGCCTACGTGCAACAAAGGTAGGTGAAGCCGTTTCGCTAAGGTCTATAATGCTGGGATAGAGACGTAGAAAACCCTTATGCGCCGTGAGTGAGTATTTTGTATAATCTGGGTTACAAAGACTCATCCAGCCCATAGGCAAGCCCAAGGAATGATAGCTGTCTTTGGGAGCATGTCGTTCCGCATAGTTAAATTCTTCCTTTACAGGGTCTTCTGCCAAAGGCACTAACGGCAAGGTTTTACACTTCATATCTACCTGCAATGTGCCGTCATCATTCACCACAGGCCACCCGTTTTTCTCCCATTCCACCGGTGCAAGCATAGTCTCACGCCCCATAACGTGCTGTAAGTATCCGCTTGTTCTGTAGCCTAAGCATATCATCCACCATGAAGAGTCGGGAGCCTGAACAAGATCTGCGTGTCCTAGTCCCTGAATAGGACTGTTCTGCATCTTCATATTGAAGTGTGAGAGGATAGGATTTGAAGGGTTAGACTCATAAGGACCGAACAGGTTTTTACTACGCAGTATATTGACATGGTGCCCATGCTCAGTACCGCCCTCAGCAAGTAGCAGATAGTAGTAGTCGTCTTTTTTATAGATATGCGGTCCTTCCGGGTAACGTCCTCCAAGACCAACTCCCAGATGATGTATATCTCCCAATTTCTTGCCTGTGTTCACATCAATCTCACATATCTTGATATCGCCCTCTTTCCATAGGAAATAGCATTTGCCTTCATCGAAGAAAAGCGTAGGATCACAACTTCCGATAGCAAAGTCGATTATTATCGGATCTGACCACTCCCCAGAAGGATTATCTGTCCATACATAGAAATGGCGGCGTGAAGGGAATACCGTTGTCACCATATAATATCGCCCATCATTATATCTGATAGTAGGGGCATAGATTCCTGCATTACCATCTGTACCCTTCAAATCCACCTGAGAAGGACGTGTGAGGCAGTTGCCCACCTGCTCCCAGTTCATCAGATCCTTACTATGGAATACCGGCACACCAGGGAAATACTGGAAGGTGCTGTTTACGAGATAGAAATCATCACCCACCCTACATACGCTTGGATCTGCATGAAATCCTGTAAGCACAGGATTTTTGAAGCCCGATGCACCCCTTGTTGTCAAGGGGGAGAGTATGCCTGACAATATCATAATAGCTGTCAGGAGAAAGAAATTACGTTTTTTCATATTGCATTAATAACTTTACACGTTTTAGTTTCTGCAAAGATAACATCTTCACATGCTATTTTGCAAAAAAACGCGTCTCTTATTATTGCAATAATGTCTCAGAAAAATTACGGAATAAGATAACAGCCTCTCTGATAATTATTTACTTCTCTCACGCTCTTTCCATTCATTAGGTGAAATTCCATAGAGTTCACGAAACGAATTGATGAAATATGATGTGTGCTTGAAGCCTACCTTCGTGGCTATCTCGCTTACATGAAGGTTTGTTTCGAGCAAGAGTTTCTCTGCCTGCTTCAGTCGGACATTCCTTATGAAGATGCTTGTTGACTGGTTGGTTTTCTCCTTTAGTTTTCGATGTAGGCTGGCTCGGCTTATGCCAACCTCCTCGCATAGTGTTTCTACGGAAAAGTCTGCATCGCCTATGTGGTTGTTGATAACATTCATCAGTCGCTCCATGAGCTTGTCTTCATAGTCTTCTGCTTCAATTGTTTCCAATCTGTCCTCCTGTAGTTGCTTTCCCTGATAGACATTACGGAGTTGTTGGCGAAGCTGTATGAGGTTAGATATTTTCTGGCGTAATATCTTGATGTTGAAAGGCTTTGTGATATAGGCATCTGCCCCGATTCCCAGCCCCTGAAGCGTTGCCTCCTCATCAGCACGCGCAGTAAGCAGAATGACGGGAATATGGGCTAACTGAATGTTTTTCTTCAGTTTTCGGCATAGCGTGATACCATCCATTTGTGGCATAGTGATGTCGCTGATTATGGCATCAGGCATTCTTTCGAAAATAATTTTGAGGGCTTGCTTTCCGTTAGTTGCCTCATGAACATGATAATCGGCTGAAAGTTGTTCGCAGAGATATTTCCTCACCTCGTCATCATCTTCCACAATGACAATATGCCTTGTGGTGCGCGACTGCTGTAAATCAGTGGCATCAGATTCTATCTCAACACTTTCAATAGGTCCAATAGGCTCTTCATCCGTTGCCTGAGCAGCAAGATGCTGGAGTCTTTGGGCATTACGGAGCATAAGTTTATAAGTCTTTTGTCGCTGTTCGTCAGGATCATTATCTATGAGCTGGACAAGCGGACTGACAATGAGCGACATAGGAGTACGTATCTTGTGTGATATCAAGGCAAGTGCCTTGACCTTTTCCTTGCTGCGTATCCAGAAATATATCAATGTAGCTATTGCAACGACTATAAGGCACAGCACACTCTTAGCCCATATACTCCCCCACCATGGATGACGGATTTCTATGTTTGCCTCTTTTACCTCGGAAAGCTTGCCGTTATACTCCACCGCATAACGCAGAGAATGACAGCCTGTATCAAGGTTACTGAATGAAATGATATGTCCGCCATCAGGAATGGATATCCACTCACCATTATCAAGCGAATAGCAGTATGTGCATCCTGCGGGACGATCAATCTCTACGGTTGACAGTTCTATGCTGAATGAATTATTCTCGTAGGCTATGCTGAAATTTCGAGAATCTAATATAGAACTGTCAATAATGACCTTCCCTCCAGTAAGTGTCTTTGTATTGATAGCCTCGTTATTGATATATAGAGCGGTGATTCGCGGGTGTAAATTGAAACTTATTTGACTGACGTTTCTTGATGAAAAATACGTTATGCCCTCATTTCCGGCAAACCAAAGCGTACCATCGTCATCCCTGACGACAGCACCTTTTGAGAACTCATTGCCTTGAAGTCCGTCTCTTGCTGAATAGTTGGTGAAGACACTTTCATGCTCATCAAAGCATGAGAGACCAGTATTTGTGGAAAACCAAATCTTTCCCTCTTCATCCTCAGAGATGGCAAAGACCGTATTTGTCCCCATTCCATCGGATGTGGTATATGTTTTCTGCTTGTTCTTGTCAATAACAGTCAAGCCTTCGGATGTACCAATCCATAATCTTCCTCTTGTATCCTCATATATAGTATAAACTATTTTCTTAGGGCATAGGTTTTGGTGCGTGCTGATATTGTATATACCATTGAATGTTCCTACGAGGACATCCCCGTTTGACAGTATGCAAATGCAGTTTACAAAGCGATTCATTCCCTTATAGTCAATATGCCTAATGCTGTGTTTGGTTAGATCATAGCAGTATAAGCCATTTCCCATAGTGCCAAGCCATACTCTTTGCTGGCGGTCTTCCCTGATGCAAAAAACACGAGGGAAATCGGGGAGTCCCTGAACCTTGCCTGACACTCCATTGACACGCCTATAACAAGGATAGCCATACGAGCCTATCCAGAGTGCTCCCTCTGAGTCTTCCATCAAGGCATTTATCATGGGAGGTACACCTTCTGATATGTGCTGCGACTTATTACCTTCGAGATAATACAATCCATCGCCATCTGTACCTACCCACATGCCTCCATTACGGCTCTTTACTATTGATTGTACACAATGTGAGCCTATAAGATTCTTCTGAGATGTTCTTGAACCTATATAACCGAACATTCCCTTATGGCGTGACATCATCACTATACCTTTCTGATAGAGTGCAATCCATAGGTTCCCACTTCTGTCACGCATAAGGTGATGAACTTTCTGAAGCTTTTGCGGAATATTCGGAATATCAAGTGGATAATCGATATATGTGTGCTGAAGTTCATTGAATAGCTTCACACCATCGCCATCAGTACCTAAAAGCAAATGATTATCGTCATATCGCAATGTGGCACGTATGTTTAGTTTCTCTGTAAACTCATTTGTAATATCATTTGAGAAGTACGGCTTATTCATTTGCAGAATCTCAATACCGCTTTTCCCCTTTGTCCTTATCTCACACGAAATATCGCCCGTTCCATATAATCTACCATCTTTCTCCAGCATCAACCTGTTGATGTTTACCTTCAATGGCTTACCATTTGGAGTGGTCCCAATAGGTGAAAAGTCATCCGTATCGTGCCTGTATATCTGCAAGCCACTATATGTACTTACAATCAAATTGCCCTGTGCGTCTTCTATTAGCGTACTCACATAGTTGCTTGCCAGCGATGTATCATCATCCTCTTTGTGCCTGTATGATGTTATCTTAACACCATCGTACTTGTTCAGCCCATCTTCCGTGGCTATCCAAATAAGTCCTTTTCTATCTTCAAAGATATAATTTACAAGACTACTCGTCAATCCATTCTCGGTAGTAAACATCCTATATGTCTGTGCTGAGACTCTGATCATTATGAGCCACAGTAAGAATAAAATTAAGATGTTTCTTCTTTTCATAATAGTTTATCCTCTACCTGATTTCAAGCGAATAACTCTTGCCTCTGTCTGACTCTATCTTGAGGTTGCTGTTTGCCTCAATGATTGGTTTGATGCGACGGATAAGAGTATATAGAGTATCGTTGGCATCAGGTTTCTTTGGCCAGAGACGATCACATATTTCCTGCTTGGTGAGGGTGTGATTATCTGACTTCAGGAACATCTCCAGGAGAGTATGTTGCATAGGTGTGAGGTGGATGCGCTCGCCTGTGGTAGTAGAGAATCTGTCATTATTGAATATCAGTCCTCCGTAGGCTATGCCTTGTACTATGAGTTCGGGCTTATGACGACGAATATAGAGGGTACTGCCGATAAGCCATAGTATGCCGACAAGCATGAACGATGCTGAAGCACGCTGGTCGGAGAGCATAAAGACGGTTGTGAAATCGCAGTTAGCCTCAGCAATAAGTTCCGTTTCATGGCGATTTCCCTTGCGGATTGTCTGCATAGCCAGACAAGCCGTCTCCTTGAGTTCGACAATAGTGATGTTATTGCGATAGCAGCGAATTGTATCGGCTGTTACCACATCACACGGCATCTGATACTTGGTTAGTGCCAAAGCATGGTTCACATCTTCGGAAATACGTGTGCAGGTTGTCTTGTAGCTTGTAATAGCTGATACAACCGCCATAAGTATAACGAAAAGGAATATAGATATAGGTAGTTTCTTCATAAGAAATATTACTTTTAGTTTTTGCAAAGATACTGAGAAATTCTGAATTACTACCTATTCTACAGCACAAAAATGCTAAGCTTTAAGAAACTTTTGCCTTTCTTTGTATGATATATATGAAAAAATGAGTAATTTTGCAAGCCAAAGTATATTATACATTCAATAATGACAGAATCACGCAATTCATTCAGCGGTTCGCTGGGGTTTGTTCTTGCATCAGCAGGTAGTGCCGTTGGTTTAGGCAATATCTGGCGTTTCCCTTATCTTGCAGCACGAGACGGAGGTGGACTCTTCCTCGTACTCTACATACTCCTTGCCGTGACTTTCGGCTTTACACTCCTTATTACGGAGGTAGCTATAGGCAGACGCTCACGTCAGGGACCGCTTACCGCATATAAATTTTTCCGCGAGAAATGGGCATTCATTGGCTATCTGTCGTTTATTGTACCTTACATCATCTATCCGTATTATTGCGTGATAGGCGGTTGGGTATTGAAATATCTCACTACTTATATAGTGGAAAATGCCGATGCTCCAGTAACTAATGGATATTTCAAAGGTTTCATATCTGACCTGTGGTCGCCTATTATCTATATGGCCGCCTTTGCCATAATATGCTTCTATGTGGTATATAAAGGTGTAGAGAAAGGCATTGAACGCTATTCACGTATCATTATGCCTATACTTCTGCTTATGGTGATAGGTATATGTGCATACTCGCTCACAATATCTCATACTGATGCTAATGGAGTTACGCGAACAGGTCTTCAGGGCGTAGGAGTTTATTTCATCCCTAACTTTGAAGGGATTACTATGAAGAAGTTCCTGATGATTGCACTTGATGCCACAGGACAGCTTTTCTATTCTCTCTCTATTGCCATGGGTATTATGGTGACTTACGGCTCCTATATGAAGCGTAGCGTGAATTTAGGCAAGGCTGTCGATAGAATCGAGATTTTCGATACTACAATAGCCATTCTTGCTGGTATGATGATTATCCCTGCCGTATATGTTTTCATGGGTACAGAGGGTATGAGTGCCGGTCCTGGCCTTATGTTTGTAGCTCTTCCAAAGGTGTTTGACTCATTAGGCTCGTTTGGCGGTCGTGCCATCGGACTTATCTTCTTCCTTACCGTTACCTTTGCAGCTCTCACAAGTGCCGTATCTATATTGGAAGCTATCGTGGCAAGCTTTATGGATAAGTTCCAATGGACAAGGCGCAAGGCAGTAATCGTGATGTCTGCCACAGGCTTTATATGGTCAATCATAGTATGCCTTGGCTATAACCTATTCTATTTTGAATATACCCTGCCTAACGGAGCTACGGCACAGATTCTCGATATCTTCGACTATGTGAGCAACAACGTACTTATGCCATTCCTTGCAATATGCACCTGCATCATGATAGGATGGGTGGTAAAACCTCGTTTGCTCATTGGCGAGATAAGAATGAACGGCTACAAATTCCACCGCAAGAAACTATATATTGTAATGCTAAGATATGTGGTTCCTGTGCTTCTCACAATATTGCTGATCTCAGCAACGGGAATATTCTAAAGCAAGTGAAAAGTGAAGAGTTAAGAATTTAAGTTAGTATTGCGGTTTAAAGTTGGTAATCGCCTTTCGCAATATAAGGTAATCCAAATTCTTCACTTTTCACTATTCACTTATAAAACTCCGTTTCTTTCTCGTAGTCTTCCCAAAAACACTGAAGATATTTTGTGTTTTCTTCTATGGCTTTTTCTTTGTCTTCCCAAGAATATTTGCCTGTCACATCACGGATTATCTCATAATAGTGATGGCTCATACCTGATTCCAAACCTGTTTCATTCTTTATCTTGGTACAGATATCCTCTCCGAGAAAATCTACCATATTTACATCTAAATTGGCATATGCCATGTAAAATGACTTTACCTGAACCTCTGAGGTTACCATACCATGATTTAGTATCACCATGTCCCCCCAATATCCACGATCAAGATATGACTGGTGTTTGTATTTCTTGAACATCCCTTTCTTCTTGGCAGTTTGCACAAGGTCGGTTATCATGGAATGTAAAGAATCGTAAGGACAAGCTATAGTACAGCGTACAAGGTCGTTAATCTCATTTGCCTGTACCTTTTCCGCATTACACTTGCGGAGAGTACTCTTAAACGATTTATAGTTAACAGGCGTTACCTTTCCACCATGAAGCAGAGCTATGGAATCAACAAAGTGTATCATTGTCGGACCTACTATCGTAGCTGCCTTACGCATCCTTACCACCATAGCTGTATCTATATGAAATTCAAGCTCACTAGCATCTTGCCTTACAACAGGACTTCCCTGTGCAAAGCTTATCATACTAATAAAAAGCATTATAAAACCTAATATAGGCTTTTTCATACTATAATAATCCGTCATTTATAAAAGTTATACACAATTACAATTGCAAAGATAATAAGATTTTTCTATTTGTGCAAATATATTCCGAAATATCTATTACTAAATCCACAAGAATTTGATAACATACTTTTGCTTGGTAGGCTTCATAATATGATTTGTTATTTTTTTAAGCTATTGCCTGTCATATTTTTTGCATATTCCTATTAAAATACAGAAAGAGCACTTTTGTTTTTATGCCAAATTATTTTCGTAGTGTAACAAAATAACAATTGTTTACACGTTTTGACAGATTTTGAACTTGGAATTAGAAAAATTCTTCATACTTTTGCAACCGTGAATTTGCAACAAAGCATTTGTCTATCTAACCAACGGAATATCCCCCTTTCGACAAAATAACTAACTTCTCCAAAAACATTGGAGTTTCATTTCATAAAACCTACTTAACTTAATTTTTTAATGAAAAAATTTTTCTTAGCAGCGATGTTCTTGCTATCAGGAGCAACAGCATCATTTGCACAGTTTGGAGTGGTAGAACCTCTCCATGTCAGCGGGAATCAGTTCAGGGATCCCTCTGGTAACAAGGTAGTTCTTCATGGTGTGATGGACACACCTAGTCCTTATTTCAACAGCTACCGTTGGGGTAATGCGTGTAACGACGGCACGGTTAATGCGTGTCTGAACTACTTTGAAAAGATTTTCACCGGTATTACAGACACTAGGCAGGGTGCATACTGCAACCTATTCCGTTTGCATCTTGACCCTTGCTGGACAAATGATCCAAACAAGTCTTATACCCAAGGTGGTGGTGAGGCTGACATCAGCCGTTTCTCAAGCTCACGTCTTGAGAAGTATATGAAGACCGTGTACTGGCCTATTGCTCAGAAGGCTCTCAACCACGGCATGTATGTTATCATGCGCCCACCAGGCGTATGTCCTCAGACTATCAAGGTAGGCGATGCTTACCAGAACTATCTCAAGACCGTATGGAACATAGTAACCAAGAATCAGGACGTAATCAAGAACTCTGGTACGGTGATGATTGAGCTTGCAAACGAGCCTGTAAAGCTTCTTAACCAGTATGGTCAGGACACGGAAACTGCAATGCGTGACTTCTTCCAGCCTATCATCGACATTATACGTAAAAACGGATACACAGGTATCATCCTCGTTCCTGGTACTGGCTGGCAGTCTAACTACAGAAACTATGCCAAGTATCCTGTAAACGACAAAAACTACGGCTATGCAGTTCACTTCTATCCAGACTGGTACAGCACTTCAGATGCTAAACACGACCACCAGACTTCTATCAATGCCTTCAAGCAGTCGGTTCCTGTCGTTACAAGCAAGCCTATCGTTATCACCGAGATTGACTGGAGTCCTCAGAATGGTAGCAACGGTCATTACAATGAGCATGGGGCTTGGGTAACAGGTAACTATGGAACATGGGGTACAGGTAGCACAACAAAGTTCGGCTATGCCTATAAGGCTGTGCTCGACTACTACGATAACATCTCTATGACCCTTTCTGGTACAGACACATATATGGACGTGGCAGAATACCTGAAGTCAGGTAAGGCAAGAGCTGCATTCAACGGTATGTGGGAGGCTTGCTCTGGTGCGTGCTGGTACTGGTATTCTCTTTGGGCTCAGAAGGATTATGCTCACAAGTCTGGTAGTTCCAATAATAATAATAATAATAATAACAACAACAACAACAACAACAATAATAATAGCAACAGCAGTTCTGTTAATGTTGATCTCTCTTCTTCTCTCATTCCTGCATGGACAAAGGGCAATGACCGTCCTAATGGCTGGGCATGCAACGATGGTGGTACATATCCTGCTTCAGGCGAGGCTACATCAGGTATGCGAGTAATGCAGTTCAATGGCGGCGGTGATTTCAAGTATGGCTTCTACATCCGTCAGCAGAGCTCATCTAATCCTGGTTATATTGAGTATGGCACAACTTCCGGTTATATGCTTTCACTCAACAACTTCGGAAACTACTGTCTTACATTCAATGCTGCTGCTTGGGCTGGTACTCCTTACGTTAAGGCCGAAGTCTTCACTCCTTCAGGCAATGTTATTGCAAAGACTATCGTCAAGTGCTCTAAGAATCTGAACAAGAACACTTCTGCTTCTACTTCAGGTTCTGCACAGGGTTATCTCAGTTTCTATGCTCTCAACAAGGGTAACTATCGTCTGCGCTTCACTCCATGTGCCGATGCCAACGGTAATGGCGGTAACTGGGTAGAGGCAATTATCGGCAACGTGAACCTTCGCTATATGAGCAATCCTCTGGCATTCGGCAAGGCTAACTATGTAAACCCAGGCTGGGCTATCTATGACGGCGGTAAGCTCGTAGAGAGTGGTGATGCTGGATCTGGTCCTCGTATCTTCCACTTCACTCAGGGCGGTCAGTTTAACTATGGTCTCTATATCCGAAGCACTACAAGCTCTACTTCAGAGAACTATGCAGAGTATGGTTCACGTTGGGGATATGCTCTCAGCTTCCTCCCTGGTACTTATACACTCACCTATAACGCTGCTGCATGGGCAGGAACTCCATACGTTAAGTGTGAGGTTATGAAGGAAGACGGTACTGTTGTGGGTAGCCAGACTATCCAATGTTCATTCAACCTCAACAAGAACACAAACGTATCTACAGTAAACGCTACCAAGGGAACTGTTACGTTCAATGTTTATACAACTGGCAACTACAAAATCCGCTGGACTCCTGTAGCTAATGCCAACGGCTCTGCAGGTGTATGGCTTGAGGCTGTTATCGGTCATATCAAGATTGCTCAAAACTCTGGTTCTAACTCCAAGGATAATAATATTGATATTGACTTGGATGAGACTACTGGTATTGAGGGCTTAGAGGCTCCAGCAGCTCAGAAGGTTATTTACTATAATCTCAAAGGTCAGCGCGTTGACAATCCAACAAGCGGCCTCTATATCGTCAATGGCAAGAAGGTAGTGGTTAAGTAATTATTATTAACCATTACAGAATACTTAAAGATTATCAGCTATAGTCGTGTAACAATGACTGTAGCTGATTTCCTTTTTCCTCGTAAACCATAGACATACATATACAATAAGAGCCCCGCAGGTCTCTGCGGAGCTCTCTTTTAGCTTCCTTGCGGTCGTACTTTGAGCGATCCTTATACTTTCGGTTCATAGCCACAAACTTCCCGTCAAATCGCTCCAATTGCTCATTACGAGCAATCATTCTCAGCACCTTGTGCTGTGAATTGCTTTTGGTTGGTTTACTTAGTTTCATAACCCTTGTATTAATGTTTGTTTTTTATGCATATCAATACATGTTTATCTATAACGGCAAAAGCCCTGTAGATATTGCGTAAATCATGTTTTTATTCTCACTACATTCCCTATGTAAATTAACGGCAGCTCCAATCCAGGTCCAATTCAGGTCCAATCCAAGTCCAATCCAGATACCATGTTGAATTGGAATTCTATTGTCTCTGCAATGTAATTGCTTTTATGATGCAATGACTATTTTTAACGTGTCTGCAACAAACGAAAACAGCAACCATCATTATGATGATTGCTGTTGGGAAATATCTACTATATTCGATTAATGCTCTGCCTTACTTCTATATTCCTTTGGAGTACACCCGAAGGCATCTGTAAATGCACGGTTAAAGGTGCTTCGAGTACGATATCCGCAAGTATAGAAAATCTGCTCAATAGTATCGTTGGTCTCAAGAAGCATACGTGCTGCCTGATCCAAACGGATCTTAGTGATATAGGCATTGAAGGTGAGGCCTGTAGCCTCCTTCAAAAGCTTTGTGAGTCGGATGTGGTTGGTCATCATAGCCTTTGCAACGTCCTCACGAGTTATACCATGCATACTGTATAGATTACCCTCAGTACATACGGTATCAAGCTGCTCCATGAACTCCTTCTGCTCTGCTGTTAGCTCCCTACCCTCTACATGAGACTCTTCTTCCTCGTCGTCATCATTATTGCTATTCTCCTCAATAACTGCCCTCTGCTCATCACCGTAAGGTATTGACTCCGTCATTCGCATCTGGTCAACATTCCATGAGAGAGCAACATATACAATCAAGCTCAGAGGATAGAATATAATGCTGGCAAGGCGATTGTCATAATAGCCATGAAGCACGATCTTCAACACAGCATAAGACAAAGCAAACATCAGCATCATGATGAGGATTCTGTTAAGCCAGTTGATGCTTCTACCATCAAGGTCGGCATACACATCTGCAACGGTCCTATTATATCTCTTTGCTGCCTTTGTAAAGCGTACTACATACACTCCCAGATAAATCATCAGCTCAGCCATTGTGATATAGTAGAACACATCCGCGTATTGCTGATTTACCTTCTTCAGGACAAAATAGATAATTAGTACAGCCAACATTGCACCTACATGGACAGATCCTTTCCTGATAGTCACCACACTCATTCGGGTGAGCTCGGTAAGCATCATAAGACAGAAAGGTACAAGTAGTAGATTGACAAGAACTGCCAGTTTCTTGTCAGTTACCAAGATATCTATTCCTGTAAAAGTACTTATGAAATAGAAAGATGATTGAATAGCTACAATTAAAAGGATTGCTCCTAAAGAATGACGTAAACGCATAGGTGCCTGCTCATCACATTTTTGAAAAAGAAAATATAATGAGGAAATAAGGCAAAACACCAATATGGCTGCATGCATTATATCATCCAATCTGTCAAGTATAGTCATATATTTAGATTTAGGCTACAAAATTACTTCTTTTTTTTCAAAAAACGTAAGAAACGACCAAAAAACATCTATTATATTACAAAAATTTTAACTTTTCACTTTTCTTAGCAATAATGAGAAATTAAAAAAAATGAATATTTTTCATGCTTAAGGTAATCACAGCGGCTACCAGATATCAATAATAAGATATTGAAACGGTAGCCACTGCTATACAGAATATGAGAACGGTATTATTTATTTTTCTCAAGAATAACTGGTCTTGAGGTCAAGTATGCCTTATCAAGGCTTTTTACTTGTAAACCTTCTTCTGACCATTAACAATGTAGAGGCGACCCTTTACTGGCTTCATAACGCGAATACCATTCAGGTCATAGATCTTACCATCGCCCTCACCATCGCCGAAGATTTCATTGGTGATATCCAGTGTTGCACCATCCTCACCAATTACAAGGATTGAGTACTCTGATACCTTTGCTGAGCTAGAATTAGAACCTCCAGTATTCCTGTAGAAGTAAGCTCGATATGGATAGAGAGTCATCTTGGCTGCCTGATAAGTCTTGCCATTTTTCTCCATCTTAGGATTCAGGTATGTGAACTTATCCTGCTTGAAGTAATATACATCACCATCAAGAAACTGTGCACCTACAGGAGGATTAACGTAATCCTTACCACAGAATACTGTTGTCTTCAGATTACCTCTGAACTCCCAATCGCGAATTGATTCATCAGCATTAAAATAAGACTTATTCACTGCTGTATAATTAGCATTCATTGGAACTCCAACATTCTGCTCCTTGATTGTAATCATTGAGCTTACACCACCATCTGCACGGATGTAAAGTACAGGTGTATTTGCAGGAATTATCTCATCCTGTGCCATTTCCTCAAACTCCATATAGTTGTTTGCCGTGCTCTGGAGCTCATAGAACTTCACACCATTCGTGTTGTTCTGGATTGGGTAAGGCAAACATATAGTTCCCCATGTAGAGTTCTTTGCCTGATCCTTTGCTGCATCATTAGATGCCACATTAGCATCACGAGCGTATGAAGCCTTATCTGCTTTGAAATTAACAGGTATTCTCATTGGGTATCTATCGGTTACCACAAGATTCTGACACTCACCACCATTTTTATTCAGAGTAACAGCATTAGTAGTTCTTTGTGATGGCCAAGTGCTTGTGAAGAGGACAAGAGCATTAGGAGAAACAATAGAACCAGCCTCAGCCTTAGCATCCTCAAATGCCTTCATTATACCTTCACCCTGCAAACCATCTGCACCGGTATCAGGATTTGTCATATCCAATGTATTGATAAGCTTAGAACCATGATTCTTAGCATAATCCAATGCTGCTGTGAGATCCTCACCTGATACGCAGTTCTTTGGATCCATATCCAAGAATGTTACAACATCATCCTCCACTCCGAAAATGATCTCATAATGAGCATACAGAGTCAAGTCACTTGTGCCAACCCACTTACCTTCTGCATCCCATGCGTTTGCCGTATTAGGTACTGCATAGAAATGATAAGAGAAATTGTTGCCAGGATTTATTCTATATACCAAAGTCGCATCATTGTGCAAAGCTGGATGCTGGTCTGCCTCACCCTCATTCTGAGGTTTTGTGTACCAACCAAGCAGCTTATAACCAGGCTTGATGTTAATACGATTTGAACAGTAAACCTGAGCACACTCAGTCTGATTAGTACGAACTTGTAATACCAATGATCCTTCATTCTTCTCTAGAATAGAAGTTTCAGGCCAAGTACTTACAGAGCCATCAAATGTACCACCATCAGCATCAAGAGTTATCTTGTATATCTTTTCCCATTGTGCAGTAATTGTACCATCAGAAGCATTAGGCCAGGTTCTGTAAGAAACTAATTTTCCGTTTTCTACACTATAATAGTAATTGTTAGGTGAACCATAGCCAAGGAACACATAGCCATCACGTGTAGGGATATTCAGGGTATTGCCCTTAGTATCTACGAGAGGCATGTTACCACGATAGACTACATAAGCCTGCTCTATTGTGCCAGTTCCATCATTATGGTCAAGGGTTACAGTGTAAGTATTAGGTCTCCAGACTGCATAGAGATGTACAGGACCCTTACCACCGCCATTCACATCATCGTATGAGCAGAATTCTCCCTGATATTCATATTCTGCGACGGTAGCCTCAGGATTTGTACTCCAACCTAAGAATGTATAACCATTACGTGTTGGTACTTTGAACTGATTCATCTTCATAGTTCCTGTCTTACCCTTAGAGTACAACTCCTCATCTTTATAATAACCCTCACCATCATAAGTGTTCTTATGATAATAAATATGTGAGTAATATGTATATGTAGGAATATCCTTGTAGCCAAAGGATGCTACTGCTGGATAATTTCTAGTTCTATCCAAATGGGCCATTGCTACAAGATAACGTGTTTCTGACATGGAAGCATCGTTATCTTTATTATCAATTACCCATTTAGGAGCAGTAGATCTATTACCCCATACTTCTATATAAGTATTCGTGGTCGTGCGAATTCCTCTTACAAGAGTTTTTAACTCTTCAGGGTCTGAATAAGTAGAATTACCGGAATTGGTTTTCCAAGTAATACTTTTTATTTTTGTATCAGCATCACTTGATGTCACAACGCCTAAATCCTTTAGTTCGAAACTAAATTTGCAGGCACCTTCTGTTGAAGAACCACTAAGGGTTAAGTTAGCAGCAAATCTGTAATCTGCCGTCAACTTAGAATATTTTGGAACCTTGGCAACAAGTTCTATTTTCTGACATATTGCTCGCCATGATTGATATTTATCAGTTTTGAACCAAGCTATTTGTTTCCAATTTCCTCTATCAATATCATTTGCATAATTCCAAGTGTTAGCTGCAATAACTGTATTTGCCTTTAAAGAGTCTGTTGGCTTCCAGTCATAAGTTTGAGGAGCTCTTGTAGAACTATTCCATGAAGTTCCCATGTTCCAATCATTTCTATGATTAGAATCATGATAATAATAATATTGATTATCACGTTGCCATGTCAATCCCTCATCATTAGGAAATACATGAAGCATATAGGTATAAGTGTTACTAACTACAGTATTACCATACTTCAATACAGCACTTATATCTACATCACCCTCTTTCTTTGGGGTGATGGTACCATCTTGCTCAATTGTAGCTATATCAGTATTTGCAGATGTATATTCATAATGATAGCCGTTCTGATTATTTGTTACATTTATACCATCACCACGCTTAATTATTTGTCCATGAATCTGGACATTATTATCACCTACAGAAACATCATAACCCTTTTTACCATTAGCAAAAACGATACATATTTCTGGTGTTGACATATCTGGAGTACTTGGGGTTAAATCCAAGACACTAAGCTCATAGGGATAAGAACAAACTTCTCTATTACCACGCATCAACTTTACAGTAATAGATGCCTTACCTGTTTTTATTGCACTAATAACACCTGTATATTTATTAGTAATTGTTGCTATATCCTCATTGTTTGAGATATATTCAAAATGGAATCTATCAGGATCAGAAGGATTGGTTGTTACTTCAACAGCACCTGGATGAGCAGAAATATATCCCTCAATCTGGTTTTCATCACCAACAAAAAGATCACGACCGTTTCTTACGCGGATTTCAGGCATAGTAAATGTAATCTTAAATGCCCAGTTATTATCATCACTATCAGTGATGTTGGAATTTGAGCCTTCCTGACCATTCCAACCAGCTTTGAAAAAGGTACGACACTTAGCACTAAGTTCTGACTGTCCAAAATTCCATAAAGTCCAATTTCCAAGACCAAGCTCTACAAAATATTTTTCCGACAACTCAAAAGATTTCAATCCCTTAAGGATAGCACCATTCTGCCAAGGAATGCTTCCTTTGTTAAAACTTGTTGAATGCTGAAAAATATTCATAGACCAATGCTCTTCTGTATATGAAAAGCCTGAACCTGAAACAGGAGTACATTTTGTAGTAACATTATAGTTCTTAAAGAATTCTGTAATACTACCTGACAGAAGGTCATTCATTACATTCCATTGAATGCCATTAACCTCATACGGAAAATCCTCGAAAGAAATCTTCAAGTGAGAATTTTTTTTATCTACAGTACCGTTTTTTGTAACATAATCGGCAATAAGTCTGTCTTTTACATCTTGATTTACCCACTCAAAGAATCTGGCTTCTTTCGCCCATGCCATACCCTCTGACGAATAAGTCAAACCAGCAGGAAGACCATAACTATTATTATCATCCGTTACTAACATTATAGGAGCGCCCGTAGCACCTTCAACATACTGATTAAAGTATATCTTCAGATTCCTCTCTTGTGCGAAGACATTAACCGTCGTACCTAATGCTATTATCATAGCCATTAAATACCTAAAAATCTCACGTGTTCTCATATCTGTCAACTTTAAAATGTTTTTTCACTGTATTATTACAAAAATAAGTGTCGGAAATAAATGTCCTTCTATTGTGTTGCAAATATACAAATTATTTTCCGATTTCTCATTAAAAAAACCAAAAAAAATTGCTTAAATAGTTCAAAATATCTGCTTTTTAACTAAAAAAGAGCGTTATTTGCTATTTCCACAATACAATTTCGCATCTTCCTATCTCATTTTGTAATTTCTCAAATATATGAATATTAGTATTTTAAATAAACTTCGTGTGGCTACACAAAATTTTTCTTTGGTTTAACACACAACACACAGATTAAAAGGCTTTTCTCTTTTTTGACTTGTTTTGCTCGATGAGCTTCAGGCGAATAAGTCCATAAATCTGTGGTCAATTAAAAACTCTTGCTCTTAGAGGTCTTAGTCATGCCATATCTGACATGAGCTGACATCCTCTGATTCGTTCTCTATGACGAATGCTCCTATGGGTTTTGACTCACCAAAATCTCCATCACCACCAATTTCTATAGAACGGGAGGTCTGGAGCAACTTTGCATCCTCTTCAACCGCAAACCTTTCTGCAATTGGGGGATTATACATTTTCTTAAACATCTTTTCTTTATCTGAAAATTACATATCTATTATTACATTATCTTCTATCTGATTACGATATATAGACTATCGTTTATCGGCTGAACCATTCTACGACTAATCATTCTACGACCATTAAAAATCGCAATTCATACCGTCAGCTTACCAGTATTTCTCAGATGCCTGAATTGATTCTGCATGAAAGGTAGATTTCATTAGAACAATCCAATAGCACACAAGAACACTTTATAAGCTTCTTGATAACTACTTATTCACAAATATCTGCTTTTTTCCTAAAGGGAAATTTTCTTCAGTGTAATTTTTAAGTGAATAATTAAACCATTACCTTGTTAACCGAGTGCAAAATTAAGTAATTATTTCGAAATAAAAGTAAAAAAAAACTACAAATCTTTCCATTCGTACAAAAAAAAACGCAAACTGTGTATATTTCTGCCAAACATTTGGAAAAAACGACCAACAGACTTATTGTGAATAAGTTAGAAACATTATCAAAGCAACCTACCAAAGAAGTTACGACCATATATTCAATGAATATATAGCAAATCTCTCTAATTCATGATAAAAATAATCATGTCGAGTTTTGTTTAACAGGTTTTGATTCTCGAACACCCTATGTAAACTCGATATTCCTTCGCTTTACTTCCGTTATACCTTCGCTCATCCTCCGCTCTTCCTCCGTACCAAAGTCGGTGCAAAGTCGGTGAGAGAGCGATGTTTGATAGGAATTACAGCGAGTTTGGTTCGGAGAAAGAGCGGAGGATGAGCGGAGGATGGGCGAATTATCAAATGATTTAAGTTTCGCTTATGACTGTCTTACTGATGAGCTAAGCGAATAATGATTTGAATAATCTAAAAAATAATAGTCGCATAGTTCAAGCTATGCAAGTTGTTATACTTGTATTACACATAATAATTGCATAGAACAAAAGAATGTGTGGATTGAAAAGAAATATAAGAAAGTATAAAAAGCAAAATAAAAGGTCAAACCTAGTTTCACAACTCGACTTTGACCTTTTATTTTATTATTCCCCTTTAGACATCAAAAATGTGTCTCTTTCATAAAAATTACACTTATTTCCGAGTGCAAAAGTAGGTAAAAAAACTAACTTTCACAAACAAAAATGTTTCATAAAGTTTGTTATTTCGATCATGCAACATTTTTTACAAAGTTGCACTACCATTTTACATAATTGCATTTTTGTAAAAATAACGGTTTCATCGGTATTTCAACAGTTTTTTAGCAAACAAAAGAAGAAAAACAGAACAAAGAAAATTTTTCGATTTTTCGTAAAAATTTTTACTTATACCATGAATTTTTGGAAATATTTTCAATTTTCAGGTATAATATCTAACAAATAAAGTGGATTTTTTGCAGCAAAAGAAACTATTTTACAATAATGATTAAGATGCAAAACTATAAATGTTCTTTGAAAAATTCCAAGGCACGTCTTTGAACAGGTTTACCGAAACTATGGGGAATATCCCACATTTCCGTCTGGAGATTATTGTCAGCTCCTTGACTATCCCACACTTTGTGCATGATGCTGAAAGCCTTGTTGGCACCATTGATTGGGAAGAGCTTATCTTTCGTACCACTTATGAAAAGCATAGGCTTAGGACACGCAAGACTGGCTATATGCGGATAATCCAACCAACGACGAAGTCCTGGAAAACAATTGGCAAAACCGCCATTCTCTGTACGTGAATACTTGAATGACATCTGTTCCTGAGTAGTAACCATCCAACATACAGACACAGCGGTCTTAATCTTGTCACTAAGGGCAGCAAGAAGCCACGAACGATATCCTCCCATAGAGAAACCCATACAGCCAATTCTCTTTGGATCAACATAGGGAAGGGTGGCAATATAGTCGGTACACGCAATATCATCATAGGTCATATAGGCAGAGAGGTCTATGCCATACATCATCATATTTCCGCAAATCATGTCAAACTTACTGCGGAGAGCCCCTTCTTTCTGTCCTCTCTCGCCCCATAAAGGAGCATCAGAACTAAAGACGACATAGCCTTTCTGGGCAAGATAATCACCTACGAACTGTCCTTCATACAGTTCCTCAACCCATTTCTCTGCATCCTCAAGCACAACACTATCCTCAAGAGCAATAGGATTATTACATTCAAGAGAGTCAGGATCTGGCTCAAACGGACGAATGATCTTCTCCTTTCCTATGAAAAGATGCCCTCCGTGATCATGAAGACAATTAATTGCAGGGAAAGGACCTTTGCCATCAGGAATGAGAATGATAGCAGGAACACTATAATAGCGTGACAATCTTATCTCTATCTGACGAGCGCGATATCCATCTCTTTGCTCTTCACGTATAACGGTTACACCAAAATCACCCGCAGGAGGAGGTGGCATAAGCATACAGTCGAAAACTTTCTGTCGGGCAACCTTTCGCCATTCATTAAAATCGGTAATATCGCTATTCCCCCAAGCAAGAGGATATTTCAGATCCTCAAGCAAGCTATCGGCATAAACAGGTAGATTGCGCATAAACTCGTATTTCTGACGGGTAGGAACACTATACATGTTTCCTCCAGGGTATTTTTGGGCAATACCCGGAAGAGATAGCAGTAACGATATGATAATCAGAGGAATCCGCATACTAAATAATCTCGTTTTTTTGATACTTATCCTAAGTTTTACAGAAATTGTACAAAAGTAGCTCAAAAACTTGGAAATATGATTATTCACAATATATTTTAGAGAATATTAACTATATTCGTGTCACAATTATGTATTCACGTACGTTATAAATAAAGGGACTATACGCAAAATTGGTCAAACAACGCAAAAAGAGGTCTAAACAATAAATTAAATAAATAATAATGAAGAAAATCTTTATCTCTCTCGCTTGTGCAGTAATATGCTGTGCTTGTGATGCTCGACACAACAACTCTACGACAGACGGGCAGAAAGACATCCAGACAGAAGCTGTGTCTGACGCAAATAATGATCAGGAAGGTGTTGCTGATGGTCAAATGGCACCAGATTTCACTCTCAACGACATCGACGGCAAGCCTTTGGCTCTTTCAAGTCTGAGAGGAAAGTACGTACTAATTGATTTCTGGGGTTCATGGTGTATCTGGTGTATAAGAGGTATGCCTAAGATGAAGGAATACTATAAGAAATATTCCGATAAAATGGAGATTTTAGGTGTAGATTGTAATGATCCTGAGAAGAAATGGAAAAATGCCGTAAAGGAACTGGAACTGCCTTGGAAGAATGTATATAATCCAAAAGGTTCTTCTGCAATCTTAGAGAAGTATGAGATTCAGGGATTTCCAACAAAGGTTCTCGTTGATCCGGAAGGAAAGATAGCAAAGACAGTTATCGGAGAAGATCCTGCGTTCTATCAGTATCTTGACGAGACTCTTAAATGAAAAATGAAAAGTGAACAATGAAAAATACATATTACAAATTGTACAGGTTTTCATTTTTCACTTTTCATTTTCAAATTACAGGATATCAAGGGAATACCGTAGTTTCTTTGCGAATTTGCAATTACAACAATTACAATTACAATAAGAAAATATGCGCACCCTATCACGTGATTTTACCTCTAATACTATATATATTTATATAAATATATATAGTATTAGTATTTAATGTGCAAGTCTTTTTAGGGGTAAGAATGTGTGTCCATATTTTATTGTAATTATGTAATTGTAATTGTCGGGTATATTGAAGATACAAAGAGTTAACCCAAAATACAGAGGATAGGGGTATAATTATAGTGAGGGACGCATTGAAACATAACAACGAATCAAAACAATCCGCCATTCTAAAAACACGCGCAAAAAGAGATAACAACGAATTAAACGAATTAAGACGAAGATATGAATACTATTTAGATGGGAATTGCGAAGCAAATAATTCGTTGTTGAAAAAAATATTGAAAAAAGTTGCCATTTGCCCTTGTTTTTTTTTCGATTTTGGAGTATAAGTAAGTAGAGGGGTGTGATAAGTGAAGAACGAAGAGTGAAGAGTGAAAAATACCATTCGGCACTTGGCCATCGCTGAAGTTAGCAAGTCCGATGCAAGTCCGTTGCAAAACCGTTCCAAATCCCATTCTGGAATGGGCGAATGAGGGGAGGGATTAGGGATTAGAGATTAGAGGTTAGGGGTTAGGGGTTAGTGAAAACCACAGCCGTTGCAGTTTCCGCAGTTGCATTTCTTGCCATTACCATCGCCTGTATCACAACAGCTGTTCTTGCCATGATTGCCTTTGAAATATGAGATTGCAACCATGACAAACGCCAAGAGGACGACGGATAGGAGGATGATGCTGACGAGGTTCATAAAGTAAATTATAAAATGAAAAGTGAAAAATGAAAAATACAAAGACCCTCTCCCTGCTCCCCCTAAAGGGGGAGAGCCGCTTCCGCCTTCCAAGTCTCCCTTTAAGGGAGATTTAGAGGGTCGAGTATTTTATAATTTTTCATTATTAATTTTTCATTTAAAACATCCAGTACGCAAGCAAAGCCACGACATAGGCAATGGCACATTGCCCAATGACTACAGCCACAGCGTATTTCTTTCCTATTTCCCTGCGGATTGAGGCTATTGCTGCCACACAAGGAGTATAGAGAAGACAGAATACAAGCAGAGATACTGCCGATGAAACCGTTAAAATAGCGTTTATAGACGTTCCTGCGCCAAAAAGTACGGTAAGAGTACTTACTACACTCTCCTTAGCCATAAAGCCGCCCACAAGAGCTGTACATACGCGCCAGTCGCCAAAACCGAGTGGGGCAAAGATAGGAGACACGAAATCTGCCACTATACCAAGTATGCTATCATCAGCATTCTCCACATGCTGAAGGTGGAAACCGAAACTCTGTAGGAACCAGATAACGATTGTAGCCATGAAGATGACGGTGAATGCTCGCTGAAGGAAATCACGACTCTTCTCCCAAAGGAGCATTAAAGTAGAGCGTGCTGACGGCATTCGGTAGTTTGGCAACTCCATGACGAAAGGTACAGGATTACCACGATAGAATGTCTTCTTCAATACGAGTGCCACAACTATTCCCACGATGATACCGAGAAGATACAATGCCACCATGACAAGAGCAGCATTATCAGGAAAGAAAGCAGCACAGAAGAATGCGTAGATAGGGAGCTTTGCCGTACATGACATGAAAGGCGTAAGCATTATCGTTATCTTACGGTCACGCATAGAAGGCAACGTGCGACTTGCCATAACAGACGGTACGGAACAGCCGAAACCTATAAGCAAAGGCACGATGGAACGGCCTGAAAGACCGAGCTTACGCAACGGACGATCCATTACAAAGGCTATTCTCGCCATATAGCCGGAATCCTCAAGCATGGAGAGGAAGAAGAACAAGGTGACGATGATTGGCACAAAGCTTGCCACACTACCCACACCGGCATAGACACCGTCGATGATGAGTGAACGCACAATATCATTCACTTCCCACGATTTCATCGCATTATCCGACATCTCGGTAAACCACTCTATTCCACTCTCTAACAGCTCTTGGAGCGTTCCACCTATAACATCAAAGGTAAGCCAGAAAATTGCAGCCATGATACCTAAAAAAGCGGGAATAGCGGTGTATTTACCCGTAAGCACCGCGTCTATCTTCTCTGAACGGTAGTGCTCCTTGCTCTTATGAGGATGAGTAACCGACTTCCTGCAAATGTTCTGGATGAATGAGAATCGCATATCAGCCATGGCTGCTGCACGGTCAAGTCCTCGCTCTTCCTCCATCTGGCAGAGGATATGCTCGATGGTTTCACGCTCATTCTGCGAAAGCTTGAGGGCATCAATAACGAGTTTATCGCCCTCTACAAGCTTTGAAGTGGCAAAGCGTACAGGAATATCAGCACGTTTGGCATGATCCTCAATCAAGTGCATAATGGCATGAAGACAACGATGCACGGCACCTCCATGCTCTTCCTTTGAGCAGAAGTCCTGAATAGCAGGCACCTCCTGATATTGGGCAATGTGCATAGCATGTTCAACAAGCTCAGAGATACCCTCTCCCTTGGCTGCTGAGATAGGCACAACCGGTATTCCAAGCATAGACTCCATCTCATTGACATGGACATATCCTCCATTTCCCTCTAGTTCATCCATCATATTAAGCGCAAGAACCATAGGGATGCCGAGTTCCATTAGCTGCATGGAAAGGTATAGATTTCGCTCTATATTGGTGGAATCAACGATATTGATGATGCACTTAGGCTTCTCTTCAAGGATGAACTTACGGCTTACGACCTCTTCACTTGTATAAGGAGAGAGAGAATATATGCCTGGAAGGTCGGTGACTTCGGTGTTTTTCTGTCCTCGGATAGCTCCTGTCTTACGATCAACAGTAACGCCCGGGAAGTTGCCCACATGCTGATTAGCACCTGTAAGCTGATTGAAAAGCGTGGTTTTACCGCAGTTCTGATTTCCTGCAAGTGCAAATGTGAGTATCTCTCCCTCTGGAAGTGGATGGGCATGGGTAGGATCATGGTATATGCCCGGCTCTCCAATACCCGGGTGATGACCGGAAATAAGACGTGGCTCTTCCTCTTCATCATCAGTCTCTACATAAGGCGTTATGTCTATCTTTTCCGCATCTGCAAGGCGAAGGGTAAGTTCATAACCATGGATAGTGAGCTGCATAGGATCGCCCATAGGAGCGTATTTCTTGAGTCTCACAACAGCTCCCGGGATAAGTCCCATATCAAGAAAGTGCTGACGAAGTGAACCGCTACCTCCTACGGATGTAACGGTTGCTGATTGTCCAATATGAAGTTCTTTTAGTGTCATCAAGTGCAAAGTTACTAAAAAACAGCTTATTTTCAATAAGAGGGTGTGAAATATTGGCTGATAAGAGGAAAAAATACCTACAAATGATGATAAAAACATAAAAAAACGTACTTAGTCTTTGACATTCGGTGTTTTATTCGTATTTTTGCAGAGAATTTAAATAATAAACAAAAATGAAAAAGACTTTAATACTCGGCCTCATTGCAATGATGGCCTTGATGGTTAACGCACAGGATCAGAAGAAATGCACAGGTGATAAGAAGTGCAAAACTGAGAAGTGCGAGAAGAAAGCATGTGACAAGACAAAAAAGTGCGAAAAGAAGGATTGTTGCAAGGCTAAAAAAAGCGAGCAGAAGACAGACGCACAGACTGGTGCTACAAAGCAGGAAAGTAAGAAATAGTACAAAGTAGATAGAGTAAAGTAGAAAATATTAAATAAGAAGACCCTAATCCTGATTTGAAAAAGGAAGTCTCTCTTATGCAGGGGGATTTAGATGGTCTGTAAATAAAGAATAAAATGGAAAAACTTATCATCAACAACTTCGAGGAATTCGCTTCATACGAAGGAAAGGAACTCGGTACCTCTGACTATGTAGAACTTACTCAGGAACGTATCAACCTGTTTGCTGACGCTACTCTCGACCATCAGTGGATTCACGTTGACACAGAGCGTGCAAAGACAGAAAGCCAGTTTGGCACAACTATCGCTCATGGTTATCTCACTCTCTCTGTTCTCCCTCACCTATGGGAGCAGATTGTTGACGTAAGAAACGTGAAAATGCTCGTAAACTACGGTATTGACAAGATGAAATTCGGTCAGCCAGTTCTCTCTGGTCAGAGCATCAACCTCACTACAAAGCTTCAGAGCATCCAGAACCTCCGCGGTGCTGTTAAAACCGAGGTTAAGTTCACTATGAACGTAAAGGAAACAGGCAAAAAGGCTCTCGAGGGCATAGCTATCTTCATCTACTATTTCAATAACTAAAAGCCCCCAGCCCCCCAAGGGGGAGCCTTGAGAGGAATGAAAAGTAAAGAGTGAAGAATTTGAGTTAATATTGTTGTTTAAGGCCGTTGATTGCCTTTCATAAAAAGAAACTCAAATTCTTCACTCTTAACTTTTCACTATTCACTTTACTAGCTACTCTTTTTCCTCATTACCAGCACATTCATTCCATCTGGAGTGCGTTGGTAATCTACATCGTCCATCATTTGCTGAACAAGGAATATACCCAATCCACCGATTTGACGTTTTTCTGCAGAAAGGTTAATATCCACGTTGGGGGCTTGTTTCAATGGATTAAATGGCTTCCCATCGTCCTTTAACACAAAAGTGATAGTATCAGCTTCCTTATCAGCATCCAATGTGAATGTATGCTCTTCGCCTTTTGGAAAGGCATACTGAATGACATTGACCACAGCCTCCTCGAGCACCAGATTCAACTGGAAACTAAGGTTTTGGTCAAGAGCAAATTCATTACATACCTGATTGATGAAATCAGCCAGTAATGGCACTTGCGAAATATCGTTCTTTAAGAGCAACTGCATAACTCCTTGGTATTTTATTGCCGTAGAAAACAAAAATAAATAAGTAGGGATATTATCAATCCTCAAACTTAAACAGGGCTGTGAAACCTGTAATAGCAAAAACTTGCTTTACAGCAGGAATTGCACCCTTTATAGTTACATCACCACCCTGTGATATTGTTTTCTTGCGAAGAGAGAGGAATAGACGAAGACCTGATGAAGAAATGAATTCCATCTTTTCACAGTTGAGCACGATATGCTTGTCAGCATTTTCTATAAGTTCTTCCATGTCTAAGGCAAACTGTGTAGAAGCAGCTGTATCAAGACGACCTTCAAGGATACCAGTTATTGTGGTATCATTCTTTTCAATTGTTAGTTTCATAGCTTATGACGATTATTTGACTTGTTTAATGCTTTTCTTAATAGATTTACGACTGCAAATATATGAAATCTTTTTCTTTTCACCAAGAAAAAATGCTTAAATTCGTAAAAAAAGAAGGAACTGATAGTATAAAAACCATCAGTTCCCTTATTTATGACCGAAAAATATCTAATTTTTAGTCAGCGAGCTTTGCCTTAATGAACTCGCGATTAAGGCGAGCAATGTTAGCAATAGACTCGTTCTTTGGACATACAGCCTCACAAGCACGTGTGTTAGTACAGTTACCGAAGCCGAGCTCATCCATCTTGGCAATCATAGCCTTAGCACGCTTTGCAGCCTCTGGACGACCCTGTGGAAGGAGTGCGAGCTGTGATACCTTAGAAGAGAGGAAGAGCATAGCAGAACCGTTCTTACATGCTGCTACACAAGCACCGCAACCGATACATGTAGCGCAATCCATAGCCTCGTCAGCATCCTGCTTAGGAATAAGGATAGCATTAGCATCTTGTGCCTGACCAGTACGGATAGTGTTGTAACCACCAGCAGCGATAATCTTATCGAATGCTGAACGGTCAACCATACAGTCCTTGATAACTGGGAAACCAGCTGAACGCCAAGGCTCTACAACGATAGTCTCACCGTCCTTGAAGCGACGCATGTAGAGCTGACATGTTGTTGCGCCAGTTTCTGTCTTACCATGAGGAGTACCGTTGATATAGAGTGAACACATACCACAGATTCCCTCACGACAGTCATGATCGAATACGAAAGGCTCCTTACCCTCGCTGATCAACTGCTCATTGAGCATATCGAGCATCTCAAGGAATGAAGTATCATCAGGGATGTTCTTCATTTCACGCTCATCGAAATGACCCTTATCCTTAGGACCATTCTGCTTCCAATATTTTATTGTGAAAGAAATATTTGCCATTTTAGTTCTTGTAATTACGTGTTTGTACCTTGATTATCTCATACTCAAGAGGCTCCTTGTTAAGTACAGGGGTTGTATCATCATTGCCCTGATACTCCCAAGCACCTACATAGAAGAAGTGCTCATCGTCGCGCTTAGCCTCACCTTCCTCTGTCTGGTGCTCCTCACGGAAGTGACCACCACAAGACTCCTCACGATGGAGGGCGTCAGTAGCAATAAGCTCACCCATAAGGATGAAGTCACGGAGGTGAACAGCCTTGTCAAGCTCTACATTGAGACCTTCCTTAGCTCCTGGAACGAAGAGGTTAGAGTTGAACTCTTGACGGAGAGCCTTGATAAGCTTGATACCCTCTTCAAGACCTTCCTTGGTACGACCCATACCTACATGCTCCCAAAGGATATGACCGAGCTCCTTGTGGATAGAATCCACAGAACGCTTACCCTTGATGTTGAGGAGACGTGTAAGCTCTGCATCAACAGCCTTCTCTGCCTCGTCGAACTCAGGCATATCAGTAGAGAGACGTGGCCAGATTGACTGATCAGCGAGGTAGTTCTGGATTGTATAAGGAAGTACGAAGTAACCGTCAGCAAGACCCTGCATAAGAGCAGAAGCACCAAGACGGTTAGCACCGTGGTCAGAGAAGTTACACTCACCGATAGCGAAGAGACCAGGGATTGTTGTCTGAAGCTCGTAGTCAACCCAGATACCACCCATTGTGTAGTGGATAGCAGGGAAGATCATCATTGGCTTGTAGTAGTCGAAACCACCCTCAGAGCGAACGAACTCACCTGGGTTAACGTCTGTGATCTCCTCATACATATCAAATAGGTTACCATAACGCTGACGGATCTCGTTGATACCGAGGCGCTGGATAGACTCAGAGAAGTCGAGGAATACGGCAAGACCTGTATTGTTCACACCGAAGCCCTTGTCACAACGCTCCTTAGCAGCACGAGAAGCTACGTCACGAGGTACGAGGTTACCGAATGCTGGGTAACGGCGCTCGAGATAGTAGTCACGATCCTGCTCTGGGATATCCCAACCCTGCTTTGTACCAGCCTGAAGAGCCTTAGCATCCTCAATGTTCTTAGGTACCCAAATACGACCATCGTTACGCAGAGACTCTGACATCAGAGTAAGTTTTGACTGGTTGTCACCATGTACAGGAATACATGTTGGGTGAATCTGAACGTATGAAGGGTTAGCCATCATAGCGCCCTTACGGTAGCACTGGATAGCTGCTGTACAGTTACAGCCCATAGCGTTTGTAGAGAGGAAGTAAGCGTTACCGTAACCACCTGTAGCAATAACTACTGCGTTAGCAGAGAAACGCTCGAGCTTACCAGAAACGAGGTTCTTAGCGATGATACCACGAGCACGACCATCGATGATAACAACATCCTCCATCTCATAACGGGTGTAGAGCTTTACCTTACCAGCGTTTACCTGACACATAAGTGAAGAGTAAGCACCGAGGAGGAGCTGCTGACCTGTCTGACCCTTAGCGTAGAATGTACGAGAAACCTGAGCACCACCGAAAGAACGGTTAGCGAGCATACCGCCGTACTCACGAGCGAAAGGAACACCCTGTGCAACGCACTGGTCAATAATGTTATTTGAAACCTCTGCAAGACGATATACGTTAGCCTCACGAGCACGGTAGTCACCACCCTTTACTGTATCGTAGAAAAGACGATATACAGAGTCACCATCATTCTGATAGCACTTAGCAGCATTGATACCACCCTGTGCAGCGATAGAGTGAGCACGACGTGGAGAGTCCTGAATGCAGAAGTTAAGTACGTTGAAGCCCATCTCACCGAGAGAAGAAGCAGCAGAAGCACCTGCAAGACCAGTACCTACTACGATAACGTCGAGCTTCAGTTTGTTCTTTGGGTTAACCAGACGCTGGTGAGCCTTGAATTCGGTCCACTTCTGTGCTACTGGTCCCTCTGGTATTCTTGAATTTAATACTTTAGTCATTTTGTTTTGATTTTTTCTAGTTGTTCCAGATATTCCAGAAATTCTAGATAATCTAGAGATTCTAGTTAACTAATTAGCAGCAGCTACCACCACACATCTCGCTGATAGCGAAATAGATAACTACGATGGCAAAGCCTGCGAACAGGAGTGTTGAGTAAGCAATGCTGATAACCTTCCAACGGCAGAACCATGTCTTACCATTCCAACCCACTGTCTGAAGAGCACTCCAGAAACCGTGTGTGAGGTGGAACCAGAGAGCAACAAGCCAGATGAGGTAAATCACAACGTGAATTGGATCAGAGAAAGTGTGACGAATCCAATAAGCACCGTCTGTTGCGTAAATAGTGTCACCACCGATAAGCTCCTGAAGCATCATCTTTGACCAGAAGTCATAAAGGTGAAGGCAAAGGCCTACAACAATGATGATACCGAGAACGAGCATGTTCTGTGATGCCCACTCTACCTTTGCTGGCTTGTCAGTAACAGCATACTTGTTGTCACCACGTGCCTTACGATTCTGTGCTGTCAGGACGAAAGCATAGAAGATGTGAATTACAGCCAATGCAGCAAGACCTGCTGTTGCTGCTACAGCGTACCAGTTGGCACCAAGCAATTCACAGATCATGTTGTAACCCTCCTCTGAGAAGAGTGCCACTACATTCATTGACATGTGGAACGTTAAGAACAGGATGAGGGCCATGCCAGTTACTGACATAACAACCTTTCTTCCAATTGATGAATTAAATAACCACATAAATGATTGTTGTTTAAATAAAGTTATAAATAATGTTTTGAGTTTTTTCGAATGACTGTTTTCTTTGAAAAGAATTAGGGATTAAAGCATTTTTTACCTAATATTATATGAACTAGACTGCAAAATTAATTAAAAATAGTGATAAAACAAACTTTTCTACTTGAAATTTCAAAATTTCTTCTTACTTTTGTAGAAAATTTAAGAAAATGACAACTTTATATTACGATGTTATAGTCGTTGGAGGTGGTCACGCCGGTTGCGAAGCTGCACATGCCGCAGCCAAAATGGGCGCTAAGACTTGCCTCATAACTATGGACATGAACAAAATTGCACAGATGTCGTGTAACCCGGCCGTTGGAGGTATTGCCAAAGGGCAGATTGTCCGTGAAATTGATGCCCTCGGTGGCGGAATGGGAATCGTGACAGACGCAACTTCTATTCAATTCCGTATGCTCAACCGTTCCAAAGGTCCTGCCATGTGGAGTCCTCGTGCTCAATGTGACCGTGGGCAGTTCATCTGGAAATGGCGTGAAATGCTCGACTCGACTGAGAATCTCGATATCTGGCAGGATCAGGTAGAAGAAGTACTGACAGCCCCACTCCAACTCCCCCAAGGGGGAGAATCTTCGGAATGTATTGACGCTCAGGATTTTACAGAAAATTTCTCTCCTCAAAAAGGTCGAGTGAGGGCCATAGGCGTAAGAACCATCTGGGGTGTTGAGATTATGGCTCCTACCGTAGTCATCACAGCCGGTACTTTCCTCAACGGACTCATGCACGTCGGCAGAAAGATGGTTCCTGGTGGTCGTTGTGCCGAGCTTCCTGTTCCTCATTTGACAGAATGCCTTAATGCTCTGGGCATTCGTTCTGCAAGGATGAAAACTGGAACTCCTGTGAGAATTGACAAGAGATCCGTTCATTTTGAGGATGCTGAACTTCAGCCTGGAGAGCATGATTATCATAGTTTCTCTTATATGAAGGAATATCTGCGGCTGAACAAGGACGAATCAAAGATAGACCTTAACGACGCTTTCCTTCCTTGCTGGACATTCACAACAAACGAAGAAGTTCACAAGACCTTGAAGAGCGGACTTGCAGATTCGCCCCTTTTCAACGGACAGATACAATCCACAGGTCCACGTTATTGTCCTTCCATAGAGACTAAACTCGTGACATTTCCTGATAAGGATCATCATCCGCTATTCCTTGAGCCTGAAGGACTTAACACCAATGAGATGTATCTAAATGGTTTCTCAAGTTCTATGCCTATCGAGGTTCAGCTTGAGGCTCTGAAGAAGATTCCGGCTCTTAGGGATGTAAAGGTATATCGCCCGGGCTATGCCATAGAGTATGATTACTTTGATCCTACTCAGCTTGACCACTCATTAATGAGCAAGAAAGTTAGCGGATTGTTCTTTGCAGGTCAGGTAAACGGAACAACAGGCTATGAGGAAGCTGCTGGTCAAGGTCTGGTTGCCGGTGTTAATGCTGCTATATTTGCAGGAAGCACAAACACCGAGAACGCATCACCTAACACCTACCACCCTCTCATCCTTCACAGAGACGAGGCTTATATAGGCGTTCTCATCGATGATTTGGTTACAAAAGGTGTTGATGAACCTTATCGTATGTTCACCTCACGTGCTGAATACCGTATTCTTCTTCGTCAGGATGATGCTGATGCCCGACTCACAGAGCGTGCCTACGCACTTGGCGTTGCCACAAACGAGAGAAACGCATGGTGGCAAGAGAAAAAGGCGCATATTGCTGAAATCATCGATTATTGCAACAGAACCAATGTAAAGCCAAAGGAAGTAAACGCTGCTCTTGAAAGCATCGGTTCTACCCCACTCCATTACGGATGCAAGCTCCACGAGCTCATAGCACGTCCAGGAATCTCGATAGAATGGCTCGCAGAATCATTACCTCATCTGAAAGAGATTATAAACCGTCCGACAAACCGAAAGCAGGAAATTGCCGAAACAGCCGAGATACAGATAAAATATCAAGGTTACATCGAGCGTGAGAAACAGGCTGCTGAAAAGATGCACCGACTTGAGAACATCCGTATTCAAGGACATTTCGATTACAGCGAACTGAAAGGTATTTCCACAGAGGCACGTCAGAAACTGGAAAACATCAATCCTGAGACTCTTGCACAGGCTTCACGTATTCCGGGCGTTTCACCAAGCGATATCAACGTATTGCTTGTCCTGATGGGCAGATAAAACGCCGTTCTTATGGAACGGACTTACAACGGATTTATAACGGACCTATAACGGACCTACTGTAGAGTTAGATAAAGAGAAAGTGTTTCACGTGGAACAACTAATATATAATTAGGAATAAAGTACAAAAAATATCATAGCAATGAACAATCCTACCCTATTAAAGAATCTGCGGGTAATTCCAGATTTTCCTATTCCTGGAATACAGTTTCAGGATATCAGCACATTATTCAACAACCCTGAATGTCTTCATATTATGCGCGATGAAGTCGTGGATATTTACAAGGACAAGGGAATAACAAAGGTTGTAGGCTTGGAAAGTCGAGGTTTCTTACTCGGTCCTGTAGTAGCCTCAGAACTTAACGCAGGCTTTGTTATGGCACGTAAGCCGGGAAAACTGCCAGGAAACGTGATTTCTCACGATTACACCAAGGAATACGGCAAAGACACTATTTGCATGATTAGCGATTCTATCGGTGAAAATGACGTCGTTCTCATTCATGATGACCTTCTTGCAACTGGAGGAAGTATGCGTGCAGCATACGAATTGGTGAAAAAATTCCATCCAAAGAAGATTTACATCAGTTTCATCATAGAACTAACGATTGAAGGACTTCACGGTCGCGATGTTTTCGCTGATACTGATACTGAGATTTCAACGCTTATGGTCGTATAAGACTCAATCACCACCTCCCCTACAGGGAGGCTTTTTTATTATAGGACCATATTAAAGTCGAAACACAAAAACCCCGAAAACACCGAAGTTTCACATTATAGTGTTACGTTCGTAACATCAGTAAATTGCTGATATATAAAACTTTAAAGAATATCGTGTTTCACGTGAAACATTAACTATGACAAAAGAAGAGAACATAGCTAGGCTCGAAAAATTAAAGAGTATTGTTCTATCAATGCCAGAAAAGCCGGGGTCGTACCAATACTACGATTCCGAAGGAACTATTATATATGTAGGAAAGGCAAAGAACCTAAAGCGCAGAGTTTCGTCCTATTTCCACAAGGAAGTCGATAGATTCAAGACAAAAGTATTGGTTAGTAAAATACACAACATAACCTATACCGTGGTAAATACCGAAGAAGACGCCCTTTTACTCGAGAATTCTCTTATCAAGAAATACAATCCAAGATATAATGTTCTCCTAAAAGACGGAAAAACATATCCAAGCATCGTTGTAACCAACGAATTATTCCCTCGTATCTTCAAAACAAGGCAGATAAACCGCAAGTTTGGCACGTTTTATGGTCCATACTCCCATATTGGCTCTATGTACACGATACTGGAACTAATAAAGAAACTATACCATCCACGTACTTGCAGAATGCCTATAACACGCGAAGGAATCGAGAAAAACAAATACAAGGCATGTCTGGAATACCATATAAAGAACTGTGGAGCTCCTTGCATCAACAAGCAGTCTTACGACGAATACCAGGAGAATATCCGCATGGCAAGGGAGATTCTTAAAGGAAATACCCGAGAGCTTAGCAAGATTATCTACGAGCAGATGATGCAAAAAGCCGAGGAAATGAAGTTCGAAGAAGCTGAGGTATTAAAGCAGAAATACCTTCTCATCGACCAGTTCTGTGCCAAGAGCGAGGTAGTATCCCATACCATAACAGACGTGGATGTTTTCAGCATCGACGACGATGAAAACAAGCACAACGCCTTTATCAATTATCTGCACGTAACTAATGGTACGATAAACCAGAGCTTCACCTTCGAATACAAGCGTAAGCTCGACGAGACAGACGAGGAATTGCTTCTACAGGCAATACCTGAGATACGCAACAGATTCCATTCTACAGCAAAGGAAATAATAGTGCCTATGGAGATGGAATGGACCATCCCGAACGCCACGCTTTTTGTGCCTCAAAGAGGCGATAAGAAACACTTGTTGGAACTGTCGCAGATGAACTGCAAGCAATACCGTTTTGACCGCCTTAAACAGGCTGATAAGCTCAATCCTGAGCAGAAGTCCGTGCGCTTGATGAAGGAACTGCAAGAGAAGCTCGGATTAGACAAGATGCCGTACCAGATAGAGGCATTCGATAACTCCAACATTTCGGGTACTGACGCAGTTGCAGGATGTGTTGTTTTCAAGGGAATGAAGCCTTCAAAGAAAGACTATCGAAAGTACAATATAAAGACCGTTACAGGTCCTGACGACTACGCCTCTATGCAGGAGGTTGTTTTGAGAAGATACGGCAGAATAAAAGAAGAAAAAGAGCAGGATCCAGAGAACGAGGACATACGATTTCCAGACCTTATCGTATGCGATGGAGGTATTGGTCAGATGAATGTTGTCCGTGAAATTGTAGAAGACACTCTGCACCTTAACATCCCTATTGCCGGTCTTGCAAAGAACGATAAGCACCGTACTAATGAACTCCTGTTCGGATTCCCTCCAAAGACCATCCAACTAAAGACTAATAGCGAGCTATTCCACGTACTCACACAGCTTCAAGATGAGGTTCATAGGTATGCTATAACCTTCCACCGAGATAAGCGCTCTAAGCACGCTTTACACTCAGAGCTTGACGACATCAAAGGCATAGGAAAAGCAACGAAGGAAGCCCTCTTAAAAGCCTTCAAGAGCGTCAAGAGAATCAAGGAGGCTGATGAAGATGCAATAGCAGAAGTTATAGGCAAGGCAAAGGCAAGAATCGTTAAAGAAGCATTAAGTATCTTTTGATAATTTACTATTTACTTTTTAACTCCTATTATTTTTCTATTCGACAAATAATTATTATCTTTGCAACATGAGAACTGTAATACAAAGAGTAAAGCATGCATCCGTCACTATTGACGGAGAGGTAAAAGGAAAGATAGAACAGGGTCTGTTGATTCTTCTTGGAGTACAGTCAGACGACACACAAGAGGACATCGACTGGCTCGTGGGTAAGATATCCAAGCTACGTATTTTCGACGACGAGAACGGCGTTATGAACCGTTCCGTAATGGACGTTGACGGCAACTGTCTTGTAGTGTCTCAATTCACCCTTATGGCAAGCTACAAGAAAGGCAATCGTCCTTCATGGCTGAAGGCTGCTCCACACAACATCTCTATTCCCCTATATGAGGCGTTCTGCAAGGCTTTAGAGGCAGAGACGGGCAAACATATAGAGACTGGTGAGTTCGGGGCTGATATGAAGGTAGAACTGCTAAATGACGGACCTGTCACAATCTGTATGGATACAAAGAATAAAGAGTAAAGTTGAAAGTGTAAAGTAGAAAGTATAAAGAGTAAAGATGGAAATAAAAGAAAATTCAAAGTACGAGCAGGCATTATCCCAGTATAATTGCGAGCTCAACGATGCCAATATTAAGGCAAAGGTAAGAGATATCATCGCTACAAAAGTGCCGGAGAACGACACTCTTGACGTGAAGAAATTCCTCTTCGGAAGCATAGAACTCACAACTCTGAAACCAACCGACAGCGACGTATCTGTAATGGCATTCACAGAGCGAGTAAATGCTTTCGACAACGAGTACCCTAACCTCCCCCACGTTGCCACAATCTGCGTGTATCCTTGCTTTGCAGAGATAGTAAAGGACACGCTCGAAGTAGAAGGCGTAGAGATAGCATGCGTTTCCGGCTCATTTCCGAGCTCTCAGGCGCGTATTGAGGTAAAGGTGGCAGAGACGGCCCTTGCAGTAAAAGACGGCGCCACAGAGATTGATATCGTGATGCCTGTGGGCAAGTTCCTTAGCGGAGATATCGAGGGCGTATGCGATGAGATAAGCGAGCTGAAGGCTATCTGCGGAGAGAATGTTCCTATGAAGGTTATTCTCGAAACAGGATGCCTGGGAACAGCAAGCAACATCAAGAAGGCTTCTATTCTTGCTATGTATGCCGGTGCTGATTACATCAAGACAAGTACAGGCAAGGAGAAGATAAGCGCAACTCCAGAGGCTGCATACGTAATGTGTCAGGCTATCAAGGAATACTACGAAAAGACAGGTATTCAGATTGGTTTCAAGCCCGCTGGCGGCCTCAATACCGTTATGGATGCAATTATCTACTACACCATCGTAAAAGAGGTTCTGGGCGAGAAATGGCTCACAAACAAATATCTCCGTCTCGGTACTTCAAGACTAGCTAATCTCCTTCTCTCTGAGATAGAGGGAGAAGAGATTAAGTTCTTCTAAAGCCTAACCAAGCCTTCCCAAAGGGAAGGATGTTTTATAGTAATTTCGCTTAAACGCAACATAAAAAATGCCGCTTATGGAATGGTTCACAACGAACTACCATAAGCGGCATTACTATATCGCATCCCTCCCTTTGGGAGGGCCTGGGTGGGCTTATAATTTTCTCCCAATCACATAATCCACATAAGCGGTAAAAGAGGATTTTAGGGCTTCATCTCCTACCCTATCCTCAACAAATGAAAGGCACTCTTCGCGCAATCTTTCCATTGTATCTTCGGCGTATTCTATACCGCCATTCTCCTTCGTGAAAGCAACAAGCTGAGCAATCTCTTCCTTCGTAACCTCATGCTGTTTTACCTTGTATGCGATAGTAAGCATCTCTGGATTCTGGGTTGAGAGAACAGCATGGATAACAGGTAAGGTAAGCTTTCCCTCTGCCATATCATTTCCCGTTGGCTTTCCTATTTCATCAGAGTCGTAATAGTCAAAGATATCATCACGAATCTGGAAGATGATACCAAGCTTCTGACCAAACTCACGAGCCGCAATAATATCCTCCTCGGAAGCTCCGGCGCTCATAGCACCCATAGCGCAGCAAGCCTCGAAAAGAGCGGCTGTCTTTTGCTTTATAACCTCGTAATATGTCTCTTCGCAGATAGTCTCACCACCGTTGCTTGTAAGCTGAAGAATCTCTCCGTTTGCAAGCGTCTGACCAAGACGCGCAAGGTATGAAACGATAGGCTGAGAACCGGTAAGGGAAACGTTAAGAAGAGCCGTTGAAAGGATATAGTCACCAACCAATACGGCCACCTTATTATCGTAAAGAGCATTAACCGATTTCTGTCCGCGACGCTCTCCCGACTCATCCACAACATCATCATGAACAAGTGATGCAGTATGCAGAAGCTCAAGTCCTACGGCCGCTCTCTGCGTTGATTCATTCACCTCTCCAAAGCATTTTGCCGTGAGGAGAATGAGCATAGGACGCATACGCTTTCCTGCACGCTGACGTATATGGTCGAGAACAGTCTCAAGCATACCGTCAGTATGTGAAAGAGAATCGTTGAAAAGACTTATGAACTCCTGAAGTTCAGTATCAATTGGTTTACGAATTAGAGCTAAATAATCCATTGGTTCTTAAATTTGTTACAAAATTACATAAATAATTTGGTTTTCAAAGCAAGTTATACGAGTTTTTAATTTTTTATTATTAATTTTGCAGAAATATAAACAATAAATATGGATAAACTCTTTCTTCTCGACGCCTACGCAATTATCTATCGTAGCTATTACGCATTCATAAATGCTCCTCGTATCAACTCAAAGGGTATGAACACAAGCACAGTCATGGGCTTCTGTAACACTCTTAACGAGGTTCTTACGAAGGAGAAACCAACACATTTTGCCGTTGCCTTCGACCACGGAAAGACCTTCCGTCATGAGACTTTTCCTGCCTATAAAGCACAGCGTCAGGAGACCCCGGAAGACATCAAAATGTCTATACCTATCATCAAGGATATTCTCAACGCTTTCCATATTCCAGTTATTCAGGTTGACGGCTTTGAGGCTGACGACATCATAGGAACAATAGCCCATAAGGCAGACCTTGAGGGAATGCAAACCTATATGGTTACGCCCGATAAGGACTATGCCCAACTCGTAACCGACAACGTGTTCATGTATCGTCCGCGTCATGGTGGTGGCTACGACATCATGGGACCAAAAGAGGTTTGCGAGAAATACGGAATAGATAATACCGCCCAAGTCATCGACCTCTTAGGACTCATGGGCGATTCATCAGATAACTTCCCTGGTTGTCCGGGAGTGGGAGAAAAGACAGCCGTAAAACTCATCAAGGAGTTTGGCAGCATCGAAGGCCTCCTCTCCTCCACCGACCAAATCAAGGGAAAGATGCGCGAAAAAGTTGAAGGTGCAAGAGAAGACATAAAGATGTCAAAGTTCCTAGCCACCATCCGACAAGATGTTCCCGTATCAATCTCATTCGATGAGATGAAAGTTTCCGAACCTGACGAAAACCGCCTTCGTGAAATTTTTACAGATTTGGAATTTAAGTCACTTGCCGATCGCATTCTGAAAAAAACTGATAAAAAAGCAAAAGTTGTGAATATGCAACTGAATCTTTTTGAAGAATCCACGGCGAGCGGTCAAGGCTTTTTCGAAAATCCTTCTTTCGAAACTTTTAAAACATCTGGTGCAAAATATCATCTTATTGAAACAGAAGAAGATGCACGAAAACTTTCTGAACTTATTGTTACAAACAAAGAAGTGGCATTCGACACCGAAACCACCTCAATTAACGCTATCGACGCGGAATTAGTAGGTTTAAGTTTTGCTTTGAAGGAAAAAGAGGCGTATTATGTTGCTGTTCCTCCAAAACGTGAAGAAGCGTTAAGAATTGTAAACATTTTTAAGAATGTTTATGAAAGTGAAAATATTGTAAAAATTGGTCAAAATTCTAAGTACGATATTGAAGTACTGAAAAATTACGGAATTGAGGTCAAAGCTCCTCTTTGGGACACGATGATAGCTCACTATCTCATCACCCCGGGTCGCGAGAACAATATGGACTATATGGCGGAGACTCTTCTGAAATATCAAACCATCCACATCGAAGAACTCATAGGTCCGAAAGGTCCGAGACAAAAAAACATGCGCGACCTCTCCCCTGCCGAGATCTGTAACTATGCAGCAGAAGATGCCGACATCACCCTGCGACTGAAGAACATGCTCGAGCCAAAGCTCAAGGAGGTTGGAGCCGTGGAACTGTTCCATAACATCGAGATGCCTCTCGTCCCTATCCTTGCCGATATGGAATATACTGGTGTCAAGCTCGACACAAAGGCTCTCGATGAAGTACGCCTTACCTTCAACGAGCGTATGCTTCAGCTTGAGAAAGAAATCTACGAGTTTGCCGGACAGGAATTCAACATATCCTCTCCCCGTCAGGTTGGCGATATCCTCTTCGGAAAACTACAAATTATTGACAAGGCAAAGAAGACAAAGACAGGACAGTATCAGACCTCCGAGGAAGTGCTTCAGCAACTCAGCAGCAAGCACCCTATCGTAGAGAAAATACTGACCTATCGCGGATTGAAGAAACTCATTGGCACTTACGTAGATGCGTTGCCAAAACTGATAAATCCACGTACCGGACACATACACACATCATTCAACCAATGTGTCACCACAACAGGCCGACTATCATCCTCTGATCCTAACCTCCAGAACATACCTGTTCGTGGTGAGGATGGCAAGGAAATACGCAAGACCATCATACCAGAGGAAGGACAGGAATTCTTCTCTGCCGACTACTCACAAATCGAGCTTCGTGTGATGGCTTCTATGTCAGGAGACGAGAATATGATTGAGGCTTTCACAAGCGATGCCGACATCCATGCAGCCACCTCTGCCAAGATATTCCATAAGCCTATTGAAGAGGTTACAAAGGATGAACGCGCCAAGGCAAAGCGAGCAAACTTCGGTATTATCTACGGCATATCTGTCTTCGGTCTTGCACAGAACATGGGTATTGACCGCGCAGAGGCTAAAGCCTTGATTGACGGATATTTCGAGACCTTCCCAGGCATTCAGCAATTCATGGAAGACAGTAAGAAACGAGTGTCGGAAAAAGGCTATGCAGAGACCTTGTACCATCGTCGCAGATACCTTCCCGACATCAACTCCCACAACGGAACAGTACGTGCCGTTGCTGAGCGTAATGCCATCAACGCCCCTATCCAAGGCACAGCAGCCGATATCATCAAGATAGCTATGATACGCATCTACGAGCGTTTCAAAAAAGAGAACATACGCTCAAAAATGATACTACAGGTACACGACGAACTTAACTTCTCCGTAATCCCAGAGGAAAAGTTTCACGTGAAACAAATTGTGCTCGAAGAGATGCAAAATGCTGCTACTCTGCGAGTTCCCCTGATTGCCGACTGCGGTTGGGGCAGCAACTGGTTAGAAGCACATTAAAAAGCAAAAATGAGTCTTTCAAAAACATTTTCCACCTGCTTTTCTTGCACGTTTGGAAATAAAATACTATTTTTGCAAACGAGAATAAACATATTTACAATATCTTCAACTTGAGCAATGTGAAAGTTGAGTGAAATATTAATATTAAACTTCAAAAACCATAAGATATGAGCTATAACGAAATGGCACGACTGGATGCCCTCAATGTTGTTCAAGGAATAAACACTGAGGCAGAGTATCTTGATTTCCGCAACCACCTCGCTCGCTATTTTGCAGAAAAAGCTCAAAAGGCGATAGATGCTATGTGGGATAAAGGTGAGATATCAGAAACCACCATCGAAAAATGGGGCAATACAAAGATGAGAACTCCTTATCGCTATGCGTTACATCGTTCTTGATACAAACTGCCTCCTACAATCCCTACCATCCAAAAGCCCATACCACAAAATATGGACTGACGTGATGGCGGGTGAAATAAGTCGTCGAGTTCACGTTAATATACCAATATTTACACTTGTTTTTTATACAATACTGAAAAAATAGAAAGAAAAAGTTGCAATATAATTAAACTTTTATTACCTTTGCACCATGAATAGAAAAATTATTGCATTCGGCAACTACTATCATGAATTTATGAAGTCATTGAATGACAAGGAACGATTGAAAGTTCACTATGTACTCTCATTACTTCAGACAGAAGACCGATTGCCCGTTAAATTCATAAAAAATAATAAGAGAAGGACTATATGAGTTGAGAATATCCTGGAATGGAAATATATACAGACTATTCTTCATCTTTGATGATGGACAGATAGTAGTATTGTTCAATGGATTTCATAAGAAAACTCAAAAAACTCCAATATCTGAGATAAACAAAGCACTAAAAATAAAAGAAGAATATTATGCAAGCAAAAAACAACAAAATATATGATATAAGTGCAGAACTTGACACTCTTTATGGAAAAGTTGGAACAGAAGAGCGAGCAAAGTTTGATGATGATGCATGGAATTTTTACACTAGCCAAATTCTACTTGAAGCACGTAAAGAAGCAAAGATAACACAATCCGAGCTTGCAAAACGCCTTTCTCTAAGTAAGTCTTATATCTCTCGTATTGAGAATGGTCTTATTAATCCAAGTGTAGGAACCTTCTTCCGAATTATAAATGCACTAGGAATGCGAGTAGATGTCGTTCACACTATACAATAACCACATCCAACATTCCAGAGTGGGCACAACCACTTATGAATAAATAACATTCTCGAATAGCTATAACAAATAAGTGAAGAGTGAACCTCTTCACTTATTTTGTTTGATGATAAATAACGCAGAATCTAAGCATAAGGATGATAAATGTAAAGACAAAGCAAAGACAATATATTTCCAATTCCCAATTGGACTTGGATTGGAGCTGAATTGGACTTGAATTGGAGCTGCTACTACCCTACTTCGAAAAAACAAGAGACATTAAGAGCAGAAGCGAGTATTTCCGTGTTTTTCCGACTTTTCCATGGTCAAAAGAAAAAGGAAACGGATTTATCTGATTTATCTGAACACGGAAGACACGAAAGGAACGGAAATTGCACCTTACGGTGCTAAGTGTTTTTTAGAAAGTAAATTGAGCCAGAAAATTAATTTCCGTGTTTTTCCGTCTTTTCCATGGTCAAATAAATATGTCTTCTGAGTTAATTTCTTTCCAAAACTCACCCTCGCGCAAGCGAGCATCTTCCGTATCTCCCCTACTTTCAGTTTTCAAAGAAAAACACAAAAACTTAGAAATTAGTGCTATTTTACACGAAAAATAGCATAATTCATAGATATTTATCATAATTTTACACAAAAAAAAACAATTTTTCATATTTTTTCTTGCATACATTTCCAAATATATATAACTTTACACTCAGAAAACCGATTTTTAAAAATAAGTTTTCTATACTCTGAAATTAATAAATCATAAATTAATACACTTAAAAGTTTTACGCTTATGAAAAAGAAAAATTATTTTGTCCCAGAAATGAGACTTCATGAATTGAAGACAGGACGGATTATGGCTGCTTCTTTAGGCGAGGCCGACACAAACAACTCAAACCAGAAACCTGGCGGCGTAGAGGATTTTACAGAAGTAGATGCTTGGCAATAAAAAAATTGTTGTTTATGAAGAATTATAACATTTGTATAAAGACTGCCCTTGCAGTCTTCGCATTATCATTATCTGCATGTTCTTCAGATGATGATATTGCAGATAATAACTCCAACAGTCAGGAAAAGCCCGTCACAAACAAGACGATGACTTTCCGCGCAACTATGGACGACGGTAGCGGCTCCAACAGCAAAGCTACCCGTACTGATTTCAACGGTAATAACACAATCTGGGCTGCTAATGACAAGATTTACATTCTGAATAAAGCAGATGTAGATGAGGAACACCCAGCAGAAGGCGAATTTACTATTGAAGAACCAGCAGATGGCCCAAATTATGGCAAAGAGGAGAATTTCTCAGGAGATAAGATAAAGGCTAACGGAAGTGATAATGATCAGTTCTATGCTTACTATCCTTCAAGCAGTTTCGATACTGATAACGAGGTGATGACAGGAAATATCCCAACCGTTCAGACTCCAACCAACGGAACATATCCCCAGACCTTGCATTACATGACTGCGTATTCAACAAACTCTACCTTTAACTTCAAGAATGTATGCGCACTCTTGAAGATTACGCTTACAAACAACACGACCATAAGCAGAATAAAGGTGGTGGCAAACCCAACCCTTACAAATCTGTATGACCAGCAATTCAATTACACAAATATCGCAGGTGGTTTTACCGCTACAATCGGTTCTGATGGTACAGCAACCACAACTGCAACAGGAACAAAGAATACATACGTAGAATTGCGTGCTGCTGGTGATAATGGTAAGGCAAAAACCCCTTTAGGCAACGGTACATTCTATATGGTTGTATTGCCTGCTGCAATCAACGGCTTCACCCTTATTCTTGAGGATAAGGATGAAAAGGTCTATCAGCGCGTAAATACTTCGAGAACGGCATTTGCTAGAAACGAGATGTATAATCTTGGTTCATACGACTGTACATCTGCAACGACTCTACAAAATTCCGGATTGACAGCATTAGGAAATGACGTTGTTGACCTTGACCTCCCTTCAGGAACACTTTGGGCTAAAAAGAATCTGAATTCTAAGAACGGTTTGCTATCCGACCCTGTGATACTTGGTTTTACTAGCTCGGAAACAGATTACGGAGGCTATTTCTCTTTTGGCAAAAAAAGTGTTTATACGATAGGAGGATATGCAGGAAGCAAGCCAGAACTGGATGAATACACACTTAAAAATGCTTATGACCCAGCTTATTCTTATGCTTCTTTCAATCAGAAGTATTGTATGCCTATTTATGCTCAGCTATATGAGTTCTACAATCATTTCTCTAATGACTACAAGCAGTCTTTTATATCAAGAAATCTGCTGGGATTCGAAACAAAAGGATATGCGATATTTACTGCGCCAACAGGTACGGGAAGAACAATAACGATGCCTTATACTGGTCACTATATGGGTGGTAGTGTTTTAAAAAATGAACATACGCATATGTCATATTGGAGTCGCACCGCTCAGGATCAAGGAGCAAATTTTAATCCATTAGATTGGGCAAGTTCATATTGCCTTGAAACGGAAGAGAAAACTGTAAACGGCAAAAAAGTTCCAGAACAAGTCAATGCTGGTGGTGGTAGCAACGCATGGGTAGATGATGCTTATACTGGTCGTGCAATCCGCCCAGTTGCTACAAACATTAAAATCGCTCCAATAAAATAACGAAATAAAAGAATAACCATTTCTCTCCCTACTCTTCATCGGGTAGGGAGATTTTTTTGCCCTTTCGCTATATGGCAATAGGGGTTTATAGAAGAGAAAAAATCCGCGAGAATAAAAAATTTTCAAAGAGTTTGTAGAGGGGGGGTACACTTTCGCGATTTTTCAGCTTTTAGGTATTGATTATCAACATTTTACAAAGCGTGCACCTCCCCCTAAAAAACACCTCCTTTTTAAGGGGGGGTACACTCATCATTATTGTTTGATTTTCAGTATGTTACGCCTAAAATAATGGCAGAGTGCACCCCCCCCTCGCAAATCTCTCGCGAAAAAAACTATTAACACGGAAAACACGAAAGAAACGAAAAATTATTATTCGACTTTCGCAAATATGGAATTGCCTGGAAGGCAACACCATTAGTAACCCCGTACATATGAGTGAAACGAGGATGTGCGGGGATATAATGCCAGCCCCATCTAACTGCCTGGAGGGCAGTACATCACTAATCAGGTACAGCCTTCCAGGCTGATATTGTAGATGATGATTCGCTATCCGTAGGCATCCTCTCCTTTGTCGAGTATGCCCACGGTTACGCATAGTTTTGTCTTCCAGACAATAACGAACTTGCGAAAGTTAAATTAACGTGAGTTCGATGACTTGCTTCAGCTTGATGAGCCAAAGCGAATAATTTCCCTACACGTATATTGTTGACTATCATCTGTCATATTTGTCGATATAGGGGGTATGAGGTCTGAAGGACCGACACCTAAAGTCTTCAGGTGTCGCACTTACAGCGCTCCTTTAATCACGCATCTATTATAAAATAACAGCCCTTACGGACTGCCCTATTAGGTGTCGGGCTTTCAGCCCTCGCAGTCTTGAATTCGTCGAACTGACGTTAAATTATTATATGGCAGCTGGCTGCGCTTATAGAAGGTAACTGGCAAGTCCTATGCAAGTCCCTACCAAATCCTATGTAAGTCCCATTTTCCTCCCATTCTAAGGAACGGACCTGAAACGGACCTGGAACGGACTTACAACGGACCTACAACGGAGGCACATATTTAACGTGATTTCGATGAAAAAAGGGAAACGGATTTATCTGATTTATCTGAAATAAATCGCGAAAATTTTTATTAAGAATTAGAGACTTGCTTTAGCTTGATGAGCCTATAAATAAGACAAAAACAATAAAAACCCCTTAATGTCTTAGAGTCTCGTTCCTCGCCTCTTGCTGCTATGCGTATTTATTTTTCTGGTAAGCCTTGGGGCTTCCCGATAAAATAAATACACATATCAGACCTACGGCAAGACATTAAGGTAAAAAACAGGAAAAAGCCGCATGTTAATTGTTCGCAAGTTCACCAACTTCGCAGTTCTTCGCAAGCTCATCAAGCTTCGCAAGTGTTAATTAACGTGAGTTCGACCAAATTGCTGAAACAGCCTGCAAGGCTAACAAGCTAATAGCCTAGGGCATCGCCCTAGGTACATTGGCGTTGCCCTGGGCTAAGAGCAAACTTTGCCCTTTCAGGGCGCAAGCCGACAAAACAATTTTTCGCAAGGCTCAACAAGCTGAAGCAAGTCATCGAACTCACGTTAATTATTAATTGTTAATTGATTGGCTTTTTTCTGGTTTTTGTTTTTACAGGACACCAATAATAATTTATCCCGAATAATTCGAACAATTCGAAATACTCGGGATAAAAAATAAAAATTCGAGATAAAAATCAAGATAAAAACCTCAGGATAATTACTTGACAAGATTGCCTAAGATATCGCGGGTGAGTTCCTTTGTAATGGTGCGGGTAGCAGCACTTGTGGCGTTCTTGGCTACACGACCAGTTGTAGAGGTTCTCGACTTGGTTTTCTTGCCCGTCACCTTGTCGCTAACGTAAGTGCCGAGAATAGCGGCAAAAGTAGAGGTTATAGCCGTTAAAACAGCCTTGAGCACCTTAGACATCATGCCAGGCTTTTTCTTCTCTTCCTTGGCGGTTTTTCCGGCTGTTTTAGCCTCCTCATTAGCAGCCGCCTCTTCCTGCTGCTCGGCTAACTGCTGTTCAGCCTCAGCCATAAGCACTTCGAAGGCACTCTCACGGTCTATCGGCTTGTCGTACTTGCCATAGATGCGACTCATCTTGATAATGTCAAGACGTTGGCCTTCTGTTACAGCACCAATCTGTGAAAGCGGGAACAGGATCTTTGCTCTCTCCACCATGCTTGGGGCACCCTTCTCGTCGAGGAAAGAAACCAAAGCCTCACCAGTTTCGAGATTCATGATAGCCTCATCGGTCTTGAAGTCAGGATTAGCGCGGAAGGTATCGGCAGCCGTCTTCACAGCCTTCTGATCCTTAGGGGTATAGGCACGCAAAGCATGCTGTACGCGGTTGCCAAGCTGACCAAGAATGTTTTCTGGAATATCCGTAGGACTCTGGGTGATGAAGTATATTCCCACGCCCTTTGAACGGATGAGTCGGATAACCTGCTCAATCTTATCCAAGAGAGCCTTTGAGGTGCCGTCGAAGAGCATGTGTGCCTCGTCGAAGAAGAATACGAGTTTTGGCAGAGGCTGGTCGCCTACTTCTGGAAGGGTTGAGTAGAGCTCGCTCAAGAGCCATAACAGGAAGGTAGAATAGAGCTTTGGCTGCATCATCAGTTTGTCGGCAGCCAATACGTTCATAACTCCCTTTCCGTCCTCGGTCTGCATAAGGTCGTAGATATCGAAAGAAGGCTCTCCAAAGAACTTATCAGCACCCTGGTTCTCCAATTGCAAGAGGGCACGTTGGATAGCACCGATAGTAGGTGTGGAGATATTGCCGTATTTAGTGGTATATTCCTTGGCGTGCTGAGAAACCCAGTCGAGCATAGAGCGCAGATCCTTCAGGTCAATAAGGAGAAGTCCGCGCTCATCGGCAATACGGAACACGATGTTCAGCACACCATCCTGTGTCTCGTTAAGCTGCATCAATCGACTGAGCAGCTGTGGTCCCATCTGCGAGATAGTAGCACGCATAGGATGCCCCTGTTCGCCAAAGACATCGAAGAAATGGACAGGACAGCTTTGGAAATCAGGATTCTCAATACCGAATTCCGGCATACGTTTCTCTATGAATCCGCTCATCTTTCCTACCTGAGAAATACCAGATAGGTCGCCCTTCATATCAGCCATGAAGCAAGGCACACCAGCCTGACAGAAGGTTTCAGCCATCACTTGAAGCGTAACGGTTTTACCAGTACCAGTAGCACCGGCAATAAGTCCGTGGCGGTTAGCCATCTTACCAGTAATAGAGAGCGCTCCATTGGCGCAATGGGCTATGTATAGTCCCCGTTCTTTATCGTACATAGTATTTTTATTGTTTAGAATTTAGATTTCTGAGTGCAAAGATAGAAAAAATATTTGTTATTATGCTATGATTCATGGAAAAAAACAAAAAAGTTTTTCTTTAGACAAATTTCAATATTGACGCACCTCTGGTGCTTTAACTGACAATAATTACCAATCTGCACAATCTTAATCCAATAAGAAACAGGGCTTACGCCCTGATGTAGAAAGTAAATTCCAAGAAAATTAAACCAGTAAATTAACGTGAGTTCGACGAATTTATTCAGTTGTATATTGTTGACTATCATGTGGTTGAAAGAGCTCTGAAGGAGCGATACCTAATAGGGCAGTCCGTTAG
>CADBXL010000019.1:0-78216 GCA_902798615.1 uncultured Bacteroidales bacterium | reverse complement strand
CGCACTTACAGCGCTCCTTTAATCACGCATCTATAGAATAACAGCCCTTACGGACTGCCCTATTAGGTGTCGGGCTTTCAGCCCTCGCAGTCTTGAATTATTCGCTGAAGCTCATCAAGCTGAAGCAAGTCGTCGAACTCACGTTAAATTAATTTCTTCGCAAAGCTCAGGCGCAAGCTGAATCCTTATAAAATTTATTGCTAATTTGCTTTCCAAATAATATCTTCGCGTAAGCGAGCCTTTCTATTGGTAAAAGATTGCGTAGATTGGTATTATTGTCAGTTAAGAGCAGCTTGCTGCCATTCGTAGAATCTTTCGAACTGACGTTAACGTACTTAAATACCTTGCCTTAATTTTCACTAAAACATGGTATTTTCTACAAATAATTTGCACATAACAAGAAATTTGAGTAATTTTGCACCTTGATGACACATACTCGCAAAGACATACTTGAGAAGATGCGTGAGCGCATCCTTATTCTCGATGGTGCAACTGGTACTTATCTTCAGCAATTAGGGCTTACAGAGGATGATTTTCGTGGCACGGTATTCAGCAATCACCCCCAACCTTTAAAGGGGTGTAATGATGTGCTGTGCATAACGAAACCGGAGGCTATCAAGCAGATGCATCGCGACTATATAAATGCCAGTGCTGATATCATCGAGACAAACTCCTTCAACTGTAACCGCTTCTCGCTTGCCGACTATGGATTGGAGGATAAAGTGTATGAGATTGCGAAGGCAGCTGCAAGCGTAGCAGCAGAATGTAAAGAAGAGAGTGGAAAGTGGACAGTAGTGGCTGGATCTATGGGTCCTACAAACAAGACAGCCTCAATGTCGGCAGATGTAAATAATCCTGCTGCCCGAGAGGTTACTTTCCAAGACCTTGTTGAGACCTATACCGACTGCGTGAACGGCTTGATAGACGGAGGTGCTGATGTAATCCTTGTTGAGACTATCTTTGATACCCTCAACGCAAAGGCTGCTATCAAGGCTGTGATGAATGTGGAAGAAGAGCGAGGCATCGAGATTCCTATCATGGCGAGTGGTACTCTTGCTGATGCTTCAGGAAGAACGCTCTCTGGTCAGACGGTAGAGGCATACGTGGCTTCTCTCACACATGGCAATCTGATAAGCATAGGTCTGAACTGTGCCTTTGGTGCCCGTCAGTTGAAGCCTTGGCTCAAGCGCCTTGCGGAGGTAGCTCCATGTCCGGTAAGCGTGCATCCTAATGCAGGTCTGCCAAACGTGATGGGCGGCTATGACGAGACACCTGAGACATTCGCAGAATCGGCAGAGGAATTCATGGGCGAAGGGCTTATCAATATTTACGGCGGATGCTGCGGAACTACCCCGGCGCATATCAAGGCAATAGCAGAGGTGGCGAAGGAGTTTAAGCCGAGAGCTATAAGTCAAAGGTCAAAAGTCGAAAGTCAAAAGTCGAAGGATGAAGGGGAAACTCTAACCTCTACCCTCCCTCGCTGCACCCTCTCAGGTCTTGAGCCACTTCTCCTTGACGAGAACACAGGGTTTGTGAATATCGGAGAGCGTACAAATGTGGCTGGTTCGGCAAAGTTCAAGAAACTTATTCAGGCAGAGAACTACGAAGAGGCATTGTCAATAGCCCGTGCTCAGGTAGATGCCGGCGCACAGGTCATAGACGTTTGTATGGACGATGGTTTGATTGAGGGCGTGAAGGCTATGACCACCTTCCTCAATCTCATAGCATCAGAGCCTGAGATTGCCAAGGTGCCTATCATGATAGACTCCTCAAAATGGGAGATTCTTGAGGCAGGATTACAATGTGTTCAAGGTAAGAGCATCATAAACTCTATCTCTCTGAAAGAGGGTGAGGAAAAGTTCCTAAAGAAAGCCCGATATATCCACTCTATGGGTGCTGCAACGGTCGTTATGCTCTTTGACGAGAAAGGACAGGCAGACACATACGAGAGAAAAGTGGAAGTGGCACGCAGGGCATATAAGCTGCTTCGCGATATAGATTTCCCGGGCGAGGATATCATTTTCGACCCAAACGTACTTGCTGTGGCAACTGGTATGCCAGAGCATGATGACTACGGACGAGCATTCATAGAGGCTTGTCGCACCATTCACGAGGAGATGCCAGAGGTGCACATGTCGGGCGGTATAAGTAACCTGAGCTTCTCTTTCCGAGGCAATAATCCTGTTCGTCAGGCTATGCATTCCGTATTCCTCTATCACGCTATCAAGGCAGGACTTGATATGAGTATCGTGAACCCTGCCATGCTTACTATCTACGACGAGATAGAAGAGCCTATGAGGACATACGTGGAGGATGTTATTCTCAACCGTGACAGCAACGCTCCTGAAAGACTCATCGAGTTTGCCACAAAGCTCAAGGAAGAACTTGACGCAAAGAAAGAGGCTAACGGCGGTAAGGCACCTGAGAAGAAAATAGAGATGCCCACAACGCTCAAGGAGCGTATCGCCTTTGCTATGCTGAAAGGCATAACAGATACTATCGATGCAGATACGCTTGAGGCATACGAAAAGGCAGGAACTCCGCTTGGCGTTATTGACGAGTATCTGATGCCGGCTATGGAGCAGGTGGGAAAGCTATTCGGCGAAGGCAAGATGTTCTTGCCACAGGTAGTAAAGTCGGCTCGTGTGATGAAGAAGGCAGTAGCCGTTCTTGAGCCGTATATGACAGCCCCCCTCCAACTCCCCCAAGGGGGAGAGTCTTTAGATAGTAATGAGGATTCTGAGGTAACTAAAAACTCCTCCCCTCGGGGAGGAAGGGAGGGGGCCGGTACAGTAGTAATGGCAACTGTCAAGGGCGATGTTCACGACATAGGCAAGAACATAGTTGGCGTGGTAACCCAATGTAACGGCTTCAACGTGAAGGATCTCGGTGTGATGGTAGAGCCGGAAACGATAGTGGAAGAGGCACAGAAATGTAATGCCGATGTCATAGGTCTCTCTGGACTTATCACCCCATCCCTTACAGAGATGATAAACGTGGTGAAGCTGCTTGAAAGCAAGGGAATGACAACGCCTGTCATCATCGGAGGAGCTACAACCTCAGCACTTCATACTGCCGTAAAGATAGCACCAGAATATCCTCACGGAATTGTGATTTGCGCTCATGCAGCAGCCGATAATCCGGGTATCATCCGCCGACTTCTCGCAGACGACGGAAAGGAGTATATTGCCGAACTTAAAGCTCAGCAGAAGATTATTCGCGACAACTATAACCGTAGGGAGGCTGACAAGTCGCTTCTAACGGTAGAGGAAAGCAGAAAGCGCAGGTTTGTGAAGACTCAGGAACTTGTAGCCGTTCCAAGAAGTACAGAGCAGGTATTGCTCTATTCTCAGCCAAAGGAAAACGGAACAACAAACTTCCAGAACATCAGGATAAGTGAGTTGGAAGACCGTATCAACTGGGCTTTCTTCTATCAGGCATGGGGCTTGAAAGGCGATATCCGTACAGGCGAGGAAGGTCAGAAACTGCGTAGTGATGCCGAGGCTCTTCTGAAGGAAATGAAAGAGAAGAATCTTATCACTCTTCAGGGAACGGCTCGCATTCTTCCTGCCTACTCTACTGATAATGATGAGATTATTGTCTCTTGCGATGGCAAGGACTATACCCTACCCTTCCCTCGCTCTTTGAAAGATGAGGAGCAGACCAACTGTCTTGCCGATCATATCATGAGAGGATATAGGGCAAGGAAACTGACCAACTGCCCTTGTTGCCAAGGACAGCACGCTACTGATTTCATCTGTCCGTTTGTGGTAACTGCAGGTGTAGGGCTCAGCGAGCTTCAGGAGAATTATCGCAAGGAGGGTGACGAGTATCACGCAATTATGGCAAAACTGCTCTGTGACCGTCTTGCAGAGGCATTTGCGGAGTATATACAGGACTATATGCAGAAACGCCTTTTCTGGGGCACAGACGGCATAAGAATGGCATTCGGCTATGGAGCTTGCCCTGACCATGCGTTGAAGGTTCCTGTGCTTGATATGCTGAAGGCAGACAAAACTATCGACATTTCGCTCACAGAGAGCAATATGATAAACCCTGGCGAGAGTATCTGCGGACTCATCTTCGCTAATACTCCGCTGAAGTATTTTAATGTATAAGCGGCCTCTCCCCCCGCCCTCCCCCGTAGGGAGGGAGCCTGTCCGCGCACGGGAGGTGAGGCAAATAGAAAATAAATAAAAATTCGGATTCCCCCATTAGCAATCCGGCTCCCTCCCTACGGGGGAGGGCGGGGGGAGAGGCCAAATGAAAGTAATAGATATAATCAAGCAAGCCAAGGAGAGTGGAAAGTCACGCTTCTCCTTCGAGCTACTTCCTCCTCTCAAGGGTGACGGAATAGAAAAGATATATGGCGCTATTGACTCGCTCATGCCATATAATCCTGCGTTTATAAACATCACCTGCCATCGTGAGGAGATGAAATACACCGAGCGTCCTGACGGACTGATAGAAAAGCACATAGTGCGCCGTCGCCCGGGAACGGTTGGTGTTAGTGCTGCCATCATGCGAAAATATGGTGTGGAGGTAGTGCCTCACGTTATCTGCGGTGGACAGTCACGCTATGACATAGAGGACTCACTCATAGACCTTGACTTCCTCGGTATTCAGAACATTCTTGCCTTGCGTGGCGATGCTATGCACGGCGATTCGCGTTTCTCTGCACATGTCGAGGGCTATGAACATGCTGATGAACTCGTGAAGCTTGTCATGGAGATGAACGATGGTAAGTTTATCGACGGAGAGCCTGACACTCAGCATAATACTGATTTCTGTATTGGTGTGGCCGGCTATCCAGAGAAGCATGTAGAGTCTCCTAATCGTCTCACAGACCTCGGTTATCTGAAGCAGAAAGTAGATGCTGGTGCTGAGTATATCGTAACACAGATGTGCTATGATGCAGATACCATCATCAAGTTCCGCGACGACTGTGCAAAGGCTGGTATCAACGCAGAGATTCTGCCAGGTCTGAAGCCTTTCGCAACAAAGACTCAGCTCACCATCCTTCCTCATACCTTTGCCGTGGATCTTCCACAGGAACTCGTTGAGAAGGTTATGCTCTGCAAGAATAATAACGATGTGAAGAAAGTTGGTGTGGAATGGGCTATAAAGCAAGGCGAGGCATTGCTCAAGGCAGGTTTCCCTGTACTTCATTTCTACACAATGACAAAGACAGAGCAAGTGAAGCAGATTGTAGAGGAACTATGGCCCCTCACCCGTTCTACGGACACCCTCTCCCCAAGGGGCGAGGGAAATAGTTAGTAATAATTCTCAAACAAAGTAAACAATTAATAATTAACAATTAAAATATCCCTTTTCCTGAAAAGTGTAACTTTCTCCTCGCCCCTTGGGGAGAGGATGCCCGCAGGGCAGGTGAGGGGCTGTTCTTTAATAACATGGCATTAAAATGTGGTATTGTTGGTCTTCCTAATGTAGGTAAGTCAACTCTCTTCAACTGTCTTTCAAGTGCTAAGGCACAGGCAGCAAACTTTCCTTTCTGTACAATTGAACCAAACGTAGGCGTTATCACCGTTCCTGATGAGCGTCTTACAAAACTGGCTGAGATTGTTCACCCTGGACGTATCGTTCCTGCAACTTGCGAAATCGTGGATATCGCAGGTCTTGTGAAGGGCGCAAGCAAGGGTGAAGGTCTTGGTAATAAGTTCCTTGGTAACATCCGCGAGACAGATGCTATCATCCATGTTCTCCGTTGTTTTGATGATGATAATATCACTCATGTTGACGGCACTATCGACCCTATCCGCGATAAAGAAATCATTGATACTGAGCTTCAGCTTAAGGATCTTGAGACTATCGAGAGCCGTTATGCAAAGACTCAGAAGGTGGCTTCTACCGGCAATAAGGATGCTAAAATAGAGTTTGCTGTTCTTCAGGCTTACAAGGAGTGTCTTGAAAGCGGAAAGAATGCCCGTACCGTAGAGTTTGAATCAAAGGAAGAACAGGAGGCTGCAAAGAATCTTTTCTTGCTCACCTCAAAGCCTGTTCTCTATGTATGTAATGTTGACGAAGCATCAGCAGCTAATGGTAATGAATGGACAAAGAAGGTAGAGGCTCTTGCTGCTGAGGAAGGTGCTGAGTCAATGATCGTAGCAGCAAAGACAGAGGAGGATATTGCCGGTTTTGAGAACTACGAGGACAAGCAGATGTTCCTTGAGGAATTAGGTCTTGAGGAATCAGGCGTGAACCGTCTTATCAAGAAGGCATACGCTCTTCTCAACCTCCAGACATTCATCACAGCAGGTGAGATGGAGGTAAAGGCTTGGACCTTCAAGAAGGGTTGGAAGGCTCCACAATGTGCCGGCGTTATCCATACTGACTTTGAGAAAGGCTTTATCCGTGCAGAGGTTATCAAATACGAGGACTATATTGAATACAAGTCTGAGGCTGCTATCAAGGAAGCTGGTAAACTCGGTATAGAGGGTAAGGAATACGTGGTGCAGGATGGAGATATCATGCACTTTAGGTTTAATGTGTAAAACAAACCATAGCCCCTCACCCGTCCTACGGACACCCTCTCCCCAAGGGGCGAGGGAAATGTTAGTAATAAACCATTATTAGCAATAAAATGTAACTTCTTCCTCGCCCCTTGGGGAAGTCCGATGTTGATAACATAGGAGTATGTGTCAGAGGATGCCCGTAGGGCTGGTGAGGGGCCGCTATTTACTATGACTTCAATTTTAAATTATATCAACTGGAACCCCGACTTGGTTATCTGCCATCTCGGACCTGTAGTAATACGTTGGTATTCAACGCTTTGGATAATAGGATTACTATTTGCTTATCTTATCGTAAGGCATCTGTATAAGGTGCAGAAGATAGAGGATGCAAAGTTTGATCCATTGTTAATTTACTGCTTCGTTGGCATTATCATAGGAGCACGCCTCGGTCATTGTATCTTCTATCAGCCGGACTATTTCCTTTCTTCAGGAACTCACATGCTTGAGATGATACTGCCTATGCACTATGGTATAGACGGCTCATGGCATTTTACTGGCTATGAGGGACTTGCATCACATGGTGGTACAATAGGTATTATGATTGCCTTGTTGCTCTACTGCCGTAATCTGAAGATGAACGTATGGACGGTATTGGATAATATCTCTATCGCTGTTCCTACTACGGCTTGCTGCATCCGTCTGGGTAATCTGATGAATTCTGAGATAATAGGCAAGCCAACTGATGTGCCTTGGGCTTTCATCTTCGAAAGAGTGGATATGCAACCTCGTCATCCTGGACAGCTCTATGAGGCTATAGCATATGCCTGTTTCTTCTTCGTGATGTGGTATTTCTGGAAGAAGAAGCCAAACTACGTAGGCACAGGATTCTTCTTCGGCTTAGACCTTGCCCTTATCTTCACCTTCCGTTTCTTCATAGAATACACAAAGGAGATACAGGTGGCATTTGAATCATCTATGCCTATAGACATGGGTCAGATACTCTCTATCCCGTTCATCATCATAGGTATTGCCTGCACAATAGGCGGTTCTTGGCTCGTTAAGCTTGGAGCGAAATCTAAGTGAAGAGTGAAAAGTGAAGAGTGAAGAATTTAAGTTTGTAATGCAGTTTAATAACAGTAAAATGTAACTTAAATTATTCACTTTTCACTCTTCACTTTTCACTCATCTTACCATAAAACAAAATAAATAATGAAAAGACTAACGATTATAATGCTAATGTTTGCCTTTGCATTCTGTTCTGTAATGGCGAAGAACAATAATTTAGCAGACAAATTAACAGTAAACAATAACTCAATAGACATAACCAAACAGGATATAGAATTGCCCGATGAAGCTGTAGGATATCTATCTGACCCAGAGGGGAATATAATTGCTCTTGACTGTATTGATCCAAAGACAGCAAAGAAAAAACGCCCAAAGCATGTTCTAAAAGTTTATCGTCTTGTTGATAAGAAACTTATGTGGTCAAAGAATTATAAACCAGAAACAACCCACTATAAGTTCCTAAAGCAGGGTATTATGGAGATAAATGATATGAACATTATTCTCTTAAATAATATGAAAGGAACTGAGATATGGAAAAAAAATCTACATTTTATAGGAATTATAGATGATAAATTAATTGCTCACTCTGGGAGTGATTTTGGTGAAATAAGTTTAGATAGTTATATTGGTGCATATAATATTGAAAATGGTGAAAAAATATGGTTGAATAAAATGAACGCTAAATACGGAGTATCATATAATCAACCTATTGATAACAATAATGATTTTTTTATTTCTAACAACCTGTATCGTATAAACTGGACAACAGGTAATATGATACAACTTAAATCAAATACAGGTACTGATGCTCCTCCTATTGGTGAAATTTATATTCCTTTCATAATCCCTAACTATTATGGTTATTTTTACATTAAGAAGAATTATAATAGCTTTCGAAATTATAATGAAAAATTCCGTAATAATGATCGACAAATGTTCATGACGCCCTCAAAAAAGGTAAGTGGAATGCACTCTAACATAGTATCAAAAGACGGAGTTAACTATTATGCTGATCTTGGTTCTTTCAAGTGTTTTGACGATAGCTTGAAACTTGTCTATAAAACCAAGACAAATGTGAGGAAAGGAAGTGCATCTGAACTGATATTGAAAAACGATACTGCCTATGTGGTAAATCTCGGATATGGCATTTATCCTAAGTATGGCAAGAGGTTCGTTGATTTCCCATATATTGCCTCTTTTAATATCAAGGACGGCAAGGCTCTCGACAATAAACGTCTTGCCTATGATTCAGTTACAATCGCTTCTACATGTGTAAACGACACTTGTATAAGGATGCTTTTCTATAATCGTGAGGCAGAATACAGATTTGCTGATAGATACATGTACTTTGGTGATCGCGACACAAGCCAAGTGGGACAATTTGTTTGCTACCTCACCGATAAAATGTGCTATACAAAGAATGATAACAATAGCTTCTCAGAAATAAAGAGTACTGAAGAATATACTCCTGTACTTACCACTCGTGGATATATTGTTAACATCACAGAACGAGAACCAAAAGTTATAGCTAAAAAAGAAAATACATATTTTCAGGTTGCCCAGATAAATAATGCCTATATCTACCAAGGTGGCAAGAATGAGAATGAGCTTTGGTATTTCAATTCAGGTCAGGCAACCCTTATAGCTGATGATGTAAAACAGGTATTGCAGAATAATGACAAACTTGAAATTCTCACCACAGCTGGTAAGGCAAGAATAATAAGTTTAGGCATATAGCAGAACTGCAATATTACATTCCATAGTAATTCCCTTGTAAGTCCCCTTTTCTCGGTGAAAAAGGGAGTTGCAAAGGAATTTCAGTAAGGATGATACTTATCTCTTCCTCCTATGATCCTCCGTACCAAACTCGATGATCCTTCGCTCCTCCACCGACTTTGCACCGACTTTGCACCGACTTTGGTACGGAGGATCATAGGAGGAAAAACGGACTTACATAGGACTTAAAAGGGTACTATTTCTTGTTTACTGCGCTACTATCTTCTTAATCTCATTAAGCTTGTTGAGTGCTTCAAGCGGAGTGAGGTTATTCACGTCAAGTCCGAGGATTTCATCCCTTACCTGACAGAGAACAGGGTCATCCAACTGGAAGAAACTGAGCTGTGTCTGGGCATTTGCCTTTTGTGAAACTGCCGCCATATCTGGCTTTCCTGCACTTCCTACTTGATTTCCTTCTTCTTCAAGAGCCTTGAGAATCACATTTGCACGCTTAACGATAGCAGAAGGCATTCCGGCAAGCTGAGCAACGTGAATACCGAATGAATGCTCTGAACCACCTTCCACAAGTTTGCGAAGGAAAATAACCTTTCCGTTAATCTCCTTAACAGATACGTTGAAGTTTTTGATACGTGAGAAATGCTTCTCCATCTCGTTAAGTTCGTGATAGTGAGTGGCAAAGAGAGTACGAGCCCCTACCCCACTATGCTCGTGAAGATATTCCACGATAGCCCAGGCAATAGAGATACCATCGTAGGTAGAAGTACCTCGACCAAGTTCGTCAAAGAGAACGAGGGAGTTATCTGTAGCATTATTGAGGATATTAGCAGCCTCAGTCATCTCAACCATAAAGGTAGATTCACCAACGGCAAGGTTATCAGAAGCTCCTACACGGGTGAATATCTTATCCACAATACCTATTTTTGCGCTCTCTGCCGGCACATAACAACCTATCTGGGCCATCAGTACTATCAAAGCCGTTTGACGCAGCAGAGCCGATTTACCAGCCATATTAGGACCGGTAATTATTATTATTTGAGGTGAGGAGCCTCTCCCCCCGCCCTCCCCCGTAGGGAGGGAGCCGCTTCCGCCTTGCAAAGCAACGTCATTAGGGATATAATTCTCACCAATAGGCAGGTTTTTCTCAATAACAGGATGACGACCACCCTTGATGACGAGTTCCTTGCTCTCCTCAATAACAGGACGCACATAATGATTTTCAACAGCAACCTTAGAGAAAGAAAGCATACAGTCGAGGTTTCCTATAATCTGGGCATCAATCTGCATAGATTCTATGTATATCTGCATAGACTCTACAAGCTGATTATAGAGAGCTGTTTCAAGAGCCAGAATCCTATCCTCTGCACCAAGAATCTTTTCCTCATATTCCTTGAGTTCCTGAGTGATATAACGCTCTGCCTGAGCAAGAGTCTGCTTGCGAATCCACTCAGGCGGTACGCTATCCTTGAATGTATTTCTAACCTCAAGGTAATAGCCAAACACGTTGTTATATCCTATTTTGAGCGAAGAAATACCTGTACGCTCAGCCTCTTCACGCTGTATCTTCAACAGATAGTCCTTGCCAGAGGTAGAGATACTACGAAGATCGTCAAGTTCCTCATTTACACCATCACGAATCACGTTGCCCTTATTTACAAGCTGTGGCGGTTCAGGCATAATCTCACGCTCTATCCTGTCTCTAAGTTCGGTAAGAGGTTCTATTCTCTCCCCTACCCTTCTAAGTATTTCTGAATCAGATTCTTGACATAAATTCTTTATAGGCAGAAGAGCCGAAAGGGCATTCTTCAACTGAATAAGTTCACGAGGTGAAACCCTACGTGTAGCTATCTTTGAAGATATGCGTTCAAGGTCGCCTATTGCCTGTATATTCTCGTCAATCTCGCATCTGAAATCAGGATACTTGAACATATAGTCAACCATATCAAGTCTATCCTCTATCTTCTTTTTCTCACGCAAAGGAAAGACAATCCATCTTCTCAACTGACGAGCACCCATAGGAGATACCGTTTTGTCAATAACCGATACAAGGTTTGCTCCATCAGAGTGCATGGAATCAAGCAGTTCAAGGTTGCGTATGGTGAAGTTATCAAGCCTTACAAAGCGTTCAGCCTCAATACGCTTGATACGGATGATATGCCCAACATGAGTATGCTGAGTACGCTCAAGATACTGGAGTATTGCACCTGCGGCAATAAGTCCGTTGGTAAGGTTATCCACACCAAATCCCTTCATGGATTTCACTTTGAAATGAGCATTTAGTTTTTGGCGTGCCGTCTGTTCAGTAAACACCCAGTCCTCCATCTTGTCATATACAAGACTTCCGTCAGAAATTCCACCTATCCTGCCAAATGAATCCTCAAAGAGACGACGCTTACCATTCTCGATAAGAATCTCTTTTGGCTGAAAACTACTCAGCATCTTTTCCAAGTACTCGAAAGTACCCTCATCAACAAGGAACTCACCGGTACTAATATCGAGCAAAGAAATACCACATGATGATTTTCCGAAATGTATGGCACAGAGAAAGTTATTGCGCTTACAGTCAAGCACGTTATCGTTCATGGCAACGCCAGGAGTGACAAGTTCGGTAATGCCGCGCTTCACGAGCTTTTTGGTAAGCTTAGGGTCTTCCAACTGATCACATATAGCCACTCTCCTACCCGCCCTTATAAGCTTAGGGATATAGGTGTCGAGAGCATGATGCGGAAAACCAGCCATAGCATCACCCTGACTAGCACCATTGTTTCTTCTTGTCAGAGTGATACCAAGTATTCGTGCTGCATCCACAGCATCATCACAATATGTTTCGTAGAAGTCTCCACAGCGGAACAAGAGCAAGGCATCAGGATGCTGTGACTTGAACTCGTAGAACTGCTTCATCATTGGCGTTAGTTCGCCATCTTTCTTTGCCATTTTTATATGTACAGCCCCTCACCTGTCCTTCGGACACCCTCTCCCCAAAGGGCAAGGGAAAAATTACCTTTTTTCGCTATGAAAGGCATATTAATTGTTAATTATTAATTGTTAATTATATTTTCGAGTGCAAATTTAATGATTTTTTTTCAATTTCTTCATTCTTCATTCTTCATTCTTCATTAATTTAAGTAACTTTGCATCCAAATTAAAAATAAATTAAAAATTAATAATGAGAAATTATAAAATACAAGACAGAAATATAGCTAATAAAAACACTCGAAAAGTGTAATCTGTATTTTTAATTTTTCATTTTAAAAATTTTTCATTAAGAAATGGAATATAATTTCAGAGAAATTGAGAAGAAATGGTTTGAGTACTGGAAAGAGAATGGTACTTACCACGTTAGTGAGGATGAGAGTAAGAAGAAATTCTATGTACTGAACATGTTCCCCTACCCTTCTGGTGCGGGTCTTCATGTTGGTCACCCACTTGGTTACATCGCAAGTGATATATATGCACGCTATAAGCGTCTTCAGGGTTTCAATGTCCTAAACCCAATGGGTTATGACGCATACGGTCTTCCTGCTGAGCAGTATGCCATTCAGACAGGTCAGCACCCAGAGAAGACAACATTCCAGAATATTGACCGCTATCGTGAGCAGTTGGATAAGATTGGTTTCTGTTTCGACTGGGATCGCGAGGTTCGCACATGTGCTCCTGGCTACTACAAGTGGACACAATGGGCTTTTCAGAAGATGTTCAACAGCTTCTTCTGTAACAAGTTCCAGAAGGCTATGCCTATTGAAAAGCTTATTGAACACTTTGAGAAAGAAGGTAGAGGCACTTGGGATATAGCAGAAAGCGAGGAACTTCATTTCACAGCTGAGGAATGGAATAGTTGGGATGAGAAGAAGAAGTCCGATGTACTTATGAACTATCGTATTGCCTTCATGGGTGAGACAATGGTGAATTGGTGTGCAGGTCTCGGTACTGTTCTTGCTAATGATGAGGTTGTGGATGGTGTTTCTGTTCGTGGCGGTTTCCCTGTTGAGCAGAAGAAGATGCGCCAGTGGTGCCTTCGTGTAAGTGCTTACTCACAGCGTCTTCTCGACGGTCTTGAGACCATAGAGTGGAGCGAGTCTATCAAGGAGACACAGAAGAACTGGATTGGTCGTTCAGAGGGTACTGAAGTTCAGATTAAGGTAGCCGACTCTGATGTTGACTTCACAATCTTCACTACCCGTGCAGATACAATGTTCGGCGTTACCTTCTTCGTACTTGCTCCAGAGAGTGAGCTTGTTGATCTCGTAACTACTGCTGACCAGCGTCAGGCAGTTGATGAGTATGTGAAGTACGTGAAGGGTCGTACAGAGCGTGAGCGTATGATTGACCATACCGTAACAGGTGTATTCTCAGGCGCTTACGGTATCAACCCAATAACAGGTGACAAGTGCCCTATCTATATTTCAGAGTATGTTCTTGCCGGCTATGGCACAGGTGCTATCATGGCAGTTCCTGCTCATGACTCTCGCGACTATGCCTTTGCAAAGCATTTCGACCTCCCTATCATCCCACTTATCGAGGGTGCTGACATCAGCGAGGAGTCATACGATGCTAAGGAGGGTATTGTTAGCAACTCCCCTGCCCCAGGCAAGACAGCTATTGAATATGATGGTGAGAGTCTTGTTCTTAACGGCTTGACAGTTAAGGAGGCTATCAAGGCAACAAAGGTATTCGTTGAAAAGCATAATATAGGTCGTGTGAAGGTGAACTATCGTCTTCGCGATGCTATCTTCTCTCGCCAGCGTTACTGGGGTGAGCCATTCCCTGTATATTACAAGAACGGCATTCCTACAATGATTCCAGAGGAGTGTCTGCCTATCGAACTTCCACAGGTGGATAAGTTCCTTCCTACCGAGACAGGTGAACCTCCATTGGGTAATGCTCAGATATGGGCTTGGGATGAAGCAAACAAGAAGATTGTTGACAAGGCTCTTATCGACAATAAGACCGTCTTCCCTATCGAACTCTATACTATGCCTGGTTTTGCAGGCTCTTCTGCATACTATCTCCGATATATGGATCCACATAACAACGAGGCTCTTCTCTCAGAGAAAGCAGCTGAATACTGGCAGAATGTGGACCTCTATGTAGGTGGTTCAGAGCACGCAACAGGTCACCTTATCTACTCTCGCTTCTGGAATAAGTTCCTCTTCGACCTTGGTATCTCAAAGAAGGAAGAGCCATTCCAAAAACTCGTTAACCAGGGTATGATTCAGGGTCGCTCTAACTTCGTATATCGTATAAAGGATACTAACACGTTCGTTTCATTCGACAAGAAGGACGAGTATGATGTTACTCCTATTCACGTTGATGTGAATATCGTAAGCGCAGATATTCTTGATGTAGAGGCATTTAAGGCTTGGCGTCCTGAATATAATAATGCTGAGTTTATTCTCAATGACAACGGACAGTATGTCTGTGGATGGGCAGTTGAAAAGATGTCAAAGTCTATGTTCAACGTAGTTAATCCTGATATGATTGTCGAGAAGTATGGTGCAGATACTCTCCGCATGTACGAAATGTTCCTCGGTCCTGTTGAACAGTCAAAGCCTTGGGATACTAACGGTATTGACGGTTGTCACCGCTTCCTGAAGAAATTCTGGGGCTTGTTCTATGACCGTATGGGTGAGTATCAGGTTAATGACGAGAAGCCAACAGCAGATCAGGAGAAGTCACTTCATAAACTTATCAAGAAGGTTACTCAGGACATTGAGAACTTCTCTTACAACACATCTATCGCAGCATTCATGATTGCTGTTGGTGAGCTTCAGAAGTGCCATAGCAAGTCTGTTCTCAAGCAGCTCACCATTCTCATCGCACCATTTGCTCCATTTATCGCAGAGGAACTCTGGCATACACTTGGAGAGAAAGGTAGTGTATGTGATGCTCAATGGCCAGTATTCGACGAGTCAAAGATGAAGGACTCTGAGATCACAATGCCTGTTCAATTCTGTGGTAAGACACGCTTCACAATCCAGCTTCCTGCTGATATAACGAAGGAAGATGCTGAGAAAGCTGCACTTGCTGATGAGCGTACCGCTAAATATACTGAAGGCAAGCAGATTGTGAAGACAATTGTTGTGCCTGGAAGGATTATCAATATTGTGGTGAAGTAAAAAGACCCACCCCCAGCCCCTCCCATAAAGGGAGGGGAGTAATTACATTTTTTCACTACAGGCCTCCCTTCAGACTTTATTACTATCTACTCCCCTCCCTTTATGGGAGGGGTAAGGGGGTGGGTCTGGTTATTAAAATATGTTTACCCGACACGAATTATTACTTGAGATACGCGATTATATGATGGTGGCAATAGCTACTTTCATATATGCTATAGGTCTCACACTTTTCTTGCTGCCTTACGAGCTTGCTACAGGTGGTGTCTCAGGTATAGCGGCACTTATATATTATTCATCCGGAATTGGTGTAGAGATTCCGTATGCCGCCATAAATGTAGTGCTATTAGCTCTCGGAGGAAAGATTCTCGGACTTAGATTCAGTCTTAAGACAATCTGGGGATTCGGACTTATTTCCTTCTGGCTATGGCTATGCCAAAGGCTAATGGAAGACCCTATGACGCATCAGTTGCCTTGTGTATTAGGCGAAAATGATATGTTCATGGCTTGTGTCCTATGTGCACTTATAGAAGGATTTGCACTTGCCTTGTGCTTCCACTATAATGGTTCTACTGGTGGAACTGACATTATAGCAGCAGTAGTTAATAAATATCGTGATATATCCCTCGGACAGGTTCTTATGTATGTCGATATCATTATCGTATCAAGTTCATATTTCCTGTTTCATGACCCTAAAAAAGTAATATTCGGCTATGTGCTGCTTGTTCTTTCAGCCATAACACTTGATTTCTTCACCCGAAGATTCAATCAATGTCTGGTTGTGTATATATTCTCCAGAAACTACTCTGCTATCGCAGATGCTATCAACAAGGCAGGATTTGGACTTACAGTACTTGATGGTGAGGGTTGGTACACAAAGACTGAACGTAAGGTACTTATGTGCGTATGTACCAAGCATTACTCACATGAGGTTTTCGAGGCTGTAAAAAGAGTAGATCCAACAGCATTCGTAACTGTCTCCAACGCTTCTAACGTTTATGGAGAAGGATTTGATAAGATGAAAACAAAAGTAAAAGGTATGAAACCAATTATCGTTTTTGCAACAAATAATGAGAATAAGCTTCGTGAGGTTCGGGAGATTCTAAGCGACCGTTTTGAGGTTCGTTCCCTAAAAGAAATAGGTTGTTTTGACGAACTTCCAGAGACTCATGCTACTCTTGAGGAAAACTCTCTTGAGAAAGCACAGTATATAAGTAAGTTCTATGGCTTTGACTGCTTTGCCGATGATACAGGTCTTGAGGTAAAGGCTCTTGATGGTGCTCCTGGAGTATATTCTGCACGTTATGCCAACCTTGAAGATTCTGACTATAATGATCCAGAGATGGATATCACAAAAGATCATGACTCAGAGGCTAATATGCGAAAACTGTTATATAAGCTGAAGGGTAGGGTAGGAGAAGAGCGTAAAGCTCAATTCCGTACTTCTATCGCCCTTATATACCACGGGGAAGTACATCTTTTCAATGGTACTGTAAAGGGAACTATAATGGAGGAAAAGCGAGGAACAACTGGCTTTGGATATGACCCTATCTTCCAGCCAGAGGGTTATGACAAGACATTCGCTGAAATGACTTCAGAAGAGAAAAATAGCATATCTCATCGCGGAAGAGCAGTAGAAAAACTTGTTGAGTTCCTCAATTCAAATAAAAAATAGTAGAAAAATTTGCATTTTTCAAATAATTACATTATTTTTGCATTGAAATAGAATTTTAATAAAAAAATGAAAAGTGGAAAATGAAAAATACAGACTACACCTTTTTCAGGTGTCTCTGTTGACTATTATATACTAACTGGTATTTTATAATTATTCATTTTTATTTTTTCATTTAAAAAATATTTGGTATCTATAAATATGTCATTTACATCAACAAGCAATGAAATATTCCGTCACGCAATCGCTGATTATCATATCAACGATAATGTTGACACACCTATAAAGAATCCATTCCCAGAGAATACAATTAACAATATTCTCTATCATAAATGCTGGATTGACACCGTACAGTGGCATTTCGAGGATATCATACGCGATCCAAATATTGACCCTGCTGCAGCACTCGTGTTGAAACGCAGAATTGATAAGTCAAATCAGGATCGTACTGACATGGTAGAGAATATAGACTCTTACTTCCGTGATCACTATAAGGATGTTAAGATACAAGATGGAGCTACCATTAATACAGAGTCACCTGCATGGGCTATTGACCGTCTTTCTATCCTTGCTCTCAAAATATATCACATGAAAGAACAGGTAGAGCGCACAGATGCAAGTGCTGAGCATATTGCAAAGTGTCAGGCAAAGCTCGACATTCTTCTTGAGCAACAGGTTGATCTCTCAACAGCTATCGACCAACTTCTTGCCGACATAGCAGCTGGAAAAAAATACATGAAAGTGTATCGTCAGATGAAGATGTACAATGATGCAGATACTAATCCTGTGCTGTACGGAAAAAAATAAAGCCCACCCAATCCCTCCCAAAGGGAGGGTTTCAACCCCCTTCACCTTCCAAGGGGAATGATTAGTATTTCTAATCATGGGGATAAATTATAAATTTATTGTCGTTCTACTAATAATAATACTATAAAACATCCTTCCCTTTGGGAAGGCTTGGTTAGGCTTCTATGAAGACTCCACACATTCTCATAATAAGATTCTCTGCTATTGGTGATGTAGCTATGCTTGTACCAGTAGTCAGTTCTTTGGCAAAGCAATACCCAAATCTTCGCATTACGGTATTGTCTCGCCCATTTGCACGTCCTTTCTTCGAGAATCTTGCTGATAATGTAGGTTTCATGGGTGCTGATTTGAAAGAGGAATACAAAGGTATCTCTGGACTTAATGCGCTCTATCGCAGACTTCAGGCTAAGCATTTCACTCATATAGCTGATATGCATGGTGTATTGCGTTCTCACTATCTCCGTTTTCGCTTTGTACTATCCAACTATAAAGTAGCACATATAGATAAACATCGCAAGGAAAAGCGCGCACTTGTTAATGAAGATAAGAGTAATTTCCACCAGTTATCCACATCTTTCCGCAACTATGCCGACGTACTTGAAAAGCTCGGATATTTAATTACTCCTGACTTCAGAAGTATATATGGAGAGGGTAGGGGAAACCTCAGACTTCTTTCTGACAAAATAGGTGAAAAGAAATCATTCACCAAATGGATAGGCATAGCACCATTTGCAGCACACAAGGGTAAGATTTATCCTCTTGAAAAAATGGAGCAGGTAGTGCAGATGATTATCAAGGCACATCCAAACTGTCGCATATTCCTTTTCCATGGCAGAGGTGAAGAAGCTACAAAGATGGAAGAATGGCAGAAAAAATATCCACAGGTCACATCTGCTACTTCTATTTTAAAGGATATGAGCCAAGAACTTATCCTCATGTCACATCTAAATGTGATGATATCAATGGATTCAGGCAATATGCACCTCGCATCTCTCGTAGCCTGTCCTGTTGTTAGCATCTGGGGAGCTACTCATCGTTATGCCGGTTTCCTCGGTTGGAATCAAAGTGTGGAAAACGTAGTGGAACTTGACATGAAATGCCGTCCTTGCTCTATCTATGGCAATATACCTTGTCAGTATGGTAATTACAAGTGCCTCTATGATATAACACCTGAAAATGTGTTTAAACACGTAGAGAATGTTATTGTTTAGTATAAAGTAGAAAGTTTAAAAATATAATGCAAATAGAAAAGCCGCTTAGGGAATAATCCTTAAGCGGCTTTTTTTGTCCATATTATATTGATTTATTCACTTTTTCCCATAGTTATCCACAATTTGTGGATAAACTATATGGATAAATATATGTAAAACTTGTTTATAACACGTTGAAACTACGTGTAAAGGTAGTGGAAATAACGTTGATATAAATTTAATAACTTGCCACTTATACACACCTCTCATATATCCACAAGTCCTGTAGTGGATAATCCACAGGTTATAAAATCAGTATAAACGTGTTATCCATACACTAATAAATATTACATCTTTCTGATAATGAGTGTTCAATATACATTATCCACTTTTCCACACCACTTTCTTATTATCTCTTTTTATTTCAATTAAATAATTTCTATTATAAAAAAATAAAGGATAAGAAGAAATAATAAAGAAAAATAGCCCCCACAGTTTAGTGTGGGGGCTATTGCTATGCTAATCCTTATCCTTTATCATTTCTATGAGTTCTGAGATGTTGCGCAGCTGCTTCTTATACATCTTAGTGCCAAATATAATTGCGATAGTAATAACTGAAATCATAATGGTGGCATTGGCACAGATGAAACGGCATGTAGGGAAACCTTCAGCGAACATGAAATGAGAAAGACTATGCACGTAAATTTCATATAACATCCATGGAAATATAATGAAGAAACCTATGATGAAACCAATAATATTATATATTTGATATTGTTTCTTCATACTGATAAGCGTACGTATAATTTCCTTTGTACTCTTTTTTGAAAGATCTGTATTCTTTATCCTATTGGCTAACCAGAAACCGAATAATGAAGTTAACACAATAATAGGTAGTGTGCAGGTGATAAACTCAAATGATATATGAAATCTGTATTGCACTATTGATAAACTTATAATAGCAACAATAAGGCCTATCAACTCAAAATATCCATATCTGTTGATAGCATTAATCTTTTTCATAGTGCTATTCTGAAGCTGCTGTTCATCAAGCTTCAGTCTTTCGTTGAGTTGTTTCTGGAGAGCAGCCATCTGGAGGCGCATCTCCTCAAGTTCCAAACTAACATTGTTCTTTTCCATTGTTCATCTTTTTTAGTTGTTCCTTAATTCTAATTAATCTCACAGAGACATTCTTTGTGGTGATGCCTATAATCTCGCCAATCTCATCGTATGGCATTCCGTCAAGCCACAACATTATTATTGCGCGATCAAACGGGTTTAGCTGATGAATGCGGTCATAGAGAATCTTCACATTTGTATTCCTATTGTTTTCATCACTATGTAGCATATCCTCAATATCAGCCGTTAAAGGGCATTCTGACGAGCGTTTCCTCTTCTTGCGGTCAATTGTTATGCACGAGTTCATTGTCACTCGCCAAACCCACGATTTGCATACATCATCTGCCTTCTGAAAACCTCGCCAGAGATTTATCAAAGCCTCTTGTACCATATCATCAGTCTCATCTGGCGATTCTGCAAACATCATGCAGACCGTATATATGGTATTCTTGTACTCGCGGACGAGTTGGGTGAATTTTTCTTCTTGTTCTTTCATATATTGTTGAAGTTAATGACTTTCTACTTATAGAAACGCAAAGATAATGGAAAAACTGCATGATAATGTAGAAATAATTATTTTTTTATAATTATTCTACGTTAATATTACCTTCGTTCCAAGTCCGTTGTAGGTCCGTTGTTCCTCCGTACCAAAGTCGGTGCAAAGTCGGTGCAAAGTCGGTGAAGATACCATTCTGGATAGGAGCTTCAGCGAGTTTGGTACGGAGGAATAAGGGAGGAAGATAGGATGCTTTTGTATTTTGCTTGATTGGATATCCTAAATATGCTTTTTTTGAAAAAATATCATAAAACAAGGAGATATATGTGTGTAAATAAAAAAAATATTGTATCTTTGCATTTGGAATAAGGATGAAAGTTTGATGGTTAGAAAAACAGCAAGCAAAGCCTATTTCTGAATATTAACTTAAATCATAAAACTAAACTATGACAAGCTTAAAAGATTTCTCTCTTGAAGGAAAGAATGCGTGGATAACTGGCGCTGCCTATGGCATTGGCTTTAGTATTGCCGAGGCTTTCGTAAATGCAGGTATTAAGAATATAGTTTTTAATGTTCGTAGTGAAGAGGCTGTTCAGAAGGCTCTCGCTGCATATAAGGCTGCTGGCATTGAGAATGTACGTGGCTATGTGTGTGATGTTACTGATGAGGTAGCTGTTAAGGATCTTGTTGAGAAAATACATAAGGAGGTTGGTCAGATTGATATTCTTGTGAATAATGCGGGTATTATCAAACGTATTCCTATGCACGAGATGAAGCGTTCTGAGTTCCAGGAAGTTATCGACATTGATCTTGTTGCTCCTTATATCTGTTCTGCTGCCGTTCTTCCTGAGATGATGGAGCGTAGGGAAGGTAAGATTATAAATGTATGCTCTATGATGTCAGAGCTTGGTCGTGAGACTGTTTCTGCATACGCAGCAGCAAAGGGTGGTTTGAAGATGCTTACCCGTAATATTTGCTCAGAATATGGTGAGTATAACATCCAATGTAATGGTATTGGTCCTGGATATATTGCAACTCCACAGACAGCTCCACTTCGTGAGCGTCAGGCAGATGGCAGTCGTCATCCATTCGATACATTCATCTGTGCAAAGACTCCAGCTGGTCGTTGGCTTAACCCAGAAGAACTTGGCGGTCCTGCCGTTTTCCTTGCCTCAAAGGCTTCAGATGCCGTAAACGGTCATATTCTCTATGTTGATGGCGGTATCCTCGCATATATAGGTAAGCAGCCTAAGTAACGAATAACATCATTCGTATAATAAAATCTCAGCCCTCGTTACCAAATAGTAGCGAGGGTTGAATATGTTATGTATTTCCAGAGAGAAGAAGTTTTTATTCTATTGTTGAAATTGTTCGTAACTATTTTTATAAAAGCTTTGGCAATTCCGAAATAAATCATTATTTTTGCACACAAGAAAATCAGAAACGCAAATCATTCTACAAATAACAAGTATTGAATGTAATGCGGATTTGATATCTATTATCACAACTTAACAAAAACTTCAAAATTTAAATATAAAAACAAGAAGAAAGTTAGACATATAACTCCCAGTTTTGTCGGTGGATACTTCCATTACGACAAGGCGAGGGAAACAATCATATTAAGAACACGCGTTCTTCAAATCGGAATACTCAGAAAACTTGGCCGTTAGAAGAGTAATTGTAAATAGATTTGATATGAAGACGTCTGCGCATAGCGTGGACTCTTTTATCGTCTATTTACAGGTTCGGCCAAGTACCTCTGAGTATCGATAAAAAAGCACCACGCTTTTTATTGATACTAACTCAGAAGTACTTGGTCGTAATTTTCTTCGAAATGAAATCGCGCTATTAAAGCGCAACCATATTGTTTATATGCAGTAAGGTTGCCCATAACATTTTTCAAAAAAGCAACCTGATGAGAAAACATGATATAAGAGAGCGTATAGGCTCAAATTATTATACAACTAACCTAGAAACTGATGAATACAGCTATGCCCAAGAGGCTGGTTCAAAAGAAAAATTGTTCGAATTACTCGGATATAATACTACACACATTTTTGCAGACATTCGTTTTGAATGTAATGACGTGGTCGTTTTGGTTGAGACAAAACAAAACTTCAGCAATACAGATGCCCTACAATTGAAAGATTATGTCAATGAAGAGAAAGCGATACATCCAGACAAGAAAATCATCGCTATTCTGGCAAATACTTCAAACGATGACATTCGAGTTTGGAAGTCTATTGTAGATGAAGAGCACCTTCTTGCAGAAGAAACTATAATTAGGCCAATGGCTGATTATGTAAGGATGTTTGATGTGACAATCCAGAATGACAGAGAAACCGTACTAAAGAACACCTATGCTCTAAACGATTTGCTTCACAAGAAAGATATAGATGAAAACAAACGAAGTCAGTTTGTTGGTACAACCCTACTTTATATCAAACAAAAAGTAAAGGATTTAGGTATTACTATTGTAGATGAAAATTCAAGAAAGCAGTTGAGGGATTATGTATCATCTATGAATCCAGCAGAAATCCGAGGAGGAATCGGGTGGACTCTCAACAAATTATTGGATGGCTCTGAGAATAAACAAAAGAAGGTGGAACTTCTTCAGAAAAATGTCATCAACGATCAGAAGGTATGTAAACTTGAGAAAGAAGATTGGGTTCAGATATTGGATTTTATCTTCTTCAATATATACCGTTATATTAATGCTGACAGTTCTGAAGGACAAGACATACTAAATATGTTCTTCATCGCCTTCAACAAATATACAGGCAAAGCAGATAAGAATCAAGCATTTACCCCTGACCATATTACAGAATTCATGTGTCGTATAACCAATGTTGACAGAACAAAGGTTGTCCTGGATGCAACTTGTGGTAGCGGTTCATTCCTCGTACAAGCTATGGCTAAGGAAATTGCAGATTGTAGAAAAGGCAGAACGGATGAAGAAGCTGCAGTCTTGATAGATAAAGTAAAGAAAGAACACATCTTTGGTATAGAGAGTGAAGAAAAGGCATTTGGACTTGCTACCACTAATATGCTTATTCATGGAGACGGAAATAGCAATGTGATTATGAAAAATTGTTTTGAATGTGAGGATTTCATTAAGAAAGCCAATCCAGACATTATCCTGATGAATCCTCCTTATAATGCAAAGCCAAAAACAATTCCTTCCAAATACAAAGAGACATGGGGCAAATCTAAGGATGGTAAGGAAGACCCAACAAAAGGCTTGGTTTTCATACAATTTCTCTCCGATGTAATAAAAAAAATGAACATAGAAAGAGAACAGAATGGAAAAGAGAAGAAAATGGTGAAACTTGCAGTTTTACTACCCGTATCTGTTGCAATTGGAACAAGTTCTATAATGCAAAAAGGCAAAAAAGCTATGCTCAAAGACAACAGGCTTGATGCTGTTTTCACTCTCCCTAATGAGATTTTCTATCCAGGTGCCTCTGCTTCTGCTTGCTGTATGATTTTCACTCTTGGAAAACCACACGTCAACAATGATGGTTTTACAGAAGAAACATTCTTTGGATATTACAAAGATGATGGATTTAAGAAGAAAAAGAATCTCGGACGTGTTGAGCAATTTGACACAGAAGGTAATTCCAAATGGAAAGCTATAGAAGAAAAGTGGATAAAAGCCTTCAGAAATAAAACTGTCATCGATGGATTATCCGCTACAGCCGAAGTTTCAGGTGTTGACGAATGGCTCTGTGAAGCATACATGAAAACCGATTATTCAACTTTATGTGAAGCTGATTTTCAACAGACACTTAATAATTATTTGTCTTACTTGGTAAAAGAAGGTAAAGTATATGAATCTTGATTTTTCTAAATGGAAGCCTTTTACAGTAGGGAAACTATTCCATATTGAATATGGTAGAGACATGGAATTAACAGACTACGAAGAAGGTACAGGTGATGAAACATATAATTTTGTTAGTAGAACAAGAGAAAACAACGGAGTGTCTGCACATATTTACAGACCTGAAGATATAGTACCACAACCAAAAGGAACTATAACGGTCGCAGGTGGCGGAAGCAGTGTGTTATCTACATTCGTCCAAGAAGAAGATTTTTACAGCGGTTATCATCTTTTTGTTTTAACCCCCATAATTGAATTATCCAAGGAAACAAAAATGTTTATAACCACGGTTATAGAGAAAAATAAATTCCGTTATTCTTTTGGCAGGCAAGCAAACAAGACTTTGCCAACTCTTGAATTGTTATTGCCAGCACAGTATAATGGGGAAACGCCCATTATAGATGCCACAAAACAATTTTCAGAAGCAGGGTTCATGCCAGACTGGAAATTCATGGAGGATTATATCAAATCCATACATCACAAGCCATTAACAACCCAAAATAGATCCAAAAACAGGCCTACAATAGACATGCAGAAATGGAAGGAATTTAGATTACCATCCCTTTTCGAAATTGAAGCAGGAATATATTATAACTCTGAACAATATGAGGAAGGCAAAACTCCTTACATTTCAGCCTCTGGTACAAATAATGGCATAGGTAGACAAATATCCTTAAATCCAGATTTCTCAGGAAATAAAATAACCATAGGAAAACTAGGCGCTAAGGCATATTATCAACCTTCTTCATTTTGTGCAACTTGTGATGTTAATATCCTAACGCCTAAATTTGACATGAATCGCTTTCATGGATTATTCATCGTGAGCATGATTAATTTTTCAGAGAACTACAAATGGGATTATGGCCGTCAATGTAGAGTGGGAGATACAAAAGAGATAACTATTAAGTTACCTGTACTTTTGGATAAATCAGGCATCCCTATAAAAGATTCTACTTGTAAGTATTCATCCTACGGATATATACCTGATTGGGATTTTATGGAACAGTACATAAAACTATTACCTTATGGTGACAGGCTTTAATTCCTTTCTTCCTCCCATGTAAGTCCTATGTAACTCCCATTTTTCTCCCATTCTCAGGAACGGATTTACAACGGACCTATAACGGACTTACAACGGACCTGCTGTTATGGCAAAAACAGAGCATATGCGAATTTTTTTTTAGAATTAAACGCCAAACATATACACGGGGGTAAAAAATGCGTGATAAAGTGTTGTGTATCAAAGCGTTTAGGGGCGTGTATATGTTTGCCTAACATATACACAAGTCATACACACCATATACACGCTTTTTGCTAATATAATCAGATTATGGAATACTATTGCTCATTTTGTAAATATCCAAGGCGTGACGACCCGTGTATATGTTGTGTATGTGTTTGGCAAACATATACACGCTTTTAAGTTGTTGATTTTCAGTACAAATAGAAGTGTTTTTAGGGGGCGTGTATATGTTTGGCGTTTAATTCTAAAAAAATTGCATCCCCTTGACAGGAAATAAAAAGCAGCATTTTTTTTTTGCAGTTAAATCAACGTGAGATTCAACAACTTAAGCTCATTTTAACATTTTAGACGAAAATATACAGATAAAATTTCTTGCGAAATATTTGCAAATTGAAAAATCATTTTGTAACTTTGCACACCCAACATAATCGAAAAAAAAGGGAAATCTAAATCTTACGTTTATCGTAATTAACAATTAAATTTTTTGTCTTATTCAAATTTCTAACTTATGAAGAAAAACCAGCAACTTAGCGCAAAGGTTGCCGAGGAATTCCTCGCGCAGAACTACGCCTTCCGTAAGAACATTCTTAACGGTAAAGTAGAGTTTAAGGACATTCAGAAGGAGTCTGAATATCGTGTTTTCACAAAGGAGGCACTCAACTCCGTAATCCATCGTGCGAAGGTGGAGGGTATGGAGTGTGAGGGCAAGGACATCAAGGAGGTTATTTTCTCAGAGAACACCGTTATCCATAATCCTATCAAGGAGTATATGGACGCTCTGCCAGAATGGGACGGCAAGGATCGTGTCACGCCTCTCTGGCATCGTCTGGGTGAGGTGAGTGATGAGATGTGCGAATTCCTGCGCATATACCATCGCTCTTGTGTGGCTCATTGGCTTCAGCTTGACACTCTTCACGGTAATGAATGTGTGCCAACTCTCATTGGCTGTCAGGGATGCGGAAAGACGACCTTTGCCAAGCGTCTGCTGCCCGTAGAGCTTCGTCAGTATTTTCTTGACCACCTCAACCTCTCTAACAAATTTGATAAGGAGATGGCTCTTACCAATAACCTTCTTGTCAACCTTGATGAGCTTGAGGCTATCCGTCCTTCTCAACAGGCATCTCTCAAGCAAACACTCTCAAAGTCAAAGGTTAATGGTCGCCCTATCTTTGGCGGTTCACAAGATGACAAGCCTCGCTTTGCTTCCTTCATAGCTACGACCAACAATCCGCATCCTCTTAGTGACGTGACTGGTTCACGCCGTTATCTCTGTATCAAAATTGCAGAGGATTGTCTTATTGATAATGATAGTCCTATAGAGTATGAGCAACTCTTTGCCCAACTGAAATATGAGGTGGAGGTCGAGAAGAAGCCTTATTGGTTTACCAATGAGCAGACAAAGCGCATTCAGGAGCTCAACGCTCCGTTTATGCAGACATCAGACCTTGAGCAGATGATAGACTCATGTTTCCGTAAGCCAGCAGAAGGTGAAGAGGCAGAAGTGATGAGCACCAATCAGATTATCAATGTGATAAGGAAGGAGTTCGCTAATCTTACCGTTAGCCACTCTACTATCGTGAACCTCGGTCTCAGGCTCAAGGAAATGGGCTATGACGCACGTCGAACCCATAAAGGAAAGGTGTATAGCATAGTACAGAAAAAGAAGGCGGCGTAGGAAAACGAGAAAGGAGAAAGCCTCTCACCTGCCCTGGTGAGAGGCTGCTTTTTCCTATTTTTCCTCTATTTTTTTGTCAATTAACCTTAAATAATCGATTTTTAAGATATAATTTACTAATAAACATAGATTTTATTCATTTTTTTGAGAAATTCTAAGTACTTTTGCACTCGAAATTTCGAAATTAGGATAAAATGAAATCAAAAATATCTATTTTCGCGCTGTCTTTTGCTACGGTGTGTATGATGTCTTCGTGTCTTGGTGATAAAAATGACACGGAAATTGTTTTTTATGATGATGCAGCTATTACTGTATTAACTCTTGGAGAGCTGAAGAAGCCTTCTCATTCAGGTAAGGAGAATGATTCTATAAAAATAGTAGGAAGCAAATATACTTTGAAGATAGATCAATATGGCGGTACTATTACCAATGCTCCTGATTCTCTGCCTGTGGAAACTAACTTGAAAAATGTTAAGTTCTCAACCATTAGTGCTGTAAATGGTGGTACAGTTCTTATAAAGAATCTTACAAGTGAAGATTATTCATTTTTAAACACCCAACAAACTTATGACCTCACTCAGCCAAGAGAGTTGCAGGTAATTTCTACCTCCACTAAGAATGTCCGCAAATATATTCTGAATATTGTGGCACATAAGGAGGAAGCTGATTCGTTCATGTGGAGTAAGCATTTTGTTGATAATGATATTAAGAACTATACTAGTGTTAAGACTGGGCTTTGCAATAAGAATATCGTAGTATTTGGTAAGACTGCTAGTGGTACTGAGTTAAAGACTCTTGTTAATGACAGTTTTAAGAAAGTAAAGTCTTTTGGTGCTAATGCTACAATGGCAACTGATGGTAAGACGATTTATGTTGCTGACGGTAATGTAATATATTCTTCATCAGACGCAACAAACTGGAAGACCATATCAACAAATGTGAAGTCGGTTCTGGGTGTATGTGGCAAGGAAATGTTTGCTATTTCGAATGCCAATAAACTGGTGATGTCTTTGAATAATGGCAATTCATGGACAAATGAGAATATTGACGATGATGCAAGATATATTCCTTCTTCAGACATTAACTTCATTTCTACTTCTACGGAGAGCAATAGCGATATTAAGCGTGCTTTCTTGATAGGTAATTCTTCTGCCGATAGTAAGAAAGCAGAGGTATGGAGCAAGATAGTAGAGGATAATGCAGAAAAAGACCAGTCTTGGATGTATCAGATGTTTAATAGTGGTAATAATTACTATCTTCCAAAACTCAGCAACCTCAGCGTAACGGCATACGATAACAAATTGCTTGCCATAGGTGGTGAATGTGATAAACTGTATTATTCAGAAGACTGTGGAATATGCTGGAAGCAGAATGTTAGTTTTGTTTTGCCAGAAGGTTTTTCTGCAAGTAAGGCATCAATAGTTGTGGATGATGACTACTTTGTATGGATCGTTTGCACAGGCAGCGGTCAGGTATGGAGAGGTCGTCTGAACAAGATGGGTTGGAAGAAATAGGATTTCTTAAGATAACAATTATAGTATGACAATAGGACTAAGGTCAGCAATAGCTCTGGTAATGATGTCGTCTTGCTCCGTAATGATGGCGCAGGATGACCCTGAATACCGTATGGAGTTTGGCGCTGGCTTAGGACTTACCACATACGAAGGGGATTTCAACGGAGCAATTCTTTCAGGAGAGAATACATCCCCATCTGGTTCTATAATGCTTAGAAGGGTGATGAATCCCCGTTCGGCTCTTCGCTTTGCACTTGGATTTGGTTCAGTAAAAGGTTCTTCCAAGAACCTGTCAACCTACTATCAGGATTTCAATACTAAAAAGTATACGGTATTAGCAAGAGAACCATACGAGTTTAAGAACACTCTCGTTGACTTCAACGCGCTCTATGAATATAACTTCTTTCCATACGGAACAGGACAGGACTATCGTGGAGCAAAAAGACTAACTCCATTCATAGGAGTAGGACTTGGTTTTACATACGTGAACTGTAAGAATGGTACGATAGATTTATCGGCTGTACCTGCTAAGGTCATGACAAATTCATCAGACCTTTTCGGTTCACCTGAGATGACAGGAGGTAGTGGTATTTTTACTGCAAATCTGCCAATAGCATTTGGGGTGAAATACAAGGTTGCAGATAGGGTGAATCTCGGATTGGAATGGATGATGCATTTCACGCTTTCCGACAAGCTTGACGGTGTGAAGGATCCATATCATATCTCAAGTACAGGAATATTCAAGAATACGGACTGTTATAGCAATTTACAGGTTTCTCTCACTTACAGTTTCTGGGAAAAATGTAAGACGTGTTTTAAGGATTAAGGCCTCTCCCCCCGCCCTCCCCCGTAGGGAGGGAGCCGGAGTGCCTACATGGGCTAATTGATAATTGATTATTAATAATTTATAAAGAATAATAGAAATGCCTTTCGCCTTCCGGCTCCCTCCCTATGGGGGAGGGCGGGGGGAGAGGCCGATAATATTATATGTTAGACAAGACAAGAATACCGCAACATATAGCCATCACTATGGATGGTAATGGACGTTGGGCTACGGAAAAGGGTAAGCCTCGTGCGTATGGTCATCAGGCAGGTGTAGATACTGTTCGCAGAATCACATCTGAATGTACTCGACTTGGTGTGAAATACCTTACTCTATATACCTTCTCTACAGAAAACTGGAACCGTCCGGCAGATGAGGTTGCAGCACTTATGGGACTTGTCCTCTCAAGTCTTGAGGATGAGATTTTCATGAAGAATAATGTGCGTTTCCGTGTTATTGGCGACCTTAGTCGTATTCCTGTTGAGGTTAGAAAAAAGCTTGCTGAGACAGAGGAACATACGGCAAAGAATGATGCTATGACTATGGTTGTGGCTCTTAGTTATTCTTCACGCTGGGAGATAACAAAAGCTATGGCTGATGTGGCTCAGGAAGTGAAGGAAGGCAAACTCAATGTAGAGGATATAACTGAGCAGACAGTTACAGAGCATTTGGCAACAAACTTCATGCCTGATCCTGAACTTCTAATTAGGACAGGTGGTGAATTGAGAATAAGCAATTACCTGCTTTGGCAGATAGCATATTCAGAATTGTATTTCTGTGATACATATTGGCCAGATTTTATGGAGGAAGACCTTCATAAGGCTATTGAGGACTATCAGTCACGCCAGAGAAGATTTGGTAAGACAGAGGCTCAGGTAGAAGATAAAAATTGATAATTGAAAATTGATAATTAAAGATAAAATGCGTGAACTATTCAAGCGAAGAAATATACTTGTATTCTTCACTTTTAACTTTTCACTTCTAACAGGTTTCGCACAGGATAAGATTGTTAATCCTGATATCAGTTATGCGGGACAGGCACGCGAGTGTACTATCAAGGGCATTGCCGTGAGCGGTGTGGATGGTTATGAGGACTATATGCTTACAAGTATATCAGGTCTCTCTATTGATCAGAAAATAACAGTTCCGGGTAATGAGATTACAGAGGCTGTGAAGCGTTATTGGCATCATGGACTCTTCTCTGAGGTAAAGATTGCTGCTGACTCCATCGTTGGTGATGACATATATCTGCATATCTATCTCCAGACTCGTCCTCGTGTTTCTACTATCAACTATATTGGTCTGAAAAAGACTGAGAAGAATGATATGGAGGAAAAGCTGGGCTTGCTGAAAGGTTCGCAGATTACTCCTAACATGATTGACCGTGCGAAGATTCTTGCAAAGAGATATTTCGATGACAAGGGTTTCAAAAATGCTGAGATTAACATTCGTCAGCGTGATGATGTGAGTCAGAAGAATTATGTCATTCTCGATGTGGAAGTTGACAAGAAGGAGAAGACAAAGGTTCACAGCATTACTATTGAAGGAAATGAATATCTTACTGACAAGAAGATAAAAGGTGGAATTTTCTCTAAGGGCGCATTGAAGAAAATCAATGAGGCAGGTAAGTTATATTCTTTGTTCAAGTCAAAGAAGTTTACTCCTGAGCGTTTCACAGAAGCTAAGAATGGTCTTATAGAGAAATATAACGAACTCGGTTTTCGTGATGCTACTATCCTCAAGGATAGCGTTAGTACATACGATGACCGTCATGTAAATGTATATCTTAAGGTAGAGGAAGGTCAGAAATACTATATACGTAACATTACTTGGGTGGGCAATACTGTATATCCTTCAGATTATCTTGCAAGGATACTCGGTATGCAGAAGGGTGATGTTTACAACCAGAAACTGCTGAGCAAGCGACTTTCAGAGGATGAGGATGCTGTAGGTAATGAGTATTGGAACAATGGTTACCTCTTCTATCGTCTTGATCCTACAGAAATAAATATAGTAGGTGACAGTATTGACCTTGAGATGCGTATATGGGAAGGTCAGCAGGCTCATATATCACATGTTCGTATTAATGGTAATAACCGTCTGTATGAGAATGTGGTACGTCGTGAGCTTCGTACAAAACCAGGTGACCTTTTCTCTAAGGAAGCACTTATGCGTTCAGCACGTGAGCTTGCCTCTATGGGACATTTTGACCCGGAAAAGGTTAATCCTGATGTGAAGCCTAACCCAGAGGATGGAACTGTGGATATCAACTGGGATCTTGAGCAGAAATCTAACGACCAGGTAGAGTTCTCTCTTGGTTGGGGACAGACCGGTGTAATCGGTAAGATAGGTTTGAAGCTGAATAACTTCTCTATGGCTAATCTATTCAACAAGAATAGGGAGCATAGAGGTCTTATGCCTATTGGTGATGGTGAGACACTCTCTTTAGGTGCACAGACAAACGGTTCATACTACCAGTCATATAATATAGGTTATTCAACTGCTTGGCTTGGAGGTAAGCGTCCGCTTCAGTTCTCAGTAAATGCTTTCTTTTCTAAGCAGACTGATGTAAGCACAAGTTATATAAATAGTTCATATATGAGTACTATTTATGGTATGTATGGTATTGATTACATGAGTAATATGGATCCTGATAAGAGTATGAAAATGTTTGGTGCAAGTGTTGGTATTGGTAAGCGTCTTCGTTGGCCAGATGACTATTTTATGTTGTCAATGTCACTTGCATACACACGTTATATGCTGAATAACTGGGATTATTTCCTTAATATAAAAACAGGAAATAGTAACAATCTCAATTTTAATATAAACCTTTCACGTACTTCAACTGACAATCAGCTATTCCCACGTCGTGGTTCAGAATTTGACCTTTCATTGTCAATAACTCCACCTTGGTCAGCATTTGATAATAAGGACTATAAGAATCTTGCTACAAATCGTGAGTCAAGTAATTATAATAAAGAATCTCAGGAGAAATATCGCTGGATTGAGTATCATAAGTGGAAGTTCAAGAGCAAGACTTATACAGCTCTTACAGGTGGTGCTAAGTGTTTCGTACTCATGACTCGTGTAGAACTTGGTATTCTCGGTTCATACAACAAATATAACAAGTCTCCATTCGAAACTTTCTATATGGGTGGTGATGGTATGTCAGGCGGTTATTCTGGATATGGCTCTGAGACTATCGGTCTTCGTGGTTATGAAAACGGTTCACTTTCGTATAATGGCTATGCATACAACCGCTATTCTCTTGAGCTTCGTTATCCATTCATGCTTGGTAACACTACTATTTATGGTCTTACCTTTGCAGAAGGTGGTAATGCATGGAATGAGGTTCAGAAGTTCAACCCATTTGAATTAAAGAGAAGTGCCGGTGTTGGTGTGCGTATCTTCTTGCCAATGGTAGGCTTGATGGGTATAGACTGGGCTTACGGTTTTGATAGAGACAATGTATATGGAAGAAAGGGTGGAAGTCAGTTCCACTTCATCCTTGGTCAGGAGTTCTAAACAAAACATAGGGAATTTCTCTATATCTTATAGGGAAATTTCTTTTGTTTAAAGACGTAAACTGATTAATTTTGCAATCGGTAATATTGCCAGTTATCTTAAAATATACAATTATGAAATCAAGAGTTCTATTAATAACATTGCTTTTAGGAATTTTTTCGTTTGGTGCCAGCACTTCATGCAAAGCCCAGAAATTCGCCCTTCTTGATATGGAATATATCCTAAAGAATATTCCTGCATACGAGCGTGCTAACGAACAGTTGAACCAGGTTTCAAAGAAATGGCAGGCAGAGGTAGAGGCTCTCAACCTTGAAGCATCCACAATGTATAAGAATTACCAGAACGAGGTTGTATTCCTTTCTCAAGAACAGAAGAAGGCAAAACAGGAAGCTATTATGCAAAAGGAGAAGGAAGCATCTGAACTGAAGAAGAAGTATTTTGGTCCGGAAGGTGAACTTTTCAAGAAGCGTGAATCCCTGATGTCACCAATTCAGGAGGAGATATATAATGCTGTTAAAAGTATATCAGAATTGAGAGGATATTCTATGGTTATAGACCGTGCTTCAGACAATGGTATGATATATGCTTCACCAAAGATAGATATCAGTAGAGAAGTGCTGGAAAAACTTGGATATAATGTTCAATAGTGCTTTAGATTATTAATAATTCACAATATTTAGTTGATATTGCCGAATAAATTTTGATGTTTCGCGCTTTTATGCTAACTTTGTAGCCAGTTTTCTAAATCCGGTTTTGTGGAAAGTCCAGATATTCCGGAGATAATAATAACGAATAAAATTAAATAATAATAAAACGACAAAGAAAATGAAAAGACTTTTTATCATTATGATGCTCTTTGCTCCAATGGCTGTAATGGCACAGAAATTTGGACACGTTGATTCACAGAGCATAATGACTACACTCCCTGAGATTGCAAAGATTAATGGTGAGCTTCAGGCTACTGCACAGCAGTTTGAGAACGAGCTCAAGGCTATGCAAGATGAGTTCCAGCGTAAGATGGACGAATTCGAGAAGGCAAAGGCTACTATGAATGCTACAACTCAGAAGGAGACAGAGGCTTCTCTTCAGGAGATGTATAATAAGATTCAGCAGACATACGCTCAGAATCAGCAGGAGATGCAGAAGCAACAGCAGGAGAAGATGGCTCCTGTATATAAGAAGGTACAGACAGCTATCCAGAACGTAGGTAAGGCTGGTCAATATACTTACATATTCGAGCAGGGTGCTGCCCTCTATGTTGGTGCAGGCTCAAAGGATGTTACAGCTGAAGTTAAGGCTGAACTCAACAAGCTTAAGTAAACTACATACGACATACAGGGCAGGTCACTTCAGCCAATAGACTGAAGACCTGCCCTTTTTTGTTTTGTTTAGAGATTAGTGTATAGAGTTTAGTAATAATGAAAAAATATTTACTCCTTTTACTTGTATCTTTTATAATGCTTCCTATCAGCGCTCAGCAGTTGAAAATAGGTTATTTCAGTTATGATGCTGTGCTCAAGGCTACACATGATTATGTAAGTGCTAAGGCAAGTATAGAGAACCTGAGAAATCAGTATGATGCTGAGATACAGCTTGCACAGAAGGATTTCAATGAAAAATACGAGAATTTCATTGAGAATCTAAATGGAATGGCATCTGCAATCCGTGAGAAGCGTCAGAGTGAACTGCAGAGTATATTAGAGCGTAACATAGCTTTCAAGCAGGAATCAGAGAGACTTCTTGCAAAGGCAGAGGAAGAAGCATTAACTCCACTTCGCAATAAGCTTGATAATGCTATTAAGTCCTTAGGCAATGATAATAATTTTGTTGTTATCCTCAATACCGATAATAATGCTGTTCCATATATAAATCCTATGATAGGAGAGGATGTGACAGATTTACTAATCGATAGAATTAGATGATAAAAGGAGATAAAACCCCTGGACCTATAGGAGTATTTGATTCCGGTTATGGTGGACTGACCATACTGCAGCAGTTGCGTAAACGACTACCGCAGTATGATTTTCTGTATTTAGGGGATAATGCCAGAGCACCTTACGGACCACGCTCATTCGATGTGGTATATCAGTTCACAAGAGAAGCTGTACTGAAACTCTTCGACATGGGATGTAAACTCGTAATCCTTGGCTGTAATACAGCCTCTGCAAAGGCTCTTCGTACTATTCAGCAGAATGATATTCCTCTTGTTGATCCTGAAAGACGTGTACTTGGCGTAATACGTCCTACAGTAGAGGTTATAGGAAATATAACAAAGACACGTCACGTTGGTCTTGTAGCTACTGAAGGAACTGTACGTAGTGAGAGCTATACACTCGAAATACAGAAATTCTTTCCAGATATCAAGGTATCAGGGCAGGCTTGTCCTCTTTGGGCTGCTATTGTTGAGGCTGGAGAGGCAGAAACAGAAGGTGCGGAATACTTTGTAAGGAAGAGAATAAATCAGCTTCTTGAGAAAGACAGCGAGATTGACACTATATTATTAGGTTGTACCCACTATCCTCTTCTTATGAACGCATTACGGAAATCAGTACCGAAAGGAATAAGAATAGTTTCACAGGGAGAATATGTGGCAGCAAGTCTTGAAGACTATCTGAACCGTCATAAGGAGATGGAAGAAAGATGTTCCAAGAATGGGAAAATATCATATTATACCACAGAAAACCCTGAGAGATTCAAGGAATGTGCAGCTATGTTCCTCCACGAAGACGTAAAAGTGGAAAGAGTAGAACTTTAGGGGTAAAATATAATATAATCGTGCAGAATACAGCAATTTACTAACAAAAAGTAAAGATTTGTGAATAAAAATTTGTTTTTGTCAATAAAAATATGTACTTTTGCAACAGATTGTAATAAACGACAGGAAAAAGAAGAAAATTATAACTCATAAATATAACAAAAGCATTTATGGCAGAACAATTAGAAGTTAAGGAGTTGGACCAGGTTGTTGTCCGCTTTTCAGGTGATTCCGGTGATGGAATGCAACTTGCAGGTAACATTTTCTCTACAGTATCTGCTACCGTAGGTAACAGTATCTCAACATTCCCAGATTATCCAGCTGATATCCGCGCCCCACAAGGCTCGCTTACTGGTGTATCAGGTTTCCAGGTACACATTGGTGCAAGCAAGGTATATACCCCTGGTGATGAGTGTGATGTTCTTGTAGCCATGAATGCTGCTGCTCTCAAGACTCAGTACCGTTATGCTAAGCCAAACGCAACTATCATCATCGATACTGATTCATTTGGTGAGAGCGACCTCAAGAAGGCAGCTTTCGAGACTCAGGACTATCTCGGCGAGATGGGTATTGATCCTGACCGTGTTATCCAGTGCCCTATCACAACTATTGTAAAGGAGGCTCTTGCTGATACTGGTATGGATAACAAGGCTATGCTCAAGTGCCGTAATATGTTCGCCCTCGGTCTTGTATGCTGGCTCTTCAGCCGTGACCTTGACCTCGTTGCTAACTTCCTCCGCGAGAAGTTCGCTAAGAAGCCTGCAATCGCTGAGGCTAACATCAAGGTTATTCAGGCTGGTTATGACTACGGTCACAACACACATTCTTCAGCAACTAACGTTTACCGTATAGAGTCAAAGGAGAAGACTCCTGGACGCTATATGGATATCACAGGTAACAAGGCAACAGCCTATGGTTTCATTGCTGCTGCTGAGAAGGCTGGACTCAAGCTCTATCTTGGTTCTTACCCTATCACTCCTGCTACCGACGTTCTTCATGAACTTTCTAAGCATAAGTCACTTGGTGTGACTACTGTTCAGTGTGAGGATGAGATTGCAGGTTGTGCTTCTTCTCTTGGTGCAGCCTTTGCAGGTGCTCTCGCTGTAACAAGTACATCAGGTCCTGGTATCTGCCTCAAGTCTGAGGCTATGAACCTTGCTGTTATCATGGAGCTTCCTCTCGTTGTACTCGACGTACAGCGTGGTGGTCCTGCTACAGGTCTTCCAACAAAGTCTGAGCAGACAGACCTCCTTCAGGTTCTCTTCGGCCGTAATGGTGAGTCTCCAATGCCAGTACTCGCTGCTACAAGTCCAACAGACTGTTTCGATGCTGCTTTCCAGGCTTCAAAGATTGCCCTCGAGCACATGACTCCTGTATGTCTCCTCACAGACGCATACGTAGCTAATGGTTCAGGTGCATTCAAGCTCCCTGACCTTGCTAAGATGGATGCTATCAACCCTCCATATGTTCCAGAGGAATTGAAGGGTAAGTGGACTCCTTACATGCGTGCTGAGAACGGCACACGTTACTGGGCTGTTCCTGGTCGTCAGGGCTTCGAGCACATCCTCGGTGGTCTTGAGAAGGACGACAAGACAGGTGCTATCTCTACAAATCCAGAGAACCATGACCTCATGACACGCAAGCGTCAGGCAAAGATCAACAACATTCAGGTTCCTGACCTTGAGGTTGTAGGTGATGTTGATGATGCACAGCTCCTCATCGTTGGTTTCGGTGGTACATACGGACACCTCCATGCTGCAATGGACGAGATGCGTGCTGCTGGCAAGAAGGTTGCCCTCGCACACTTCAAGTTCATCAACCCATTGCCAAAGAATACTGCTGAGGTACTCAAGAAGTATCCAAAGGTAGTCGTTGCAGAGCAGAACATGGGACAGCTCGCTGCTTGGTTGCGTATGAAGGTTGATAACTTCGTACCTGCACAGTATAATGAGGTTAAGGGACAGCCATTCAAGGTTAATGAGCTCGTCGCTGCATAAACAAAATGGCATATACAGCTAACGATTATAAGAAAGGACAGCCACGTTGGTGTCCTGGATGCGGTGACCACTTCTTCCTCGCATCACTCCACAAGGCAATGGCAGAAATCGGCGTTGACCCTTGGAACATAGCAGTTATATCAGGTATCGGATGTTCTTCACGTCTGCCTCACTATATGGCTACTTACGGCATGAATACAATTCACGGTCGTGCAGCAGCTATCGCTACAGGTGCAAAGATTGCTAATCCTGACCTTAGCATTTGGCAGATTTCAGGTGATGGTGACGGACTTGCTATCGGTGGTAACCACTTCATCCATGCTAACCGTCGTAACATCAACCTCAATATGATCCTTCTCAACAACCGTATCTACGGTCTTACAAAGGGTCAGTACTCTCCAACCTCTCCACGTGGCTTTGTCAGCAAGTCATCTCCTTACGGCACAGTAGAGGATCCATTCCGCCCAGCAGAGCTCTGTTTCGGCGCTCGTGGCCATTTCTTTGCCCGTACCGTAGCAACTGACGGCAAACACACAGTAGAGGTTCTCAAGGCTGCAAATGCGCATAAGGGCGCTTCTGTAACAGAGGTTCTCCAGAACTGTGTTATCTTCAACGACGGAACACATGCTGCTGTGTATAATTCAGCAGGTCGTGCAGAGAACGCTATCTATGTAGAGCATGGCAAGCCATTGATCTTCGGTAAGGATCGTGAGTTCGGACTTGTTCAGGAAGGTTTCGGTCTCAAGGTTGTGAAGATTGGCGAGAATGGCATCACAGAGAAGGATATCCTTGTTCATGATGCACATTGTGAGGACAACACCCTCCAGCTCAAGCTCGCTCTCATGGGCAACGGCGATGGCTTCCCTGTAGCACTCGGTGTTATTCGTGATGTTGATGCTCCAACCTATGACGACTGCGTTACCGCACAGATTGAAGAGGTTAAGGCAGCTAAGAAGTATCACAACTTCGCAGAACTTCTTGAAACCAATGACATCTGGGAAGTAAAATAGTAGAAATATCGTATTTTTGGGATATAATGCACGCACAATTGCTTGTGTGTGCATTTTTTTTACCAAAGAGTGTTAAAAGATTAACGTTTTTTATCAATTTTCAAAAAAAATATGCTCAAAATCGAATTTTTTTTGTACTTTTGCAAAGGAAAATGGAGCTCCCATGGGTAAATATGGCATTTTTATTCACCTTGTAAAATGAGAGACTCCATATATTTTTGACTAATATGGTTGAACTTTTTTCTATCCTCGAGAAATCGGGTTTGTTGAAGAACTACCAAAAATAATATGCGGTCAATTAGATGTGTAGAAATACACAGATAACAAGGGATTGAAATTGCTATGAAAGTGTAAAAAGCAGACAATAAAGCAATAAGTCTTGCCGTTCTATATTAGATATAGGTATTCTGTAAGCACTCATCAGGGTAACAATAAGAATCTACTTTTTATAAAAAAAGAAAACAGACCCTTTTCGCTAAACCGAATGACCAGGGGTAAAAAGGTTTGAGTTATGTCATGACGGGGAAGATATAAGGAAATGAATATTAATAAACGGATAACAATAACATTTAGTAAAATTAAAAATGAGAAATTCTAAACCAAAGAATTTTGCCGCACTTCTCAAGAAGTATGAGGCTGAGAAATTCTATCTTAATCCAGACGTTTACATCGAAACTCTGGCACGTGACATGAATAGTAACCGCACATATCTCAGTGCATATCTCCATAAGGAAAGGGGTACTTCTTTCACAGCATACGTAAACGACCTTCGTCTTCAGGAGGCTATGCCACTTCTCGAGAAGGGCACAAAGCGTGCAAGTGAGATTGCATTCCTCGTAGGTTTCAGCAGCGAGTACACATTCCGTCGTATCTTCAAGGAGAAGATGGGCTGCACTCCTCGCGAGTACTCTCTTAAGATGAGAAAGGCTTAATATAATCTGCGTTTTCAGAACCAGATAATATATAATTAAATCCCGCTCTTAGCGCATTTATAATGCTTGCCGAGAGCGGGATTTATCTATTTGTCATTAACTATTTTCTTGCCCTTTTCTATATATTCCTGCTGTATTTTCTTGCCAGCCATCGCCTTTTGTATAGTTTCTTTCATCACGCTATCTTTTTCAAGAGGATTAACAACCTTCTTAAGTTTAACTGAACCTATTATCTTTTCACCATATTTCTGAGCTTCATCCCATTGATTTGAATAGAAGTTCTCGTTGAAATAGATAACGATATGCGAGTCTTCAAGATATGTCACATATTGTTTCTGAATGATTGTGTCTTTATCCACAACATTGGCAAAATATAGGATAGAAGTAGGATAGCCTCCAACCTCTACGCTGTCAGTCCTTTTAATAAGCTCTACGTTGGCACCACTCATAGCCCTTGCAGCTATTGCCATTTCCGTTGCCTCATAAACATTTTTCCATTGAATAGGCATGAATGTCTTCACAATGTGGAACCATACAGGGGAATTGCTTGAATGTATTTCCACCTCGTTTTGCATAGAATCCAGTCCCAGCCAACCGGAATCATCAATCTCCCATCCACTTGGCAAGTCTATAGAGAAAAGTTCATTCTCGTATTTCACGGGTAATGGATCTTCCGTCGTATTATTATTACGATTCGGTCGGGTACATGCAACTGTCATAGTAACAGCACATAAAACGAAGATGATTTTCACGAAGTCTCTCATGTTGTATATTTTTAAAACTGTCGGCAAAGTTACAGCAAATAAGTGATAATCGTATAACTTTAGCAATATTTTTTCATTTGTCAGATGAAAAAGAAAACACACATTTCATAATTCATTTATATGTACCTCCCAAGTAAGTCCGTTGTAAATCCGTTGTAAGTCCCATTTACCTCCCATTCATAGGAACGGACTTGAAACGGACCTGAAACGGACCTGGAACGGACCTGAGAGGGAAGAGTATATTTGAACACGGAAAACACAAAATGAACGGAAAATATCGTTTCTTTCGTGTTCTGAATATTTTTTTCGTGAGAGTTTTTCAAGGGGGGGGTGCACTTTTGCCCATTTATGGGTATAAAATATTGAAAATAAAGGAATAACGAAGCGTGCACCCCTCCCCTGAAGTGAACATATAATAATGCGTTTTTATGAGGGGGGTACACGCTTCGTAAAAAACTGAAAATCAGTATATAAAAGCGATAAAATAGGCAAAAGTGCACCCCCCTCTTCAAATTCTTTCGTTTTTTTTATTATATGAGAATTATTTTCAATATGATAGAGTGGAAATAAACATATCCTTACTTTATCTATACAAATATTTAATATTGCAGACAACAGGAATTTTTGTAATGTCGATATAGCAAAATATATTCGTAAGGTGATATTTTTGTCTTAAAAAATATTAAATGTCGAGGTTGTATATAATTGCTATTTCAAAAAATATTTGTAATTTTGTAGTTGACTTGGGATTAAATCTATAATAAAAAGAGCAAAATAATCATGCTTTTCATGTTGTTTTGAGAAAACCAATCCCATAACTTCGGATAGCAAGACAAGGATATGAAAGATATTTTATTACATACTATTACACCATCTCCAAAAACTTATTTATGGGGAAGTAGATATCCTTTCTATCCAATTATTTAAATCATTTTCTTCAGATTATTAATTATAGGCTTGTCTCGTGGGGGGCACAGCCAGGTGTAGTGTGTCATTTTTACAAACGGCACATATAGGGATTTTATGTACTATAAACATGGAAAAAAATCAAAAGATAACATCTTAATTAACATGAAACAGAAAAAAAAGATTGTATTTTCACTTTTTTATTTCTCTTCTTTTTTCAGTCAGGCTGAAGCCCAGTCTCTTCAACAACTCTATGACTTGGCTGACCAGCATAATCAGCAGATTACGGTCAGTCAGACAGGTCTTAGAGCCGCATCAGAAGCCGTTATGGTTGCTAAGAATGCTATGCTGCCAAACGTAGAATTAAGTGCAAGTGGTAGCTATATTGGAGATGCCACGCTAATGAGCCGTGGTTTCTCCACAAGTGGAACAACATCTGTAATACTTGCAGGACTAGGACCTCAGAAAGTAGAGAATGGCCGTCAGAAATCACCTCATTGGGGAAATTCTTTTACTGCGCAGGTTTCACAGGTAATCTATGCAGGTGGTGCAATTCGTGCTGGTATCCGTATTTCAGAGCTTGGAGAACAGATGGCTACGCTTGACGTTGAGAAAAACCGTCAGGAAGTACGGTTTCTCATAACAGGCTACTATCTTGACCTCTACAAGCTACAGAATCAGCAGATGGTCATTGACCAGAACATCATGCTCACCAAGAAGGTTATACAGAATATGGAGGCTCGATGTAATCAAGGAACTGTATTGAAGAATGATATCACGCGCTATGAGTTGCAGCTAATGACATTACAGTTGACGAAAGAAAAGCTGAAAGACGCGCAGAATATCATTAATCATCAGCTCTGCACAACGTTGCATTTGGCAGACGGAAGTACTATTGCCATAGACACCTTGATGCTTAATAGAGAAATGAACTCTATGAACGCTATTGTCAATGAGCATAACTGGCAGCAGAAGGCTTTTGAAAACAACATAGGAATACAGCAGGCAAATGTAGCCTCTCAGTTGGCTGAGCAGAAGATAAAGACAACACGTGCAGAATCACTTCCTTCGTTGGCTGTAATTGCCGAGGATAATCTTTTCGGTCCATATACCAACGACCTTATTCCTGTAAATGCTAATGTGAACGCTTGGTTTGTTGGTATAGGGTTGAAGTATAATCTTGGCAGTCTGTGGAAGAATACACATTCAGTACGCCATGCACAACTCAACTACAAACAGACGCAGGAGCAGATTGCTTTGGCACGCGAAGGGGTAGAAAACAGTATTCAGGCAGGATACGTAAACTTCCTTACTTCCTTCAAGGAAGTGGAAACCCAGCAGAAGCAAGTAGAACTTGCTACACAGAATTATGACGTGGTGCAAAACCGCTATCAGAATCAGCTTGCGTTGCTTACAGATATGCTTGATGCTTCAAGTATGAAACTATCAGCCGATATGGCATTAGTAAATGCAAGAATATCCCTTCTTTACAACTATTACAAACTAAAATACATCAGTAACACATTATAATGGAAAAGAGAATTGTTTATCGCTGGACATACAACGTCATCGTTATTGTCCTACTTATCATTGGAGCTACCATAGTTATTCTTAATTTCGCACACTTTGGAAATGTGGAATGGACGGACAATGCACACGTACAGCAGCACATAACTCCTGTCAATGCCCGTGTTGGCGGATTTGTCAAGGAAATAAGATTCAATGAATTCCAGACAGTACACAAAGGTGATACTCTGGCAATAATAGAGGATGCAGAATTTCGCTTGGCTCTGGCTCAAGCAGAGGCAGCCTTAGCACAAGCCAAGGCTGGAAATAGAGCTACGACAACGGGAATAGATGCTACTCAGAGCAATATTGGGGCAGCCGATGCTTCTATTGAGGAATTACGTGTAATGATGGAGAATGCACAACGCGAGGACACACGCTTCCAGAAACTGCTTGAACAGCAGAGCGTAACACAGCAACAGGCAGATAATATTCATACTGCCTATCTTACAGCTCGTGCACGCTATGAAGCTGCAAACCGCCGTCGTCATTCTATGACATTGACAAAAAGCGAGCAAGAACATCATCTTCAGCAAGGTGAGGCTGTTATAGATGTGGCTCGTGCACAAGTGAAACTGGCACAGTTGAATCTGTCATATACCGTTATTATTGCTACTGCTGACGGAGTACTTGGACGCAAGAATATTCATGAAGGTCAACTTATACAGCCAGGGCAAACCATAGTTGATATTGTTGACAGCAAGGATATTTGGATTGTAGCCAACTATCGCGAGACACAACTGCCACACATCAAGGTTGGTGCAAAGGTGAAGATCAAGGCTGATGCAGTTCCTGATGTGGAATATGAAGGAGTTGTAGAACGCATATCAGATGCTACAGGTAGTGCATATAGTCTAATCCCACAGGATAATGCCACAGGTAATTTCGTGAAAGTAGAACAGCGTGTGCCTGTTCGCATAAGTCTTGAAGGCAACAAGCCGGAAAACGTGGCAAAGTTGCGTGCCGGCTTGAATGTAGAATGTGAAATAAAATACTGATTATGAGTCAACATCCTACACCACCTCCTTTTTCCATGCCGATGTTTCGCGAATGTGTGCCTGAAAAGCTGCGTCCGTGGATTTACATCGTGCAGGCTTTCTGCTTTCAGTTGGGTGGTTGTGTTTATCTTGGTGCGCTGAACGAGATGATTGGCGGTAGGGCAATAATGCGCGAGGATGTAATGATGTGCCTTTACAGCAACCTTGCAGGAATGGCTATCTACTTCCCCATATTGTTCCGTATGAAGTTCAGGTTTTCCAATCGCTTTCTGCTTATTACCTCTGCATTGGTGCTTGCTGTTTGTAACTGGCTATTCACGCAGACAACGTTTCTGCCCTTGATGTGGCTACTCTGTTTCATAGCAGGTATGGCTAAGATTCAGGGAACTTTCGAGAATATGTCGAACATACAGCTATGGATGACACCTACACGTGATATGGGCGTGTTCTTTCCATGTCTTCACGTCATACTACTGACGAGCATAGAGGTGCAGGCGTGGTATAGTGCGTTCTTCGGACATAACTATCATTGGTATGCCTCACATTGGTTTGTCATAGGATTGATGATGCTTGTCGTCACTATTCAACTGTTCCTTACACGCCCTTGGTGCCCTATGCCACAACGAATACCACTAAAGAATATTGACTGGCTGGGAGCTGCATTCTGGAGTCTGCTTGGCTTGCAGATAGCCTATATCTTCAATTATGGCGACTGGCTTGATTGGTGGCATTCACCCACAATACGCACGCTTACGGGCACTTCGCTCATAACGCTTGGCGGTTGCCTACATCGTATGTGGACAAAGCAGCAGCCTTATTTCGAGCCTCGTATGTGGACATATCGTAATCTTATTCCAATACTTCTTCTCATAGCTGTGGTCGAAGGACTACTTGCATCTGAGCATGTGCTTGAAGAGGTGTTCTACGAAGAAGTGATGAATTACGAAATGCTAACCTCATGCAGCCTTACCCTATGGACTTTACCAGGCATTTTGATTGGTTGTCTTCTTTCATGGTTATGGCTAAAAAATGGCAATTCAACGTATATAAGCTAATAGCCATCGGACTACTTGGCATTACGCTCTATGCAGCAGGATTCTATTTCCTTGTAGCTGACCATATAAACATAGAAGTATTGCGTCTGCCACTCGTATTTCGTGGTTTCGGTTATGCCATATTGAGCATCACATTTTTGTGGAGTCTGCATGAGATTATGACCTTTGAGCATTTCTTCCAGTCACTCTCGATATTCAATTTCATGCACATGTATATCAGAGGTGTTATTGGCTGTGCGCTTTATTCATGGGGGTTGCGTTACTATATGGCAGACAATATTATTCGCTATACGGCTTACCTTGATATGCCGGCATTCACCTCTGCACCATTCAACATAGGAGAATGGATGGAAAGTTTCATACCATCAATGATGGCTGTAACTATCAAGCAACTTTACGGATGGGTGCTTTATATTGCGGGATTCCTGACCATAGCTTTTCTGCTTTGGGATATTCCTACCATTCGTCGAGGCATACGCCGTTTCCCAACGTGGCCTGTAATGGGAGCAAGGTTATTGAAACGTAGTATCAGACTAAATAAAAACATACAAGGGCTGGCTACGCCCAATAGTAGCCTTGTTTAACATAAATAAAATCACAATTATGACAAAGACAATCGAAATGCAGATCGAAAAAAGTCGCAGTCTTATTCAGGGTTTGCGTAAGCATCTCAGCGAGACAGGCACAGGTGCAACATTGCAGGAACTAAGTGCTATGGAACAGGCCATAGACATTTTGATTTCAGCTTGCGAAGAATGTGACCGTCTTCGTGCGGAACTTGCCCCTAAATTGGATCGTGTGAGCAAGCTTTTCAACAATGTGAAAGATGAATATGCTGCGTGCAAGCTTATCATCAAGAACAACTATCCCAAAGAGCGCTGGATAGAATACGGTTTGCCAGACAAGCGTTAACTACACATCCCGCATCTCCTATTCCTTATGGATCAACGGAGGTGCGGGATTTTGTTTTCGTGCGTTTATGAACCCCCCATCTTCTTCCGCTTTTCCTTCGATGATAATACCATTATAATACCATTATATTACCATAATAATACCATAATATTACCATAGTTAATGGTATTTATATGGTATCTTTATGGTATCTTAATGGTATTTACATAGGAGCTATAGCGGAAAATCTTCGAGTTTTGAGCCTATGTACTTCCTTATGGCTTAATCCACATACATAAACTTTTCCATGTTTTCTTTGGAGGTTTAAGGATTTTGACTTTTTCTACTGAGAAATTTGGAGAAATCAGAAATATTGATTACTTTTGCAACTGAACAATAAAAAAGAAGATAAATGAAACTTTTCCATGGCACAAATACCATTGTGAAGAATCCTGAAATTCGTGTTTCTGGTTACAACAAGGATTTCGGTTTTGGATTCTATTGCACGAACCTTGAAAGACAGGCTCAGCGTTGGGCTATGGCAAAACGTAATCCTCATATTGTGTGTGTGTATAATTATGAACCTGATGATAGGTTGAATGTAAAGTCATTCCCTATGATGACTGATGAGTGGCTGGATTTTGTAGCTGCTTGTAGGCATGGTGAGTCTCATCCCTACGACATTGTTGAAGGACCTATGGCAGACGACGAGGTATGGGACTATGTAGAGGATTTTCTATCAGGAAGAATTACACGTGAGGCTTTCTGGGCATTGGCAAAGTTCAAGCATCCGACACATCAGATTCTATTTTGCACAGATAAGGCACTCAAGACATTAACCTACCAATCAAATTACGAGTTATGAGCAACATCTATTTCCCTGATCAAGAAATAACTTTCAACGACCTGTATTTTGTCTGCTATATGATAGAGCGTACAGCCAGAGCCATAAAGCAGAGGAATAACTATGTTGTCGGTAAAATGGGTAAGGAGGGGCTTGCTCGTCAGCTTTCGATAGCAGAGACTAATCATTGTCTTAATCCTAATGAGGTGGTTGATGCCTGGAAGGATGAATACGGACTTGAGCAAGGCGATGTGGATGTAACGAAGATTGATGCTCGTTTTACGGATAAGGTGCCGTCTGAAACGCAGATGGGCAAGGTTTATGCACGACTTATAAGTTCTGTAACACAAGATGATGAATTAGTTGAGAGCATCCAAAAAGTATATGCCTCACCTATATGTGATGCCATAGATAATTACAATTCAAGTGCATACTATGAGCCAAGCTATGTGCAAACAAGAGCATTCTTGAATAATCAGTTTTAGGATTATTGTTTTGACGATAAGAATATTAAAACTACTTATATATTGACCTTACACTCTTGTCTCCTTCTTCTCTACAATTTAAATATCCAGCATTATTCATCCACCATTGACTATAAATACTATCTCCTTTACGAATTTCAAGCGTTTGAACTCCATAGATAAAAGGAGAGTCATTTACGAAATTATAGCAATAGCTCCACTTTAATTTAGTGTCAATAGTTGCTTTTTCGTATTCTTCTTTATTATTGTCTATATATATTTTTATCGGGTATCTAAGTTCATGAGTTTGGATAGACACAGAATCTGAAGTAAAGAAATATAGGGTATCCCCTTCTATCAGGGTTAGAGAATAATGTTCACTGGTATTGAGAAACTCTATTGAACTTTTCTTTCCGTTTTCATCAAAAGTAATCTTTTCAGGCTCTACTGTCATGGTAATGCCATTAGGCAAATCATATTTGACAGATAAAAAAGCCATCTTTCTTATTGCCCAAAATATAGGCATATATAGTAATAGGATTATTATCCAAATCATAATGCAGCGTTGCCATTTGTCCCGCATTCTAAAACAACGAAACACAATTACAAAGGCATATATCCACAGAATAATGAAAGCTAAATTCAAAGGAAATAGCATCAATATTCCTTCAATAGACATTGCAAAATGAAATACAATCATTTCAACAATTGTTAATAATACCAATGCTATTGTATATCGCCTATAATGTTTTGTCTCGTTAGTCATAGTGTTCATAATATTTAAAAGTGATTTACAGGTGCAAAGATACAAATTGTTTAATTAAATAACTTATGATTTGAATAAAATATATTTTTCTGGAATAAATTTTCTGGTCATCGTGAATAATTTTCTTGAAAGCCACAAGCATCGCAAGATGCGTTTTATTGAAATCGCTAAATCGTTGTTTTACACTAAAATATTATGTACATTTAGGGTAAAATCAATCTAAAAGAACAAAAAAAGCAAAAAATCACGATTGTTTTTTACAATCTGTTGGATAATTGTGGAAAAATCATTAATTTTGCAACCTGATAACGTGTAAATAGGTATATTATTAGTATAAAGTAAAAAGAAAAAATGAAACTTTGGTCTAAGGGTTTTGAGATTAACAAGGAGATTGAGCGTTTCACGGTTGGTCGTGATCGCGAGATGGATCTCTATCTTGCAAAATATGATGTAATGGGTAGTATGGCACATATCACCATGCTGAATTCCATAGGACTTATTGCTGATGATGAACTGCCAGTTCTGCTCAAGGAACTGCGTAAGATATACGCTATATGCGAAAAGGGTGAGTTTGTTATTGAGGATGACATTGAGGATGTTCACTCTCAGGTAGAGCTTATGCTTACTCGCGCTCTTGGCGATATGGGTAAGAAGATTCACTCTGGTCGTTCACGTAATGATCAGGTACTCGTTGACCTCAAGCTCTTCACTCGTGCAGCCTTGCGTGAGGTGGTAGAAGGCACAAAGACTCTCTTCGACGAGCTTATTGCAAAGTCAGAGCAGTATAAGAACGTATTGATGCCTGGCTATACCCATCTTCAGATAGCTATGCCAAGCAGCTTCGGACTTTGGTTTGGTGCTTATGCAGAATCGCTCACAGACGATATGCTGTATCTCCAGTCAGCTTATAAGATGACAAACCGTAACCCTCTCGGTTCAGCAGCCGGATATGGTTCAAGTTTCCCATTGAACCGTCAGATGACCACCGACCTTCTGGGTTTTGACACAATGAACTATAACGTGGTTTATGCGCAGATGGGTCGTGGAAAGCTGGAGAGGAACGTGGCATTCTCTATTGCCGGACTTGCAGGTACTCTTGCCAAGTTGGCTTTCGATGCTTGTATGTTTAACTCACAGAACTTCCAGTTTGTGAAGCTTCCAAAGGAGTGTACCACAGGTTCAAGCATCATGCCTCATAAGAAGAACCCAGACGTGTTCGAGCTTATCCGTGCGAAGAGCAACAAGCTCCAGTCACTTCCTACTCAGGTAACTCTCATTCAGAACAATCTGCCTTGCGGTTACTTCCGCGACTTGCAGATTATCAAGGAAGTATTCCTTCCTGCATTCGATGAACTGAAGGATTGTTTGAACATGACAGCCTATATCATCAATAAGATTGAGGTACGTGAGGATATACTCGACAATCCGATGTATGACCCAATCTTCTCAGTAGAGGAGGTTAACAGACTTGCCGTTGAGGGTATGCCATTCCGTGATGCCTATAAGAAGGTGGGCTTGGATATAGAGGCTGGCAAGTTCACACCAAACAAGAATATCCACCATACTCACGAGGGTAGTATAGGTAATCTCTGCAACGACCGCATTCAGGCTCTTATGCAGAGTATCCTTGACGGTTTCCACTTCGAGAAAGTGGAAGAGGCGGAGAAGAAACTTTTAGGGTAGACCCACCCCCTTGCCCCTCCCATAAAGGGAGGGGAGTAGTTAGTATGGAAGTGCAAAAGAAAATAAAAGATAGGATAAAGTGGTTTTTCCACAGCAAAAAAAGACATCTACTCCCCTCCCTTTATGGGAGGGGCTGGGGGGTAGGTCTTTTTTTTCTCCTCTTCTCCTCTTGTTCCACCGATGAATTCGAGTACGAGAAAAAGTATCCATGCTATTTCGCCTTTGACAGCAGAATGCATGTAAGCACATCATTACAAAGCTGTCTGAACCCTATGTCTCCCGGATTGTTCTGTATGGTGTGGATGCAGAAAACAGGTGGTATAAGACATGTCCAAATCCAACTCTATAATGGGCAGACAGAGGATGTGATATTATCAACTGAAATAGAGAATAGACGTCCTTGTACCTTAGGTGCAAGCAACGGTTTGGTGATAGGTTGCTCACCGCTGGAATATGGTCAACTATATGCTTTTGACCGTATTTGTCCTAACTGTGAAAAGGAAGGATTTTTCAAGACGCTGCAATGGGAGAATAGCGGTCTTTGGCTGAAATGCCCTCAATGCGAAAGGGCTTATGACCTTAACAATAAAGGCATTGTTGTGAAAGGCGAGGGCGGTCGCAGTCTGATGAAGTACAGGGCTTCGTATGATGGTGCGATACTTGTTGTAGGGAATTAATACCTAACCCGTCCTTCCCCAAGGGTAGTCCGATGTTGATAACATCGGAGTATGTGACAAGCTCCACCCCCCTCACCCCCTCCAGGGGGAGTAGATACATTTTATCGCAATTGGAAGAAGGATAAAACATATTTATAATGAAAGAAATATTTAAAAAAAATAGAAATATCGCGAATATCTTTAACTATAAAAGGTATTTACTCCCCTCCATTTATGGGAGGGGCTTGGGGGTGGGTCTTTTCCTTTTTGCTTGCTTAGGCTCCTCTTACGCCCAGACCGCCCGTAAGTTCACTCTTGTGAATTCTGCTGACGGTAAGTCGGAATTGACGGTCTATCTTCCTTCGGATGAGGCATTGGTAAAGTCTAATGGCCGTTTCATAGTAGATTGTCCGGGTGGAGGATATCAGCATCTTGCCATGCAGCATGAGGGACATGACTGGGCAGAATACTATAACAAGCAGGGAATAGGCTATGCTGTGTTGAAATATCGTATGCCGAATGGTGACCGTAATATTCCGCTCTCTGATGCGTATAATGCTATTCGCACGGTTAGGGATAGTGCTAAGGTATGGCACGTAAACCCAAAGAACGTGGGTATTCAGGGGTTCTCAGCCGGAGGACATCTGGCAAGTGCTGTTTCAACCCATGCTCCAATGAGCGTTCGTCCTGACTTTGCAATTCTCTTCTATCCTGTTATCTCAATGAATGAGCGAGAGACCCATAGAGGCTCTTGTGTAGAGTTCCTTGGAGAAAACCGTAAGGATGCAAAGCTTCAGAAGGAGTGGAGTAGTGATAAGGCTGTACGCCGTCACTTGGTACCACCTACTATGCTTATCTTCTCTAATGACGATAAGGTTGTGCCACCTGTCACAAATGCCGTAGCATACTATTCTGCTCTTCGTGGTGCAGGTGCTAACTGTTCAATGTTATGCTATCCTATTGGTGGTCATGGATGGGGATTCAGAAGCAATTTCAAGTATCATGAGTTGATACTTAAGGAACTTACCCAGTGGCTCAATGACCTGAAGATGCCGTCAGAGTCTTCAGTAAAGGTGGCTTGCGTGGGCAATAGCATTACTGATGGTCATGGTATAGACGTATCAGATTTGTATGGCTATCCTGCACGACTGGGAAATAACCTCGGTCAGAACTATACGGTAAAGAACTTCGGTGTGAGTGGCCGTACACTCTCTAATTCTGGCGACTATCCATATCAGAAGGAAGAGGCTTGGAAGAGATGCCTTGAGTGGCAGCCGGAGATTGTGGTGATAAAGCTTGGCACTAACGATACAAAGACCCATAACTGGAAGACAGCCGAGGGTGATATCAAGTCAAGTATGAAGACTATGATTGATTCACTTCGTGCACTTCCTACCAATCCTCGTATCATCGTTACAGCTCCTATTCCATCATTTAAGAATGTATGGGACATCCGCGATTCTGTGACTGTGAATAGTGTTATTCCGCAGATTCAGGAGTTTGTAAAGAATGAGAATCTGGAGTATCTCGATCTCTATAACGCTATGAATTCCCTTGAGAACTTCCAAAAGGAATATCTGTTAAGAGATGGTGTGCATCCTAACGAGAAAGGCTGTCAGAAACTCGCTGATCTCGTGGCTGCAAAGATAAAGTCGCTTGTCAGCGTGGCAAAGATAAAGGATAAGAAGATAAAAAAGAGAAAAAAATAATAAGTAATTTATAATTTGAAGCACTATGCTAAAGAAATGTATTCTTGGGGCAATTCTAATTAATTTGCTCCCCCTTGGGGGAATGGGGGGCTATATTCATGCCCAGTCCACTCTCCTGCATTACAAGAGCCCTGCAACTTACTTTGAAGAGGCTCTTCCTATTGGTAATGGCACTCAGGGTGCTATGGTTTATGGCGGTGTAGGAGAAGATAAGATTTCTCTTAATGACATCACTCTTTGGACTGGTGAACCAGATTCTACACTTTTCGCTACTCAGAATCCAGAAGATATTGAGCCAGAGACTCCTGCTCTTAAGACTTTCCTTGTTGACGAGGAGGAGGAAGCTAAAGCTAAGGCAAAGGCTGATTCTCTTGCCGCTATTCAAGAGAAACCTAAGGCTAAGCCTTTTGAGTCACTTACTGCTATCCGTGCTGCTCTCTTCAGAGAGGACTATAAGGGTGCAGAGGAACTTCAGAAGAATATTCAGGGACACTACTCACAGAACTATCAGCCTCTCGGTACTCTGACTATACATAGTCTTAACGAGGTTCTTCCTGGCGATTATACACGCTCTCTTGACCTTACACGTGCACTTGTCACTATGAACTGTCTGGATGAGCAGCGAGAGTATTTTGCTTCTGCTCCTGACTCTGTAATAGTTATTCGCTTGAAGGCTACGGGCGGTAAGCTCCTTAACAAGCGTCTTAGCTATAACTGTCAGTTGAAGAATACAGTTTCTACCGTTGGTAATGAGATGATTATTGACGGCTATTGTGCTTATACAAGCAAGCCTAATTATGTTGGTGGTGCTCAGAGTTTCCAGTATGACGAGAAGCGTGGTATTCATTTCCGCACAATCCTTCACGTTGTAAACAAGGATGGTCAGGTAAGTGCAGAGAATAATGAGCTGAAGATAAGCAACTGCTCTGAGGCTCTTATCGTGATAGCTAATGCTACAAGTTTCAACGGTAGTGAGTACGATCCTGTAGTTGACGGTCGTGATTATGAGAATATCGTTAGGTCACGTATCAGCAATGCAGTTATCAAGTCATTCGACACTATGCTCGAAACTCACGTAAACGACTATCAGCAGTTCTTCAACCGTGTAAGTATCGATCTTGGTACAACACCTGATTCTATTGCTGCTAAGCCAACCGATGTGCAGCTTCGTGAATATACAGATAGCACAATGGTAAATCCTGACCTTGAGGAGCTCTACTTCAACTATGGTCGTTATCTGCTCATCTCTTGTTCTCGTACAAATGCTGTTCCTGCAAATCTTCAGGGCCTCTGGAATGAGTCAATACTCCCACCTTGGACTTCTGGCTATACAAGCAATATCAACGTTGAGGAGAACTACTGGCCAGCAGAAACATGTAACCTCCCTGAGATGCATAACTCTCTGCTCAGCTTTATTCAGAAACTGCCAGCTACAGGCGTAAAGACAGCTGACGAATACTATGGAATAAAGGAAGGCTGGTGTCTTGGTCACAATACAGATATCTGGGCTATGACAAACCCGGTAGGTGAGGGTAGTGGTGAGCCTATGTGGGCAAACTGGAATATGGGTGGTGCATGGATTTCCACTCACCTCTGGGATCACTATTCTTTCAACATGAGCAAAGCTTATCTCAGTCAGGTTTATGCAACCCTAAAGGGTGCTGCTGATTTCTGCATGAACTGGCTCGTACAGCTCCCTAACACAAACTATCTTATCACAGCTCCTTCTACATCTCCAGAGAATAGATATAAGACTCCTGCTGGTTTCGTAGGCGCAACTCTCTATGGTGGATTTGCCGACATTGCCATGATTCGCGAATGTCTTACAAACACCCGTGATGCAGCCGTTATCCTCGGTGAGGATCATGAATATATCGAGAAGATAAACAATACCCTCAAGAACCTCCTTCCTTATCGTGTAGGTAAGAACGGAAACCTTCAGGAGTGGTTGAATGACTGGGATGATGAAGACCCACAGCATCGTCATCAGAGTCATCTGTTCGGCCTCTATCCTGGTCATCAGATCACCACAACACGTACACCTGAACTTGCTGCTGCCTGCAAGCGCACTCTTGAGATCAAGGGCGACAAGACCACAGGTTGGAGCACAGGCTGGAGAGTGAATCTTCAGGCTCGTCTTCGTGAGGCAGAGAATGCATATCACTTCTATCGCGTACTTCTCAAGTATGTTTCTCCTGATGGCTATCAGGGTCAGGATCGTCGTTCAGGTGGCGGTACTTATCCTAACCTCTTTGATGCTCACGCTCCTTTCCAGATTGACGGTAACTTCGGTGGAACAGCTGGTTTGGTTGAGATGCTCGTACAGAGTGAGCTTGTAGAGCGCGACAGAGCCATGATCACCCTTCTCCCAGCACTTCCTGAGGCATGGAAGGCACAAGGCTCTGTAAAGGGCGTTAAATGCCGTGGTGGCTATACTATCGACTTTGAATGGAAAGACGGCGAGGTGACCTCTTATCAGCTTAACAACGTGCGTCCTGACAAGCAGACAGGTCGTGTGATTGTCATCTATGGTGATAAGAAGGACCCTATGACAAAATAAAAACCTAACCAAGCCTTCTAAAACGGAAGGATGTCATATTAATGTCGCTTATGGATAAACAGCCATAAGCGGCATTTTTTTATTATTGCTGTCCGGTAAAAACAAAAACCAGAAAAAAACATTTATGTTCTAAAAGGCTTTCAGCCTTCATAATGTATTGCTTGTCTGAAAGCCTTTAGTAAAGACCCCTTCCTGCCTTGCAGGCACCCTTCCCCGTGAAGGGGCAGGGAAGGCTAGCGCAGAAAGGCCTAACGAGAATTTCCACGCGACGACAGCTTCTTGCCCCTTTAAGGGGAATGTCGAAGAGATCGCCGTTCCGAAGGAGGAAGGCAAAGATGTCCGCAGGACAGAAAGGGGTCTCATTCCCCTCTGCAAGGGTTGGAACATAAATGAAAAAACATAAAAAAGCCAATCACAACCTTACGCTGATGGTTATATGCTTTTTCCTGTTTTTCACCTTAATGTCTAGCCGTAGGCCTGATATGTGGATTTGTTTTTTCGGGAAGCCCAAGGGCTTACCAGAAAAAAGAAATAATTAAGGGGTTTTTATTGTTTTTGTATTATTCATAGGCTTACAAAGATTCAATTTCTTGATGGAAGGTAAGTTACAGAGGTTTATCGGACAGTAATATTTTTTATTATAACTTGAATTTTCATAGTCCTACCCCAACAGAGCATATCCAGACGGGGTTGCTATGTTTGAAATGAGATGCACTTACACTAATTTCCTTATTGTTACTTGTTACCTGTTACCGGTCGTGATTTTCGCTTGCTGTGCCTTCGCTCTGGCTTCGTTCTGCCTTCGCTCTTGAGACTATAGGATGAACGGACCTATAACGGATTTACAACGGACCTGCAACGGACCTGCATTGGAGGGAGTTGGAAGTTCTCGCAGAATCTCATTGAAGCCAGTATTAATTCTTGGGATGGCTTTTGGAATGGTTTTCACGTTTTTTCGAAGGATAATGTACATATTGTGATTGCTATTGAAAATAACGGAATTATTGTTACCGGAGCTTTTTCGCGTTTTTCAAGCATACTGAACAAGGTGAATCAGCCAGAAATTAATGCTTATTGTTATGTTGTTGAGACTGTCAGCCGCCTATATTCTATCCTCTATTTTGTACATAACAGCCTCATTATCTTTAGTTTACAATAATATATTCTTGTTCAACAGGTAAGTGAAAATCTCGGCCAGTAACAGGTAACGGGTAACAATAAGGATTATAGTGCATGGCCAAAAATTTTACGGAATTATTCTAAGGAGTTTATATACCTTATTATATATAGAAAATAAAAATATAGGCAGCAGTTTACACTATTTTTCTTATTGTTACCCGTTACCTGTTACCGACACGTTTTCCGGGATGTCCTGATTTTGTTTACAGTTTGTAGTTGTTATTATACTGCATTCGTTGACATCATACTTGAAAGGTTGTCTAACCTTGCAGTAACAAGTAACAGGTAACAATAAGGATTTTAGTGTAAGCGTATCTCATTTCAGACATAGCACCCCTCTCTGGATATGCTCTGTTGGGTGGGACTATGAATAATTCAGGTTAAAATATATATGTATCCGGATTTTACTAATTCACTATATATCCAAATTTCTGACAAAAAAAGAGCATTCTTGTTTGGAGAATGCTCAATATTGTAATTGATATTTACAGCCGTTATTCTTTCTCTTCTGTGGTCATGCGTACTTGCCAGTATTTTTCTGCCTGCTCCTCAGAGGCATCATGCCAACGGAAATGAACATCGCGAAGTTCATTCAAAATGATAGGGCGATAGGTGGTAAAGTCAATAGGGTGCTGATATTGCAGGTTGCCCATAGCATCGGCAATGGCAAATGTGATGATAGGATCGTGATCGTAGGCAATGAATTCTATCACTACAATCTGTCCGCGATCATCAACACGCGCATCCTTACGGGTAGAGAAATGCGAGTAGCCGGCATCAAGGAGATCGGCAGAATGTGTGAAGTCATACATCTCCTTTGCCACGCTCTTCTTGAACTCGTCGTTCCATACAACCCTACCGATAGAGTTATCCATAAGCTGATATGCCCATCCGCCTTTCAACACGCTTTTGATAGTCTTGCGGTTTGTACTGGCAGAAGAGAGAATATCTTTGAACATCTGTATCACAGCCTTGCCCGCAGGGATGAGATTTCCCTTTGAACCGAGGAAAGCACACTGGCTTATAAAGTAGTATGACCTGTCAAGGCAATAGATATACTTGCGGTATATCCATGCTGCATGAACAAGATCGCGTGGTGTTCCTTCACCACTACGTACTTTCTTGACATATTCGTCACACAGACAAACAGCCATTTCATATATTCTCAGAATACTTGCCTCTCTTAGAGAAAGATCTTTGTAAACAGTGTAGTCTTTCATTGTTTGTCTCTATTTAGGTATTTATTGCTGAGTGTTTAGTGCTATCTACCTTACACTTTCTACTTTCAACTTTACACTTTTTATCGTAGCCCGACCGGGAATCGAACCCGGATCTACTCTTTAGGAGAGAGTTGTTCTATCCATTGAACTATCAAGCCCCATTTTTCAGAGTGCAAAGATAATTAGAATATGTGAGATTTCAAAAAGAAAAAGTAATTATTTTTGCTTTTTCCATTTTTTTGGTGTACTTTTGCATCGGTAAATAGGAAAAGTAAAAAATAAAAAGTTAAAAGTAAAAAGTGACAAATCATGCTAATTTGAGAAAATGTAACCATACTTTTTACTTTTTAATTTATACTTTTTAATTTTATAATCAGTTATGACCATCTCACTCGACAACATATCAATAGGTTATGGTAGCGTGATTGTGGCTGACGGCATCAACGCAAAACTGAATAGCGGGCAACTTACTTGTCTGCTTGGTGCTAATGGTGCCGGTAAATCAACCCTTCTACGCACTCTCTCTGCCTTTCAACCTGCCCTTGCAGGAAGTATCACATACAACGGTCGTGAACTTGACGATTTCACGCCACAGGAGCGTGCACGTCTTATTGGTGTGGTGCTTACGGAACGCTCAAAGATGGAGTATATGAACGCGCGCGATCTTGTGTCAATGGGCAGAATGCCATACACAGGCTTCTGGGGTGGTATGAATGATGATGACCGAGAGATAGTATGTGAGGCTATGGAGAAGGTTGGAATCACGGCTTTGGCTGACCGTATGGTAGATACCCTTAGTGATGGTGAGCGCCAGAAAGTGATGATTGCCAAGGCTCTCGCACAACAGACTCCTGTAATCTATCTTGACGAACCTACCGCCTTTCTTGATTTCCCTTCAAAGGTAGAGACTATGCAACTTCTCCTCAGCCTCTGTCATGATATGCAGAAGACCGTTTTCCTCTCAACGCACGATGTGGAGATAGCTATTCAGATGGCAGATTCATGTTGGGTGATGGGTGATGGCTGTTTGCATATCGGCACACCTCGTGAACTTGCAGAAAAAGGCGTAATTTCCCGATTCGTAGAACGCCCGGGAGTGGTTTTTGATAAGGAAACATTAACGATAAAACTATAGTTTTGAAAGTAGAGAATGTAACTACATTACACTTTACACTTTCTACTTTACACTTTTAAAATAACATGGCAACAGCCCTACAACAACTCATGCAGCAACATTTGTTGCTGAAAATGGAGTATAACACAGAGAAACAGGCTTATCAGCAGCAGACGGAGGCTTTAGGCATTCGCCGAAAGGTGAAGCGTGGCGACGCATGGGCTAATGTCCGTGTGGGGAAATCGTTCTATAACTCCCTTAATCAGATATGTGTCGAGATATTCCGCACAGAGGATCAGGACATAGAACATAACTTTGAGTATGGCAGACCTGTTGCTTTCTTCCGTACTGTTCCAAAGGAAGATGCCAAGGACAAGGTAGAGGTGAAATTCCTGAATGTCACAGGTACTGTCAGCTTTGTGGATGGTGATAGAATGGTTGTCTCTCTTCCAAAGGATGATTATGTTCAGCAACTACAATCCGCATCTTCCGTTCGCGAATCGGCTCCCTCTCTACGGGAGAGGGCGGGGGGAGAGGCCCCAGCCTCTTCTTTGTTTGTTTCCCTCTCCTTCGACGAGACCTCCTACCGCCTTATGTTCGATGCTCTTGAACGTGTGATGCACGCCCGAGGCAATCGTCTGGCATATCTCCGTGACCTCTTCTATTCGCATCAGCCGGCAGAGCATTTCAAATTCCAGCCGATGCAGTTCCCGTGGCTCAACAAGACTCAGGAGAAGGCCGTTAATGAGGTGCTATGGACAAAGGATGTGATGGTGGTTCATGGTCCTCCGGGAACAGGTAAGACCACCACTTTGGTTGAGGCCATAAATGAGACTCTCAGACGAGAGAGTCAGGTGCTGGTATGTGCCCAATCGAATATGGCGGTTGACTGGATAAGCGAGCAACTTGTAGATAGGGGTATTCCTGTGCTTCGTGTGGGTAATCCTACTCGTGTAAACGATAAGATGCTCTCTTTCACCTACGAGCGCAGGTTTGAAGGGCATCCGGAATATCCTCAGCTATGGTCGCTCCGTAAGGCTATACGTGAGATGAGATCAAAGCGCAAGCGTGGTTCTGAGAGCTATCATCAGCAGTTGGATAGGCTTAAAAGTCGTGCTACCGAACTTGAAGTGCGTATCAATGCCGAGCTGTTTCAAGAGGCTCGTGTAATAGCCTGTACGCTTACAGGAGCGGCCAATAGGGTACTTGACGGAATGAAGTTCACGACCCTGTTTATTGATGAGGCTGCACAGGCTCTTGAGGCTGCTTGCTGGATTCCTATCCGCAAGGTGTCGAGGGTTATCTTTGCAGGAGATCATCAGCAGTTGCCACCTACGGTAAAGAGTATTGCAGCCTTGAAGGCAGGTCTTGGCAAGACGCTCATGGAACGTATTGTGGAGAACAAGCCAGAGATTGTGACCTTGCTAAAGGTTCAGTATAGAATGAACGACCAGATTATGCAGTTCTCAAGCAGGGAGTTCTATAACGGTATGCTCCAGACGGCTCCAGAGATAAAATACCGCGGAATTCTCGATTACGATAACCCTATATCGTGGTACAATACCGATGATCTGCCTGATGATATTGAGAGCAAGGAAGAATTTGTTGGGGAGTCGTTCGGCAGAATAAACAAGGCAGAGGCTGAGCTTACCCTCCAGCATCTTGAACTGTATTATGGAAGAATCGGCAAGCAGCGTATTCTTGACGAGCGTATAGATGTAGGAATCATTTCGCCTTACAGGGCACAGGTGCAGTTGCTAAGACGAATGATAAAGAAGCGCGAGTTCTTCAAGCCCTACCGTCATCTCATTTCCGTTAATACCGTTGACGGCTTTCAGGGACAGGAACGCGACGTTATAATCCTCTCTCTCGTAAGAAGCAATGATGAGGGTCAGATAGGCTTTCTGAGGGATTTACGACGAATGAATGTAGCCATCACCCGAGCAAGGATGAAACTCATCATTCTTGGTAGCGTAGATACTCTTACAAAGCATCCATTTTATAAGAGGTTGTATGAGTATATCGTTAAGATGAATTTAGAAAACGGATAGGAAATGAAACACAAGAAAAGTATAGGTTGCTGTCTTGCTATAATTCTTTGTGTGGTGGGATTTGTTGTATGTGCTTATCAACTTTTAAAATTTCACTCCACTATGGATTATTATTTCGATGAATTAGGCAATGACTACGCAAGGGATCTTGATCACAATTGTATAGTAAAGATAACAAGCAGATCTCCTGATGGAAATATGTATGGAATAAAGACACTTATACCTGGAAAAGTCGAAAATTGCAGTTATGATGACAACTATATCATCGTATATCAAAAATATCATGGATTCTATAGTAATCTTGATTTGCCTTTGGATAATGACACAACAGTAAGTGAACATTACAGAGATAGTATCAAAGCTGGTATTGAAAGACTCCGCAAGATGAAAGACTGCTATTGGATTATCTACAAAAAGAAAGATATAATTGCAGGTCCGTTCAATAAACACGATTTTGATATCAAATGTAAGAAAGAAGGAATTGACTTGGAATTTAGTTTGTGGTAGTAATAGAGCCGTTGTTCCTCCGCTCTTTCTCCTATGATCCTCCTAACCAAAGTCGGTGCAAAGTCGGTGAAGGAGCGGACTTTCATCGAGTTTGGTTAGGAGTTAATACGAACTTACTTGGGAAATAAACATTAGAAAAAACCTGATTAGCGAAATGCCAATCAGGTTTTTTATGTTAATCTTTATTCTTTGTAATAATCTGTCGTGACTGGAACTCCACGATATAATAGTATAAACGTGAGAGGTCTCTTTCCCATAAATATCCACCATCGCTAATTATCTTCTCAAGACGAAGCTTAATATTGCAATTACCTAAAGCATGATTACCATAGATAGCTTTAAGTGGAACATTGTATGCTGTATCATTGTCTGAGAAGCAATAATAAAGATGATAGTCAAAATTCCCCACAAGACCTTTTGCTGCAAATGAAATTGAGGTTGGTTTATGATGCATGATTATCATACTGTCTTTCTGCTCATATTCCTTGGTATATGGTGAACAAAGGTCATGATTAGAAACAGATTTAACATTAAAACCCAAGTATGAAGTTGTATCTTTACTAATCAAAGTTGTCAATTCAGAAATTGGGAAGTTACGGAACACTAATTCATTCATTTCATTGCCCTCTACATACAAGGAAACATTATCAATGGTGTCTGCCTTCACAATATTGTCACCTTTGTCGAGAGTCTGAATAATATACTTGCCCAGATATTCTCCAGCGATAGCACCATCGAATTTCAGATTTCTTGCATACTCGTCAGATGCGTATTTGTCATTTGTTGTCTCCTCATCATCCTTATCACATGAAACAAAGGTGAATCCTGATACAATAGCGATAAACGCTGTGATAAAAATTCTACTGTACTTCATTATCAATTTTATGTTAAATTTGTATGTACAAAAACATTCGTCAGTTAAGAAAACGACAAAAGTGATAAAATATTATGTGTAATAATGATAATCTTTAAAACTTACAAAAAAAGCCCCAGACTACCGTAGTAATCCGGGACTATATTATATTAAAACGCTAGAAAAAACTTTTCTTACTTAAAGAGCAGTGGAGCCATTTCCTTGAGTGAACGGCGCCATGTGAGGAACTCGTGTGCTGTGCCCTCTGAAACATAGCCTGTAGCCTTGAAACCTGCTGCTGTGAGGTCATCTACAGCCTTCTTGATGCGGTCAGGTGTCTCCTTGCTACCGCAAGAAAGGAACATGTGCTTAGGAGCCTTGATGTTCTGGAGATCCTTTGGCTCGTAAACGCCACCGCTGAGCAAGCCCCAGTAACCGAATACCTCTGGGCGAGCGAGGGTTGCCATACGTGTTTCCATACCACCCATTGAGAGACCTGCCATAGCACGATGGTCACGGTCAGCGATAGTGCGGAAATGTGAATCTACATAAGGTACAAGCTCATCCATGAGAACCTTCTGGAAAGCTGTCCAGTCGAACTCATTCATGTGGCCCCACTTCAACTCATTTGTCATACCGTAGGTCATAACTATGATGAATGGCTCACACTTACCCTCTGCAATGAGGTTATCAAGGATAAGGTTAGCGTGTCCCTGATTGCTCCAAGCTGTCTCATCCTCACCCCAACCATGCTGGAGATAAAGAACTGGATACTTGTTTGCAACAAGTTTTTTACCCTTCTTTACAGTAGCATTCTCATAACCTGCTGGTGTATATACGTATGCCACACGCTCAGAGTTAGTTGATGGAGAGTGGAAGAGTATCTTCTGTACGTTTCCGTGAGGAACATTCTTGAGAGCATAGAAATCCTTATCGTGAGCAGGAATCTCGATACCTGACTCCCAACGTACTGAACCATAGTAGTTCTTAGCACCTGGATCGTTTACAACACCACCGTCGATAGTGAGGTGATAGTAGTGGAAACCTTCATCCATAGGACCTTCTGTTGTGCCCCACCAGTAGCCGTCCTTACCCTTGCGGAGAACAGTACCGCCTCTGCCGCCAAGGCCGAGGCTAACGATAACAGACTTAGCCTGTGGTGCCTCTACGCGGAAACGAGCATAGCCCTGAGAGTTAACCATTGGGTACTCCTGACCAGGCTGGTTGAGCTCGCTTGGCTTGAAGTCCTCGATAGGAGAGACGTTATCCAAAGCTGGGTCGAACTTGAGAACTGCGTTGTAAGCCTCCTTCTTGTTCAAATCCTTGTCGAAAAGGAGAGGATAGTTTGATGTGCCTACCCAAGAATCGCGGTCAGAAAGGTTCCAGAATGTAACAACGTCAACAACGTCCTTATGCTTGCGCAGGCACTTGAAGAGCTGTACGTACTGATCTGTGTGGAGAGCCTTTACCCAAGGCTTGATTTCTACACCCTGACGGCTGAAATTGAGCTGACCACCCATTTCCTCATTAGCACGGATATCAAGTTCAGTAATCTGGATATGCTTAACGAGTGTAGCATACTTGTCGATGGCATTGCCGAAATCCTCCATAGATGGGTTGAAGATGTTGAGGTGACCCTGCATACCGATACCGTCGATAGGCACACCTGCATCCTTCATCTTCTTAACCATGTCGAAGATACGCTGGCTCTTGCCCTTATCGAATGCGTTATAGTCATTATAGAAGAGGAGAGCGTTAGGATCAGCCTCACGAGCGAACTCGAATGCCTTTGCGATGAACTCATCACCACAGAGTTTGTAGAGATTTGACTCGCGGTATGGGCTTCCAGCAGGACGATTGCCCCATGCAGGACGCTGATTGTCTGCCATAGCCTCATTTACTACATCCCAGCAATAAACAATGTCCTTATAGCGGTTTACAACCGTGTGGATATGCTCACGAAGACGCTCGTAGAATACTTCCTTCTTAACGAACTTGCCTTTCTTGTCGTACATCATCCAGTTGGCGAACTGACTGTGCCAAACGAGACAATGACCACGCATTGGAATCTTGTTGCGACGGCACCAGTTAGCGATGCTATCAGCTTTTTCCCACTTCCATTCACCTTCTTTTGGATGAAGCTCACCTGGCTTCATGTCGTTTTCGCAGGTAACGCTGTTGTAGTTCTCGAGGATTACTTTCTGCTCAGCCTCAGAGAAGTTACGTGTGTTGAGCGCAACACCTACCTTGAAATAGTCTTTGTATGCATCCTTCAGTCCCTGAGCGTATGTGCTCTGAGAAGCCACGAGTGCAAGGCCAAAGACAACAGCCTTCATTGTTGGGTTTAGTTTCATAAATGTTTAAAAGTTCGGCCTCTCCCCGCGCTCCTACGACCCCTTATCCCAACCCTTTCCCCGTGAGGGGCAAGGGAGGAGAGCCGACGGATGGGCGACAGGCATGTTAATTGTTAATTATTAATTTTTAATTTTTTATTATCTTCTTTCCATTCCAGATATAAATCTGCCCCTTCTGCGGCTCAAGGATACGCTGCCCGTTGAGATTGTAGAAACCATTGACATAAGGAGATTCGCAATTTGTAATTTGTAATTCTTCTATACCCGTAGTCTCTGGTGAATAGTCTGCATTGTTGGTTACATAGATGTTCTTGATCTTGATAGGAGAACCTCCATTTTCCCATAATCCGAGGATATAAATGTGAGAAACATCAAGTTTTGCACCATTTGTATTCTTCGTATTCTGAAGATTTAGAACTATACGCGTCTTTTTGCCAACACTAAGCTCAGAATGGGCACCCCAATAGCTATTACCGTCAAATAGCCTTAATGACCAGTTGTTTGACGCAGGAGCTTCTGCAAGGTTTAATACAAGATACTTAAATTTTGAAAAATCACGTCCACCTGTGAACTTGAATCCTCCAAAACCATATTGACCTAATTTTAGAGTGAATGTACCATCTTCGTTTGTTGTTACAGAACCAGTCTCCCAGATACTTGGATTGAACATATCCTCATCGTTAGGATAATACCAAGGAATGCTGGCAATAGAATCCTTCACATGCTTAATAGAATCCAGAATATGCTGCTCACGCTCTGGGGTGTATGAAGAGTAGTTCGGGATCTCCGCATACTGCTTAAACCAACGGTAGATAGGACGTACACAAGCCTCTGGGTCAGTATAGAAGGTTTTGCCGTCTGGCTTGCTGTCATCATATCTTGCGAGTTTGTCAGCATCGGTAAAGAGCATCCAACTAACGTTTCCTGTCTTATCCATGATGAAATGGAAGTTTGCACCAAAGCCAACACCACCCTCTGTGCCGGTTGTAGCCTTACCCCAAGAGCTGTCGTATTTCTTAGGGGCCCAGTCCATCTCCGTTACAAGGATAGGTGCCTTTGCTGCAATGCCCGAGATGCTATTATCCCAACCGTTACTGAACTCAAGATAACCGGCTCCGTTAGTCACCACCTTCTGCTCAGCACTTGCAACCTCAGAGTCAGAACCATACCAACCCGGATAGCAATGAACGGCATAGCCTATACCAAGTCCACCCTCACGTTCCTCAATAGGATACTTCACATAGCCCTGATAGTTCTGCTGATAGGCAAGGCCCGGAACCCAGAGGATGTTGTTACAGCCAACGGCACGAATCTCATCAACAACCTTTTGGAAGAACTTGGTGCAATTCTTCTGAGAACCATCCGACCAACTGGTATATTGACCGTCATCACCCTTCATGTTTATAGGCTCGTTGGCAAGCTCGAACATAACGTATGGGTTGTTCTTCAGCTTCTCATGGTTGCAAACGTAAGTCCACACCTTTATGAGATACTCCTGATACTCATCGCCGATGGCAAGATTCTCGGGGCATACTCCAGGTGGGCGCATCACCACATAAAGACCGTTATCAATGGCATATTCTGCCATAGGAACGAAAACCTCATCAAGATATTTCTTGAAGAGATCCATATCGAAGGCATATATAATGCTCTCATCGTAATTCTTGCCAGGGTTAGCAGCCTTCCACTCATCCACCTTTGTATCGTTATTACTCCAATGTGGATCCATGTGCAGACGCATCCAGTTCACCTTCCAGCCATTATCGAGCATCTTTTTTATCACGCCCTGATTATATGTAAGGCATGCGCTAGGTCTTTTGCCCCATCCCCATCCGTTTCCTTTCTCGTTGAACCAAGGGGAATAAGTCTGGCCAAAGCCATGCAGGTTGACGATACTGTCGTTGCCGTTCACATCCTTAGCCATGAGGTAACGGCCTTTTACGAACAGTTCAGGCATACGCATACCGCGCCACGCCATAGTTTCGTTTGAAACAGTCAAAAGGAGAGCCAAAAAAGAGAGCCTCCAAGTTCTGTGTAAAAAATTAGTCATTTATTTCTGTTTAAGTTATGATTTTAGTTTTGATTTAGTCAAATCAGGTGCAAATTTACTAAATAAATTTATACAGAGTATAAAAAATTAGTTAAATATTCTTTTATGCCATACATAAAACATTCTTTATAGGAAAAACCGCAAAACGAAGTCACCAAAAAGAAAATAACCCCTCGAAACCCAAGGTTATTCAAAAGATTTCCCTAACTTTGTAGCCGATAATAGACAGAATCCATAAAAATGAAACAGATAGAACGAATTGAACGTATGGAGCAGAATCTTGAGCGTGCGACAGATGCGTTGAGAGTGTTGAACGATGCCCTCGACGAGTATGAGGTCGCACAAGACGCGCTCCATGAACTTGACACCTACTATGGTAGTGACACTTGGAAACAGGACTTTTCCGATGATGAGCAGGGTAGGCTACCCAATACCCTGAAACGGGGCGTCCTTTCCGAAGATGCCATCTGGAATGTGTTAGAGGACTATCGCGCCCTGAAAGAAAGACTGGATATGCTTAATGCTTCACAATCTTAATCCAAAAAGAAAGGCTCGCTTACGCGAAGATATTATTTGGAAAATGACTCCGCGTAGCGCCTGAGCCTTGCGAATAATTCTGAGTTCAGGTAAATAACGTGAGTTCGACGAAAACAATCCGCTTGCTACAAGAAGAAATTAATGCGACATTAATGTGTCATTTGTGATAATTAATGTAACGTGAGTTCGACCAAATCGCTGAAACAGCCTGCAAGGCTAACAAGCTAATAGCCTAGGGCATCGCCCTAGGTACATTGAAGTTTGTCAATTTCGCCCTGTAGAGGCAAAAGCATCTTTATGTTAGGGCTTTTGCCCCTACAGGGCGTAGTCTATCTATTGAACCAATACCACAGGGCGTTGCCCTGGGCTAAGAGCAAACTTTGCCCTTTCAGGGCGCAAACCGACAAAACAATACATCGAACTGACGTTAAATACTTTTTGTGAAGTTTTTTCGCGACGAGCGCCGAAGGTGCGCCACCTAATAGGGCGGTGCGTTAGCGCTGTCATATAAAGGGTGCCATAGTAATCAGAGCGCTGTAAGTGCGCCACCTATTGTATTTGTTGATTTTAGGTGTCGCACCTACAGCGCTCCATGAATTGAACTTTTCTGTATCAACGGCGCTCGCGCACCGCCCTATTATGTGTCACCCCTTTGGGGTTCACTTGCGAATAATAATTTACTGAATATAATTTACTGGCAATTTACTTTCCAAATAAGCCGCAAATCATTATCAATTATTCATTATTAATTATTCATTATTCACTACGGTCTTGTAACCTCAAGAGTCTTTAGGCAGCTATCGTCTGATGAACCACCGTAGAGAATGTTGTAACGACCACTTAGAGCCATCATACATCCTGTGTGAACATCATACCATGAGAAGATCTCATCATCGATATCCAATTCCACATTCACGGTTTCACCCTTAGCCACATTCACACGCTTGAAACCACGAAGAGTCTTCACAGGACCTTCACTATCACCCGGACGCTGAACATAGAGCTGGACAACCTCCGCGCCATCACGCGAACCGGTATTGGTAACAGGGATGATGATCTTCTCCTTTGTCATTTTGCCATCTGCTGTATATGAAGCAGGAACAAGCTTTGCATCTCCATAAGAGAATGTTGTGTATGAGAGTCCATGACCAAAGCAGAACTGAGGCTTCTCTTTCATATAGCGATATGTACGGCCCTTCATGCTGTAATCAAGGAAACCTGGCATCTGAAGCGTATCCTTATAGAAAGTGAGAGGCAGACGACCTGACGGATTGTTGTCGCCAAAGAGTGTCTCTGCCACTGCCTGACCACCCATCTGACCCGGATAGAACACCTGCATCATAGCATCGCAGTTCTCTTCTTCTGGAACCATAGCCATTGCAGAACCTGAGCAGTTGACATATACGATGCGCTTGCCTGCCTTATGAATCTTGGCAATGAGCTCACGCTGAACACGCGGAAGCTGAATATCAGTACGGTCACCGCCCTTGAAACCCTCTATCTGTACAGGCATCTCCTCACCTTCAAGGCTAGGAGAGATACCACCTACAAAGACTACAACATCGGCAGGACGAAGCTGCTTTATCAACTCATCATCATCGAATTGAGTAGTGTTACCCATATCAAACATCAGCGCGTTGATACCCTTGCCACCTACATAGCGAAGCTCAAGCTCGTATGTCTTACCAGCCTCTGTAGAGAGAACATACACTGGTTCCTTGCTTCCACGACTCCCCAAGCGTCCCTCAGCCTCCTTCACAACCTCGCCATTCACAAGCAACTGAATCTTAGCACATGAAGCCTTGATGTCAAACTCGATATTACTTGCTTGAGGAGTATTGATTGTTGTCTTATACACAGCTGAGAAGTTCTCTGTATTCACACCTGCACGGAAAGTAGTACCTCCATAGGTATAGAGCTGCATAGCGTTCTTGTAACGGCCGTAAGCAGCTACAGGTCCGCTGAAGTCCGTAGTATTGTAATAGGCAGCATACCAGCCTTGTTCACCAGCCGAACGACCAACACCCATCCAACTCCTATAGCTGGTGGTTTGTGCAAGTCCGCAGCCCTGAGAGTAAATCAGCTTGTTTGGCTTCACATACTTACGTATTCCGTCAAGAATGGTGGTGGTAGCATCAGGAGTACCGTTATAGTTACCCCAAAGCATGATACTGTCATTAGCATTAGGACCTACAACCGCTATTGTCTGACGGGAATTCAGAGGCAGCAACGGAGCACCCTTGCCATTTGCAGGGCGATCATTCTTAAGAAGCACGATACCCTCGCGAGCCGCCTGCAGACTCTTTGCCTTATGCTCAGCACAAGCTATGACTGATGCAGGAATATCATCGTATGGTGTCCTCTCATCCATCTCACCAAGCTCGAAGCGAGCCTTGAGCAGACGGAATACTGACTGGTCGATACGGTTCTCGGTTATGAGTCCCTGACGCACAGCCTCAGGAAGTGAGGCGTAAGAACCGCCACACTCAAGGTCAGTACCGCTCCATACTGCCTTTGCATCCGCATGGATAGTGTCAGGCTCAGTCATGTGAGCACCAGGGGTGTAGAAGTCATTGATTGCCCAGCAGTCACTTGTCACAAGACCGTCAAAGCCCCAGTCGTTGCGCAGAATCTGTGTGAGCAGACGACTTGAACCGCAGCATGGCTCATTCTCATAACGGTTGTAGGCACACATCACCTCCTTCACCTTTGCCTCTGTCACGAGAGCCTTGAACGCAGGCAGATAGGTCTCCCACAGGTCACGACTTGCCACATTATCTGCATTGAACACATGGCGGTTCCATTCCGGACCGCTATGAACGGCATAATGCTTTGCACAGGCATGAGTCTTGTTGCCGTCAGGTCCCTGAAGACCATTGACAACAGCCACACCCATACGACTTGTGAGATATGGATCCTCACCGTATGTCTCCTGACCGCGTCCCCAACGTGGGTCACGGAAGATGTTCACGTTAGGAGTCCAGAATGTGAGACCCTGATATCTGCGGATGTTATCCTTACTCTTTTCACGCGCCAGACGGTTCTTCACGCGAGCCTCAGTACTTGCAATGTCGAAACACTCCTGCACCAGATTAGTATCAAACGTTGCAGCCAGACCAATCGCCTGAGGAAACATTGTGGCAACACCATTTCGAGCCACACCATGCAACGCCTCATTCCACCATTGATAAGGTTTCACACCAAGGCGTGCCACAGGTTTTGACTGATCCATCATCAGCCCCACCTTCTCTTCCAAGGTCAGACGCTTCAACAGGTCGTTAGCACGCTCCGTAGCACTCAATTTCGCATCCTGATAAGGCAGGATTGCCTGAGCATTAATGATAGAGGTTGTTAAACTCAGCCCTAAGGCTATAATAAACGATTTCTTCATGTTTAAAATAGAATAATATAACGTCAGTTCGACGACTTGCTTTAGCCTGGTGAGCCATAGCGAATACTTGCTTCAGCTTGATGAGATTCAGCGAATAATTCTATGGATGCATCTCCAATACTTGTACTTATGGAAAATTAATGCGGTATTAATGTGGTATTAATGAGATATTATATGTTTTCGCTTTGCGAACCTACATTAATGATCACAAATGACACATTAATGTCGCATTAATTTCTTCTTGTAGCAAGCGGCTTGTTTTCATCGAAATCACGTTAAAAATAGAATAATATACTGCAAAGGTACGAAAATATACTGAGATAATTCCACATTTCATAGGAATATTGACTACTCCGTGCACCAAAACGAAAATCACGTAATCATCCCGATTATTTCCTGCTTGCTGTTTTGCAGTTTCTTTTACACAACAATTATAATTCCAGCTTCAATTCCACAAATCACCGAATAAAATTGCCACAAATCACCGAAAAACTATATTAGAACCCATATAAAATGTTAAATAACGTCAGTTCGACGACTTGCTTCGGCTTGTTGAACTTTGCGGCTGAACTGACAAAAAAATTCGCAAGGCTTTACCAAGAGAAAGGCTCGCTTACGCGAAGATATTATCTTGGAAAGTAAATTAGCAATAAATTTTATCAGGATTCAGCTTGCGCCTGAGCTTTGCGAAGAAATTAATTTATTGGTTTAATTTTCTTTTAATTTACTTTCTACATCAGGGCGCAAGCCCAGTTTCTTATCGTAGATTGTAAATTATTGTCAGTTAAAAACAGCTTGCTGTTTGTCTTAAGGGCAATTATTCGCTGAAGCTCATCAAGCTAAAGCAAGTCATCGAACTCACGTTAATAGGAACCATGAAAGAGGCATCCCTAGTACAAGAATAGCCATGGAAAATTATGGTTTTGTGATAAAAAAGGTGAAAATATAGCAAAAAATCAGAGTTTATTAATTCTGTTTTATAAAAAATACCTAACTTTGTAAACCAAACTTTATAAAATCACGCAATTCTTATAAAATATAATTTATATGAGTGTCAGTAAGGATGTCATCAAACAATGCCTGATTAGTAAGCAACGCGAGGTAGATGAGGCGGTGATTGTGAACCGTCCCGTAGAATTCGAAGAGAACGGCAACTATGTGATAGTTGGCGTTAGACATGCGGGTAAGTCGTACCTGCTGTATCAGCGTGTGCGTCAGCTGCAGGCTGCTGGAAAGGGATGGGACGAGATTCTGTTTGTGGACTTTGAGGATGAGCGTCTGGCGGAATTCCAGACGGAGGACTTCAACAGTCTGCTAGAGGCCCATCTGGAACTGTATGGTAAGAAGCCGGTGGTGTTTCTGGACGAGGTGCAGAACATTCCTCACTGGGACAAGTTCGTGCGGAGGTTGGCTGATGCGAAATACAGAGTGTATGTGACGGGCAGCAATGCGAAGATGCTGAGCAAGGAGGTGGCAACTACGCTGGGCGGGCGGTTCTTTATCTATGATGCATACCCATATTCATTCAAAGAGTATTTGGCAGCGCAGCAGGTGGAACTGAAGGAGCATTGGGAGTATGACACGATTCAGAGAAGTGAGGTGAAGCGGCATCTGAATGAGTACTTCTATTATGGTGGTCTGCCAGAGATTCTGTCGTTTAAGAACAAGCGGGCTATGCTTTCTAGCCTGTACCAGAAGATTTACCTTGGTGACATCTGTGCCCGAAACAACATTAAAAATGACAGAGTACTGAACATCCTGATTAAGAAGATGGCAGAGAGCGTGAAGCAACCGCTGTCGTATAACAGGCTGAAGAATGTGATTGTGTCAACGGGGTCGCCCATCAGTGTGCCTACTACGATAGACTATGCGGGTTATGCCGCTGATAGTTGGCTGATACTGCCCATGGAGAACGAGGTGGGTAAGCTGACTGAGAAGGAAACGCAGAAGAAATACTACTTCATTGACAACGGATTGCTGAATCTGTTCCTGATGAACTCGGAGACTTCGCTGCTGGAAAACATGGTGGCGGTGGAACTATTCAGACGATACGGCAAGGAGAATGTGTATTATCTGAATGCTGACAAGGAGATAGACTTCATAGTGCCCGAAGAGAAGCTGGCCATCCAGGTGTCGTACAGCATCAAGGATGAGACCACTTACAACAGGGAGGTGCCGCCACTGACGAAATATGCCAAAGCTCACGAGGACTGGAAATGCTTGCTGATTACGTATGATGAGGAGGGCATGGAAGAGGGAATACCCGTGGAACCAGTGTGGAAATGGCTGATGGAGGTGTGACTTCGGAGGAAGGCGCGGAATACACTTCGTGAGTAATTACGAATCTATGGAAAAAATTACCTGTCACAATTGTATGTTTGCCTCTTTTATCAAGAGGCTTTCGCTGTTTTCGTAAAATATTTGTAACTTTGTTGCCAGAATTTAGTGTAAGCAATATTCGACGTTAAGGACAACGATAACGATAAAGACAACAAGGAACAGGATGTCAAGAAAAAAATAATGACAACGTCAGTTCGACGACTTGCTTCGGCTTGTTGAACTTTGCGAAAAATTCAATGTAAACGCATCTCCGATGCTGAACTGACAATAATTTTTCGCAAAGCTCAACAAGCTACGCAAGTTCTTCGCTTAGGCTCAACAAGCTAAGGCAAGTTCCCAATCTACGCAATCTTTAATCCAATAAGAAACCGGGCTTGCGCCCTGAGATGTTTTTTGAAAGGACTCCGCGTAGCGCCTGAGCTTTGCGAAGAAATTCTAAGAAAATTAAACCAGTAAATTAATTTACTGATAAAATTTATTGTCCATTTGCTTTCTTTAATTCGCGTCAGCGAGCCTTTCTTTATGGTTGAAGATTGGTAAGATTGGAAATTATTGTCAGTTAAAACAGCTTGCTGTTTGTCTTAAGGGCAAGTCGTCGAACTCACGTTAAGTTATAAGTTGGCGCAATCTGGTAAAAAAGTCGAGATTGCGCCAGATTATAACGTCATTCAATAGTCATTTTGGGGCAAATATGTGAATTATACAAGATAAATCTCAAAAATATAAGATTTTATCTTTTATAAAATAACATGAAAAGCAATTGTAAGAACGACATCACCCATCTTCATCTCAGGAGGTTCTTAACAGAAGGGTTGGAGAGGTAATGTCAAATCGTCAAAATGATTTCAATGACAAATTGCATAGTCCACAATCGACAGATAGATACAACTATTTAGAAAATTCTTATCTTATTCCGCTAAAAAGTGTAAAAATTGATGGTTTTAGCGAAATAAACGCATTTTTATTCAAGATTTAACATTTAAATAGTTCTATTTTGAGAAATAATCATTAACTTTGCAGCATCATAAAAATAGAAAGAGTATGTGTCAGATAATTGGTAGAAAGCAAGAAATCGCAGAGCTTAGTCGAGCTTTCGAAAGTGGCAGAGCCGAATTTGTGGCTGTGTATGGTCGTCGTCGCGTAGGTAAAACATTTCTTATCAACGAAGTGTTTCGTGACAATATGACCTTTCACCACACAGGACTTTCACCTTATGACCGCACACGAAAGGTGACGCTTCGTGACCAGTTACAGAACTTCCATTTCTCTCTAATCCGTCATGGCATGGAGGGAGGGGAGGCTCCGCGTTCATGGATGGAAGCCTTCTTCAGATTGGAACAGTTTCTGGAACGTCAAGACAATGGGACTCGTCAGGTAGTATTCATCGATGAATTGCCTTGGATGGACACACCTCGCTCAGGCTTTCTCACTGCTCTTGAAGCATTTTGGAATGGTTGGGCATGCAGTCGTCATAATATATGTTTTGTTGTTTGCGGATCAGCAACCTCTTGGATGCTTGACAACCTCATCAATAACAAAGGTGGCTTGTATGGCAGATTGACCTGCGAAGTTCATCTGTATCCTTTCAATTTGCGTGAGTGTGAAGAGTTTTTCCTCAGTCGTAACATTAAAATGTCTCGTTACAACATTGCGCAGGCTTATATGATTTTAGGAGGAATTCCTTATTATCTTGACTTCTTTAATCCGTCAATGAGCCTGGCACAGAACATTGATGCATTGTTCTTTTCTCGCAGAGCAAAACTAGGTGATGAGTTCGACCGTCTGTTCAATTCCGTTTTTGACCATGCAGACATATGTATGAGTATAGTCCGCTATTTGGGAAAACGACATGGAGGTTTTACCCGCGATGAGATTGCTAATCAAATCGGTAAGAATGCGAATGGAGATTTTACAAAAGTTCTTAAAGCTCTTATTGGTAGTGGTATTGTTTCCACCTATATGCCCTTTGGCAGCAATCAAAGAGATATTCTGCGCTATAAATTATCGGATTGCTTCTGCTGGTTCTGGATCCATTTCAAGGAGCTTCGCCATATAGATGAAACAGACTACTGGATGCATCATCTTAAAGAGTCTGAGATTACATCATGGCGTGGAATCGCTTTTGAAGAGGTATGTTTGCAACATATAGACCAAATTAAACATACACTGCAGATAGCAGGAGTTTCATCTCGTGAATCATCCTTTATTCTTCGTGGTGATGATGGACAGGAGGGTGTGCAGATAGACTTGATTATCGATCGAGCAGATGATGTAGTAAATGTCTGTGAGATGAAATTCTGCAAGTCTGAGTATGTTGTTACAAAGGCGTATTCAGAAAAAATCACCCATCGCATAGAGGTATTAGAAAAGATGATGCCATCGAAGACATTCCATCCTACTCTCGTCAGTGCTGCACCAGTGCGTCGTAATGAATATTCTGACACATTCCTCTCTCAAATAACCATTGACGATCTTTTTATATAACATCTGTGCCTAAAAAGAATTGAATTTGATATAAAAAAAAATATGTTTACGCAGACATGAAAAAAGGAGTTACGATTAATTCGCAACTCCTTTATTTTAGTGTGTACCAGCCTGAGCTTGAACTAGTGACCTCCAGATTATGAGCCCCCAAAAGCGATTTTCCACAATGCTAATCTTGGTAGTATTCGGGAAAGATTTTTCAACTTGACTTATACATTCTGGATGCTCTTTTTCGTTGGTGTTTTGCCTTGATTGATTGAACGAGTTCATAGTATTCACTCGGGCTAAGCTGCTCTTCATCCACCAAAGGCTGAAGCACATCAAGTTTCCCTAATGTGCGTAACACCCTCAAAAAAGAATCAAACGAACCGATTTCCCCTTTCTCTATTTTCTTCAGAGAAGACAGAGAAACCCCGGCAGAATCTGCAAGACTCTGTTGAGTGATATTCTGTTTCAGTCTTGTTGCCTTCAATTTGTTACCTATCCTATTAAGGATTATGGCATCTGCAAGCATATAGATATCATCCATAATAGTTTAATATTAAACTTTTACGCTACAAATATACAAATAATAGTTTAAAATCGAGCTATTATCTATGATTTTTTTCTTAAATAAGTGTTTTTATTATAAGATTTCTTGAATTCTGTCACATTTTTAGCATAAAAACCCGTCACTCCTGCATATTGAAGGAGCCAGTCTATGGAATAAGTGGAATTTTCATTGCTTTCTTATTATTTGATTATGTAGTTAAAGTGAATTATTGCTTGGCGCAATCTCAACAAAGGTAGCCTATTCACCTACGAGATGGTACGATAGGTTGTTACACACATTTATCTTGATGCATATCCTTTGCGTGAGCCTCGTGAAAATAGGAGATAAGAGCCATTAATAAGCTTTATCTCCTATTTTGATTATACATTTATGCCGCTATTCTAACCACCGTATAGACATTACCCTTCTTTGTGTGACGGCTGATGATACCCATAGATGAGAGATTTGCACCAAGGATTGATTGGCTCTTGCGGTCAATCTTCAACTTCGGATATTTCTGTTGAATAGTGGTGAGGATATCCAGACTTGACATTTCACAGCCTTGTTCGTCATCATTCGGCTTGCGGAAGCAAGTGATGAGCATAGCCGTGAAATCATCCACAGCACAAAAATCCTTGTTGAGAATCTGCAATCGCTTGTTCTCTTCCTGAGTAAGCCAATACATTTCCTTCTGCTCGCACACCTCATATACAAGCTGGGCATAGAACTGCTCGTAGTCTATTTCAAGGTCGGGCATCATGGAATCAGAAGGAACCTTAACCACGATGAAACGGCGAGTTCCTGTCTTATCTTTCAGAGGACGAGGCTCATTCGTAGTAGCCACGAATGATGCCATACGAGGGCGCAAAGTGATATTTCTACCATAAATCTTACGCGCGTTGACCTCTGCCTTGGTGATGATATACTTCAAGGTTGCCTGCTGCTTGTCGGTGTATCTGTCAAATTCGTCAAAGTTCACAAGACCGCAATTTGCCAGAGCCATATCCGTATCATGCTTATTCGTGAGGTTGATATGGTCAAGATAGTACTTCTGAAGGTGTTCAGGAAGTAGTTTTTTGATAAAGGAACCCTTTCGGCAACCTTGAGCGCCGATAAACATCACAACAAGTTGATTGCCGTAGATGCTTTCCATACAAAGCCAGTGAGCCACTATTGATCTGAACCAGATACGGATGAAATGCGCCTTTTCATCGTCAACAGAAGGAATACTGCTGATAAGTTCACCCACACGATCCTTGCCATCCCATTTCGGAAGTCCCTTGAGATAAGCCTGAAGAGGATTGAAAGATTCTGTAGCTGCTGAGTAGATGATACGCTTTACGAGGTCGGCAACCTTACCCTCGATACCAGCTTTCATCGCCTCAAGAATGATAGAGTTGAGAGCCTCCTCTTTAAGAGGTTCAAAGTCTGTGTTCTTAAGGTTTCCACCCATTTCCGGATTGAGAACCTTGAACTCAAAAGTGTCACGCACTTCATTAAATCTGAAGGCGAAGTTGTCATTCAGGAAGCCCTCAACAAGAGCTACCTGTTCTGCAAGAGTTAGTTTCTGCATAGTTGAAAAAAAAGAATTTAATTGTTAAACTTGATATATATTCTCTCCCTGATCACGATTAAGTTAGTTGATCGTTTTTCAGGTTAGTTCTGACGATTCAGAACCAAGGTGCAAAGGTACAATTTTTTCGCGGAATACCAAAGAAAAACACAAAAATTTTCGCTCAATTTTATTTACTTTTTCGCAACTGTTTCTCTATCAGAATATTAGTTCTCAAATAAAAAAACGCACCAAGTTTTTTGTTAAAACCGATAACACAATCCATGCGAAAACCATAGAGTTTCAGGAGCCAAATATAAAAAATCAAAAGTTTTTGAGGTAGGGGGTTTCACCCATACCGTTTTCTCTATATAACATACTGATAATCAAGAAGAAAGAATGGGTGAAACCCCTCAAAAAAGAAGATAATATTTTATAGGGGTTTTTACCCTTCATAAATCCTTGATAATCAATGCGTAAAACCCTGTTTTTGCATAAGGTGAAACCCCCTACCTCAAAAACTTTTAATTTTTTTCTAAGCAAGGGTTTCACCCCATTTTCACAACATCCTCTTTTCCCTGACTTTTTTCTTCAAATCATCATTCTCTTCAAGCTTCGCTATGCCTTCGTTATGCCTCCGCTCTTCCTTCGCTTCAAGTCCGTTTCAAAGCCGTTCCAAGTTCGTTCATTAGAATGGGCGAAAAATGGGACTTACATGGGAGTCACAAGGGACTTACTTGGGACTCACGAAAGAGGCATAGAAATCCTAAATTATATATAAAATCACAAAAATAGAACTATGAAAAGAAAATAACTCACATTAACCGAAGGTTATTTGGGAGAAAATATGTAACTTTGTAGCCAATAAGAGTCAAAATACATACCTAAATGATGAAGAAGCATATCTTTATAAGTAGCGTGCAATCTGAGTTTGCTGAAGAAAGGAAACGCTTGGCAGAATATATCCGTCAGGATGCCCTTTTTTCGCGTTACTTCGAGCCGTTTCTTTTCGAAGAACAGCCTGCACAGGATGTTTCTGCACAAATTGCTTATCTTGAACAAGCAGTCAAGTCAGAGGTGTATCTGTTGTTGGTTGGGGAACGTTATGGCTATCAGGATGCAGAAGGTGTGTCTCCTACCGAACGTGAATACGATACAGCAACCTCT
>CADBXL010000018.1 GCA_902798615.1 uncultured Bacteroidales bacterium | reverse complement strand
GACAACAACATCACTTACACCTACTCCGCAAACTCTGATGTTACAATTACAGCGCAAGGTCAAAGTAGTTTAGACAGCGAGAACAACAGGGAGAATATAATATTGGGGTCAAAATTATCAATCGACTATGTAGCCTTCACAAGGGTTGCAAACCGCAACAGAGACATTAAGTTGACTGTATCAGACATCAACGACTATTCTATTCTCCCATCACAATTGCAAAGTTTTTCACGCGCGGTGGTTTCTGGTGAAGATCTAACAAATGAAGATCTGAACGCAACTCTTTCTTCTTTTGCAACCGACAACAGACTGAATTACCCACGAACTCAACGAAATAATCTGCCTCCATCAGAGATGTACTACAAAATAAGGCAGAACACAAATGCAGAAAAGGCCGCATACGCAACATATCAGAATGCATGCGAGAAAGCCAGAACAAGAGGTCTATACGTCTACACTGGAGCAGAGCTGCTTGAAGAAGGCGTAGATTTTGACCTTTATCATATGCAAATAAACGAAGGCTTGTATTATATTGATGCTCCTGATGCGGTTAATGTTATATTAATAGATGCAACAACAGGCAACTGGAAAGAGGGTACAACATACCTGAATTGTACCGACAATTTCATTCCTACCTATATTGGTTCTAACATCCCATTGCCAACAACAACCGCATCAAATGAGGACTCAAAAGTTGGTATCGTATCAGGATTGGTAGATTTGGCAAGATTCAACAATATCGTTGCAGGTAAGGCATTTTTAAACTATGACTTTACAGGTACAACAATTGTTGGTACTATCAAGAGCTCTGCTGTAAGCGACAATTATCTTGCCTACCTCCCAGCAGAAGCAAATGCAGAGGGTAACAATATCGTCAATGGAACAAATTGCGAGCAATATAACCTCGCAGACGATGGCACAGAAATCAAGGTGTCCAAGATTTTCACGGCCAAGAACATTGATTATACACGAAACATTAGTGCAAACAAATTCTATGCAATCACTCTGCCTTTCAATTTCGCAGACAAAGAAAACTATTTCAGTCGCACATCAACATTCAAGTCTTGTTTTTTAGATAGCAAGGATAGACTCAAAGCTCGATTCACTACTGCTGAATGGAAAGCTAATATGCCAATGTTCTGCATGGCAAACACGACCACAAGTGTTATAACCCTTTCCAACATTCAGGGCATTCAGGTTGAAAAGACTGAAGCAAAATCATGGGCTGGCGATGAAGATTTAGGTGTTTCTGGTAAATTCAACGGAAACTATACACCTATTGCTAAGAAAGATCTTACAGACGCATACATCATTAGTTTGAATGGAGATGCTGGTAAGATGCCTATTAGTAGTGAAAGACTCAAGCCAGGTCGTGCATACATTACAGTCGACAAGAGCACCGCAGCTAAGTATAACAATGCTTCTATCGAGTTCGTTGACGAGGATGGAACTGTAGAAACAATTGAAGTTGACGGAGCAACAACTGGTATTGATGGCGTAACAGAGGATGAAAATGCCATAGTTGCAAACTCACAATTCGTTTCTGTTGATGGAAAGTCTTCTACAACTCCAAACAAGGGTATCAACATCGTTAAGAACACCCTTAAGAATGGTAAGACATCCACAAAGAAAGTTTTATATTAACTTATTAGAAAATACTGTTATGAAAAAGAAATATATAGAACCTGAATTCAGAGCAAGGGAAATGGCAGTTGAAGAGAGCCTCCTTGCCGCCATTTCACAAAATGGTGACAATACAGATATCAACCTCAATGACGATCCAATCAACGATGGTGAATTCGATGATTAAATGACATTCTGTGCATATCTAATTTTGCACAAGAATCGCAATACAGATGAAGAGCAGCAACTTGACTATGATAGTTGTTGCTCTTTGTTATTGTATTGCTAATTGGAGATTTTTCACGCAACATTTTGATAACTGAAAAAAATTGAGTAACTTTGCAGTTAGTTTGAATAGGAAAGTAAATTGGGAGTAAATCAAATCAGTAAATTATCCCCCCCCAAAAAAATACTTTCAAAAGGACAAGGAGCGTAAGCTTCAAGAAACGAATAAATTTATTGTTAATGGGAAAAGGCAAACTTGCGAAGTTCGCAGACATGGAACGCTATGAGAACGTGTTCCAATATCCATACTCTGTGGTGGATAACATCCCTTTCGACATGAAGGGACATTGGAGAGAACAGTATTTCCACAACGACAATCCTATCGTGCTTGAATTAGGGTGCGGTAAGGGAGAATATACCGTGGAACTGGCTCAGTTATATCCTAACGTGAACTTCATAGGCGTTGATATCAAGGGAGCGCGTATGTGGACTGGTGCTACCAAGGCATTAGAAGCAGGATTGAAGAACGTTGCCTTTCTTCGTACCAATATCGAGATTATAGACCGTTTCTTCTCAAAAGACGAGGTGCAGGAGATTTGGCTGACCTTCTCAGATCCTCAGATGAAGAATGTGCACAAGCGCTTGACATCCACCTTCTTCCTTGAGCGCTACCGTCATTTCCTTGTGGATAACGGTATCATCCACCTAAAGACGGACTCTAACTTCCTGTTCACATACACCACCTATATGGTAGAGCATAATGATCTGCAAGTTCTATTCCGCACAACAGACCTCTACCATACCGAAGGTATTGACGAGGAGACAAAAAAGATCCTATCCATCCAGACTTATTACGAGTCAATGTGGATAGAGCGCGGACTTAACATAAAATACATGAAGTTCCTTCTTCCTCACGAGAAGCAGCTCACAGAGTCGGAAAAGGAAATAGAACTGGATGATTATCGTTCGTATCATAGAGACAAGCGCAGCAGTCTTACGACTAATAAATAGCAAAATAAATTTAACCAGCAAGTTGCTTTTAGAAAGTAAATTATCAAGAAATTAAATTCAGTAAATTATAATTCAAAAACAAAAAGGGAAACGGATTTATCTGATGTATCTGAATGGGCTTATATCTTTCGATACAACAAAAAATTTACTGAAATAATTTAATCCCAATTTACTTTCTAAATCCCTCGACATTCGTAATTAAAAATAATGATTGTTTGCATAGCCGAGAAACCGAGCGTAGCTCGTGATATTGCCAATGTACTTGGAGCAACAAACTCAAAGCAAGGATACATAGAAGGCAATGGATATCAGGTGACATGGACTTTCGGTCACCTGTGCGAGCTAAAGGAACCCGATGACTATACCCCTATGTGGAAGAGATGGTCGTTGGGAGCATTACCTATGATACCACAGCGTTTCGGAATAAAGCTGAAAGACGATCAGGGAATCAAGGCTCAGTTTGCTACTATCGAGAAACTGATGCAAGAAGCAGACTCCATTATCAACTGTGGTGATGCCGGCCAAGAGGGAGAGCTTATCCAGAGATGGGTGATGCAAAAGGCTGGGGCTAAATGCCCAGTAAAAAGACTCTGGATCTCATCTCTTACGGAAGAGGCAATACGTGAAGGCTTTCAGACACTAAAGGATCAGCAGGAATACGAACCTCTATATCTTGCAGGACTCTCACGTGCCATAGGCGATTGGCTTCTTGGTATGAATGCCACACGTCTATACACGTTGAAATATCGTCCACAAGGACGTACTAATCAGGTACTATCAATCGGTAGAGTACAAACCCCTACCCTTGCGATGATTGTGAATCGTCAAAAGGAGATAGAGAACTTTGAACCTCGACAGTCGTGGATTCTCTATACCATGTATAAAGATACGAGGTTTACAGCGATCGCCCACGATGAAGAGGCAGAGGCAGAAGATGCTGCGGAAGTGGCAGAGGCTGCGAAAAATGGTAAGACTCAGAAGTCAAAAGGTCCTATCTATCGTCAGATAGAATATAATACAGAGGAAGAAGGAAAGAAAATCCTTGAAGCCATCAAGGATAATGATTTCCACATTGTGGATATAACAAAGAGAAAAGGAACCGAGGCACCTCCACGCCTTTATGACCTTACCTCTCTTCAAGTGGATTGTAACAAGAAGTTCGGATATTCTGCCGACCAAACTCTCCAGCTCATACAGTCACTCTACGAGAAAAAGTTCACCACATACCCACGTGTTGATACCACTTTCCTATCTGACGACATCTATTCCAAATGTCCTCAGACACTTAACGGATTGTTCAAGACACAATTCAGCGGAGTTGCTCCTTATGCAGAATTAGTCAAAGCAATTGGAGGAAAACCTTTGAAGAAAAGCAAAAAAGTATTCGATTCTTCAAAGGTGACAGATCACCATGCGATAATCCCGACAGGCGTACCACCACAGGGATTGTCAGATATGGAACGCAACGTGTTCAACCTCGTAGCAAGGGCTTTTATTGCAGCCTTCTATCCAGACTTGAAGTTTGAAACGACCACGATTCTCGGAAGAGTAGCACTTACCCAAGAGGCAGAAGCCCTTAATGATGAGAATAGCGTGCTTTTCAGGACCTCTGTCCGTATTGTCACGGATGAAGGTTGGAAGGTTGTTTTCAAGAAAGACAACACCTCAACAGACATCGACAACGAGAACGAGGAAGAAAATAATGCTTCTTCAAATGTGTCATTCACAAAAGGCGAGAAAGGTCCGCATATTCCTTCTCTTTCCGAGAAATGGACACAGCCACCTAAGCCTTACACAGAAGCCACATTGCTTCGTGCTATGGAAACAGCAGGTAAATTCGTTGATAATGACGAGCTGAGAGATGCCATGAAGGAGAACGGAATAGGACGTCCTTCTACCCGTGCAGCCATCATCGAGACTCTCTTCAAGCGTCACTACATAAGGAAAGAACGCAAGAACCTCGTTGCAACCCCGACAGGTATAGAACTTATCGACCTTATTCACGAAGATATACTGAAAAGTCCAGAACTAACAGGTGTCTGGGAGAAAAAACTCCGAGATATCGAACATAGGCAATACGATGCCGGCATGTTCATTTCTGAGCTGAAAGAGCAGATAAACAGTATTGTGAATCAGGTTCTTGCAGACAACACGAACAGACGAGTTACAGTCGTTGAGCCTGAAGAAGAAAAAAAGAAAACCACCAAGAAGGCTTCTGTCAAGAAGGATACAAAGAAGGCGGCTTCTGAAGCTCCCGTATCTTCTCAACGCACAAATGCCGACAATGTTCCTACGATATGCCCTCTATGCGGAAAAGGAACGATAATAAAAGGCAAGACAGCATACGGCTGCTCAGAATGGAAGAATGGCTGCACATACAGAAAGCCGTTTGTATAACGTGATCTTTTCCAAAGCAAGAACGTTATTCCATCGCTATAAGTCCGTACCAAACTCGGTGAAGCACTTATTCAAAATAGTCCTTTCACCGACTTTGCACCGACTTTGCACCGACTTTGGTACGGAGGAACAAGGGAGGATAAGCGGAAGAAGAACAAAGGTACGAACAAGGCTTTGTTGTGAAATAATTCAGAACCAACTGCTTTTAATGCAAATTTCAAGAAAAAGTATCACAAAATAAGACAAAATCTGAATTTTCATAGACTTTTTGGAAAACTTATGGTTACACATTGTTTTTCTTGACGCTTGTCAAAGAAACATTGTTAACCTACATAAATTAACTATAATTTTTTGCCTATTATGGATTCTCGGCATAATTTTGTATCCAAATTCGAAAAAACATAAAACAAAAATGAGGGTAATCCGAAAACCTCAATATTCAGGATAGAGTAGGAATAATACAAAATTAAGCAACTAAAAAATTATGAAGAAATTTTTTGCAATCGCTATTCTCGCAGTAGCATCTCTTACAGCTAACGCACAGGCTTGGCTTGGTGGTTCAGTAGGTTTTAACTGGGAAAATGGCAAGTGGGATGGTGCCAAGTCAACAACTTCATGGACTATTTCCCCTGAACTTGGTTACAACATTAACGATGATTGGGCAATAGCAGGTAAGATTAGCATTTTCTCAAGCCAAGCAGGCGACAATGACGCTGTAACAGGTTTCAAGATTAGCCCATACGCTCGCTACACATTCTCCAGGATTGACAACCTCTCTTTCTTCGTTGATGGTGGCATTCACTTCACATCTTACGGCAAGGACAATGGTAGCTCTTTCGGTATTGGTGTTCAGCCAGGTCTTGCATACAAGGTTGCTGACGGTGTAACTCTTGCAGCAAAGTTTGGTTACTTCGGTTGGAGAACATTCGACAAGGACGCTGGTGACAAGAATCAGTTCGGCTTTGGCGTAGATGGCAACAATCTTGAGTTCGGTGTTTACTTCGACCTCTAAGAATCGGAACATAACAAAAAATAATACAAGGCTCGCGACTTCGGTTGTGAGCCTTTTTTGTTGCTTTAATTTCTTTTCACTCTAAAGATTTGGAAATCTCCATTTTTATCATTATCTTTGCATTCTAAAAAAGAAAACATTTTTGAACAAAATATAATGATGAATTTATACCCAAAACTCATAACAGACGCACTTGCAACAGTAATCTACGCCGGTACAAAGAAGAACCTTATAGAGTCAGAAATGCTTGCTGACACTCCAAGCATCAACGGCAATAGCGTGACGATTGTCCTTATATTCCCACGCGAGACAGACCCTTTCCTCAAATCAACCGTAAAGGCAGCAGAAGCTGCCATACACTATCACGTTGGTAAGGATGTTGAAGTAAATATCAAATTAGAATACAAGTCTGCTCCACGTCCAGAGGTGGAAAACCTTCTTCCTGGTGTTAAGAATATAATTGCAGTAAGCTCAGGTAAGGGTGGCGTTGGCAAGAGCACGGTTTCTGCAAATCTCGCCATAGCGCTTGCACGACTCGGCTATAAGGTCGGACTTCTTGATACCGACATTTTCGGCCCAAGTATGCCAAAGATGTTCAATGTGGAGAGCGAGCGACCATACGCTATTGAAAAAGACGGTCGTCAGTTAATCGTTCCTGTTGAGAAATACGGGGTTAAGCTTCTCTCTATCGGTTTCTTCGTAGGAAAAGACACGGCTACTCTCTGGAGAGGCGGTATGGCTTGTTCTGCCTTGAAGCAGTTGATTGCAGATGCCGACTGGGGCGAACTCGATTATTTCATTCTCGATACTCCTCCTGGCACAAGTGACATTCACCTCACCCTACTCCAGACTCTTCCTATCACAGGTGCTGTTATCGTAAGTACCCCACAGCAGGTGGCACTTGCCGATGCACGTAAGGGAATTGACATGTACACCAACGATAAGGTAAACGTGCCAATCCTTGGACTTATAGAGAATATGGCATGGTTTACTCCGGCTGAACTTCCAGAAAACAAGTACTATATCTTCGGAAAGGAAGGCTGCAAGAATCTCGCACAGGAAATGAACGTACCACTTCTTGCACAGATTCCTCTTGTTCAAGGTATCTGCGAAAAGGGCGATGCAGGAACACCTGCAGCTCTTGACGAGAACACCATAACAGGTCAGGCATTCCTCGCACTTGCCCAGAGCGTTGTAACTGTTGTAAACAGAAGGAACAAGGAACAGGAGAAGACCAAGATTGTAAAAACAAAGTAATGAAAAGAATATTGACCATATTGCTGCTCTCTGTGCTGGCATTAGGAATGTCAGCACAGGGAGACTATACATCTCTCTGGAAGCAAGTAGAGAAAGCTCAGGAAAAGGATCAGCCCAAGACGGCTCTATCGGCAATAAAAAAGATAGAGGCAAAGGCTGAGAAAGAAAAGCATTATGGTCATCTGTTCGCTGCACTCTTTACAGAGAGGAATATCCTTCAAGAGATTTCCCCCGACTCTATTGCCCCTATGGAAAAACGCATGGAGGCAAAGCATAAGGAACTGGAAAAGACAGCTCCGATAGCAGCCTGTATCTATCAGGTGGTAAAAAATGGTCGAAACAAAAACATTGTTGACAGCCTACTCTATCACACTACTCCAGAGATAGTAAATGAACTGACTAAAGAAAACGAAGCTCTGAAATACATTCCACTCGTAGAGAAAGGAATTGACAGCAAACACTTCTATCATGACCTTATAAGCCTCATCGCTCACAAGGTTAACAACTTTGAGCCTCTGGTGCGTTATTACTCGGAGAAGGGAAACAGGAAGGCTGCATGTATATCTGCTGCCCTCATGCTGGGAGCACATACCTTTAGTTTCGGAACTGAACGCAATAAATACATACAGAAAGCAGACTCTCTTATTGCTTTATATAATGACCTTGACGAGTGTGGTGCAATTGCCGTAAGGAAAACAGAATTGATGCGATATTCTGATGGTATAGCTATCAAAAAGACAATAGAATGGATTGACGAGGCAACAAAGCGCTGGCCTAAATGGCAGGAGATAAATGAACTGAAGAGACAGAAAGCAGAACTTACCGCTCCAAATATAAATATCCTGACCAATAATAGAGACGGAATTCTCAATACAAGTCAGGAGGCAAAGATATATCTTGAAGAGATCCGCAATATATCAAGCATAACAGTTTCTGCCACACCTTTGACAGGATTAACCTCGGAAGAAATCAGCAAGCTGAAATCGAGGGAGAAAAATGATATTGCAAAACTGAAGCAACATCAGCAAAAGGCAAAAACAATCACCCGCACTAAGAAGTTTGACAAGCATGAGGCATACGAGTTCTTCAACGATAGTCTTTCACTTGGCACACTTCCACTTGGCACGTATCTGATAGATGCAACCTGCGATGGTACAAACATCTCATCAAAAAACGAGTTCCAGATTCTTATTGTCAGCGATTTGAAAGTCATAGCCCTTCAGCAAACCAAGACGCAGAAAAGATATGTAGTGGTTGATGCAATTTCAGGTAAACCCGTTGCCGGAGCAAAGCTGCATCTGACAGGAAGAAAAGAATACGAGAATAAAAGAGTGGTAAGCACAGATGAAAAAGGAGAATACATCTGTGAGTTCACAATAGACAATGAGCCAAGATATGTCTTTGCCACAACCGACAAAGACCAGGCTATGCAGACGCAGTTCCTTTCCACAAGTTTCCCAAACTATGAAAAAGACAATGAGGTAAGGAGAGAAACATCCGTATTCACAGATAGGAGACTATATCGTCCGGGGCAGACCGTACACGTATCATTAGTAGCCTACGACGAAATCGGTCGTGAGACAACCAAAACAGTTGCTGACAGGAATATCAACATAGCACTTAAAGACGCAAACGGCAAGGAGATTGGCAATGCCAAGGTCAAGACAGACTCTTTCGGCGTGGCTACTACCGACTTTGTTATTCCTGAGAATGTAAAAAACGGAACATTCCGCATAACAACAGACAACCAATACTCTGCAAGTATCACGGTAGAGGAATATGTCCGCCCTACTTTCGAGGTAACTATCAACAAGCCTGAAATCGCCTATAAGGACGGCGACACCCTCACCGTGACAGGTTCGGCAAAGACATATAGCGGCATAGCTGTAAGCAACGCCAAGGTGGCATACACAATCAGAAGAAACAACTGCTGGTGGTGGAGAGCAGAATATGACAATACAGAATTGCTTGAAGATACCGTTGTTACAGACGCATCAGGAAATTTCTGTATGAAGATGCCAATGCTTCTGCCAAAGAAGAATAACGGGAAAAAGTCATTCTGGTTGCCTATGTTCTATAGCATCAAGGCAACAGCCGTTGTCACAGATCTGGCAGGAGAATCGCATGAGGCACAGCTTTCTCTGCCTTTGAGCAATCGCTCTACAGTCCTCACAAGCAATATTGAAGACAAATATGTAAAAACAGACAAGCCAATTGAGGTAGTCTTCACCCGCAGAAATAATGCCGGAACAGAGATTGAAGGCGAGGTTTCTATCGAAATTGACGGTAAGGAACACGAAAAAGCAGCCTGTGGTAAGTCCTATGTGATTCCTATGTACCTCCCTTCTGGTTCCCATTCCATAAGGGCGATATGCGGGACTGACACAATAGAGAAAAAGTTCGTACTATTCAGTCTTGAGGATAAGGTTCCTGCAACAGAAACAAAAGACTGGTTTTATGCTACAGGAAAGAATTTTCCTGCAACGATTCAGTTTGGCACTTGCGACAAGGATGTTCATGCCGTCTATGCTCTTTTCAGCGGTAACAAAATGATAGAATCTGGTTCTCTGGAACTTGACTCTTCTGTTGTTACCCGTAATTTCGAATATAAGAAAGAATATGGCGACGGAATCTGCTACACCATTGCATGGGTGCGTAATGGCGAATGCTATTCCCATTGCCATACTATAACAAGAACCCTTCCAAACAAGGACCTAAAGATAAACTGGACAACCTTCCGCAACAAACTCGAGCCAGGGCAGAAGGAAGAATGGAAACTTTCCGTAACAGACAATGAAGGAAAGCCCGCTAATGCCAATGTGATGGCTGTGCTCTACGACATGTCGCTTGATGCAATAAAGCCACATTCATGGTTTTTCTTAGACAACAGATTCCTGTCAGTTCCTTTTTTCATTTGGCAATTCGGCAGAGAACATTCTAATATATACTTCCACTACACAAAACCAATAAACTCATACACATCAAAGCCTCTGAAGTTCTCTTCTTTCAAAGAAGATTTGCCATATTATACTTCTAACATGCAAGTATATCAATTTACTGGATACGCAACCCCAAAAACGAGCAATAGAAGCGTAAGGATTAGGGGAACTGCTCCTATGGCAGAAGAAGAAGGAATGATACTCAAAGCGAAAAGCTCTATTATGGCAAATGACGAAATGACAGATATGATGTCCGAGTCTATTGAGGATAATGCCAACACAGAAGAAATTCCTCTCCGCACCAATCTCAATGAAACAGCTTTCTTCATGCCACAATTGAGAACTGACGATAAAGGAATTACAACATTGTCGTTTACTCTTCCTGAGAGTGTTACGACGTGGAAGTTCATGGCATTTGCTCATGATAAGGATGTAAGGTTCGGCACTATGGCTGATATGGTTATAGCTCAGAAGAAACTCATGATTCAGCCTCGTCTGCCTCGTTTCCTGCGTGAAGGTGACGTGACAAACATACCAGCTTCCGTATCAAATATAACAGAGAAGGACATCACGGCAACTGTGAAGTTCACTATTCTTGATGCAAAGACAGAAAAGGTTCTCGCCACTCAAAGCAAGAAGATAACAGTCAAGGCTGGCGAGAGCGAGGCCGTATCTTTCCCATACGATTCAAAGAATCAGGAAGACAAGTCTATAATCGTGCGCTACACCGTTTCAGGCAAGAGCGAGGAAGGAACTTTCACAGACGGCGAGCAAAAAGACCTGCCTATTCTTTCACAGAAGGAATTGATGGTGAACACCCAGACGTTCATCCTCACAGAGGCAGGCGAAAAGACATTCGACCTGAAGAAAATCATGCCGTCTGTTAATGACAAGCATCTAACAGTAGAATATACGGACTCTCCTGAATGGCTTATGATAAAGGCTCTGCCTTATATCTCAAAATACAATGACGAGTGCGTTATCTGCCTTTCCTCTGCATACTATGCAAACAGCATAGCAGCAAGCATAGCACGTACAAATCTGGAGATAAGGAAAACCATAGACGAATGGAAGTCTGAGGAATTAAGCCAGCTCTTCGACTCTACCTCTATCGACTATCGCAATACCGATATTCTCAGCCGTCTTTCAAATCTTCAGAACAGCGATGGCTCTTGGAGTTGGTGGAAAGGCATGAACGGCAGTACGTATATGACCGTTCAGGTTCTGAAGACTCTTCTCCGTCTTAATCTCATGATAAACGATGAGAAGGTCAAGAAACAGAATGAGCAGTTGATTAGGCGTTCTTTCAACTTCCTTGATAAGGAAACAGCCAAGAAAGTTGCAGAGATGAAGAAGGACAAATTCAAGTACCTTCCTTACTATGCCCTCGACTATCTCTATTGTAGGGCTATTGCCAAAGCATCTGGCACGAATATCAAGAGCAACAGCAATGCCGACTATCTTCTAAAGCTTGTTCCAGAAGAGACACGCTATGACGATATGAGGACAAAGGCACAGGCTGCCATCGTTCTTGCCTTTGCAGGAAACAAGAACAAGGCTTCTGAGTTCATCAAGAGTATTATGGAGCATACTGTATATCGCGAGGATCTTGGCAGATACTTTGATTCTAACCGTGCGCTTTACTCTTGGTGCGACTATAAGATTCCGACACAGGTATCTGTTATCGAGGCTTTGAAACTGATAGATGGAAAGAATTCTGCAAAAGAAATAGCAGACATGAAACGCTGGCTATTGCAGAGCAAGAGAACCCAGTCTTGGGATACTCCTATCAACGCTGTAGATGCCATCTATGCCTTCCTCTGTCCATCACAAGGCACTACCTCTTCACTTAGAAAAGGGGTTCCTGCCGATATCGCATTGGGCAAGACAAGAATGCCGGCTCAGGAATACACCTCAGCCCTTGGCTATGTGAAGACCTCAAAGGACATCACATCAAAGGACAATACCATTACCGTAACCAAGCATACAGATGGTGAGTCTTGGACTAACGTTTTCATAGAATACAAACAGACAGCCACAGAAAGCAAGGAGTCTTCAACTGGTCTTTCAATTACAAGAAAGGTCGAGACTCCGAACAAGCAGCTAAAGATTGGCGACAAGGTTGAGGTAACAATCACTATCACGGCTGACCGCGATTATGACTTCGTTACCGTTACCGATAACCGTCCGGCATGTCTTGAACCTGTTGAGCAACTGTCTGGCTACAGCCACGGAACATACAAGATTATCCGTGACACCAAGACCGAATATTGCTACAATATGTTGAGAAAAGGCACACACGTCATCAAGACATCATACTTCGTGGCAAGAAGCGGTAACTACACTTCTGGCACAGCAACAGCAACCTGTACATATTCTCCCGTATTCTCAGGAAGAACCCCAGGTTCTAACTATGTGGTAAAATAAAATTGAAAATATTGAAAGAATTGAAATAAATGAATAAACTATCTCTATCACTTCTACTTGCATTTCCGCTCTTTGCCTCGGCACAGACATTGCAAGTGAGAAATAACATCATCGACTTAGGACAGGTGCAGTTCATGCAACCCGTCACCGCAACATTCGATGTAAAGAACATATCAAATGCTCCTATCGAGATTTCAAGCATGTACTCTGGATGCAACTGCACTCAGGTCGGCTTTCCTGTAGGAGTAATACCAGCTGGTACTGATTTCAAGGTTAGTGCTACGTATGATTCCAAGCAACTTGGACATTTCCAGCGCGACGTTGCCATCTATGTCAAGGATCAGAAAGAACCTACATACGTAACAGTCAAGGGTGTCGTCGTACCAAAGGTCGAGAGTTTTGTAGGCAACTACCCCTACTCTATCGGAGGTCTGCTTACTGACGTGAACATTATTGAGTTTGACGACGTAAACCGTGGGGAGCGACCTGTTCAGGATATTCACATCTTCAATCCTAACAACCAGTTCGTCGAGCCTGTGCTTATGCACCTTCCCGGCTATCTCCGTGCAGAAGTTTCACCAAAGCGTATTGGACCAAAGAAAGACGGTGTCATTCATCTTATGCTAAACTCAAGCAAGATGAAATCGCTCGGTCTGACACAGGCAAGCATCTATCTCTCAAAGGGAATGGGCGACAAGGTTTCCGAGGACAAGGAGATTGTGGTTTCCGCAGTTCTCCTTCCACCAGAACAAAAGCTTGATGAAGTAAGCCTGTATCGTAGCCCTCGCATCCAACTGTCTTCAACTACCGTTGACCTGTCCAACATAAAAGGAGGTAAGAAGAAAGCAGAGATTGTGATAACAAACAAGGGTAAGTCTCCACTTGAGATTCGCTCTATGCAGTTGTTTACTCCTGGCATAGAAATCACTCTTGCCAAGCAGAAACTTAATGCTGGCGAGAGTACAAAGATGAAGATTACCGGCTATGCGCAAGACTTGTCAAGAGTAAAGAGTCGCCCTCGTATCCTTATGATTACGAATGACCCACGACAGCAGAAGGTGATAATCGAGATTAAGAAGTAGTAATATAATTACGAATTACAAATTACTAATGACCTCGTTACTTTGTAATTTGTTTTGTAAATAGTAATTCGTCATTAAAGAATATGGAACACCCAGAAAACAGCAGCGAATATGTAGGTCTAACCGTAAATAGCGGTGTGGCTCAGCCCTCTATCGTTAACCCATATCTGAAACGCGGACGATATCGTCATAGGGAGTATAGCGTGAATGAAATGGTTGAAGGACTATTACGTGGTGATGTGACGATACTATCTCAGGCAGTCACGCTTGTTGAGTCTGTCAATCCTGAGCATCAGGCAAAAGCGCAGGAGGTGATAGAGAAGTGCCTTCCCTATAGCGGAAAGTCTGTAAGAATTGGCATAAGCGGTGTTCCTGGAGCAGGTAAGAGTACTTCCATTGATGTCTTCGGCACTCATGTGCTTGATACCTACGGAGGAAAACTTGCTGTTCTCGCCATCGACCCTTCTTCTGAAAGGAGCAAAGGCAGTATTCTTGGCGACAAGACAAGAATGGAGAAGCTTTCAACAAGAAAAGAAACATTCATACGCCCTTCACCATCCGCAGGTTCACTTGGAGGCGTTGCAAGAAAAACTCGCGAGACAATAATACTATGCGAGGCTGCAGGCTATGACAAGATTTTCATTGAGACAGTAGGTGTAGGACAAAGCGAGACTGCATGTCACTCTATGGTGGATTTCTTCTTGCTTATTCAGGTTGCCGGCACAGGCGATGAGCTTCAAGGTATAAAGCGCGGCATCATGGAAATAGCCGATGGTATTGTCGTGAACAAATGCGATGGCGACAACGTGGATAAATGCCAGATGGCAGCAACCCATTTCCGCAACGCGCTCCATTTCTTCCCTATGTCTGAAAGCGGTTGGATGCCTAAGGTTCTCTGCTATTCCGGTTTCTACGGATATGGTGTCAAGGAAGTTTGGGATATGATCTTCGAATACGTGGACTTCGTGAAGAAGAATGGTTATTTCGGAGCTCGCCGTCATCGCCAGAACAAATACTGGATGTACGAAACCATAGACGCAAGTCTCAGAAACAGATTCTACAACGATCCTGTCATCGCACAAAGACTGAAAGATGCGGAAATGAGCGTGCAGAATGGCGAGAAGACAAGCTTCACAGCTGCCTACAACCTACTGGATGACTTTTACAAACAATTGAAGTAAATTGAAATTGTAAATAGTAAATAAACCGATGCTAATAGAAATAGACTCATCATCAGGATTCTGTTTTGGTGTGACAACAGCAATCAACAAGGCAGAAGAGGAATTGGCAAAAGGCTCCACACTCTATTGCCTTGGAGATATCGTGCACAACGGGATGGAGTGTGAAAGACTTCGCGAGATGGGACTTATCACCATAGATCATACGCAGTTTGCAGAGCTCCACAATGCCAAGGTCCTTCTAAGGGCACATGGCGAACCACCTGAGACATATAAGATAGCAGAACAGAACAACATCGAGATCATAGATGCTACCTGTCCTGTGGTATTACAGTTGCAGAAGCGAATCAAGAAACAGTTCACCGCCAATCCCGATGCGCAGATTGTCATCTTCGGCAAGAACGGTCATGCGGAGGTGTTAGGTCTCGTTGGTCAGACAAGACAACGTGCCATCGTGATAGAGCATGCCGACGAAGTCACACGACTTGATTTCACGCACGACATCTACCTCTATTCCCAGACCACAAAGTCACTTGACGAATTTCATGCCATCATCGACTATATCCAGGCTCACATGGCAGAAGGTGCTAACTTCCAATGGTTTGACACTATTTGCCGACAAGTAGCCAACAGAATGCCGAACATCTGCTCATTCGCCACCAAGCACGACCTGATACTATTCGTCTCTGGCAGGAAAAGCAGTAACGGCAAGGTACTATACAATGCCTGCAAGGAGCAGAACCCACACACCTATCTCGTTGAAGGTCCTGACGAGATAGACCCGAAGTGGATCACCAATGTAAACAGCATCGGTATCTGCGGAGCAACATCCACCCCGAAATGGCTCATGGAACAAGTTGCTGACAGAATCAAGAACAACTACAACATAGAAAAGAAATGAAAAAAATAACAATAGCAATCGACGGCCACTCTTCTTGCGGAAAGAGCACAATGGCAAAGGAACTCGCACGTAAATTAGGATATATCTATGTCGATACAGGCGCTATGTACCGTACCGTCACACTATATGCGATGCGCAACAACCTGTTTGATTCCCAAGGCGAAGTCCTTACCGATGAACTCCAGAAGCAGATGGGCAATATCAAGGTCTCCTTCTGCATCAATAAGGAGACAGGGCGGCCTGATGCCTGTCTCAACGACGAATGCGTGGAGAATATCATCCGCTCCATCGAAGTCAGCAATCACGTATCAAAGATAGCAGCCATCCCATTTGTACGCGAGGCAATGGTTGACCAGCAGAGAAGGATGGGAGCAGAAAAGGGAATTGTCATGGACGGAAGAGACATCGGCACAACCGTCTTCCCTGATGCAGAACTCAAGATCTTCGTAACAGCAAGCGCTAAGGTTCGTGCACAGAGACGCTATGACGAACTGCAGCAAAAAGGAATGCCTGCAGACTTTGATGAAATCCTCAAGAACGTAGAGGAACGCGACTATATCGACTCCCACAGAGAGGTATCACCACTTCGTAAGGCAGAAGATGCCATACTGCTCGACAATAGCGATATGACCATCCCACAGCAGAACGAATGGCTGATGCAACAAGTAGAGAAGGCTTTACAATAACGTAAAGCCTTCCTGCTACACCCCAAATACCTCCGTTGCAAGTCCGTTCCTCCTCCGAACCAAACTCGATGAAGGTCCGTTCTAAGAGCAGACAGAAAAGGGAGGTTCATCGAGTTTGGTTCGGAAGAATAATGGATATAAGACGAATCATCAAGAAGCCTTGTATTCCTGTTAAAAGCCATCGAATTCACATTATTATCTAATACACGTGCGCGCATACATTATTATATTAATACTAATAACACTATTTCCAGCACTTTCCATAGCACAAGAAAAAGTATGGGAAGAATATTTCCATGAGATATATGCTATGGAGGAAATAGATGAAACATCAATAGAAAATGACTACGAGCACCTATGTGAACTGGAATCCTCTCCACTCAACATTAACACCTTGAATCCAGAAGACCTGTATCTTATCCCTGGAATAAACAGAGACCAGATAGATGATATAATAAAATACCGTGACAGATATGGTGAATTCAGGACCATTGAAGAACTTGCACTTATTGAATCTATTGACAGACCTCTACGACTTTTTCTCAGTAACTTCATTGTTGCAGAGCCAATAGTAAAAGGGAAATGGTACGCAAGACCAACGCTTGATTCCATAATGAAAAAGGGACATGGTGAAATCCTTTCATATATTAACATTCCACTATATGACAGAGTGGGTGACAAAAACGGGTATCTCGGCTATAAATACAAATATAACATCAAACTGACCGGGAAATTTTCCGACAACATAAGATATGGCTTTTGCGGAGCACAAGATGCAGGTGAGCCTCTGTTTGCCAACAAGAACAATTTGGGTACGGATTATTACTCCTTCTATGTAAAAGTAAACAATATAGGAAGGCTCAAAACTGTTGTGCTTGGACAATACAAAATAAAATTCGGAATGGGACTAATACAAAACAACAGTTTCGGCTATGGCAAGCAGATAATGTTGTCTTCCATGAACAACCACGATGCTACAATAACAGGACATTCATCAAGATCAGACGGAGAACATTTCCTCGGACTTGCCAACACATTAGACTTGGGAAAGAAAGGATCCATCAACAAATGGACCTTAACCTCATTCTGGTCTTACAGGAAAATAGATGCCACACTAAATAAAGATGGAAGTATTTCCACGATATCAACAACGGGTTATCACAGAACACCTGCAGAGATGGAGAAAAAGAATAATTCCTCATCCTTAAACGCAGGTGCCCATATAAACTATAAAAGGAATGGGCTATACATAGGAGCATCAATGGTATATAACTGGTTTGACAGGCCTCTGAACCCAAATCCTAACAACAATCCGAATTCATACAGAACATACTATGCAAAGGGCGGCGACTTCTGGAATGCAAGTATAAACTACGGATATATTTCCGGTAAATTCACGTTTTCCGGAGAGACAGCAACAGGCTCATGCAATTCCATTGCAACAATAAACAGTATTGAAGCAAAAGTACACAAGGACATAACGGTTAATGCCGTTCAGCGCTTTTATTCGTACAAATACTATGCAATAAATGCAAAAGCATTCAACGACGGAGGCTACACGCAAAATGAAAGCGGAATATATGCAGGAATGATATGGACAGCAACAAAGAATATAACCGTAAATGCCTATTCTGACCTTTCATATTTCCCGTGGATTAAATATTACACAAATGCTTCTTCATATTCATTCGACAACAATATATCATTAAAATATAGCAAGGACAAATGGAATGTTCAGGCTAAATACAAATTCAGAATCAGACAAAGAAACAACGAAGAGAAAACAGAAATCATCAACAGATATACCAACAAACTCAGATTTACAATTCAAAGGACATCTGACAACATATCAACATCAACAATTATAGACTTATCAAAACTCACTTACACAGGATATGAATCGCAAGGTTATTCTATAACTCAAAACCTTAACATCCAAACTAACAAAAAAAACTATATATATGCATTTATTTCATATTTTAATACGGACGATAATAATTCAAGTGTGTATCTTTCCGAAAGAACAATTCCCGGATCGTATTCCTCTTCGAATTTTTACGGAAATGGAATAAGATTGTCTACGATTATCAAGCAGCATCTAACTTCCATTGTTATAGTCAATTTCAAAGTTGGTTTCACGAAATACTTTAACAAAAACACCATTTCGACAGGATTAAGAATGATTGAACATTCGTATCAAACAGACATGGATTTGAGCATAAAATGCAAATTTTAACATAAAAAAAGGGCATTTTTGAGAAAAAATATGATAAAAGTCACTTTTTTTGCGCTTTTTTGACGAAAAAATGCAAGAATATTTTGTTGTTTAGCAAAAATATATTACTTTTGCAACAAATATCTAGATGAAGGAAATAATAGTCTAGAGCTAATTGCATGATATAAACATTAAAATCATAAACGAAATGAAAAAGTTTTTCTTAATGCTTGCTGTTGCGGCATCAGCTATGTCTGCATCAGCGCAGGAACCAAAGAGCGGCTATGCTGACGCTAAGTTCTGGGACAACTGGTACCTTGGTGCAAACCTTGGTGTTATGTCCAAGGCTACTGATCAGGCTGTCTTGAAGAACCTGAACCCAGAGTTCGGTATCCGTTTTGGTAAATGGTTCACTCCAAGCGTAGGTCTCTCTGCAGAAGGCAATTTCCTCTTTGGCAACAAGACACGTGGTGCACAGCTCACTGATCCATCACTCTTCCACGCAATGAAGATGCACCTCCTTGGTACAATTAATTTCTCAAATGCATTTGGTGGCTACACAGGTTCACCTCGTTCATTCGAAGTTATTGGTCTTGCTGGTATCGGTTTCATCCACAACTTCGGAACAAAAGTTGAAAAGAAAACAAACACCCAGCTCAACATGCTGAGTTCAAAGTTAGGTCTTGACTTTGCTTGGAACTTCGGTAGTGAGAAGGAATGGCAGTTCTACGTTGAACCAGCTGTTACATATGCACTTGGTGGTGCATACAATAGCCAGAAGATTCAGTACAATTCCAATACTGCGAGTCTCGAGTTGAATGTTGGTATCAACTACTACTTCAAGACAAGCAACGGAACTCACCACTTCCTCAACATCACAGAGTGTGACCAGCGCGAGATTGACGCTTTGAATAATACAATCAACAGCCTCCGCGACAAGAACGCTGCAGATCAGGCTAAGATTGCTCAGCTTCAGGCAGAGATTGCACGTCTCCAGAAGGCTCTTAGAGACTGTGAGAACAAGCCAGCTCCAGAGGCTACTTACGAGACTCCAACAATCCCATCTGTATTCTACAATGTCAACAAGTCTCTCATCACAAAGCAGCAGGCTGAGAACGTTGCAGTTGCAGCACAGATTCTTAAGAACCACCCAGAGCTCAAGCTCAACATCAAGGGTTATGCTTCACCAGAGGGTAAGGCTAAGAAGAATCAGGAACTCTCTGTTCGTCGTGCTAATGCAGTTAAGGATCTCCTCGTTAAGAAGTATGGTATCGAAGAGAGCCGTATCACTGCTGAGGGTTGCGGTACTACAAAGGACAAGTATGAGACATACGAGAACAACCGCGTAGCTATGCTGTTCTTCGAGAAGTAATTAAAACTCAACTAAATAAGAAAAGCTCCATCCTTATATAGGGTGGAGCTTTTTTTCATGTCCTTTTTGTAATAAAAAAAGATATTTATCGTTATATTAAAGTGAAAACAAAAAGAATAGTGATAATTGTCCTCATAGCCATGGCGCTGGTCCCCACAAAAGTCAGAGCCCAATATGACGTATATTTTTCTCACTATTTCGATATGCAGACATCGTACAATCCAGCAGCATCAGGATTGTTTGACAAACTGAACATCACTGCATCCTACGCAATGAGCATGGTTGGGTTCGAGAATAGTCCGAAAACAGCATACGTGTCCGCAGACATGCCGTTCAACGCATTAAATACCAGAAATGGCTTGGGCGTCACCTTTATGAATGACCAAAAAGGCTTGTTTTCAAGACAGCAGATAAGTGCGCAATACAGCTATCAGAAGAAATTTGCAAGCGGACGTCTGGCAATAGGCATTCAGGCAGGACTGCTCAGCGAATCCTTCGATGGGGCAAAAGTTGATATAGAAGACACCACCGACCCAGCATTTAGCAGGAGTGACGTCAAAGGTAACTCCATAGACTTTGCTTTCGGTCTTCACTACAAAAGCGAGCAATGGTATGTAGGAGTCTCCGCACAACACCTTACATCACCAACGGTAGAACTTGGTGAGACAAATGAAATAAACATAGATCCTACGCTCTATGCTACAGGCGGATACAACTTCAAAATGAACAACCCGCTTTTCTCAGTAGCTACGTCAGCATTTGTCGTAACAGACCTTGTAGGATACAGAGGAGCACTTTCTGCACGGCTGATATACACTTACGAAGGTAGAACCATGAGTGCAGGCCTAGGATATAGTCCCAAGAACTCCACGACAATATATCTTGCAGGAAGTTTCCACGGTATAATGCTAGGCTATAGTTACGACATCTACACAAGCGGCATCAATTTCGAAAATGGATCTCACGAACTATTCGTCGGATACCAAACAGATATCAACTTCATGCCAAAAGGAAAGAACAGGCATCAAAGTGTAAGACACCTCTAATAAATGATATGAAGATAAAAGATATTATATTCGCAATTACGATTACCAATACGGTATTCCTTCTTTCATCCTGCTTTGGAGGCAAGATGACATCCTCCATGTCTGGAGGAGAGGTGACAGGTGTAGGTAGTGGACGAGGATTCACAGAACCTACCCCATACGGAATGACCATGGTAAATCGAGGTTCTTTGAGGATGGGTATCGACAAAAACGATTCTCTATGGGGTAATGTCGCCCCAGTAAAAGATATAAGCGTTGATGGATTCTGGATGGATGAGACCGAGGTCACAAATTCAAAATATCGTCAATTCGTTATGTGGGTGCGCGACAGCATACTCCGCACTCGTCTTGCTGATCCTGCTTATGGTGGTGATGAGACGTACCTTATCACAGAAGACCAGAATCATGATCCTATTCCTCCAAGAATCAACTGGAAGAAGCCTTTGCCTCGTAAGCCTAACGAGGATCAACAACGTGCATACGAGAGCCTATATATCACAAATCCGGTAACAGGAGAAAAACTCATCGATGCCTCACAGCTAATATACCGCTATGAGATTTACGACTATACAACAGCAGCACTTCGCCGCAATCGCATCAAGCCGGAAGAAAGAAACCTCAATACCGATATAACTGTTAATCCTGATGAAGTCGTAATGATTACGAAGGATACGGCATATATCAACGATGAAGGTAAAATCATAAGGGAATCCATCAACCGTCCTCTTTCCGGACCATGGGATTTCCTCAACACATACATCGTCAATATCTATCCGGATACGACATGCTGGGTAAATGATTTTCCCAACTCGGATAACGAGATGTACCTTCGCAATTACTTCAGCAACCCTACATACAATGACTACCCTGTTGTCGGCGTTACATGGGAACAGGCAAATGCGTTCTGTGCTTGGCGTACGGACTTCCTACTCAAAGGACTTTCCGGACAGGCCAAATACATCCAGCGCTATCGTCTTCCTTCTGAAGCAGAATGGGAATATGCAGCACGCGGAAAAGATGGTACTGAGTTCCCATGGGAAAATCCTGACGTAAAGAACGGAGACGGCTGTTTCTACGCGAATTTCAAGCCAGACAGAGGAAACTACACAAAGGATGGCAATCTGATTACATCCAAGACGGGTATATATTCCCCAAACAGTCATGGTCTATATGATATGGCTGGAAATGTTGCAGAATGGACATCTACCATATATACCGAAGCTGGTGTAGAGGCGATGAACGACCTCAACCCTAAGTTGGAATATAATGCTGCAACAGAAGACCCATACAGACTGAAGAAAAAGAGTGTCAGAGGCGGCTCATGGAAAGACCCGGAGAGCTTCATCCGCTCAGCATGGCGTTCTTGGGAATATCAGAATCAGCCAAGAGCATATATCGGTTTCCGTTGCGTTCGCTCATTAGCAAGTCCTGCAAGCCAGAATGGTAAGGGAAAAAAGAAAAGATAAACAAACTCATTATGACAAAATACAGCAATTATAACATAGTATATAGGCTTCAGAAATGGATGGATAGCGTTTCTGGCCAAACCTTCATGAATTACGCATATTCATGGGGAGCAGCTGTCGTTATCCTCGGAACCCTATTCAAGCTCACCCACCTTCCTGGTGCAAATGTCATGCTTTTCATAGGTATGGGAACTGAGGTGTTCGTATTCTTCATCTCTGCCTTCGACCGTCCTTTTGACAAGACTCAGGAAGGCCGAAACCTTGCAACAGATACAGAACTTGCTGCCGCGCTTGCAGCTCAGGAGGCACAAGAAAACGGTATTGGGACAACCTCTGGAATTGTTGTTCCCGAAAATATTGCGGCTGCTGCCACATCAGGCAATGCAGGCAAATCTCCTGCTTCACAAATATCTGGCGGAACTATCATTATCGGAGGTGGTACAATCGGCGGAGGCGTAGTTTCACCATACGCGCCTAAACAAGCCTCTGTTGCTCAGCAAGCTTCAGACTCTCAGCCTTCTTCTGAGGCTATATCATTTGCTTCAAGCGGTTCTGAACAACAGTCTGCCACCAAGGTTTCTGCTAAGCAGATTGGAACTCCTGCACCTGCTGTTACTCCAGAAACCGCTCAGGCTATGGAACAGGCTACATCCACATACGTTGACCGTCTTAACGAGCTTAACGAACTCCTTCTCAAGATTGGAGCTGTTAGCGAGCGTCTCTCTATCGACTCTCAGGAAATGGAGAACCTCAACCGTACCCTTACAGGTATTGCACGTGTCTATGAGATGCAGCTCAAAGCTGCTTCACAGCAGATTACAACTCAGGACGAGATTAATGCTGAGACACGCAAGATGGCAGACGAGATTAAGGAGCTTAATGCTGTATATGCTCGTATGATCGACGCTATGACCATAAATATCCCAAAGCAGCAATAAAAGAACAAAAATAGTCAAATACAAATTAGACTGTGGCAATAAAGAAGAAACCGGTTTCTCCACGCCAGAAGATGATCAACCTGATGTATGTGGTCCTTATGGCTATGCTGGCGATGAATATCTCCAGCGAGGTGCTTGATGGCTTCAGCATCGTAGATGCAAGTCTGATGCAATCAACGGCAAATACGGAGAAACAGAACACCACAATATACGACGACTTTGAGGCGCAACTCAAGGCTAACCCTCAGAAAGTACGCGAATGGTTTGATAAGGCAACCCTCGTCAAGCGAATGAGTGATTCACTCTATAACTACGCACAACAACTGAAGGTTGCAATCGTCAAGGATGCTGACGGCTCTGATGGTGATGTCAACAATATTGAGCGAGTTGACGACCTAGAAGCTGCCAACCACGTAATGCTTGCCCCAGGTACAGGACAGGGCGCAAAACTTCGCAAGGCAATAGACAACTATCGTGAGCAGATGCTAACTATGATAACCGACGAAGACAAGCGAAAAGTCATAGCAAGCAATCTCACAACAAAGATAACAGGACGCAGGAATCCACTCAATAAGAACTGGGAAGAGTATATGTTCGAGGGTATGCCTGTAGCTGCTGCTATCACCATGCTCTCTAAGCTTCAAAGTGACATCCGCTATGCCGAGGGCGAGGTACTCCATAATCTCGTAAGCAATATCGACGTTAAGGATATCCGCGTAAACAAGCTTTCTGCTTTCGTTATCCCTAATGCCCAGACAGTCGTAAGAGGCGATAAGTTCTCAGCAAAGATTGTAATGGCGGCAGTAGATACAACTCAGCAACCTCAGATATTCATAGGCGGTCATGAAGTGAATCTCACCAACAGCACATACGAATTCGTTGCAGGCAAGACTGGTGATTTCACCCTTTCCGGCTATATGACCGTACAGAATGGCGGAGGCGAGATTATCCGTCGTGACTTCGAGCAAAAATATACAGTCGTGGATCCATCTGCTACCGTATCTGCCACAATGATGAACGTACTCTATGCTGGTTACTCCAACCCAGTAAGCGTATCCATCCCTGGCGTACCTCTGAATAAGGTGAGCGCAACTATGACTGGAGGCTCATTCACCCCTGTAGGTCCGGGCAAGTATATCGCCCGTCCTAGTGCTGTAGGAAAGGATGTAACTATTTCGGTATCTAGCACCCAGACAGGAAAGCCTGTTCACATGGGTAACTTTACTTTCCGCGTCCGCAAGCTTCCTGACCCAACGCCATATATCCTCGTAGGCGACAACCGTTTCCGTGGTGGTGGTCTTGCTAAAGCTTCACTTCTTGGTGCAACAGGCATCAAGGCAGCTATTGACGACGGACTTCTCGATATAGAGTTCAAGGTGACAGGCTTTGAGGCTGTATTCTTCGACAATATGGGTAATGCCGTTCCTATCGTGAGCGAAGGAGCATCATTCTCAGGAAGACAGATGGACACCTTCCGCAAGCTTTCACGCTCAAAGCGCTTCTACATCTCAAAGGTAAAAGCGATAGGTCCTGACGGAATTTTACGCACACTACCAACCTCTATGGAGGTAATAATCAAATAATGTGTATGAAAAAGAATATGACATATAGGAGATTATGGGCAGCAACACTTCTTGTTGTTCTCTCTCTCATTACTTCTACTGCCTTTGCCCAGCCAGCAGCACGACGCGCTCAGCAGGCTCAGAAAGCACAGGCGAAGAGTAATGCCAACAATATGACAGAACGCGCGAAAATCGCATTCCCTACCCAGCAGAAGATGCCAGAGGATGTGGTTTGGCGTCGCGACCTATACCGTCTGCTCGACCTTACAAAAGACGAGAATGGAGGACTGTACTATCCTGTTGAACCTGTAGGTTCGCAGATGAACCTTTTCACATACCTCTTCAAGCTCATGCTTTCCGGTCAGATAACCGCATATAAGTATAACCTGAACGGCAATGAGTCTTTCACTCCTGATGCAAAGATAAAGCCTCTGGAGTTTCTCGACAACTACAGCATCTATTACGAGAAGAAAGACGGCAGACTCAAGATTGACAACTCCGACATCCCAAGTCGTGAGGTAAAATCATACTACATCAAGGAGTCTTCCTACTACGACCAATATACAGCAACCTATCACACAAAGGTTGTTGCCTTATGCCCAATCATGACTCGCGAGGATGATTTTGGAGGTCAGGCAAACACATACCCACTCTTCTGGGTAAAGTATGATGACATCGCCCCATTCCTCTCAAAGCAGATGATCATGACAAGCAATATCAATAATGCTGCTATGATGAGTATTGATGACTTCTTTGTAAAGACAAAATACAAAGGAGAAATCTACAAGACAAACAACATGCTTGGACAGACTCTCGCTCAAACCGTTGCTACCGCAGATTCCACGAATCAGGAAGCAGCAATAAAGAAGGAGCAGCAAAAGATAGAATCCCAGATGAAGACATTCGAGAAGAGCATTTGGGGCGATCAGGCTCGAAAAGACTCTCTCGACAGCATAGCAAAGGTAGATAAAAAAGGAAAGAAGAAGGCGAAGAAGACAACACGTCGCTCTACAACTTCCACTTCCGAGGTGAAGAACAGCAAGACTAAGTCGAAGTCTTCATCATCTTCATCCGGTTCTGCCCGAGTAAGTGTCCGTCGTCAGAGACACTAATTTTACTAAACGCAAAGTCGCAGAGTCGAGGAAATTTTTCTTCTCTGCGTCTTTGCGACTTTGCGTTTTTATACAAAACATCAATAAATACAATTATGAAAAGAACATTACTTGCAATATTTGCGATAATTCTGCTCGCACTTCCTTCAAGTGCGCAAATAAAATTCGGTATTCAGGGTGGTTTGAACATAAACAAATTCAGCATGGATACTAAGGTCATAGAGTCTGGCAATCAGGCAGGATTCTATGTCGGTCCTACATTCCTTCTAGGCTTACCAATCTTCGATGTTGAGGTTGCAGGCATCTATGATGTACGTAGGGGTGAAGTTGATGGCGAGAGCATAACCGAGCAGAACGCCAACGTTCAAGTAAATATTCGCAAGGGATTTGACATCAGCGACAACAGCCAGCTTTTCGTCTTTGCCGGTCCACAATACTCTTTCAACATAGATGCTGATGGTATCGACGAGGTCTCAGATTGCGTAAGAGATTGGCGTTGGAAGAATAGCGACTTCAGCATTAATCTTGGTGGAGGTGTCAAAATCAACCACGTCGAGATAAGAGTCAACTACAACTCTGCCCTCGGAAAGACTGCTGATGCAGAATTTAACCCAACGATTGACTCCGATGGTATTCATCTTCTCGAACCAAAGTCTAACGCTTGGCAGATAGGTTTGACATACTATTTCTAAAAACTTTCAAGCTTCACATAAAAAGCAGACCGCAAATATTGCGAGTCTGCTTTTTTTTATATAACTTTGCGGTCATGAAATACGTAAACGTAATCCTCCCCCTCGGAATAGACGGCCTCTATACCTACTCCGTACCTGAAAGTATGGAGAATGATGTCGTGCCATTCATCCGCGTGAAGGTGCCGTTGGGTATTTCAAAGACATACACAGGACTTGTAGTAAACGCTCCGACCGAAGACGTATCAATAAAAGAGGGGGTACAGATACGTGATATAATTGCGATTATTGACTCTAATCCTGTTCTTCTCCCACAGCAATACAAACTCTGGACTTGGATATCCGAATACTACATGTCGCCCCTCGGCGATGTTTTCCGCGCTGCCCTACCCTCTGGCATGAAGGCAGAAGGAACTTATCGTCCAAAGACAGAGACTTACATAGGACTAACAGAGCAATACCAGAACGAGGATGCCCTTCACATAGCTCTCAATATGCTTGTCAGAGCTACCCGACAGCTTGAGGCATTCAACTCGTTCCTTTCACTATCCCATTGGGATTCTATTGAGGGTAATAGCACTCGCGAAGAAGTCGTAGAGATTACACGAGAGGAACTGATGAACGATGCCCACGCCAATGCTGCTACAATAAAGGCATTGTGCGACAGAGGCCTGTTACGCATATACGACAAGGAAGTTAGCCGACTGATGCGCGATACATCCCTCTCAACACAAAGCACTAAACCCTCAACATTAAACGAAGCCCAGCAGAAAGCCTACGACAGCATCTACAAGGAATGGGAAGAGCATAACGTATGCCTTCTTCATGGAGTAACCTCAAGCGGAAAGACAGAGATCTACATCAAGATGATCCAACGTGCAATTGACGAAGGCAAGCAGGTTCTATACCTTCTTCCTGAGATTGCCCTAACCGTGCAGATTACAGAGCGACTACATCGTGTCTTCGGCAACAGACTCGGCATATATCATTCCAAATACTCTGATGCCGAGCGCGTGGAGATATGGCAAAAACAACTCTCCGACCAGCCTTACGACGTTATCCTCGGAGCACGTTCTGCCGTATTCCTTCCTTTCAAGAACCTAGGGCTTGTAATTATCGATGAGGAGCACGAAAGCTCGTTCAAGCAACAAGACCCAGCCCCTCGTTATCACGGACGCTCTGCAGCCATTGTCCTTGCACATATGTATGGTGCCAAGACATTACTCGGAACAGCCACGCCATGTGCAGAGACATATTACAACGCTTTTCAGAAGAAATACGGCTACGTCACACTTACACAGAGATACAAGGATATCAAACTGCCACAGATAAACGTGGTAAACGTTAAGGATCTACGCCATCGCAAGATTATGAGAGGCGTATTGTCGCCTGACCTTAGAATGGCTATCGGAGATGCTCTGCATAATGGCGAACAAGTAATCCTTTTCCAAAACAGAAGGGGTTTTTCACCAGTTATAGAATGTCACCAATGTGGTTGGGTGCCTCGTTGTACCAACTGCGACGTGTCCCTAACATACCACAAGAACCTCAACTCACTCACCTGTCACTATTGTGGCTACACCTATCGTATGCCTACCGAATGCCCGGATTGCCACAATCCTGAACTCAAGGATAGAGGATTCGGTACGGAGAAGATTGAGGATATAATACGTGATGAATTTCCAGAGGCACGTATAGGGCGAATGGATCTTGACACCACAAGGACACGCAATGCCTACGAGCGTATCATAAGCGATTTCTCTTCCCAGAAGACCAATCTTCTTATCGGTACTCAGATGGTAACCAAGGGGCTCGACTTCGACCACGTTAGCGTGGTGGGTATTCTCTCAGCCGACTCTATGCTCAACTTTCCCGATTTCCGAGCATGGGAAACAGCCTATATGATGATAACACAGGTGGCCGGACGTGCAGGTAGAAAAGGAAAGCAAGGCAAGGTTATCCTCCAGACGAACAATCCAGAATTGCCCATCATCAAGCAGATTGTGAACAACGATTTCTCTGGTTATTTCCGCGATCTGGTACAGGAACGTCGTGCCTTCTGCTACCCTCCTTTCACTCGCCTCATCTATATCTACCTGAAGCACAGGGATAACCAGATTGTAAACAACGCAGGTATAGAACTTGCCAATCGTCTTCGTCAGGCTCCAGCATTGAAGGGCAAGCAAGGCACTATGATACTTGGTCCTGACAAGCCAGCCGTTGCCCGCATCAAGACTCTCTGCATTAGGAAAATAGTTTTGAAGCTCGACCTCTCACTCCCTCTCGCAGCAGTAAGAGACAACATAAAGTTCTGCGTTCAGCAAATGATGACTGATGCCAACTACAAATCCCTGCTCGTGCATTACGATGTAGATCCGGGATAAACAATACGACATCATAATCCCCGAAATCGTGTTGGTAACAAGTAACAGGTAACAATAAGAAAAATAGTATAAACAGATGCCTATTTTATTATTTCTATATATAATAAGGTATATAAACTCCTTAGAAATATTCTGTAAAATTTTTGGCCATGCACTAAAATCCTTATTGTTACCTGTTACTTGTTACTGATTGAGTTTTTGCTCGCCTGTTGAGCGAGAGACCATTACACCATATAACTATCTAAAACAAAGACTATGAGGCCGTTACAAGCAATTACAAGGGTAGTATGTAGGCGACTTACAGTCTCAATAACATAACAATAAGCATTAATTCGTGGCTGATTCAACTTGTTCGGTATGCTTGAAAAACGCGAAAAAAAAGCTCTGGTAACAGTCATTCCGTTATTTTCAATGTCAATCACAATATGCACATAATCCTTCCAAAAAGGCGTGAAAACCATTCCAAAACACCATCCCCCAAATTAATACAGGCTTCATTGAGATTTGGCGAGAACTTCTCCCTCCGATGTGGTTCCGTTGTAAATCCGTTGTAAGTCCGTTATAAGTCCGTTGTAAATCCCATCTGCCTCCGTTTCCTACGAACGGTTTAGAAGCGGATTAGAAGCGGACTTGGAACGAAGGCATAGCTAAGACAGTGCAATTCTACCCCTACAGTAACAAGTAACAGGTAACAATAAGGATTTTAGTGTCGATTCTACTGATTTCTGCTCTGATGACGATAGTCGAGAGGCGAGATGCCTGTTTCTGCCTTGAATACGCGGGAGAAATGCCCAGAAGTGTTGAAACCACATTGCACCTCAATCTCGCTAACAGTCTGATCAGTTGTTTCAAGCAAGCGCTTTGCCATAAGAATACGGCGATTACGGATGTATGTGGTAGCCGTCAGTCCACTCATATTCTTCAGTCGTCTGTTGAGAGTAGAGACAGATGTATTCAGCTTATCGGCAAGGAACGACGTAGAGACATCACCCGAAATAAGATTAGCATCAATCAGCTTGTTGATATCCTTGAAGAACTCAACATCCACCTCCGGAAGCTGCTTACTGGTCTCATCATCCGACTTGCTGTTGGCAAACATCTTCCTCAATCTCTTACGTTGCTCAAGCAACTTGTTCACGATGAGCAGTAATTCCTCGTTAATGAACGGCTTGGCAAGATACACCTCCGCTCCGGCACTAATGCCTTCCAGCCGCTCATGATCCTCTACGCGGGCTGAAACGACGACAATAGGCAAACAGCACATCGTCTCGTCAGCACGTACATTCCTCATCAATTCAAGACCATCCATTCTCGGCATGGCAATATCCGTGATAAGCATATCGGGAAGTTCCTCACGAAGCATTTCCAAAGCCTCCTGCCCATCAACCGCACGACTGACGCTATATCCCTCGTCACGCAGCATATTACAGATAAGCATGGCAACATCGTCGTTGTCTTCGGCAAGGAGGATAGATGGAAGAGAACCTTCGGCCTCTCCCCCCGCCTGCGGCCCCTCACCTACCCTTCGGGCATCCTCTCCCCAAGGGGCGAGGGTAATGTTAGCATTTCTAATCACGTCATTATGCGCGGATAAAGGTAACCTTTCCCTCGCCCCTTGTGGAGAGGGTGTCACGTTAGTGACAGGTGAGGGGCTGTGAGAGACAGTATCACTCAACTCCACCATCTCTCCTTCCTTTGAAGCTGCTATAAGCTTCTTTATCAGTTGAAGGAGATTATCACTCTGCCTATGGGCAGCCTCAAGACTCTCGTGACCAACAACATCGTTTTCGGGAATATGCTGTTTGAGTTGCTCCACCATACCGAGAACAACGGTCATAGGCGTGCGCAACTGGTGTGTCACGTTTCTATAGAACAACTCCCTCTCCTCCATAGCCTTTCTCTTATAGCGGGAAGAACGACGGCGTACAAAGAATACAGCTCCCAACGCGATAATGATAATGACAAGCACCAATGCCACAATAACAGAAACAGTCATCATACGTTGATTGGCAAGCTTAAGCTCGTCTGCCTCAATCTTCAAACGGCTGTTACCCAGTCGGGCCTCCATCTCATTAAGATCATCAGTCTGCATAGCCGACCTTACAGAGTCGTTCATCTCTCCAATTCTCAACTTTGTCTCAAAAGCCTTCCTATAGTCACCCTTTCGCAGATATAGCGTAAACAACTCGCCAAGCCTCTCATCCTCATAGTCAATCTTTGAAGCTATAGCCTCAGCCTTATCCCAATCCTTTTGACACACGGCAAGACGAGCCTGAAGCCCTTGCTGCATGTGTATCGGCAGAACATCGTCCACATTCCCTGCACAGATAGCAGATTTCTGGTATTCCCTTACAAATTCCGCTTCCTTACCGGATTCAAACAGGGCAGTGAGATAAGTATATTCGCCAAACACCTTATAAACCCTATTGCTTGCGTAATCGCAGCAACGACGTGCCATAGCAAGAGCCTCATCATGTTTCTTTATTGCCTGATAGCATACGGAAAGTTCTCGCGAAACAAGCGACACGTGCATACTGTCGTTTTTGGCATATTCCTCAGCCTTTTTCAAATACGGAATAGACATGGAATAATCTCCACGATGCTGATAGATACAGCCCATAAGATAGTTACAGAGATACAATCCCTCAGAATACTCAGATGTCTCAGCCTTCCTCATCAAGTCCCTTACAATCTCCTGAGCCGAGATATATCTTTTCAAGTCAATAAGATACTCAACCTTGGCATAAGTGCCGTCATACAACTCCTGCTGATAGTCAGGACTCGACGAAGCAATCTTCAGATACTCATCAATAGCCTCAAAGAATTCCTTTTCCTTTGAATGGTCAGCCACATAGACGTAATACTTCAGTTCCAACGCCCTCAGCTTACACCAGTCTGACTTAAGCCTTTCAGCCTTTCTATAAATAGAATCTGCAACGGGGATATTAGCCGTATCGTATGTGTGCTCGTAGAGCAACTTCATACGAGTTTCATATACATAGTTCTTGAAATTATTCAACTCAACACTATCCACATCCGACGACGAGACCCTGTCAGTCCCCCTGCCACATGCGAAAAGCATCGATATAAAGACAGAAAAGAAAAGTATGAATTTGCAAGATTTATGAGACATCAATAGAATAACGATAAAGGTGTGTAATTCGAATGACACGAAGAAAACGCCTTAGCTTCGGGAGTACCTTGGCGAGGCAATTCGAGTGCGAAGATACAAAATTAATCTCACTATTCCAAACATTTACGACAAAAATTTCTTTTTTCGAGACAAAAAAAAGTAAGTCCTTGCTGACTCCCCTAGACTATCAGGCTACCCGTCAGCAAGACGAAGCGTAATAGCAGAAAAAAGGAGTCATGCAGGACTTGCAATTGATTTAAAAGGAAAGCTGCCTCTTGCTCGCAGCACCTGATAAACGAAATTGGGTAATTATTATGTATTTAAGTGAAGTGAATTTTATCTTTGTCAACAACCCCTTCCCTGCCCTACGAGCATCAGTCTCAGATATTATCCCGTAAGGGGACAGGGATGAGGTCCATACATTAGCGATTATTCTAACGATATAAAAGTACTAACCTTTTTCACTCGCCCCTTCACGGGGAAAGAATTTTTCTTTGAAGTTGAAAGTCAAAGGGCAAAAAAATTATACCCCAATCCTTTGTTTTCATTTCTGAATGCAAAGCTACATATTTTTTTCTGTTTTTCGGTTTTTATTTCTATTTTTTCGTTATTTGTAACTTTTTTTAAGCCTTAAAAGCCACATTCAGGCGTTTTCCATCTATAAATGAATGGGGGATCCTCAGTATTCTCCGTTTTCAATACGGAAAAAACAAGTTTCCAATCTTACCAATTTTCAACGTTTTTTCATTTTTATCGGTTGAAGATTGGTAAGATTGGAAATTATTGTCAGTTCAGCATCGGCGAATTCGTCGAATTCACGATCAATAAAAACGCAAGTTGTTTATTCCAGTTCCTTCGCAAGCTTATCAACAAGTTCCTGCATCTTGTTCGTGATATCCTTTGCCGACTTATGAAGACCAGAAAGACGTTTCTTCACATCAGCATAATCAGGAGCATCTTGTGGCACGCTTCTGAGCTCACGAATCTGCTCGTTAATCGACTTCAGCATCAAGCTGTAATTCTTCAAAGTCTCATCTGCCTTTGCCATCTTCTGCTTGTCCTCCGACTTCTCCTCACTTGCATAGTCGGTTTCCACCCTATCTATTTCATAACTGTCTTTGTGGAATGTCGCATATATTGTCGCGCCAGGGGTAGCCCTAATGGTCTGCCATTCCGATTTCCTTCCGCTTTTGTAGTCATAGGAAATCTGAATATCCGTAGCCTTGCCAAGTTGTTTTGTAAACACAAATCGACCATCAACAACAGTCTCACGACGACTGCCATATTCCAAACCTCCTTTGCTATTTACACCTCTCAATCCAACAAATCTGCATGAGTCCGTAAGCTCCTTGTCAAACTGACCTACCAAAATGAATTTCTGATATTCTGGAGTTTCTGTCACCTCATCTTCCTTATAGTCGGGTCTTGGAGAATAGATGTGGAAAAGAATACCCTCGTACATCTGTTTCTTGCCTTCTTTCTTCTTGACATACGAGATGGTGTACATATCCCTATAGCGAGGATTATCATAATTCTTTGAACAAAGCATATAGAACTCATGATCCTTGCTCTTGCGGGTTATTTCCCTTCTGCTACTTCTACTGTCCAGACTTACAGAATACAACATGCCCGATCCCGGAAGCTCATGAACATACTGATAGCAATTTTTCTCGTCTATGCAAAAAGCATCTATAATCGCCAGAAACACGCTATCTTTCGTATCACAACAGAAAGGAATGCTCATGACCTCAGAATAACTACTTGTTCCCGGCCACCCATAAGACATTTTGTTCATCGGCATCTTTTTATCAACGCGAGTATCAATAAAGGCACGGATGGCAGCCTGTAGGGCTTCCGGTTGTGGTGCAGGGGGCAACCCGGCTGCATATATGTTAAGACTGCAAATGAATATAAGCAGTAAAATATATCTTCTCATAGTTTACGGTATTAATTTTCTTCGATTAGCGTTTCATGAATAAGCTCAGCCTTGGCAATTTCAACCTGCTCACGTATTCTGTTGATGAAAGCCTGTTTCTCAAGTCTTGCAATCTGGGCAAGATCCTCTGGCGTATCAATCAGGTTCTCAGGTCGGGTGATAGGGACATCACACTCAGAAAGCATCATATCCTCGTCATATTGCTCTAAAGGTATAGCCTGCACTTGTGGCTGTTTTTGTCTTGGCTGTGGCTCCTGAACCTGAGGCTCTTCTGCCTCAACACGCTTGCCAGAAGGCTTTCCCAACTTTTTCTTTTCAACAACTGCCACAGATTGCTTTGGCATAGTTTCAAAAGAACGTACACTTTCAGTTTCAGGCCTAACGCTTTCAACCTTACTCCTTACATTCTCTTCCGACTGCTCAGGAGGCATAAGGAACAATCCTATGATACCAGCCACACAAGCAGCGGCGAGCCAAGGCAAGAGACGCACCTTGCGAGGACGAGCCTCAGCCTTTGCCTTGGCTATAACCTCATCCTTAAGCGTATCAGAAGCGTGAAACTCACATTGTGGCTTCAGCAACTGCTCAAGATCTTCTATGTCGTTAAACTCTTTCATATTATTACTCCTTTTGCTTTTCAACTTTCTCCCTGAGGGCTGTTATCGCATATCTGTATCGCGATTTAACAGTTGCCTCCGGAATATCTTGTAACTCTCCTATCTGCTTGAATGTAAGACCGTCGTAGCATTTCAGCCGTAAGGTCTCTGCCTGTTCCGAAGGAAGGTCGTCAAGCATCCTGTTTATCCTCATGAACTCTTCATGAATCTGTCTGTCGCTCTCATCAACCGAGACATGCAAGGCATCATCAATCGGAATTGTCGTCTGCCGTTTTCGTCGGAAATGATCCTGACAAGCATTACTGATGCTTCTTATCAGATACCGCTCAACATCATCTATCCCACCCGACTTCTGCATAGCCCTAAACAGCTTCAGCAGCACTTCCTGTACCAGATCCTCGGCATCCTCACGCCGCCCGATACGCATGTATGCAAAACGGAACAGCCAGTCTTGCCGCTCTGCGACAATCCTTTCCAATTCAATTATGTTCTGTTCCGTCTTCAATAATTAAGATATTAATATATTAATCAGTCTAAAGTCTAAAGTCGAAAGACCAAGGACTAAGTTTTTGAGAGCTCCGGCTCCCTCTCTACGGGAGAGGGCGGGGGGAGAGGCCATCCCCATGGGGAGGAAACCTGTCAAGATATTAGGGCGTATAGCAAAGTGAATAAATGAATAAAAGTACGAAAATTAAACTTTAAAATGAATGAAAAGCCCTTCACTCTAATGGTTCCCTCCCCATAGGGAGTTTATCTATTTCACAAAATGAAAATGTCTCCTCGCCTTGTCCATGAAATCATTATCATTACCAAAGCCCATTATCACACCCTTTGTTGAGACAAACACGTAACGATAAATGGTGGAGTATTCCATTACTACAGCAACACTACTTTTATAGTCATTCCATTCGTTCCATCTATCGCGTGGAAGTTTGCCACTCTTCCATGCAGCCTCAGAATCGCAATTTACAGTCACTATATCGAAATAGTCCGAGTATTTATCATACAGTTCGTTGAGCAAGCTGTCAGGTCGGGATTTCATCATATCCTTGTCTTCCTTGCGACAGAACTCCAACAGCAGATACTTGCCATTTCCGTTAAGTTCCGTAAGCTGATGCTTATTACCCTTATGGTCATAAAGGGTGAAATCAACCATATCGTCACCAACGTTCAGAACTTTAGTCGGATAAAGATAAAACCCCTGAAATTCATCCAGTTTTTTAAAAGGAATCTTGACAACCAGTTCGCGAACCATTTTTCGATATATACGCCATTGCGAATCATAACCGCCTTTGCATTCTGCTTTCTCTATAAGTGTCCTCAATTCGTCCAAATAAAATCTACTATATGGCCTGTTCTGCATAAACTCACACATAGATTTTATATAGAAATGCTCATCAGCATATACATCCGGATTTTTTTGCTCTTTCTTTTCTTCGAGCTTTGCCCTTTTCTCGTTTTCCTTCCAAATAAACTTTCTACGGTCTCTATACGCATTCTCCTCCACAACCATTGGATTGTCGTTCTCCACTCTCCAACGGCTACAATCGGGGCTATCACCCGTAATAGTCGTTGTTCCGGATGCTGTACACAACACAAGTTCTTCCTTGGCATCTCCCAAGGTTATAAGATATTTTGTATAATCATTTATCCTCTTCTTAAAACTGAACTTCCCCTTGACCACCTTTGCTACAGCCTCTCCGACATAGTCTCCATTCTCAGGCATCCAGAAATTCACAACCGTCCCGTCAGGCACACCTTTTATCTTGCCCTTGAAAACGGCAATACCAGTATTCTCGCTGCTTGGAGCAGTTAGGTTCTGAGCTTTGAAGCTCATTGGCAAAATCATTAGTAATATGGAAAATACGACTTTTCTCATAAATATATATTTGTAATTAATTACACGTTTCTATAAGTAAAGACGCAAAGTTATGAAAAAAGATTTAAAGATTTCAATTTTTTTTCATTTTTTTCTTATGTGGTTGCGCTTGACTACACAAATTATCATGAATTGCCACGACTTACGTAGTTAATTTAGCAGCTTTCTGTTGTATAGACAATTATTTGCAAAGCCGTATGTCTTTCGCTTTGGGTAGGTAGTAATTACCATATAAATACTATTAAATTACTATTAAGATACCATAATAATACCATTAACTATGGTAATATAATGGTATTATTATGGTAATATAATGGTATTATAATGGTATTATAATGGTATTATCATCGAGTTTGGTGCGGAGGCAAAGGGGAGGAGAATAGGAGGAACAAAGGAAGGAAAGCGAGAGAAAATAATTTACTGAGTTTAATTTACCGGTTAATTTACTTTCTGAAAACATCGCATAAGCGATTCCTTCTATCTACGACTTTGAACAGGTTTTCTACCTTAATATAAGGTGGGATTCTTCCCTGAAAATTGCAAAGTGCTTATTGCAAAGTAAAAGTTTTTTTACCGTTTTGAGGATTTTTTCAAATGAAAACTTGGTTATCCGCAATTAAAATGCTAACTTTGCATTCGCAAAATCGATGATTATGTGAAGATTCACACAGAAGTCTTGAAAAAGGATAATATTAAAATTTAGTTTTTCAAAATAATATTTTTAAAGTAACTATGGTAAATTACAAAGACCTCGGCCTCGTAAACACCCGTGAGATGTTTAAGCGCGCCGTTGCTGGTGGTTACGCAATCCCAGCTTTCAACTTCAACACAATGGAGCAGATGCAGGCTATCGTTATGGCTGCAGTAGAGACAAAGTCACCTGTTATCATGCAGGTTTCTAAGGGTGCTCGTAACTATGCTAACGGTACTATCCTCCGTAACCTTGCTAAGGGTGCTGTAGAGTACGCTAAGGAACTTGGTTGTGAGAATCCTGAGATCGTTCTTCACCTCGACCACGGTGACAGCTTCGAGCTCTGTAAGGATTGTATCGACAACGGTTTCTCTTCTGTTATGATCGACGGTTCTCACCTCCCATACGAGGAGAACATCGCTCTCGCAAAGAAGGTTGTTGATTACGCTCATCAGTTCGACGTAACTGTAGAGGCTGAGCTCGGTGTGCTCGCTGGTGTAGAGGATGAGGTTAGTGCTGCTGAATCTACATACACAAAGCCAGAGGAGGTTATCGACTTCTCTACACGTACTGGCTGTGATTCTCTCGCTATCTCTATCGGTACTTCACATGGTGCTCACAAGTTCACTCCTGCACAGTGCACACTCGTAAACGGTGTTCTTGTTCCACCTCCATTGGCATTCGACGTTCTCGCTGAGATCGAGAAGAAGCTTCCTGGATTCCCAATCGTTCTCCACGGTTCTTCTTCAGTTCCTATGGACGAGGTTAACACAATCAACAAGTACGGTGGTAAGCTCGAGGCTGCTATCGGTATTCCAGAGGAGCAGCTCCGCAAGGCTTCTAAGTCTGCTGTATGTAAGATCAACATCGACTCTGACTCACGTCTCGCTATGACTGCTGCTATCCGCAAGCATCTTGCTGAGCATCCTGGAGACTTCGATCCACGTCAGTATCTGAAGCCAGCTCGTGAGAACATGAAGAAGATGTACATCCACAAGATTGTGAACGTACTCGGTTCTGACGGCAAGCTCGCTAAGTAAGACAGAGTATTCTAAAAAATACACACAAAACAAATTAGGAGATAAATCCATTCGGATTTATCTCCTATTTATTTATGTGTCAGCAAGAAGAGGATTAGTTTCTACAACTCATCCTTCGCATAGAAAGCGAGGAGATGGGGCATTCCGTATGAGAAGAGTTCCTCGTCCTTGAAGAAACGCTTGAGCTCAGCAGCAGCTGTTTCAGGACCGTCAGAGGCATGAACGATATTCTCCTGTCCTGACATGCTATAATCACCACGGATTGTACCAGGGAGAGCTTTACGGCCATTTGTTGAGCCTGCCATCTGACGTACAACCTCGATAGCGTCAATACCTTCAAGAGCCATAGCGATGACAGGGGTGACCATCATCGAATCACGAAGGATTGGGAAGAAAGGCTTAGAGGCAAGATGAGCATAGTGTTCCTTGAGGATAGCCTCATCGAGCTGCATCATCTTAAGACCTACAATCTTGAGGCCTTTCTTTTCAAATATAGATATAATCTCACCAATGAGAGAGCGCTGAACCGTACAAGGCTTCAGCAGTACAAGTGTTCTTTCCTGTTGCATAATATTAAGCCCCACCTCTTCACCCTCACATAAAAACGAGGGAAGCAGAAATATTTACCGCTATGGGGCGAGAAAATTGTTAATTATAAATTACTTTTTCTTTACTGTTGTTACTGGTTTCTTTACCGCAGCACCCTTTGAAGCAGGCTTAGGAGCCGTCTTAGTAGCAGGTGCCTTTGTTGAGTTTCCTGTTTTTGATGCAGGTTTTCTTGCTGCCGACCTTGAATTCTTCTGTGTAGGAGCAACTGGGGCATCAGTCAATATACCCTTGATTTTCAAGTCAGAGATACCGAGACTCTTGCCACGCACCTTTTCAGAAACCCTCATCCAAGGATATATACGAATATATACGTTCCGACCCTGTGGTACTCTCTTAAGCAATTGCTTGGTTACAGTAGTGCATTTGTCCTTCGGAATCTTGATACCCTCGGTCAAAAGTTCTGGTTCAGAGAAATCATCGTTGGTTGAGAGATATACATCATAGCAAGCGTTATTGCCTCCGAAGCCACATATATCCAAGGAAACCTCGCTTATGTTAAAGATCTTACCCTTAGGTACACTTGCCTTGAACTCTATATATCTTGTGGAAACCTCGTCGATATCAATATCAGGCCATACCCCACCCTCGATATTGAAGAGCATCATCTCTCTATGTCCGCGTGGAGAAACAGGAACCCTTGTATTATCCTCAATGACCATCTCAGACATAGTAACCTCTGATGCCTCAAGTGACTTTACACTTGCAGCCTTCGATTTATTGGCAAGCGCCCATGTAGCGTAAGCCTCTTCTCCAGCCTCCTTGTCAATATTCTCAATCTTGATATTCTGGGACTTAGTTGTTGTACCATCTGTTACCGTAAGTTGGCAGACAGCAATTCCTCCTTTACTTGTATTGGCACGAACATATACAGGAGCCATAAAGGTGGAGTTGGAATATTTCAAATCAACAGACTCACTCCACTTGGTCTTATCCAACGAGATCTTGAAGTCATTATTTACAGATAACTTCACCTGACCATTCTCAGCTGGCATCTCGAAACCAGAGACAGTAAAGGTCTTGGTGACCTCAGAACCGACGTATGCCAATCCCATGTCACCATTATATGGAGTCACAAAAATACCCTTGCTGATAACAATTTCGTCAGCGAGTTCCTGTAATACCGCTTTTTTCTTCGGATTTGTCTCACTTGATGCCTGTCTCCTTAGCATGAATGCAAATTCGCGGGCAATCAAAGCTGCACCAAGCGCGGTTGTGTGGGTTTTGTCAGATTCAAAAAACAGATGACCAGTACAATAAGAATAACCATATTTGAGATACATTCTGGCTGTCTGCTCCGTAAGATTGATGAAAGGAACATCATCAAATTCGTCTGCCACCTCTTTTGCAGAGGCGACATAGTCATAGGTATGGTCGCCGATACCAACCTTTTCTCCTTCGAGGAAAATCTTATCTTTAATAACAGAGAAGTTGTCTCCCAAGTCATGTCTTCCTGCACGTGTGATTCTCTTTCCATCATCAGAGAAATACTTACGGCTGATAGGACCTACAACAATAGGCTTTACGCCCATTTCCTTTGCTTCCTTAATGAAGTTACGGATATATTCCTTGTACGTTTCAAATGGAGTGGTACCACGATAGTCCACACCATTAACTCGGTTTAAAGCTCCCTGACGGGTAAAGTATTCCTTGAGTTCCTCGCCATCAGCTCCGTTATTCTTCTCGTCATTATGTGCAAACTGAATAAACAGGTAATCTCCAGCCTTCATCTCATCCTTTCCGCCCTTTACAAGACTTGGCCACAATGGAGTCTCTACATAGAAGGACTTACTCGAAGCACCTGCCTTGCCTCGATTATTGATTGAAACGTTATCAGTAAAGAACTGTTGGAGCATTTCTCCCCAACCGCGCTTATCGGTGTTTCCCTCAGAACCATATTCTGACATAGTGGAATCACCGATAGTGTGAATTTTCTTCTTGGGTCCTGCAGCAAATGTAACCATAAAGGCGGCAAACGCGCAAGCTATCGTCATTATTTTTTTCATATCCATATCCTTATTATATATAAATGTTCGTAAGAATCTACAGCACTATTGCTTTTTTAGAATATTAAAGAGAACTGTCTCCCTCTCGTTGCAATTTAATTTCCCCTATCTATCTTATCATTTCATTTTTTACATAATCACAAATCCAGATAATATGCGACCGCATTTCACATTCCCTTTTTGTTCTCTTCTTGCCGAGAAAAACCTCTCATCCGTATAGGTGTCAATAGGACTTACTTCTATATTTTCAGCCAATACGCCAAACGAGAGTAACTGCCATCGGTTTATTTCCTTCAAATCAATATGAAGGCGTTTCTCATCTGTCGGGTGGTTTACGTTCATCTTTGGAAGACGTACAGACACATCCTTTATATCAAAGCCTTCATTTACAAATATATCCCCGACCTCATCTCCAACCTCGAAACTCTCGAGACTAATGCCAGGACCTATTGCCGCTATACACTTCGCAGGATTTGTGCCAAAAGTCTCTTGCATCTTAACAAGTGACTTCTCCACTATTCTTTTTACAGTTCCTTTCCAACCCGCGTGAATGGCTGCAGCAGCATGATGCTCTGGGTCATATACCAATACCGGAATACAGTCAGCCGTCGATATACCCATAATCACATCAGGCACATCACTAATGATTGCATCTATGCCTTCGAGCCTGTTTTTTCTTTCCTCTTCAGGTAAAGCCATAAACTCAGCAGTTATGTGATACACTTTATCTGTATGAGTCTGATGGGGATATAGACCATTCCTTATCTTCCCCTGAAGATGCGGGAAATGCGAGACAAGTGTTTCACCAATCTTACACATATCACGTCCCTGAATGCGATCGGTGGTGAAAGCAACTATATCCTTCCCGAGGTTGTATAATTCCATCGGCTAATCCTCCTTTTGCTCTTCAGCATCTTCGAGGTCTTCAACATCATCAATGTCGATATACTCGATATCGTCAACATCCTCGATGTCTTCAAATTCGTCATCTTCTTCATCGTATCCATCACCATATATCTCTTCATCAGCATCACGGTCCTCATCATATACCTCAGCTGCGAGACACGAAAGATCTTTGTCACGATGTACGAGAGTATCGCCAGCTATTACACCGGCAATCTTGTTACTTTCAGAATTGAGTTCCTTCCAAAGAATGTCCTTCAGTTCTTCAAGCCCCTGTCCTGTAACAGCAGAGATGAATACCACCTGAAGATCATCCGGCAACGTTTCCTTCAACATCTCAATAAGCTCATCGTCAAGCAAGTCACACTTGGTAACTGCCAGAACACGATGTTTCTGAAGCATCTCGGGATTGAATTGCTCCAACTCATTAAGCAGAAGCTGATACTCCTTCTTGATATCATCGGTATCACCCGGAACCATGAACAACAACAGGGAATTGCGTTCTATATGACGAAGGAAACGAAGACCAAGACCTTTGCCTTCGGCCGCTCCTTCTATGATTCCCGGGATATCAGCCATTACAAACGACTGGTTATCACGATATCCCACGATACCAAGACTTGGCTCAAGAGTGGTGAAAGGATAGTTTGCTATCTTTGGACGAGCTGAGGACAATGCGGAAAGAAGAGTTGACTTTCCGGCATTAGGAAGACCTACAAGACCGACATCAGCAAGGAGTTTTAACTCCATGATGATCGTCATCTCCTGCATAGGTTCACCTGGCTGTGCATAGCGAGGAGCCTGATTGGTAGCTGTACGGAACTGGAAATTGCCAAGTCCTCCACGCCCCCCTTTAAGAAGAACTACTTCTTGCTTGTCCTCCATAACATCGCAGACATACTTACCGGTCTCGGCATTATACACGACAGTACCACAAGGAACATCAATATAGACATCCTTACCATTAGTACCATGACACTTGTCACGACCACCATTACCACCATGTTCTGCGTAGATATGACGTTGGTAACGAAGATGGAGAAGAGTCCAATAGTTGTGGTTACCGCGAAGGATTATACTTCCGCCATTACCACCATCACCACCGTCAGGTCCACCGTTAGGGTTGTATTTCACATGACGAAGATGCATAGAACCTCGTCCTCCCTTGCCCGAACGGCATTGTATCTTTACGTAGTCTACGAAATTACTTTCCAAGTCTGAAAGGCTTTTTATGTACAAAAAGTACCATGTACAATTTACAATTCCTGTACTGCACAGTAAATTGTACTTTGTACATGGTAATTATACTTTGTTTTACTTCTTGATTGCAGCGCTAATCTCAGCATAGATGTCGTCGATAGAACCTACACCATTGATCTTTGCATATTTGCCCTGCTTGATATAGAAATCCTTAAGAGGAAGTGTCTGAGAATAGTATGTGTCAAGACGCTTCTTTGCTGTCTCCTCGTTGTCGTCAGCACGACCGCTTGTCTTACCACGAGCGATGATACGCTTGATAAGCTCAGCATCGTCAACCTCAAGACCGATAACCACATTCACCTCCTGACCACGCTCCTTGAGCATAGCATCGAGAGCCTCTGCCTGAGCAATAGTACGTGGGAAACCATCGAAGATAACGCCCTTGATGTCCTTGCCCTTTGAATCGAGTGTAGAAGCGAGCATGTCAACGATCAATGAATCTGGAACGAGCTTACCCTCGTTGATATAAGCAGAAGCTGTTTTGCCAAGCTCTGTACCAGCCTTGATTTCTCCACGAAGCACGTCACCAGTAGAGATGTGCTCAACTCCAAATTCTGCGATAATCTTATCGCTCTGTGTACCTTTTCCTGAACCAGGTGCACCGAAAATTACGATGTTCTTCATCTTTTTTACCTTGTGTTTAATATTTTTATGTGAAACTAATATTCTATTAGCCCCTCACCTGCCCTTTGAGCATCCTCTCCCCAAGGGGCGAGGGGGATGTATGTAATATACTCTTTATAAGAGTCCCTCATAGACGAAAATACTAACTTTTTCCTCGCCCCTTGGGGAGAGGATGCCCGAAGGGCAGGTGAGGGGCTTCTTCTATTTCCTATTCTGAACAGAGCGTATATACATCTCTTAGCTGTCTGCCTGCCTCGTTGTAGTCAAGTCCATAGCCAACGATAAAGTCATCTGGTATGACCATTGCCGGATAATCCACCTTTAAGTCAACCTTCAGCTTAGATGGTTTAAAGAAGAGAGAGCAGATAACAGATGAAGCCACTCCCTTGTTTTCAAGGATGTTCTTCATCTTGAGCAACGTATTGCCACTCTCAACAATATCCTCTACAATGATGACATCCCTACCCGTGATGTCAGCATTTACACCTATCAATTCCTCTACTTTTCCTGTAGTTTGCGTTCCGCTATATGAAGAAAGCTTTACAAAACTAACCTCACAAGGAATGGTCAGTTCACGAACGAAATCAGCACAGAACATAAATGATCCATTAAGTACCGAGAGAATCAACGGACACTTCCCCTCATAGTCCTTGTTGACCTTCTCAGCAATGGCCTTCACGCTCTTGAGAATCTCAGCCTCAGGAATACTCAACTCGAACGTCTTATCGTGTAATTTGACCCTTTTCATTAATACTAAATGCTAAATTTGGTACAAAATTACTAAAAAAAAAGGAGAAACTGCTCAATAATGACTAAAATTTAGTATTTTTGCACTCATAAATCACAAAATGATGAAAATATTTACGAGTTCACAGATCCACGAACTGGATAAATACACTATCGAGAATGAACCGATTTCTTCTATTGACCTGATGGAGAGGGCCGCAAAAGCTCTCACCCAAGCCATTATGGACACATGGGATGCTGAAACTCCTGTTGTCGTATTTGCAGGTCCAGGAAACAATGGTGGTGATGCTCTTGCTGTTGCAAGAATGTTGGCGGACAAACATTATTCCGTTGAGGCATTCCTTTTCAACACAAGCGGACATCTGTCACCTGATTGTGAGGAGAATCGGGATATTCTCAAAAAACGCCACAACCTCAAGGCGTTTACCGAGGTAGTTCAGGAATTTGATCCTCCTGTTCTTACCAAGGATGTACTTGTGGTTGACGGACTCTTCGGTTCTGGAATCAACAAGCCTTTGTCTGGTGGATATGCTGCTCTCGTAAAATATGTAAATGCATCTAATGCTCAAGTTGTAAGTATCGACCTTCCATCAGGAATGATGACAGAGGATAATACCTACAACGTAAAGGCGAACATCATTCGTGCAGATGTAACTCTGACTCTCGGCTGCAAGAAGCTATGTATGATGATGCCTGACCTTCAGCCACTTCTCGGACATATCCGTGTGCTCGATATAGATCTCAGTCAGGAGTTTATTGACAAGACCGAGACTCAATACAGCATCATCGAGGAGGATGAGATCCGCAGGATGTTCATACCTCGTGATGATTTTGCACACAAAGGTAACATGGGACATGCACTTATCATAGCTGGTTCCTATGGAATGGCAGGAGCAGCCGTTCTTGCTACTCGCGCGTGTCTCCGTTCTGGTGTAGGAAAAGTAACTATACATACTCCAAAGCGTAACTACGACATCATGTCAATCTCTGTACCTGAGGCTATTATGCAGTTAGACAAAGAGGAGACAATCTTTACCCAACCTGCAGATGACCAAGGATATGAGGCTATAGGCATTGGCCCGGGTATCGGACAGAGCGAAAATACAGCAATAGCTGTTATTGCCCAGATAAGAAGCAATAAGACTCCTATGGTAATTGATGCTGATGCCCTTAACATCCTATCAACCCACAAGGCATGGATGCAGCAATTGCCAGAGGGACTTATCCTCACTCCTCATCCTCGTGAGCTCGATCGTCTTGTCGGGGTATCTTCGACTGACGACTTTGAGCGTCTCACAAGAGCCCGTGAACTCTCTCAGCAACTTGGAGCATACGTAATTCTGAAAGGTCACTATTCCGCTTTATGTATGCCTAACGGACATATCATATTCAACTCAACTGGTAATGCCGGAATGGCAACTGCAGGTTCTGGAGATGTACTTACAGGTATCATTACCGCACTTCTTGCCCGTGGCTATTCACGTGAGAATGCAGCAATTATGGGAATGTACCTCCACGGTTTTGCAGGTGACCTTGCTGCAAGCGAACTCGGCGAGGAAAGCCTCACAGCAAGTGACATTATCAATTACCTTCCAAAGGCTTTCTGCCAGTTATAGTTTAAATTACCTATGAAAAGAATAATATCATTATTTGTAATTGCAATAGCAATATTCCAATCAGCGCTTGCTCAGGACATCGTAAATGAGGGCGCTCCTTATTATCTTCCAAAAACTGCATTCAAATTCCGTATTCTTGTCCAGAAAACCAAGTTTACTCCTGGAGAATATGCAGAGTATGCATCTCGTTACCTGAAGCAAACAGATGCCGTACTCGAGCCTAAGACATCATACAAGATTATCGACCTCCAAATGCAGACTATTGGCGTGCCAGACCCTTCTAAGCATTTCACAGCCAAGGCTGGCATGAAATATAACATACAGAAAATCCACGTTAATGATAATGGCGTGCTTCTCTCTGTCAATACTGATCCTGCACCTAACAAGGAAGAGACTTCGTTTTCTCCAGCCAGAAAGCCAGTACCTCTTAATCCTCGCGACTATATGAGTGAGGATATTCTTGCTGCTGGAAGCAGAGCAAAGATGGCTCAGCTTTGTGCAGAGGAAATATATACAATCCGCACTTCGCGTAATGACCTGACTCGTGGTACAGCAGAGACCATGCCGAAGGATGGAGAGCAGCTAAAACTCATGCTTACATCGCTCAACAACCAGGAAAAGGCTCTCCGTCAACTTTTCGAGGGTATTACCGAGATTGATACTACCGAACACGTAGTTACCGTTATGGCTGATGCACCTACTACAGGTCAGTTGGCATTCCGTTTCTCTGAAGCCTTTGGAATAACAGATAATGACGATTTTTCTGGCTCACCATATTATCTTAGCGTGACAGATCTCCAACTGACTCCAGAGGATACCCGAACAGAAAAGGAGAAAACCGCCCAGAAAGAAGATCCAGGACTCTATATCAATGTTCCAGGCAAGGCTCATGTAGCGCTCTATAATGCCAACAAGACAATCAAGGAAATGGATGTCTTCTATCCACAGTTTGGTAGGATTGAGAATCTTAGTGCAAGCCTATTCAATAAGAAAGTCATGACAACCTTCCAACTTAACCAAGTTACAGGTACAACAATAAACCTGAATGTACAGGAAGTTGGAAAATAGACTTATCCTCAATCCTTCGCTTTAGTTTCGCTCTACCTCCGTTCCAGGTCCGTTATAAATCCGTTCCAAGTCCGTTCCCTATAATGGGAGAAAAATGGGAGTTACAAGGGAATCACATAGGAATCACTTGGGACTTACAGTAAAGGAAAAATAGAATCAACCTCAAAAAAAAGAATTTTCATACTACTCGTCAACTCGTCACCCTTAACGTCATAAAGTCTTCTGTGTCAGAGAGTTGTAGCGGTGATTCATTTCGTTTCACTCGTCACCCACTCATCACCATCAAATGGTACATCATACTGATATATAACAAATTACATAGCCAATTCACTCGTCACCCTAAACGCCCGATAAGTGGTGACGAGTGATTTGCGTGTATATTCTCCACATACTCAAGAAGATACAAAGTTTTTGGTGATGAGTGGGTGACGAGTGCTTTAAAATGAATCACCGCTGTAACCCAAAGAGTAACAACAACTTACAGCGTTGAGGGTGACGAGTTGACGAGTTTTTCTAAAATTCTTTTATTCAAAGCGTTGTTAGCCACCATGTACGTGTTTGGCGTTTAATTCTAAAAAATGCAAAGGCAGATTTTGCGATGTTTGGATTACAAGTGTATTTTTTTCGTGAAAGTTTTTATAGGGGGTGCACTTTTACCCCTTTTTATGTATAAAACATTGATAATCAACTGAAAATAACGAGTGCACCTCCCCCTAAGAAGCATAATTGTTTTTTGGGGGGAGGTGCACTCTGCCTAACGCATTGATAATCAGAAGAAAAATGCGTTAAAACACGAAAAGTGCACCCCCCTCTTCAAACTCTTTGGTGTTTTTTATTTTGTCTATCGAAAAGGTATTACAAAAGGAGCACCCTCGATATGAGAGTGCTCCCTTAAGTTTTTTCTCAATATCAATTACTTTACAACCACTTTCTTTCCGTTCCTGATATAAAGACCAGATTTAAGCATAGAGTTTGTTATCTTTCTGCCGTTGAGGTCAAAGATATTTGCCTTTTCCGCCAATTCAAGTTCCTCTATTCTTGTAGTCTTTTGATCTTCTGCACGCTGTTTTTCTACAGTTTCATTAACAGAAGTAACGAAAGTGTTTAACTTTTCTTTGTTATCATCAAGAGAAATAGCTTCTTCATATCCCAAAGCATCAATATCACTAATTGCTTTCTTAATGATTTCCTTGACAGCATCACTATCATCTTCCTTAACTAAAGTCTCGATAATAGCCTTCTGTTCTGACTTATATTTGTCAAATGCAGACTTGTCAGCTGCGAGCTTTTCAGCAGCAGCCTTTAAGCTTTCGTAAGACTGTTGTGCGGTCGTGAGAACATCAAGATTAGAAACAAGGGCTTTCTGCTCAGCAGTCAAAGCATTATAAGCAGTACTTGCTTCATCAATCTTACCCTTACAAGCATCTGTATATTCAACATTGCCAATAGCATTTATCTTAGCGATAACAGGTTCAGCCTTAGCCTTGTCTGCAGCAAGCTTTTCTGCAGCAGCATCGTAAGTCTGCTTTGCTGTAGTGAGAACGTCAACATTTGTGACAAGAACTTTCTGATCATTAGTTAACGCATTGTAAGCATTATTAGCTTCATCTATTTTATCTTTGCATGCATAAGTATATTCTACCTTGCCAATAGCATTAATCTTAGCGATAACAGGATCAGCCTTAGCCTTATCTGCTGCAAGTTTTTCAGCAACAGCCTTTAGATTATCGTAAGTCCGCTTTGCAGTAGTGAGAACGTCAACATTTGTGACAAGGGCTTTCTGATCATTAGTTAACGCATTGTAAGCATTATTAGCTTCATCTATCTTATCTTTGCATGCATAAGTATATTCTACCTTGCCAATAGCAGTTATCTTTGCTATAACAGCATCGGCCTTAACTTTGTCTGCTGCAAGTTTTTCAGCAGCAGACTTTAGATTATCGTAGGTCTGCTGTGCCTTAGTTAGAACATTGAGATTTGTAACAAGGGCTTTCTGGTCAGCAGTCAAGGCATTATAAGCCGTACTTGCTGCATCAATCCTACTCTTGCAAGCATCTGTATATTCCACCTTACCAATAGTATTAATCATGGCAACAACAGCATCAGCCAATTTCTGGTTATTAGGCATTTCCTGTATGTTTGTGAAGTCTCTCCATCCGTCAGCAGCTTTATATTGTGCAACACTATTGGCAGGTACATAGACAGGAATGTTTTTTTTAACATTATTAAAGCATGTAGAAATACAAGTAGGCGGAATGGCTGCTTCACAAGTGATTGAGGTGAGACCAGAGCAGTTTAGGAAGGCAGAACCTTCAATATTCGTCACCGAATTAGGGATAGTGATAGAGACGAGACTTGAGCAACCAGAGAAAGCTGCATACTCAATACTTGTCACAGAATTAGGGATAAAAACAGAGGTAAGACTTGAACATCTATCGAAAGCCATATAGCTAATACATGTCACAGAATTAGGTATGGTGACAGAGGTAAGACCTGAGCAGCCTGCGAAAGCGAGACTTTCAATAGTCGTCACAGAATTAGGGATAGTGATAGATACTAGACCAGAACAACCCCAGAATGCCTCCTGTCCTATACTTGTTACTGAATTGGGGATAGTGATTGAGGTAAGACTTGAGCAGTAGCGGAAAGCACTCTGACCTATACTCGTCACAGAGTTACCAATTGTAACTGAGGTGAGACCTGAACAACCAGAGAAAGCAGAACCTTCAATACTCGTCACGGAGTTGGGGATTGTAATGGACGTAAGTCCAGAGCAACCATCGAAAACTTGAATTCCAATGCTCGTCAAAGAGTTTGGAATTGTTACAGAGGTGAGACTTGTACAGTTACTGAAAGCATTTCCATCTATTCTCGTTACAGAGTTCGGAATTTCGACTGAGGTGAGACTATTGCATTGATAGAAAGCACAATATCCAATACTCTTCACTGAGTTAGGAATTACGATTGAGGTGAGTTTACTATGTTCACTGAAAGCATAAACTCCAATATTCGTTACTCCATTTTTGATTATTACTTTCTTGATTTTATCTCGTTGAGAATACCAAGGGCGTTTTTCATAATTATTTGGCATATCACCAGTTCCTGATATGGTTAATGTTCCATCATTAGATAAAGACCATGTAATCTCCGCATGGATTGTTCCAATAGAAAATACACAGAGGACAATAAGTGTAAAAAACTTTCTCATGATTAGACAAAAAAGAAAAAGGGCGCAGACCTTCCGAAATCCTCGTCCTCCTATTCAGGCTCCGCCAAGAACCCCACAACTGACAAGTATTACAGAAAAGCCCATGCCCTAAATGGACATGGAACTTTTCGCTTACTTGTTCTCGTTGTTTGAATTTGGCGGATTCGAATAGGAGAGAACAAGAGCAAAAGCTCTATGTTATATTTTATGTCGAGAGAATCGGTAGTTGCTCACCCAAGTTAATAAATAAGTGATTTAACTATTTGCCGAGAATGTCTGAGACTATCATCAGCATGGGGAAAGCGTTACCGCTCGTTTGATTTTATTCTAAAATGTATTTTCTTTTTCTTATTAATTTGACTTTAAGGGTTAATATTATTTACATTCCTAATACTTCAGAATGAGTTCCAAGACGAAGTAGCCTTACCACATTCGTTGTCTCATCAATCCACAGCAAAAGGTAATTTGACTCAATGTGACATTCCATTATTCCCTTGAGTTCTCCTTTTAACATGTGTGGCTTGTAAGTGGAAGGAATCTGTTCTCCACGCTCCAAATAACCTACGACATCATAAAGAGCCTTGATTCTTTCGGAGTCGTTCTTATAGCGTTTGAAATCCTTCTTAAACTGTGATGACATTCGGATTTCTTTCATTTGCTTATTCCATTGACTTGATGAAACTTTCAAGGCTTTCAGTATTTACTTTGCCTGCATCCTTTCCACTTCTTGCTTCTTTTACAGCTGCAAGAGTTGCAGATGGGATTTTTGAGACAGGAGCGGGCTTCTTCTTTGCAGTCCATCCCATCTTCTTTACCAGAGACTTGAAGAAAGATTGATCTGCCACTGGTATCTGCAAAGTATATATATTTGATTCTACCATTGCTGTTGACATATTATTGTTATTTATTATTTTGCTGCAAAAATAGACAAAATATCTGAGACCACCAAATTATATCATGAAAAAAGGAAATACAGGCTCGTATAACTAATAATCTTCGCGCCCTGTGCCTTTGCGTTCGAGATTATTGACTATCCTGTCTTCTGGTGGAAAACAAAAAAGAGCCTCAGAACAATCATTC
>CADBXL010000017.1 GCA_902798615.1 uncultured Bacteroidales bacterium | reverse complement strand
GGTGTAGTTAACCTTTCCGAAGAAAGACACAAGACTGAAACCTTCGCCCGATCCTTCTGCCAGCTGCTTGCCTGCACCAGCACTTGGCCACATATAGTCGGTATTCAGGATGGCCAGCTCGTAGCGCTTGGCACTCTCCCACTCATAGTCCTGACGGTTCAGCTCCATACCGACCATGGCGTCACCGCGATGCTTGCCTATCTCCAGATTGTAGGTGGCAATGGCGTTCCACATCCAGCGCATCCAATGTTCCTGCTTACTCTCGGCAGCACTGTCAGTACGCCTCACCTTACCATTCTCTATTGGGTAGGTGAAGAAGCGCTGCTTTTTCTGGGTGTAGTCCATGCCCAACGTGGTGCGCAGCATGAAGTTCTTAAACGGTGTAACGCTCAGGTGGACATCGCCGAACGAGCGCCACTGGGTATATTCGTTGTCTTTGGCGTTGGCAATCATGCTCAGCGGATTCTCGCGCTCTGAGTAGGCACCGAGGGCCTGGGCGTACTTGCCGTTTTCAGCGTAGATGGGGAAGTTGGGGTTGAACTCCAAGGCATGTTCCAACACACCACCAGGGGCATCGACGCCCTTCGTATGGTTAATCGTAAAATTCTCGCCAATGGTGACAGCACCGTTGAAGAGCTTGAAGTCGTTGTTGGCACGGGCCGAGAGGCGGTTAAACCATGTATCCTTGATGGTTCCCTGGTTGTCGTAGTAGCCTACGGAGAAGAAGGAACTACCCTTCTCCGAGCCGTTGCTCACCGAGAGGTTGTATTGCTGAACGACACCCGTGCGAGTAATCTCGTCGAACCATTCGGTATCGCCAGCGCGTACCGTGCCGTTCTCGTCGAGGAACATATTCATGGTCATACCGTTCAATATGGGGTTCCCTTCTTTATTATAGGTCCAGTCGTAGTTATAGCCCACGTTATTGTTGTTGGGATTCAGTCCGTCGTTGACATTAGCCTGCCAGAAGGCACGGCCCCACTCGTTGGCGTTCATCGTCTCAATCTTGTTGGTATAGAACGAGGCGGCGAGGCTACCATCAAAGTTCACCTTAATCTTACCGTCCTTACCCTTCTTCGTGGTAATGATAATCACACCATTGGCAGCGCGGCTTCCGTAGATGCTGGCCGAGGCGGCATCCTTCAGCACCTGGATGCTCTCTATGTCGTTACCGTTCAACTCATGCATACCGGCCTTCGTGGGCACACCGTCGATGATGTACAGAGGATCGTTGTCATTCAGCGTTCCGACACCACGGATGCGCACCGTCGCAGCACCGCTTGGGTTACCATCAGCTTGGATGTTCATACCCGGCACGCGACCTTGCAGCGCCTTCATTGGATTGTTCTCGTTCTGCTTGGCCATTTCGTCGACGCTCACCGTCGAGATGGCACCCGTCAGGTCGGCCTTGCGCTGGGTGGTATAACCAGTCACTACCACTTCCTGTAGCACCTCAGCATCATCCTTCATGGTTACCTTCATACCGTGCTGGGCTGGCACCTCCAATGTCTGATATCCGATGTACGAGATGACAAGGATGGCACCCTCGTTCACTTTGATTTTGAAGTTTCCGTCTAAGTCGGTCACCGTACCGTTCGACGTACCCTTCTCTTTCACCATTGCACCAATGACTGTCTCGCCTGTGGCGTCAATCACCGTGCCACTGATTTCACTCTGCGCGTACATTATCGTACTAAGCAGCAGAGCGAGGAAACTCAGTAATCGTCTCTTTGAGACGCTTGCCAGAATGAATCTTTTCGTTCTTTCCATTTGCATTCGGTTTTAGTTAATTCTTGTTACAATTTCTGCTGCAAAAGTATGCACTAATCTTATATCTATATTAAAATTATCGTTCACTCCGTACAAAAATTGTTGCAATGAAACATTTTTGTGATGGAATGAACGATATTTCTTAGCTTTCGCACATTAAGTGGCAGCAAATTATTCACTTTTTACTTCCTTACGTCACCCGGCACCATACCATACTCCTCTTTGAAACATTTCGTAAAGTAGCTGGGAGCGGTGAAGCCGACGGCATACGCAACCTCAGAGACGCTCTTGTCAGTGGTGAACAGCAACTGGTAGGCTCGATTCAGACGGGCGGTGCGCAGCAATTCAACAGGTGACGAGCCAGTAACGGCCTTTACCTTGCGGTAGAGCTGTACACGGCTGAGGTTCATGTCTGCAGCCAAATCCTCCACACTGATATCACTGTCAGTCAGACGGGCTTCTACGACATCCTTAAAACGAGTAATAAACAAAGAGACAGCTGTGGGGTCGCTCTCCTCAGGAATAACGGTACTTTCTAATTCCTCTGGTATTTCGGACTTTTGGGGGGACTCAGAGGGTTCAGAAGCGGCTAGGACATTTTCTGGTTTAAGGTTCCATAAAGTGTTAACTACGCGCTCTCTTTGCATATTGATTTTCCGCAAATGATAGAGGTAGAACAATACGATGACGACGATGAGTAATGCGATGATACCGATGGCCAGCCAATTCACAATACGCTGCGTGTCAAGCTCATGCAGGTAGTTGTCGGCTTTATTGTGTAACTGATTCAGACGATCAGCCTGTTGCATCAACTCCTCGCTCTGCATCAGCAGCACCTGGGCATTATCGCGAGTCACCAGGCCAGACATCAGCAAGGTTTCCTTCTCGTAGGGCTTGCCCTCGAGAATGTTTACGGCTAACTCGATAATCTGGTCTCCATGGGTGGGATAGATATACGAAGCATCAAGCAAGGAGTCGCGCACTAACTGTATGCCGCCATTCTCTCCCGGCAGGCCGTCAATGCCACAGTATAGCACATCCTTGCCAAGAGCTTTCCTTGCTCCCATCGCTGTACGGTCGTTGGCGCCAAACACCAGGTCTACGCGTACATCTTTATTATTAAGGAGCCATTGCTGAGTACTCTCGTAAGCCTTCAGCTCGGTCCAGTCGCCCTGTAACGAGGCAACGACCTTGATGCCTGGTGCATTCTTGATAGCGTCCATAAAACCGTTATGACGCTCGATGGAGGGCGAAGAGCTTTCCAGTCCCTTAATCTCTAACACCGAACCGTGTCCATGAAGCCGTGAGACAATGTATTCGCCCATGATACGCCCCATCTCGTAGTTGTCGGCACTGATAAAAGCGGTATATTTCTGTGAACTGGTCTTGCGCTCGAAAACAATCACGGGGATGCCCTTGTCGTATGCCCGGTCGATGGCAGGCGAGATGGTCTGCACCTGATTTGGTGCCACGATTAACAAGTCGATGCCATTATTCACGAGGCTGTCAATCTGCTCCACCTGCCGCTCGTCGCTATCGTAGGCCGCAGCAAACTTCAATGCCACACCGTCGTGGAAGTAGGCGCCCATCTTCAATTCCGCATTCTGCTTGTCACGCCAGATGTCATCCGAACACTGTGATATTCCGATACGATACTTCACCTTGCCCCCAGAGCAAGATACAAGTAACGTAGCCAATACAAATAAATAGAAGAATCTTTGTCGCATATTTGTTCGGTTTAAGTGTTACTATTTATCCAACTATATCTCGTAGCACGTGCATTACCATGTGAAGCAATCAGTGGCGTTTTGCAAAGACCTTCGATGAGGTTACGCACTTGCTTTTGTGTCAAAATGCCGTCGAATGCTGCCACAAAATCACTCATGGATGCATCGCCGTTACGCCGAATCACATGATAAACTATTTGGATATGATTGATTTCATATTGCCCGACTACAGATTTCACATGCGGTTTATAAAGCAGATAGCGGGTGGAAAGGACATATCCAAAATACACATCTTCTGCAATCAACCCCATTTCTATTAATTTCGGGCAACTCTCCTTATAAACAGCCTCTGCATTACCTTTCCAGATATAGTGAAGCGTCAGCCAGTCGAAAGTATTCATCTGACTTTCGAGTTCGGGGGTATGGCAAATATCCTGGGCAAAGAGGTAAAAGGCATCGTCAGGAATCTCACCGTAGAAGCGCAAGTCCACCTGATAATCATCAGAATAGGAGTAGTCAGGAAGCGGTTTGCCCTCCTTGATGCAGTTGGTAAACATGATGTCAACACCCTGTCCGCTTCGCTCTATCAATCCCGTCTTTTCTATCACTTCGGCCATCAGTCGGCTACGGGGCGAACTGTTGACGGTGAGGATATTGCCGATGTTTACGCCGTATGGGAATCCGCCAGGGTTAGAGATTTCCACCATATCAGGATAAAGATGGATGAAGATGTCAGACCCCATCTGTAGGCTACGGTGAATCATAGCGTTAATAATGGCCTCACGAATAGTCTCTTTGTTGAATGCCGGACAATCGAGGATGCGAGGTAGATCATTGATGTGTAGTAGCGGATTGCAAGCAGGTTGGTTGATGTATTCCCATATCTTCTCGATAGCGACGAACAACGGCAGACGGTATTCCTGACGGGCGCTGTAGCGTACTTGGCTTTGACTGGTTCTGTATTCTATCACAACATTTGCCTGTGGCAGATAACGATTGATGGTTTCAGACTTTCCCAACAACAAAAGAGTCGCATATTTCATATTGCCATCATCATCAATCAGCAACAGGTCTTTCAGTAATTGTGGCAGAGGAATGGTATTTGCATCAGTCCGTTTCTGCTTGTCAGCAATGAGTTTGCGCATGTTTTCTACAGCTTCAGCATCAAGGTCTTCAATAGTAAGCCCCTTGCAGACACGGGATGAGAAATCTGGGTCTTGCTCGGAAATGATGGAGAAGTATTCAGCATCGTCCATTTCACGCAGACTTTCGCCCACTCGCATCAAGGGAACACCCTCGAAACGAAGTGACTTACCAACAGGACGAGAAGGCACATTGATGACAAGGACACGACGTTGCTTCTCGTCATACAGTTCTTCGGTACGAACGCGTATATGGAGACGCTTATAAATCTCGTCTTCAAGATTGCCTGTCTCGTTCTCGGCAAAATCACTACCAGCAACCTCATGGGGATAGGCATCAGCCATTCCAAGAACCAAACGACCACCTTTCTCATTAGCCAAGGCGACAACATATCCTAATACACAATGCCTACGGTCTTTGGGGTCGGTCTTCTGGCCTCCTGCGAACGGGTAGTTATGCTCTGCCTTCTTGAACTCTACGTGGTCTTCACGCTCACGGAGTTTCTGCAATTCTTCTATTGTACTCATCGTATTCTCTAATTTTGGGTGCAAGGGTGGTGCAAACCGAATGCAAAGAATATGTTCTTTGCTGAAGTGTAGCCCACCTTGGAGCAGTTTCACGGTGCAAAGATACAACTATTTTTTTGAATTGGGCAAGATTCTTGGAATCATTTCTCAAATTAATGCACATTTTAAACGTAACCATCTGATTATCAGGGGGCTGATTTTATGATTTAATTCCCAAACAAATATACTCAAAAATCCCTATTATTATTCTCCCAACATCCAAAGACATCTGATCCTGAATTCGATAGCTACATTAGTTCTGTTATCTCCTGAGCCTATACTTTGGTGCATGCATAGTCTTGGCCATCTGATGACATCTGAGGGCGAAAAACAGTTCGTCCTCATTGTCTTTCTTCTTGGGCAGTTCGTTATTACCGCCACCTCCACCTTCGACTGGCTAACGCTAAATGCCCCATACCCGGATTGCCAAGAGAACTCCTTTCCATTTCGTTTATGAAACCATCTGCTTGTGTTCGCCTTTATCTTTCCCACAACCTCTGATATCGAGAGCTTCTTATTGAGAACAAACAGAAGGTGGATATGGTTCTCCGTACCTCCTAATTCCTCAAGATAGCAACCAAATTCCGATAACACCCCGATAAGATAAGCACGCAAATCCCCATAGTCCTCAACACGTATCATGTTTTTCCATGTTCTTTGTTGAGAAAACAAGATGGATATTGTTCTTAACTAATGATTGTGGCATAGCTTTTTTGTTTAAGGTTTTCAGATGTCGCACTTTCAGCGCTCCCTAAATCACGTACACCTTTGGTAACAGCCCTATCGGACTGCCCTTTTAGATGTCGCGCTTTTCAGCGCTCGCCAATCACGACCTAATCCCATCAGGAATGCAAGTAACTACCTCCTTCACACTCCCAATACGGAATTAATCTGCTCGCTGGTTGCAAATATACATAATTATTTTGAAAATCTATGCTTTTTGCAAGAAAATTTTGTTTTTTACCAATCATTATTAACAATCAGCATCTTCACGTTCCAATAGTATGTATGCAGCAAATTCCATAAGAGAAGAAACATTATCAAAATTAACTTCACCTGAAGGATTGTTTATTCCGTTTAGTATCCATTCTTCAATACCATCTGGCACGTCAACAAAATAATCATACATATCACTCTCTGTAGCTTTAGGAGGCAAATGCATATCGAACTGCGAGAAATCAACATCAAGAGCATCTATATCAATATTCAGAAGTTCTTTCCATATTCTTTTCACCTCGTCGTTCTGAACAATTGCTTCTTCCAAGGTTCTATCCACAGGCTCATCATCCCACTCAGAATCATATTCAACCCTAAACTCATTAGCGCCCAAATCTCCTTTAAGGATAATGTCCCAAGCCTTTGTAACATAATACAGAGGGACTTCATAATGGCCACCACATACTTTATCATTAAGAGATTTGTCATATTTATTACAAGCAACACGTTCCCTAAATATATCGGGCAGAATATCAAAAACGCAACCAATGCTAACTACATCAACTCCACTATTTTTCCATTCATTATCATGTTTTCTCCAATTGTCTCTTTCAATAATCTTTTCCACCATTGATTCAAAATGAGTTTTTAGTTCAGGGACATTATCGGCCGCAAATCCCCAACCATTGAGCAAAATATTGTCGGGAGAAAAAATCTTTCCTCTATATCTTAAATCTCGACTATTAATGGTCGTTGTCGTAGAAAATCCTTTATACTCAAGATGTATTTCTTTTGCATTATTGTAATATTCCTCAATCTTTTCCGATTTACACTTCAGCCCTTGGCTATTTCTAAGAGTAGTGTATATTCTTCTGACCAAGTCTTCCATACGATGAAAAGAACACCAGCCAATCTCATCTTTCGTTAAATTATAAGCATAGAAAATACAGCATTCCTTCAATGGAACACTCTGTTCAGCGCTCCAATAACAATCATGATATTCACCAGAATATTCATTTAATGGCTTTATTCCAATAACGTAAATATCATTAGACCCTTTTTGCCTACCCAGACAAAACTCTTGTTCAGAATTGCCAATATCGGTAAGCTTACTTTCCAACCACTCATAAAAAGACTTTACGTTTTTTATTGTAAATGGAAATCGAATAATTTCATCATAAAAACCATTAATGCAAATTTCTAATACGCCAGATTGGTTTGAATATTCAGCTAGTCGAAAGAACGCATCCCCAAAATGTTTAGGCATGTTCTCCAACAACTCATTAAAAGTTCTATGTAATGTTTGTTCTTTCATATAACCATTTATTTTTATCACTAGTGCCCACAACTATCCACCTAACCTCTATTTGCAAAAATACACAAAATATCTGATAACGCCAAAATTATTACGATAAAAATCGTTTTTTCTCTTGAATCTCCATGCTTTTCCCCTCGTTGAAAATCCCTATTAACAACGCTCTTCCTCCGATGATAATACCATTATAATACCATAATATTACCATTATAATACCATAATAATACCATAAGCTATGGTAATATTATGGCAATTTAAAGGTAAATTAAAGGTTTTTTAATGGGAATTACTTCCTTTTCAGAACGGAGTTTCAGATAAACCAGATAAATTCTTCTTCTTTTGAACACAGATTGCACAGATTAAAGAGATTTTTCCGCTTGCACTCGTGATTGACATCTGTGTTATCTGTGAAATCTGTGGTTTATAAAAAATTTACCGATAATTTACTTTCTATGAAACAGCATGCTGTTAAGTTTCTACATTTTTTCCGCTTTTTCTCTTTTATATTTGCAATTTTTATTACTTTTGCACTCGAAAATCGGAGACGTACACCAGCCTTTTAGGCTGACACATACTATTTTCTTCGTGCGAACCAAAGTTTGCATCCATCTATGGACAAGGACATAAGAAAGAAATACCAACGCTATCTGAGATTGGAACGAGGACTTTCAGAGAACACTCTGGAGGCATATATGCTCGATCTTGACAAACTCCTCACCTTCCTTCACGATAAGGGTGTGGCTCCAGAAAGCGCATCCCTTCACGATCTGGAGGAATTCTGCGGGGCTTTGTTTGACCTTGGTATATCCACTCGTTCTCAGGCAAGAATACTATCGGGCGTGAGGAGTTTCTACCGTTTCCTTGAACTTGACGGATATATCGATAATGATCCGAGTGAACTTATAGATTCTCCTACACAGGACAAGCATCTGCCTGAGGTTCTGTCGCTTAAAGAGGTTGATATGCTTGAGGCAAGCATAGACCTCAGTAAGTGGGAAGGACAACGAAACAAGGCTATAATAGAGGTTTTGTTCTCTTGTGGCTTGCGAGTATCAGAACTTGTCAATCTCACACTATCACATCTGTACCTTGACGAGCAATATGTGAGGGTGGTGGGAAAAGGCTCTAAGGAAAGGCTCGTACCAATATCAGAAAAGGCTATACAAGAACTGCGCAACTGGTTCATTGACAGAAATATGATGACGAACATAAAGAAGGGTGAGGAGGACTATGTCTTCCTTAATCGTCGTGGGGCTCATCTCACCCGCACTATGATTCTCATCATGATAAAGCAACAGGCAATAGAGGCTGGTATCAAAAAGACTATTTCCCCCCACACTCTAAGGCACAGTTTCGCAACGGCCTTGCTTGAGGGAGGAGCAGATTTGAGAGTTATCCAGGCTCTTCTCGGGCATGAGAAAATCGCCACAACGGAGATCTACACCCATATCGATATGAGCACGCTCCGACAGGAAATCCAGTTGCATCATCCGAGAAGCAACAGAAAGTAAATGCTTTTGGGGAAAGCAAATTCCACTTGCGTGGGGGATTGGAAAGTAAATTGGAAGTAAATTAAATCAGTAAATTACTGTGCGGCATCCGCCGCTTGGAAATTATAAGGCTTAAAAAATTTACTGAATTAATTTACTGAATTAATTTACTGATAATTTACTTTCCAAACTCTCCCACGCAAGTGGGATTTACTTTCCAGAATTCAAGTTTTGCGAAGGAAAACGGACGATTACACCTCTTTATTAAATATTCTTCGACGTTTTTTCTTCTTTCTACATTTTTTTTACTAACTTTGTGCCCTAAAGTTTAAAATAATCCCAACTAATGGAACAAAAACAATATAAACGTACTACCGTAACTGCCGCTCTGCCATACGCAAACGGTGGTGTGCATATCGGTCATCTGGCAGGTGTATATGTACCAGCCGATATCTATGTGCGCTATCTTCGACTGAAGAAGAAAGATGTTGTGTTCATCGGAGGATCTGATGAGCATGGTGTGCCTGTTACAATCCGTGCCCGCAAGGAGGGCATCACAGTACAGGAGGTTGTTGACCGCTATCACGAGATGATCAAGAAGTCTTTCGAGGAATTCGGCATCTCTTTCGATATATATTCTCGCACAACAAGCGAAACTCATCATAAGTTCGCTTCTGATTTCTTCCGCAAGCTCTACGATGACGGCAAGCTTCAGGAGATTGTAGAGGAGCAGTATTGCGACGAGGTTACTGGTGAGTTCCTTACCGACCGAAACATCGTGGGCACTTGCCCTCGTTGTGGTGCTGAGGGTGCTTACGGCGACCAATGCGAGAAGTGTGGAGCTACCCTTTCTCCAGACGAGCTTATCAACCCAACGAACAAGAACAATCCGGGACACGGACTTGTGAAGAAGCCTACAAAGAACTGGTACCTTCCACTTGGCGAGTATCAGAACTGGCTTAAGGAATGGATTCTTGACGGTCATAAGGAATGGCGTTCAAACGTATATGGCCAATGCAAGAGTTGGTTGGATATGGATCTTCAGCCACGTGCTATGACCCGCGACTTGGATTGGGGTATTCCTGTTCCTGTTGAGGGAGCAGAGGGCAAGGTGCTCTATGTTTGGTTTGATGCCCCTATCGGCTATATCTCAAACACAAAGGAGCTTTGCGAGAAGAACCCAGAGAAATGGGGCACTTGGCAGAAATGGTGGCAGGACGAGGACACACGTCTCGTTCACTTCATCGGTAAGGACAACATCGTGTTCCATTGCCTCATCTTCCCTGTTATGATGAAGGCTCATGGTGGCTATATCATGCCAGACAACGTGCCTGCAAACGAGTTCCTGAACCTTGAGAACGATAAGATTTCAACATCACGCAACTGGGCTGTATGGCTCCACGAGTATCTTGTTGACCTCCCAGGAAAGCAGGATGTTCTCCGTTATGTTCTTACGGCAAATGCCCCTGAGACAAAGGATAACAACTTCACTTGGAAGGACTTCCAGGAGCGCAACAACTCTGAGCTTGTGGCTATCTACGGTAACTTCGTGAACCGTGCACTTCAGCTCACTAAGAAGTATTTCGAGGGTGTTGTTCCTGCTATGGGTGAGCTTCAGGATGTTGACAATCAGGCAATCAACGAGTTCAAGGACGTGAAGAAGAACGTTGAGGAACTCCTCGACCAGTTCAAGTTCCGTGAGGCTCAGAAGGAGGCTATGAACCTTGCCCGCATAGGCAACCGATATATCACAGAGTGTGAGCCTTGGAAGCTCTGGAAGACAGATCCAAAGCGCGTTGAGACAATCCTTCACGTTTGTCTGCAGCTCACAGCTAACCTCGCTATCGCATTCGAGCCATTCCTTCCATTCTCAAGCAAGAAGCTCAGAGAGATGCTCAACCTCAGTTCATTCGACTGGGAGCAGCTCGGTTCTATGGATATCCTCAAGGCTGGTCATCAGCTTGGCGAGCCTTCACTTCTCTTTGAGAAGATTGAGGATGCTACCATTGAGGCTCAGCTTCAGAAACTTGAGGACACAAAGAAGGCTAACGAGGCTGAGAACTTCGAGCCAGAGCCATTCAAGGAGAATGTTGATTTTGACACATTCGAGAAACTCGACATCCGCGTAGGTCTCGTAACATCTTGCGAGAAGGTGAAGAAATCAAAGAAACTTCTCAAGTTCCATATCGACGACGGAACGAAGGACGGTCGCACAATCCTCTCAGGCATAGCTGCTTACTATGAGGATCCACAGGAGCTTGTTGGCAAGCAGGTGCTCTTCGTTGCTAACTTTGCCCCACGCAAGATGATGGGCGAAGAGAGTCAGGGCATGATTCTCTCAGCCGTAAACTTCGACGGTTCACTCTCTGTTACGACAACGAGCAAGGAGGTTAAGCCGGGGGCAATAGTAAGTTAAAAAGAGACCCACCCCCTTACCCCTCCCATAAAGGGAGGGGAGTAGATACACTTTAAGGGAAAGGGCCTTTCAATTATCACTATTTTTACAAAAGAAATAATCACCTCTGTAGGATTAATACATACTACTCCCCTCCCTTTATGGGAGGGGCAAGGGGGTGGGTCGTTTATTTATGATTGAAAAAGAAATAACTCTTGCAGTCTTGAAGGCTGTCAAGGAACTATACGGACAGGAAGTGCCAGAGAAGATGGCACAACTGCAGAAGACACGCGCAGAGTTTGAGGGCAACCTCACTCTCGTGGTATTCCCATTCGTGAAGATGGCTCGTAAGAAGCCGGAAGAGGTTGCTGCCGAGATTGGCGAATACCTCGTAAAGAACAGCAATTCGGTTGCTGCATACAACGTGGTAAAGGGCTTCCTTAACCTCGTTATCGCCCCAGAGGCATGGGTATCTCTCCTCAACGCTATTGATGCCGACGAGCACTATGGCGAGAAGAAGGCAACAGAGGATTCTGACCTCGTGATGATTGAGTACTCATCTCCTAACACCAATAAGCCTCTGCACCTCGGTCATGTGCGCAACAACCTCCTCGGTTGGTCTCTTGCACAGATTATGGCAGCTAACGGCCATAAGGTTGTGAAGACAAACATCGTAAACGATCGTGGTATTCACATCTGCAAGTCTATGCTTGCTTGGCAGAAGTGGGGAAATGGTGAGACTCCAGAGACATCTGGCAAGAAGGGCGACCACCTCATTGGCGACTACTATGTGGCTTTCGACAAGCACTATAAGGCTGAGTGTGACGAACTTACAAAGAAGTACGTTGCTGAGGGTATGGCTGAGGATGCTGCTAAGGAGAAGGCAAAGCAGGAGGCTCCGCTTATCAAGGAGGCTCACGATATGCTCGTGAAATGGGAGAACAACGACCCTGAGATTCGCGCTCTTTGGGCAAAGATGAACGAATGGGTTTATGCCGGATTCAACGAGACATACAAGGCTCTCGGCGTTAGCTTCGATAAGATTTACTACGAGTCAAATACATATCTTGAGGGTAAGGAAAAGGTGGACGAAGGTCTTGCAAAGGGTTTCTTCTATCGTCGTCCGGACAACTCTGTATGGGCTGACCTTACAAGCGAGGGCCTTGACGAGAAACTTCTTCTCCGTTCAGACGGCACATCCGTTTATATGACTCAGGATATAGGTACAGCAAAGCTCCGTTTCCAGGACTACCCTATCGACCAGATGATCTACGTAGTAGGTAACGAGCAGAACTACCACTTCCAGGTTCTCTCAATTCTTCTCGATAAGCTCGGCTTCAAGTGGGGTAAGGATCTCGTTCACTTCTCTTACGGTATGGTAGAGCTGCCTAACGGTAAGATGAAGTCTCGTGAGGGAACGGTAGTAGATGCCGACGACCTTATCGCAAGTATGATTAACGATGCTTACGAGGTTTCTCGCGATCATGCAAAGAAGGTGGATATGACCGAGGAAGAAAGCCGTGAGGTAGCTCGTATCGTGGGTATGGGCGCTCTGAAGTACTTCATCCTCAAGGTTGACGCTCGTAAGAATATGCTCTTCAACCCAGCAGAATCTATCGATTTCAACGGCAACACAGGTCCGTTCATCCAATATACATACGCTCGTATCCGCTCTATTCTCCGCAAGGCAGAGGAGCAAGGCTTGAAGGTTGAGCAGATGGCTGGTGGCGTAGAGCTTGCAGAGAAGGAGATTGAGCTTATCCAGAAGACATCTGAGTATGCAGCAGCCGTTGCACAGGCAGGTAAGGACTACTCACCTTCAGGCATAGCAAACTATTGCTACGAGCTTACAAAGGCATTCAACCAGTTCTACCACGACTATTCTATCCTCGGTGAGGAAGATGCAAAGAAGAAGCAGTTCCGTCTGCTCCTTGCAAAGAACGTGGCAAAGACTCTGAAGAACGGTATGGCTCTCCTCGGAATTGAGGTTCCGGAGAGAATGTAAAGACCAATTACGAATTACTAATTACGAATTACTTGTTTCCCTTTGTAACTACGTAATTTGTAATTAGTAATTCGTAATTATCAAGGTAATGTAAAACAAAGAAAACTAAAAACCTAAACAACAGAATAATAATATGGCTTATCAAGAACAAAGAACAACGGGTTACGGAACTCGTGTAGGTAATTCATTTAAGGCTATCGGTACAGGATTCATTCTGTTCTGTATCGGAACAGCTCTCCTTTGGTGGAATGAAGGCCGAACAGTAAAGACAGAAAAAATGCTCGAAGAAGTGGGGGGCTCTTACGTTGAGATGGAGAATCCTAACAAGAAGGACGCATCTCTCGACGGAGAACTTATCTGCGGAACAGCATTAGCAACAACCGAGGACTCTCTTAGCGACAAGCAATTTGGCGTTGGCGCAAAGGCTATCGCTCTTCATCGCCGAGTAGAATACTACCAATGGGTAGAGGATTCTAAGGAAAGTAGCGAAGACAAACTTGGCGGTAAGGAAGTTACCACCACTACATATACATATTCCAAGAAATGGGTTAGCCAACCTATCGAGTCTTCCGAGTTCAAGGATCCTGCCTATCAGAATAAGAATACGGTACTCACGACTGTTGAGGAATCTGAACAGTATGCTGAAAATGTCAAATTCGGTGCATACCAGCTCAACGAGACCTTGATTCATATGATTTCATCACGCGAAGGTCTTGACCTTAACATAAGCGAGGATATGCTTAACCAGCTCGACAAGAACGCACAGACAGCCTACGAGCGTTTCTATGGCGTGAAGAAATCTGCAAAACAGACGGTTGAGCAACTGGCAGAAACAACCGTTCTCTCTGATTCCGCAAAGGCTGTCGCCGACTCTCTGAAGGCCGTTAATGATAGTATCATCAAGAATGCCGTAAACAAGAAAGACCTTGAATATGTGCATCTGGCTGGCAACGTGTTATATTTCGGTCGTGTACCTGGTTCTCCAGAGGTTGGTGATGTTCGTGTGACATTCGAGAAAGTTGTTCCTGCAAAGGTAACAGTTATGGCCGTTGTTGATGGCGATAGCTTCAAGGCATTCAAGGCTAAGAACGGCAAGCGTTTCCAGAGGCTCGTAATGGGCAAGAAGAGTGGTGACGAGATTATCGACATAGAGAAGGAAACAAACAACATGCTACTCTGGGTATTCCGTATTTTCGGAGTCATGTTGGTAATCGGCGGTTTGAAGGGCATCTTCGGTTTCTTAGAGACTGTTCTGAAGGTTGTTCCATTCATAGCAAATATCTTCGGATGGGGTGTCGGTGTTGTCTGCACGATATTAGGCCTGGTATGGTCGCTTATCGTCATAGCAATAGCATGGCTTTTCTATCGCCCTATACTTGGCATCACATTACTTGTAATAGCCGGATTCCTCACATGGGTATTCGCATTCAAGGGTAAGGACAAACTGAAAGAATTGGCTGCAAAGACAAAGAAATAAAAAGATGCAGAAGAAAATATCCTTGGCATTTCTTGCCATAATGATGCTCGTTGCCTGCGGAGACAAGACAAGCAAGACGACTGTCGATACTGATAGTCTGAATGCGGACACTCTCCTTAGCTCTCCGGCTCCCTCTCTACAGGAGAGGGCGGGGGGAGAGGCCGCAAAGCATACTCAGGAATATATCACCCAGCGCATAGACACCATATATAAATATAGGGATGATGCCGTCTGTTGTTCCAACCGCTATAACGAACTCACAAATCAGGCATGTAAGATAGCAGATGAAATAGAAGATCTCTTTATTGATAGTGACCATTGGGTAGCGGGACAGGATATCGATCCTAAGTGGAGCTATAAGATAAGAAACATCAAAATTGAGAGTGATTCAATAGCATGGGCAGAAATGACAATCCATAACTTCTCTGACCGGAAGGTAAGGCTAAAGCTATTGTACGAGCGTGGTGATTGGTTCGTTGACGACATCCTTACCACATTTGTGGAGAATGGTGTCGCAAAGGAATTTAGCGAACAGGAACATGCACGCAATTACATCTCTGAAAACAAGAAATAAATGAAAAAAATATTCCTATCAATATCCGTCATACTACTTATGTGCGCCTGTTGCGGTCAGACGCAGAAATCCTCACAGGAGAATGACTCTGCAACGACCTCTGTTGAAAAGACAGAAACAAAGGGGGCGTCTGCAAAAGACATTCCCGATTTCGTCACACATGTATATAACAAGGTGAATGAGGTTATGTCACAACAGGTGGTTAATGCCTCCGATCTTTACAATGCCTTCTTCGCTCCAGGCTATAACGAGTTATACGAAAAGGTGCGAAAGGCAGAGGAAGGCAAATCATTCGACAATATGTGTTTTGTTGAGTATATGCCTTTCACCCAAGGTCTTATCGTTCCTATCACCATTACCGACATCAAGGCTAACATGCTTACCGACAACACCGCCGAAGTGTTCTATGAAATGAGAGACAAGGAGGATGTGGTCAAGATGTGGTGGCATCTTGTATATGCCAATGGTGAATGGCGTATCGATGACTGGAAGAATGATCCTGAGGAAGAGAACAGTATGGCAGACAGGATGCGCGAATATCTGGCAAAATGGAAAGAGTAAAGGGGGAAGATAAAAGGTAAATTGCAAATAACATGATGGAAATACCAGAAGGTTTAGGCGGAAAGATTTTCAAGGGCTGTGGCTGTATATCTATCGGCATAGTACTGATGCTCATCCTTGTAATCGTTATCGGCATCTGTGTGGATGACGAGGAAACGACCGACGAGAAAAAGGAAGAGCAGAAGACCGAGCAGGTAGAGAAGAAAGACAGCGTGGTTGTTAATGCCCCATTGGAAGGCGACCCATACAAGGAACTTGACGAACTGATAGGTCTTGAGCAGGTGAAGGAAGAGGTTCACTCGCTCGCCAACTTCGTAAAGATACAGAAACAGCGTGAGAAGAAAGGATTGAAGATTCCAAAGATGTCATTACACCTCGTGTTTACTGGTAGTCCGGGTACTGGTAAAACTACCGTTGCACGTATCGTGGCAAGAATATATAAGGATCTGGGTGTTCTGAAAAAAGGTCACACGGTGGAAACCGACCGTTCAGGACTTGTTGCCAACTATGTGGGACAGACAGCCACAAAAACTAATGCCATTGTTGATTCCGCCCTTAACGGCGTGCTCTTCATCGACGAGGCATACGCTCTCGTACCTACAGCCAATAAGAATAACGACTACGGACAGGAAGCTATCTCTACCCTACTCAAACGTATGGAGGATGACCGCGACAAACTGGTGGTGATTGTAGCTGGATATACAAAAGAGATGAATCGTTTCATAGACTCCAACCCAGGACTTAAATCACGTTTCAACCGCTACATTAACTTCCCTGACTATACATCGGGCGAGCTCAAAGATATCTTTAAAATGTATGTCAGGAAAAACCAATATTCCTTGACACCCGATGCAGAACAATATCTTAAAACGCGACTTGATAGTGCCGTAAAGCACAAGGACCGTAACTTCGGAAACGCGCGCTATGCCCGAAACATATTCGAGAAGAGCATACAACGGCAGGCAAACCGACTGTCAAACGAAAAGAATCCGACAGCCAAGCAACTGACAGAGCTCACCGTAAGCGATATTCGCGAGGCATTCTATAAATAATGTATGCTCGCTAATTCGCTACGCGATATTTTATAGACAGAGGAGACAATCCATCTCCTCCATCTTCACCATTTTCATCTATTATCAGCCTAAAAAGCATTTTTCTTCGGGAAAATTTGGTTTTCTCAGAAAATGTGTGTACTTTTGCACCGAAAAACGTAAAGACGCTAAGAAATAATAATTCAAAGGTCTTTTCGGAAAACACATAATGAGGAAACGGGATTCCGGTATCGCTGAAAGGTTAAGTGATGTCGGGGTTCTTATTTTTTAGTCTGCAGACAATCGGCCTAAACATGATGGATGCAACTAAACATTAAAAAAGTAAATTCTTAAACAACAAATTTATGGCATACATGTCAAAAGAAGGCTACGAGGCACTCGTAGCAGAACTCCACCGTCTAGAGGCTGTGGAAAGTCCTAAGGCTTCAGCTGCAATAGCAGAGGCTCGTGATAAGGGAGATCTCTCTGAGAATGCTGAATATGATGCAGCAAAGGAAGCACAGGCAAAGCTCATGGAGAAGATCAATCAGATGAAGCTCACTCTTGCTGATGCAAAGATTATAGATAAGAGCCGCCTCTCTACAGATGCGGTTCAGTTGCTGTCAAAGGTAGAGATGACTAACCTCACCACAAAGTCAAAGATGACCTATACCATCGTTGCCGAGAATGAGGCAGATCTTCATGCAGGTAAGATTTCTGTCAAGACTCCTATTGCTCAAGGTCTTCTCAATCATAAGGTTGGCGATGAGGTTGAAATCACAATTCCTCGTGGCAAGATCAAGCTTAGGATAGATTCTATTACAATAGAATAAAGGAACATCCTTCCCCCATAGCCCCCTTACCCGTCCTGCGGACACCCTCTCCCCAAGGGGCGAGGGAAAAGTTACATTTTATTGTTTGTGGGGATTTGTTTGAGAGTTTTCACTAACATTTTCTCGCCCCTTGGGAAGAGGATGCCCGTAGGGCAGATGAGGGACTACTGGTGGAGGAGTCACTTGTGAGTGGCTTTTTTTCTTTTTTTTACTCTACCTGATTTGACTTTTTAGGTTTTGCTTCGTCAAATAGAAAAAAGAAGACAGGTAAATTGTAATTAATAATTTGTAATTATATTAATGGATATCTTTTCAAAAATCGCAGCTGGCGATATTCCAAGTTATAAATGTGCAGAGAACGATGAGTTCTACGCATTTCTTGACATCAACCCACTCGTCGTAGGTCATACTCTCGTAATCCCACGTCGTGAGGTTGACTACATCTATGATATGGACGATGATGAGATTGCCCGTTATCAGGTGTTCGCAAAGAAGGTTGCCAAGGCAATCAAGGAGGCATTCCCTTGCATCAAGGTAGCTCAGATTGTACTCGGTCTCGAAGTACCACACGCTCACATCCACCTCATCCCTATGCAGAGTGAGAAGGATGCCAACTTCGCAAATGAAAAGCTTAAGCTCACAGAGGATGAGTTTAAGGCTGCAGCTAATAAGATTCTGGAAAATTTCAAAAAAATAAAATAAAGACTCCTAACCCCAACCCTTCCCCTTGAAGGGGTAAGGGAGGGCAGCTCACTAGGGGAGAATCCTTTTAGCGAAAAAAGGGAAACTTTCTCCCTGCCCCTCACGGGGAAGGGATGCTCGAAGGGCTGAAAAGGGGTCAAGGGGCTATTTTTTTTACATTTGCACATCGTTTAAATGATTAATAAATTCAGGTAATGACTAAAAGACTATTAACAATTTCCCTTATGATGTTATGTGCACTCACAATAATGGCGCAAGGCACGGTAAAGGGAAAAGTATTAGACAAGAGTAATGACGAGGCTCTTGGCTTTGTAAACATTGCTGTTTCCCCAAAGGGCAGCAAGAAAATCTCTGGGGGAGCTACAACCGATCTTGACGGTAAATTCCTCATCAAGGACCTGCCGTATGGCTCGTACACACTCACCCTCTCTTTCGTCGGTTACAAAACCGTAACAAAGGAATTCCAGCTTTCTGCCACCAACAAGACCGTCAGCTATGCGGGTATCCACATGGCTGAGGATGCCAATATACTTTCCGAGGTCAAGGTTGTAGGTCAGAAATCTACGATGAAGCTCGAAGTTGACCGAAAGACATTCGACGTGTCAAGCAACCTTGCCAACGTGGGCGAGTCAGCATCCGAGGTTCTCGACAACATCCCAAGCGTTGAGGTTGATAACGACGGTAACGTATCTCTTCGCGGAAACGCATCCGTAGAGGTGTGGATCAACGGCCGTAGCGCCGGACTCACCTCCGACAACATGGGACAGATTCTCCAGCAGATTCCTGCCGAGAGCATCGACAGGGTGGAGGTTATGGACAACCCATCAGCAAAGTTCTCAGCCGAGGGCGGTGCCGGCATCATCAACATCATTCTGAAGAAAGACCGCAAGGCTGGCTACTACGGCTCTGTATCGGCTGGCGTTGATACACGAAACGGAGCTCGCGGTGGTTTCAATTTTAACTATAACTCCCGTTATGTTGACTTCTTCGTGAACCTCGGCTTGCGTCATAACGAGAACGTAGGAAAGCAGAACAGCGACCAGACATTCTTCGATGAATCAGGCAATCCAAGCAGATATGCCCGACACAACACACGCACAACAAATATGCGTAACAACCTCTTCTCACGTGCCGGAATAACATTCCACCTGACAGACAAGGACGACATCGCCCTCACAGGTATGATGATGCACGGAAAGAACAAGTCATGGAGCAGCACACCATACTATTATGGCAACATCATAAACGGAGTTGACGACCCAACAAAGCTTTTGTTCCGCCGAACCACAGGCAAGGGACCTATGGACATGATAAACGGAATGTTCAACTACCGCCATAACTTCTCTAACACCCATTCCATCGATTTCACAGTAAGCGCAAACAAGTTCAAGAGCGAGAACAGCGATGTTTATCAGGACTCTACCACATACTATGATGGCACAGCAACAGCTTTCGGATATCAGTATCGTCCTGCAAACGGAAAGAACCGCCGCTATGAGGTGAAACTCGACTACGAGAACAAGATAAGCGACAACTTCAAACTCGAGACAGGCTACAACGGCACTTTCTCACATGAGAATACTCCTAACGAGATGTGGCGTGCAGATAACTGGAACGGCGAGGACAGAGGTATCGACTCTACCTACTACAACAAGTTCATCTACAAGAACACCATCCATGCAGGCTATGCAACGGCAAACCTCACACTCGGCAAGTTCGGTATTATGGCAGGACTTCGTGGCGAGTATTGGAAGGTGGATACAGAGAGCCGTGACTGGTGGCATGAGCACGACGGTAAGGCGATAAAGCCTTACAAGAAGGATTTCTTCCAGCTCTTCCCATCTCTCTTCATGTCATATCAACTCACGGAGTCACAGCAGTTGCAGCTCAACTACACACGCCGTCTCCGTCGTCCTTGGGGCGGACAGCTCAACTCATTCCGCAACACAAGCGATGCATCCATGATCTCATTCGGTTATCCAGAGCTGACACCGGAGTTCTCTAACTCATTCTCTCTTAACTACCTCAAGACATGGGACCAGCACTCACTCCTCGTAAGTGCATACTATCGTCCTACAACCGACGTGATTCAGCGCGTCAGCTATCTTGGCATAGACAAGAAAACAATGTACTCCACATCATTGAACGTTGCAAAGAGCCAGTCATCAGGTATTGAGCTTACTGCAAAGAACAAAATCTTCAAGATTGTCGACCTCAACACCAACATCAATGCATACTACTATAAACTCGACAGCTTCTCGCGCGATATCAACGTCGATAACGAAGGCAATCCTGTAGCAAGCGGTCCTGGCGCAGGCATCCTTACTGTTTACGGTCCATCCAACGACAACTTCACATGGAATGCCCGCATGACGGCTTCAATCCGTCTGCCATACGACATCTCCATCCAGACCTCCGGCCGCTACAACTCACGTGCCGTAATCACCCAGGGTTACCGTCCTTCATCCTATCAGGTTGACTTCGGTATAAGGAAGAACTTCTTCAACCGCCTCTTCACCGTCTCAATCAACTGCCGCGACGTGCTCAACTCACGTCATGGCGAGAACTTCAGAACTGGCGAAGACTACGAGATTCACCAGCTCTTCCGTCGTGGCGGACGTAAGGTGAACTTCAACCTCACATGGAACTTCGGCAACGGTGGAAGCAAGAAGAAGGGACGCCCTGGCGAAGACGATGATGATGACGACAACAATAACAACAACAACAATAACGCTATTGGCGGCGATGGTGGCGGTTTCGAAATGTGATTTCTCTCGCCCAAAACAGACACATACTCTGCGTGTGTTCCTAATCACACATAAAATATATGTGTATTAGCATAATATATAAAAAGCCTTGCTTTCCCAAACGGAGAGCAAGGCTTTTCGTAACATAACGTGAGTTCGACAACTTGCTTTATCTTGATGAGCTTCAGCGAACACTTGCTTTAGCTTGATGAGCTTTGCGAATAATGCCTTCAGTTGTATGCTGTTGATTATCATATAGTTGAAAGAGCTCTGAACGTCGAAGAGGTCGGCGGCCGAAGGGATAGCCAAAGAGCGAAACCTAAAAGGGCAGTCTGTTAGGGCTGTTATATTTGTCGATATAGGGGAATGAGGTCTGTAGGACCGACATCTAAAGTCTTCAGGTGTCGCACTTACAGCGCTCCTTTAATCACGCATTTACCGAATAACAGCCCTATCGGACTGCCCTATTACGTGGCGGGCTTTCAACCCTCGTAGTCTTAAATTATTCGCTGAAGCTCATCAAGCTAAAGCAAGTTCTTCGCAAGGCTCATCAAACTGAAGCAAGTCATCGAACTCACGTTGTATTATGATATGCAAAATCACATTCTGTTTTCCTTGTACAGTCACAAACAACAACTATGCTATTCCTCCCTTGTTTCTCCTATGCTCCTCCTAACCAAACTCGATGAAACTCTTATGCTTAATGGTATTATAATGGTATTATCATCGAGTTTGGTTGGGAGACATAAGGGAGGAGAATAGGAGGAAGAACAGACCTAAAGCATAGAAAAATCCCCTTCTCTCAAAACTAAAGACAAAGCGTCTAAAAGTTGAGAGAAGGGGAATTGAGAGGGATTAAAAACCCTCACCACCAAGAGAAAATCTTGATAGTATGTGAATAGGATGGTTATTGATGTATCTTGTGGCAAAACTCTCTGTCTAATGTCAAAGAGATGGAATAAACATCCCTACTGATATGCCAACAAAAATATCTGCCTTTTGCAAATACAAACAATATCCATATTCTCATTGTTAGTAAAACCCAAATTCCACACTCCAAGCTGAGTTGCGAGAATATTGCAGACAGAAAGAAGTGTGTAATATTAAAAATCATCAATTCTGCAATATGGGTTTACACTCACATGTTGCAAAGCCTTGAATGATCTTGGGAGGAAAATCTTTGTCTGATGATTTTGTTTTTATCAGGAAGTCATCCTTACTAATAAAAGAATAATGATCATCATCAAATTTGATCGTATCAATCTGAACATTATATTTTTTTAGAAGCTCATTCAGTTGATTTTTCAAACCACTCATATAAATAGCTTTTTCTACATCATAATAGAATTGACCTAGATAATATGTTTTAGGGAGTTTTATTGGACGAATTTTATCAAAATGCCGTGCAATTCGAACGGAGTATTCTCCTATTTCATCAAGATTGATTGATATCTTATCAATTGAGTCTAGACAAAAGTTTTGTGAAGCTTTTTCTAGGCAAATATTAAATTCTTCCATCATTGAGTGATAATTCATATTATAGGAATTAATAGCGCAACGTACAGGTCTATAAGAAGTATATTTATACATAGACAGAGAACTTTTACAAGTATCTTTTTCTTCTAAGCAAAAATACTTTATAGAAATGTAGTCTTCTCGATTACAGACCTCTGTACTTGTTGCAACAAGTTTTCTAACTTCTATTCCTTGTAATTTTGTTGATGAAAATGCGAGTAAGAAAAATAAATACACTATCATCAAAAACTTTATAAAAAAACTTTTCATTTTTGTTATTATTTAGAATACCATACATATGTGGGGTGTTTACCACTGTTAAAATATTGATCTGCATGTCCTCCTGTTCCTATTCCAAACCATGAACCTGATACGTCTATATGACCAGAAGCATTTGACCAACCTGTTTGAAAAATAAGGGCAGGATAAGGAATTGGGGTACCGAATGGAATTTGAACAGGTTCACATCCAACACCTAAAGTAAATCCATAAGCACCTGCGCGTAATATCTCATATCCAACTCCACCGCAACTTCCAAATGCAGCTCCAATACCGAGAGTAGCACCTTGTGATAAGATGTTTATACCTGCAGCCCTCCAGACATTCTGTCCTGTAGCAGCAGCTGTCATCATACTGCTTGCCAAACCATAAGCCATGAAGGCTATAGTAACATCATCAATTACGAATGCATTACCTGACGGATCAGTATATTTCAGCGGATTGTTCAGACAGTATGAATACCTGTTGAAGTTCTGCGAGTTAGTTGGCTCCTGAACGAAGTTGTCGCAAGAGAGGAAACGTGCAACGACAGGATCGTACATTCTACCTCCCATGTTGATAAGCTCGAAGCCTGGGAGCATCTCATGCCCTGTATAACCGCGGTACAGTCCGAGTGCATTCTTATATACGGTCTGCTTACCCCATACGTCATACTTAGCCTTGAATACGAGGTTGTTTGTCTCACCATAAACAGCAAGAATACTGCCAAGGTTGTCCGTAACTGCTTGATAAAGCTTTATAGAAGAACTACCAGAGGTTCCTGTTTTCTTCGTAACAATAACGTCGTTTTCAAGGAAATAGTATTCCGTGGTGACATTATCTTTCGTTATCTTTTCGTAGTCGTCCAGATACACATGCTGACCAGTGTTGCCGTCACCGCTGGATATCTTTTCGTTGTCCGGACCGTAGCTGTATGTCCTATATTAGGGGTTAGTGTGAAGTGCACAACTCTACCCCCTAAACTCTCAACTCTAAACTTTAGTCCTAAGACTTCCAAAATACAAAAAAAAGACGTATGGAAAATTAAAAAGTTTTTTCGCGATTTTGCCGTCACACCGTCACATTGCCTGAGTGTCAGTCGGTTACGTGTGACAGGAGCATTTCTCTTCTGTCACACTCCTGTCACGCATACATTTACCTTGTGACGGCAATGTGACAGGAGAACAATCTTCCTGTCACGCATAACTCGCTGATATACAACAAGTATGACGGTGTGACAGGAAAAACGTGAAAAAATTTTTTTTGTTTTGTGGTGATGAAAAAAATCATCGGTAAACAAAACTTAATTCTCGCTTATTTTTCGATGTAAGGTCGTAGCAACTCCAATCCAAGTCCAATCCAGCTCCAATTCAACTCCAATAGCCAATTGGAGCTCTATTGGATTTGCATAGGAATTACATAGGGCTTGTTATGAAGATGCAATAGAAATATCCAAGAAAGAAAAGTCCTCCTTTAAGGGGATATTCCCTGTATTCTTCCTCTTCTGTACAAAAAATTCTTCGGAAAAATCAATGTTTGAAATTTTATTCTTTATTAATGTGAATCCAGATTTTGTTAATATAAGTTAAAGAAATACCGAAAATGCGCAAAAAGTTTGGTTAGTTCAAAACAACAATCTATCTTTACACTGTCATACTTCACTATGACACCATGCAAGTGTATCAACAAACAGAATTTCAAACAATAAAAACAAAACAGATATGATACAGATTCAAAACCTGACTTTCGGCTATAAAAGCTCAAAGGAGAATGTACTTGAGAACGTGAACCTTCAGTTGAATCCTGGTTCTATTGTAGGACTACTCGGCAAGAACGGTACTGGTAAGACAACGCTTCTTAACCTTATCACCGGACAGCTTTTTGCCAAGCAAGGCGTGATTTCCATCGATGACGAAAACGTAAAGACCAAGAGCAAGTCAATTCTTGAGAAACTGTATTTCATCCCAGAGGAACTTATTGTGCCTAACCTCTCTCTTGAGAACTTCATCAAGCTTTATAGTCCTTTCTACAAGGATTATAGTCAGGAGGTAATGGACGAGTGTATGCGCGAGTTCGATCTCAAATCAGAAAAGAAGAGCCTCAACAAGCTCTCTATGGGTACAAAGAAGAAGATGATGATATGCTTCGCATTAGCTACCAACGTGCCTTATCTGCTTATGGATGAGCCTACTAACGGACTTGACATTCCTTCAAAGCGCATCTTCCGCAAGCTCATAAACAGTCACATGACCGAGAATCGGATAATTGTTATCTCTACCCATCAGGTACACGATGTTGAGAAGATGGTTGACCACATCGTCATCGTTGGTGAAAAGGATCTTCTCATAAACGATACAACAGAAGGACTTGGCCAGAAATACACTTTCGGCACATCGCCAAAGGGTGAGGTGCTCTATTCAGAGAAGAGCCTTGAGGGCAATCTCTGTGTGGCTCGTCGTACAGACTCAGAAGAAGAGACACCCGTAAGTCTTGAACTTCTCTTCGAGGCAGTAAACGCAAATTCCAACGCTTTTAAGAAATAAAAGCTATGAACACATTCAAGATTTTCCTGAATACATATAAGTCTTCGCTGTATATAGGATTAATGCCGTTGGGCTTTTTCATAATCCTGACAATATTACGTGCAACCATGCCGACAGCAGACTTTGTTGCCAGATTGTACAACATTATATGGATGCTGTGGTTTTTCTTGTTCTCTCTGTTGAATAATGTATACTATAAGATGTATGAAAAGAAGCTATTGTATCTGCTCCCAACATCAAAGAGTACAAAATTCTTCATGCCAATGGGTATAGCATTTCTCACCATAGTCGCTATCTGCCTTCTTACAATTCCTATCGAGGCTATAGCTCATATTTTCACAATAGGCAATATGGTGGAACAGCAGATTGCCATAGGAGGTTTTCTGAAGTACAGCTTCAATAACAACTCGATGATATTCATAGCTATCGTACTTTCTTGCGCAAGCACCTTTGTCTATTCACTTGTGCGAAGCAAGCAAGTAATGGGATTAACAATCGCGCCATTAGTTATGGCAACATTCTTATTTACACCTGTGTATTTTGATTACCTTCTGTCTCCTCGCGCAATGTCCACAAATGGGATAATCGTATGTCTGGCAAGCTCTATCCTCTTGATTGCAGCAAGCTATCAGCTATTCAAGCGTTGGCAACCAGCAAATAGTGGTATTTTCAGAGTATAAGTTAAACGCTAAAGAAGCAAGGTTATGAACAAATATAAATTATTTTTCAGACTCGCAAAGGAGTGGCTAAAAGTAGTTTGGATATTGGGTGTCATATATATAGGCGGACTATATGCAATGTTCGTTTTAGTTGACAATCCGAATTTTTTTATCACAAGTGCATATAGCAGTATGGCTATGATGATTTGCGGAGCCTTTACTGGTATCAGCGTAATAGCACCTAAGATGATGTGCAATCCTCAGGTGAAAAGCCCACGTGGAAATTACATGTTGTCGCTATTGCCAATATCGCTATTCCAGAAATATGTGATTATCTTGCTGACTGTTTTATTCATGTGCATTTCTACAATCCTTATGAGCCTACCAATAGAAATGATAGGCAGCATGTTGACTGCTATATATACCCCTGACAGGCAAATAGAAATAGGAGGAGTTGTGAGATTCTTTGCCCATAACGGGATATTCCCACTTGTATTAGCGGAAATGAGTTTTGGCGTATTTTGTGGCGTATTATTCAGAAAACTCTTTGGACCAATTTTTGTTGCAATAATGCCAATCTCATTCCTGAATAGTTTCTGTTTTGCATACGGTAAGCCGATGTTTGTATCAATGACAGAAAGCATAATCTGCTTATTTGTAACAATAGTCTTTCTGATATTAAACTATCAGCTTTTTAAGCGCTGGCAAATAGCAAATAACGGACTTCTGATGATATGATGTAGAAACCTCATTCCTTCTATGTTTCTCCGTCGTTTGTCCATCGTTTGTCCATCGATACTCCATCGAAACGATGGACTAACGATGGAGTAACGATGGAGTATCGATGGAGTATCTACGGAGGAAGAGCGGACAAAAATATAAAAATCAAAGTAGAATTATGAATACAATAAAGAATATTATTATTACATATCGCTGGTGGTTGCTGTTGGTATGTTTGGCTTCACAGTTCTTTGGAATAGTCAATCTATTTAATATAGCCTTGGCTGGTACATCTGAAGTAAACAACAGTAACATGGGCGCATATATCGACCTCTACATATTATGTATGATAATAGGATTTGCAGTTTCCTATATCATTATGGAATTACGAACAATACCTAACTATCAGTTTCCAGAATCATTGATACGGAAATATGCAACAGCATCTGTCACAATACTCCTCGTCATTATTTCCTGTATGATATTCTCTATGGTAGTGGAATATATCGGTTCATTGCTGACAGTCGGCTCTCCACAGGCGTCAAGTTTTGCCATTGGCGGATATATCAGATATATATCAGAAGAGACAGGCGGGTTTTCAATCTTGGCATTCCTGACAACATTTGAGATGTTTATTTCAACATTGATAAAGAACAAGAACTTGCACTTGGGCATAAACATGTTCATGAGCGGAATCTTCTGGGTGACAATCATCTTATTGCAGTTAATAGAGATTCCCCATACCCTCTTCTATGTGTTCGGAGTTTTATCCATTGTATTTCTCATAGCGAGCTACCAGACATACAAGCGATGGCAGCCGGCTAATAGCGGATTCTTAATGATATGATTACATCCAACGAAAAAACAATCTTCGGCAAGGTGGCATATCAGCTTTGCGAAGAGATACTAAAGGGTAACTACAAGGGCGAAGACCGCATCCCGAGTGTCAGGGAACTGGCTGTTACCTACGAGATTAACTATAATACAGTATTAAGAGCTATGGAAGTATTGCAACGCGAGGAAATAGTATACCAGAAGCGTGGCATAGGCTATTTCGTATGTGCCGACGCCAAGAAGAAACTGCTCAAAGGACAGAAGGAGGACTTCAAACGCCAACAACTGCCGGAATTGTTCCGACAGGCGAGAATGCTCGGTATAAGTATCGAGGAAATAGTGGAGGTGTGGAATCAAGGCCTCTCCCCCCGCCCTCTCCCGTAGAGAGGGAGCCGGAAGGCGAAATATGATACAATCAGAAAACTAAACAAAAAGAAAAAATGATAAAGAAATTAATCACAATCGTAGCACTTGCTACAACAACATTCGTGTCTGCCAATGCGCAGCTTCTATATCGTATCACTTCTGACTCTCAGAAGAAACCATCGTATATCATCGGAACTTTCCACTTGGAGGACGGGAGCTATCTGGATAAGATTCCGGGAGCTAATGCCGCTCTTGACGAGGTTGATCAGGTGTATGGTGAAATTGACATAAAGTCAATGACTAATCCTGATACTCTTGCAGCCACTCAGGCAATAACTATGCTTCCTGATGGCAAGACTATCAAAGATATTCTTACCGCAGAACAGTTTGAGAAGCTTGACAAATACGTAACATCTATAGTCGGTACAGGTCTCAGTAACCCTATGCTCTTTCAGCAGATGGGCAAGATGAATCCAGCAACATTGGATAATATTCTCACTATCACGAACTTCCTGAAAAAGATGCAGGGTAAGTTTAATCCGAACAATATCATCGACCTCAGCATTCAGCAAACCGCTATCCAAAAGGGTAAGAAGACGAATGGTCTTGAGACAATGGATTTCCAGACAAAACTAATGTTCGGAAGACCTATGAATGAAATGATAGAGCGACTGATGTGCAGCATAGACAATAGCGAGTTTTATGACAAGCAGACCTTACTCTTGTTAGATGCCTATCATGAGCATAACATTGAGAAACTCTTGGAAATCACCTATATGAAGATGGGGAATAGTTGCGACATGACTGAGGAGTATATGAATGGCTTGATTTTCAACCGCAATAGCGACTGGGCAAAGAAGATCCCTGCAATCATCAAGAATAGCCCTACCCTCTTCGTTGTAGGTGCAGGTCATCTCGGTGGTGAGAAAGGCGTCGTCAATCTCCTTAGAAAAGCAGGATTCAAGGTTGAGGGTGTCAAATAAAACGAATATTTAAAATATTTTTCGCAATTCCGCGAACGAAATCAGATCTCGTGTGTATACTATAATAGTATGAGTACAATGACTTTTTATACGGACACAATGTAATAAAAGAAGTTAAAATGATATTTTCTTAAATCTATTTTATTACCTTTGCGTCTATTATTATAAATAAAAAGGAACGAAATATCTTAAACCAAAATTATAACTAAGAACAAAACAAATGAAACTAAGAAAACTCTTTTCGCTGTTTGCCTTTGCGCTTACAGCAGTTGTGAACGCCCAGCAGATGCCGCCTGTGCCTGTTGATCCGACAGTTCGCATTGGCAAGTTACCTAACGGTCTTACCTATTACATCCGTCACAATGAATGGCCTGAACATGTTGCAAGCTTCTATATTGCCCAGCGTGTAGGTTCTATGCAGGAAGAAGAAGAGCAGCGCGGCTTGGCTCACTTCCTTGAGCACATGGCATTCAATGGCACAGAACACTTCAAGGAGAATGGCATCATTGAGTACTGCCGTTCACTTGGCGTTGCTTTCGGTTATGATCTCAATGCTTTCACAAGTCTCAATGAGACAGTTTACAACATTGACAATGTGCCTACGACTCGACAGTCAGCCCTTGACTCATGTCTCATTATCATCAAGGACTGGAGTAATGGTCTGTTGCTTGAGGATAAGGAGATAGACAAGGAGCGTGGTGTGATTCATGGAGAGTGGGCTATGAGAAACAGTGCTTCGCAGCGTCTGGCTGAGAGAAACTTACCTAAGCTTTATTCTGACTCAAAATGGGGACATCGTATAACTATCGGACTCATGAGCGTGGTAGATAACTTCAAATACGATGCCCTGCGCAAATACTATAAGAAATGGTATCGTCCAGACAATCAGGCTGTCATAGTAGTTGGTGACGTGGATGTGGACCATACGGAGAAGGTTATCAAGGAACTCTTTAGCTCTATTCCTCTTGATCCTAATGCGCCAAAGGTAGAGAAGGTACCTGTGCCTGACAACTACGAGCCAATATATCTTGTGGATAAGGACAAGGAACTGGTTGCCAACGAGATTAATATCAGCATGAAGACAGATGTCATGCCTGATAGTCTCAGAGGCACAATGATGTGGTTTATTGACGAATATGCAAGACGTATGGTATCAAGTATGGCTAAATCACGTTTCTCAGAACTCGTTCAAAAGCCAGAATGCCCTTATATTAGTGCAAGTTTCGGTGTAGGTAATTTTATATATGCCAACACAAAGGATGCCCTCAACATCTCACTCTATCCCAAGGAGAACAAGGACATGGATGCAATGCGCGAGGTTGTACGCGAGGTGATGCGTATCAGACAACATGGATATACAGCTACCGAGCTTATCCGTGCCAAGGAGGAGTTCCTATCTCAGATTGAAAAGGCATACACTAACCGTGACAAGCGCAAGAATTCACAGTTCTGTGGCGAATATTACAATAGCTATTTCCACCATCTGCCAATTCCAAGCATTGAGGATGAGTTCCAGATTTGGAAGCAGATATCTCAGATGATTCCACTGGAGGCTATCAACCAGTATGCAAAGCAGATAATCAGCATGAGCGATACAAACCTTGTTGTCTATGAATATGCTCAGGATAAGGAAGGCCGCTATGTTCCAACCGTGGATGAGCTTCGCAAGACATACGAGGCTGCTCGTGCAGAGAAACTTGAGGCTTGGGTGGACAATACAAAGAACGAGCCTCTGATTGCTGAGCTTCCCAAGAAGGGCAATATAAAGAAGACTACGGATAACGCAGCTCTTGGCTATAAGGAGCTTTATCTTAGCAATGGCGCAACCGTTATTCTGAAGAAGACTGACTTCAAGGCCGACGAGATTCAGATGACGGCATTTGCAAAGGGCGGTACATGTCTCTATGGAGAAAAGGACTATGCTAATCTGAGACATCTCAGTAGCATTGGCAGAGTTTCCGGTCTTGGTAACTTCAGCAATAATGAGTTGCAGAAGGCTCTTGCAGGAAAGCAATGTGGTGTAAACTTCAGTTTGAGCGTTACACGTTCAAATGTAAGCGGAACCACAACTCCAAAGGATATTGAGACTTTCATGCAGTTGGTTTATCTCAATTTTACGGCAAAGAGTAAGGATGTGAAGGGCTATGACTCTTACATCTCACAACTCAAGATTGCTCTTCCTGGCTATGTGCTTCAGCCGGAATATACATTTAGCGATTCTGTAAATAATATCATCTATAGCAACAATCCTCGCTATAGAATCATAAATACGGATGATATTGACCAGCTTTCATACGACCGTTGTCTTGAGATTATCAAGGAGCGTACTGCAAATGCAGCTAACTATACTTTCGTATTCGTAGGCAACTATGACGAGGCTACACTTCTCCCTCTCATAGAGCAGTATATTGCCTCTCTTCCTGCCAAGAAGGCCGATAACGTGGAAATCAAGGATGTACGTTCATACTTCAAGGGCGAAAAGAAGTGTGACTTCGTCCGTAAGATGGAGAGTCCTAAGCCACAGCTTGTAAACTTCTACTATGCTCCTGTGGAAAATTCTCTAAAGAATGATATTCTTATGAACTATGTAGGTGAGGTGCTTTCAAATGAGATGCTGAAACAGGTTCGTGAGGATGCTTCTGCTGCCTATAGTTGTGGTGCATATGCTAATATTGATTTGGCAGGTCCTAAGCCTTATGTTGTGCTTCAGTCACAAGCTCCTATCTCTGATCCTTCAAAACTTGACATGGCTGCTGAACTTATGAAGAAAATCGTTACAGATGCTTCCGTTAAAGTGGATCCTGACAAGGTGAAAAAGATTAAGGAAAATGGTCTTAAACAAACTGAGATTAACCTCAAGAACAATGGTTTCTGGATGAATGCCATTATCGACTGGAAGTTATACGGCAAGGATAACTATACAGAACGTAAGAAGCTTATTGAGAGTGTAACTCCTGAGGATATTTCTTCTTACATAAAGAATGTAATTCTCAAGAGCGGCAACCATGCCGAGGTTATCATGCGTCCAGAATAATAAATATTCAGACGATATATAAACGATGCAGGGGTGGCATTTTGCCACCCCTGATTGTTTTTACGAAAGACAGAAAGGATTCCGCATAGCGCCTGAGCTTGCAAAGAAATTCCCACTTACATGGGGTATTGGGAAAGTAAATGGAAGTACATTAAAACTAGTAAATTAACGTGAGTTCGACGACTTGCTTTAGCTTGATGAGCTTCAGCGAACAATTCCATGGATGCATCTCCAATGCTTGTACTTTACAGAAAATTAATGCGAAATTAATGGGATAATTATATTTTTCGCTCTGCGAATCTACATTAATTGTTCGCTTAGGCTCACCAAGCTAAAGCAAGTTCTCACAAATGACACATTAATGTCGCATTAATTTATTCTTGTGGCAAGCGATTTGTTTTCGTCGGACTCACGTTAAACTATATGATAATAAACAATACAATTGAAGAAATTCATCGGACTCACGTTAATTTACTGAGACTTGCTTTAGCTTGATGAAGCTTAGCGAATAATTCACTTTCTAAAGAGTATTTACTTTCCTAATCTACGCGCAAACGGAAGCCTTTCCAAATTTTTCACAATAAAAGAGCCGCACCCGATTAATCGGATACGGCTCTTTACTTTATACTTTAATTTAATCTTTACACTTTAATCTTTACTCCATTTACGCCTTAACTTCAGCTACTGGAGCCTCTTCCTCCTTAATCTTCTTACCAAGTGTAAGGTAAGCTGTAGGAGCAGCGATGAAGATAGAAGAGAGAGTACCGAAGAATACACCGAGAATCATTGCGAATGAGAAGCTGCGGATTGAATCACCACCGAGGATGAAGATACAGAGCAGCACAATCAATGTTGAAACGGATGTATTGATAGTACGAGCGAGAGTCTGGTTTACAGAATCATTGAATGTGATCTGTGGATCCTGCTTTACGTGGATACCGAGGTTCTCACGGATACGGTCGAATACAACCACCTTATCGTTGATTGAGTAACCGATCACCGTAAGGATAGCACCGATGAAGGTCTGGTCAATCTCAAGACTCCAAGGAACGATGTCGTAGAGTGCTGAGTAGAAACCGATTACCACTACTGTATCAACAGCGAGGGCAACGATTGAACCAACAGAGAATGCCACGTTGCGGAAACGGATGAGGATGTAGATAAAGATAGCTACAAGGGCAACCAATACAGAGATGATAGCGCCGTATGTGATATCCTTAGCTACAGAAGGACCTACCTTTGTAGAAGAGATGATTGATCCACCCTCACGAACGTCTGGGTTCTTGAATGCCTCAACACTCTCCTGCTTAACGAAACCACCCTTCTTCAGACATGTGTAGAGTTTATTCTCACACTCGTCATCAACGGTTGGGCTGTTAGACTCAATCTTATAGTTGGTAGAAACACGAAGTGTCTTACCGTCAGTACCGATAGAGATTGCGTTGGTGTTAGAACCTGCGAACTCCTCATTGAGGATCGGACGAACCTGCTCTGGCTCAACAGCATTCTCGAATGCTATTACATAGTTACGACCACCAGTAAAGTCGATTGACTGAGAGAGACCACGAAGTGCGAAGCTTGCGATGAATGCAGCAACTGCGATACCATAGAATACGAAGCTCTTCTTATAAACAGACATGAACTTGTACTTAGTATTCTGGAGGAATGTTCGACCGAATGTGAGGTTCAGCCACTTGTCCTTACCCATACGGTTCTCATAAACAATACGTGTGAGGAATACGGCTGTGAAGAATGAACATACGATACCGATGATCCATGTTGTAGCAAAGCCCTTGATAGGACCAGTACCGATAGTCAAGAGGATGATACCTGTGATGAGAGATGTGAGGTTAGAGTCGAAGATAGCAGAGAATGCGTTGCTGTAACCAGCAGCAAGTGCCTGCTTCATACCAAGACCTCTGCGAAGCTCTTCCTTGATACGCTCGTAGATAAGTACGTTGGCATCCACCGCCGTACCAAGCGTCAGGACTATACCCGCTATACCAGGCATAGTAAGTGCCGACTGGAATGATGCGAGAATACCGAGAGTGAAGAACAGGTTGATGACAAGAGCAGCGTCAGCCATGAGACCTGGGATTGCACCGTACATCACAATCATATAAACGCAGAGGAGTACGAATGCTATTGCGAATGACCAGATACCCTGCTGGATAGACTGAGCACCGAGTGTAGGACCTACAACCTCTTCCTGTACGATACGTGCAGGTGCAGGCATACGACCAGACTTCAATGTGTTAGCCAAGTCCTTTGTATCCTCGATAGTGAAGTTACCAGAAATCTGAGAGTTACCACCAGCAATCTCACCGTGTACCATAGGAGCTGAGTAAACAGCGTCATCAAGAACAATAGCGATAGCCTTGCCTGTGTTAGCCTTTGTAAGGGCAGCCCAGAGACGAGAACCCTCAGTATTCATTGACATGCTTACAACTGGACGACCCGTTGTGTGATCAAACTCATCCTTTGCATCAACGATAACGTCACCCTCAAGTGGAGCACGACCGTTGGTAGAAGTAACCTTCAGCGCATAGAGTTCGAAAATATTCTTGTTACCATCCATAGACTTTGCACTCCACAGGAGCTTGCAATCGCTTGGAAGGACCTTCTTTGCCTCATCGCTATAGATAATCTTATTGATTTCTGCTGTATCACGAACATGAGCATAACCAACGAGACTGTAGCCCTGATTGATTGGCTGGAAGATAGCAAAGAGAGGGTGCTGCTTCTTCAACTGCTCAGTCTTTACGTCAGCCTTACCAGCATCTGTCTTTGCAGCGTTCTTCAACTGGAAATTAGGCTGTGCAGCAGCCTTGGCTGGCTCTGCCTTTGCTGAATCTGTAGCCTCAGCCTTGGCTGTATCAGCAGTTTCAGAATTAACATTTGCAACACGCTGATCAAGCTGTGAGAGGTAAGGAACTATTTCCTGTGAGTTGTATGTCTCCCAGAACTCAAGGTTTGCAGAACCCTGAAGGAGCTTACGAACACGCTCTGGCTCGCGTACACCAGGCATTTCAACCATGATACGACCATCCTGACCTTCGAGCTTCTGAATGTTTGGCTGAACAACACCGAACTTATCGATACGGTTGCGAACAACGTTGTATGAGTTGTCAATAGCTGACTGAACCTCATCACGAAGAGCCTTCTCAACCTCTGCATCGGTGCTCTGTGTGCTTACCTTGCCCTTGAGCTGCTGAGTAGCAAAAATCTCAGCGAGACGGCGACCAGGAGCGTTTGCCTTAAAACGATTAATGAAGAGAGAGATGAAATCGCTCTGTGATGTCTCTTCTTCCTTCTTTGCCTCCTGCATTGACTTAACGAAGGCTGCGTCTGTCTTGTGGTCAGCAAGTACCTCAACTACATCAGGTACACTGATCTCAAGGATTACGTTCATACCGCCCTTAAGATCAAGACCTAAACCAATCTGAGTCTCCAAGCAGTTCTGATAAGAATAGATGCCAAGATACTTAACAGAATCCTTATAGTCCTGCTGAGCTATAGGATCCTTAATCTTAGCAGCCTGACCGTCATAGTAGCTTGTAGCTACTGAGAACGACAGATAGAAGATGCTTGCAAGCGTCAGAAGTACGGCGGTTACAAGTACAATTCCTTTGTTTTGCATTTTGATTAAATTGTTTTATTATTTTTGTTTTTATTTTTATCTAAATAGTAGTCTTTGAGGTTCCAGTTAATTGGGACTCTGCGACATCATACGGACAGGGTACAATCCTCCCTTATGTGCGCATACGACGTGCAAAGATACATAAATTTATTCAATTTGCGAAATTTCAGAGCACAAATTACACTTTTAGCCTTATAAAATGGCAAATAAAGTCTATCTTCCATGCCATTTCACCCATCCAACCACTGGATAATGGTCGGAAAAACTGCATTTTTTATCCACGCGGAAACAATATGGATCAAGGACTTCTGTACACATCACATTGTCAATTCTGACATACATGCCATTTCTATGATATGTGAAACCCGGTCCTTGGGCTGTAGATACATAGCAGTCCACAAGGTCTTTCGCTATAGTCCTTCTGGCATAGCTCAGAGGTATATCATTAAAGTCTCCGCAGACAATCATGGAACGGCTTTTGTGCATCCTCACAAAGCTTGCTACGGTTTCTGCCTGAGGAGCCCTGACTGCCGCCGCTGCACCAAGTTTCCTGAGTACAAACTTTGACTCCGTCTTTATACCGCTACGCCCCATGTCACCTTTTACCATTTCACCAAACTGTTGCTTCTCTTCTTTAGAGAATTTATTTGTCTCAAGATGGTTGTTGAGGACAATCAATTCCTTACCATTGACATCAAGATAGAAAGCCGCACTCAGATTTCCCTTCGACTCATACTTCAATACCTCATGTTTCTTAATAGGGTATTTACTAAGTACCATCAATGTCGTCCCACCCTCAACCTTACAAGTGTCAAGATATGGCAACTTCGGACTTAATATCGAATCTATATCTGCATGTATCGGACCATTCAAAGATGCCTCCTGAAGACATACTATATGGCAATCCTCATCAGCAATGTACTGAAGCATCTTCCTGCGTGTGTCCTCCACAGATGTTTCCTTACTATGGTCATGCGAATTTCCAAAATTCCACGTATTGTAAGTCATTACCTTCAATGCCCCTAATGGCACCTCTCCACTTGCATGAACAGGACAGAATTGCATTACCGGCACATATGCCACCACCAATCCAATGAAGGGAATGAGTATGTGCTTCTTGCTTATGAACATCCACACAATAATCATTCCGAAATTTGCAAGCACAAATATCGGAAACGCATAACCGCCCGTTGCCAGTACAGGCCACGAGCGCGGATCAAGCAAATCAGCAAACCCCGTCACCAACATCGCTAAGATGATGACGAGGTTTACTGCTATAGTGGTATTTATTATTAATTTCTTCAAATCTATACTCTTGTTTTAAGCCTAAAGTCTAAGGTCTAAAGTCTAAAGTCTAAGGTCTAAAGTCTAAGGTCTAAAGACTAAGGTCTAAAGTCTAAGGCCTATGGATTTATGGCTGAAGACTTTTGACATTAAACTGTTGACAGACTAATTCTTACTTGCATCAAAGAGTTTCTTCTTCTCTTCTGCAGAAAGACTTGCATAGCCAGAACGACGAATCTTATCAAGAATAGCATCTATCTCCGCTTCATCACGCTTCTTCTGGGCATTATAGTCCCAGTCTGCCTGATGAGTGGAAGTTGAACGGAAATGAGGGTCTTTATTATATCCGTCATCCTCCCTGTCAAGATGCATCCATTTTCTAATCTTACCAAGGATTGTGGCAGACTTACCCTGACTCTGCGAGCCTTGATACGAATCCCAACCTGTGAATGAGGTCTGACGATGCTCTGATTTTCTCCAATGACGGATAAGGAAGAAACCAAACAGCATACCGCCAAGGTGAGCCACATGAGCAACACCATCACCAGAATTAGACAAAGCAAGTCCGAGCTCTATTGCCGCATATCCAATGACAAACCATTTTGCCTTTATAGGAAATGGAATTGGTATGATAAACATCCTTTCCTCAGGATACGTCATACCAAAGGCAAGAAGAATGCCATATATACTTCCAGAAGCTCCTACGGTTGTCCAACCATTAAGCATCTCAGAAGCCCCTGGCATAATAGAATCAATCTTAAGAATCTGTCCTATCGTTGCCCCTTGTGAAGAAAGGTCGATAAAGATAGAACCAAACTGGGCTATCTCCTGCATAAGACCTGCACCGATTCCACATACAAGGTAATACACAAGGAAACGCTGTGAGCCCCATGTACGCTCCATAACAGGTCCGAACATCCACAGTGCAAACATATTAAAGAACAGGTGGGTAAAGCCACCATGCATGAACATATATGTAACGAACTGATAGATATGGAACTGACTGGCTTGCCAATAATGAAGTCCGCACCAAGCGGTTATGCTTGGCACGAGAAGAGATGCTAAAAATGCTATGCAGTTGATGATAAGCAACTGCTTGGTTATCGTAGGAATTGTCTGCACTTTTTACTCCTTACTCTTTTTACTTTACTCTTTACACTTTACACTTTTCTCTATGTTCCTTACCCTTCTTTCTCTAAATATAGAAGAATGCAGAGATACAGATATGACCGGTTATCGTATTACGGAACTTGAACTTATTAACATCAAAACGATAGCTTGCACCAATACCGCCACTACCGATCTTAACGCCGATTCTTGGTTCCAACAAGCAAGCTATATTACCTGCACGATAGCCTGTTCCCCAAAAATACTCTGCTCCAATCTTTGCCTGAAACATAAAGTACTTTGCGAACCACATAGTTGGACGCACACCAAGTCCGATGCAATAACGGCCCAAATCATCATTGTCCTTACTATCCTTGCCCCAAGCATAGTTGAAATCCAGGAAGAAATCCTTGCCGACATCAAATCCAAGGAACTGATGATTACCGTCAATGATACCATAGTTTACGTAAATGGCATCAATATATTTATGATAGTCGAAACCTGACGAGTTTGAGCCGCCGTAATACTGAGGAGCAGTCTCTGTAGCCAGAGAAAAATTGTTTACCATCTCTACTGCTGGAGCTTCAGCCTCCACGCTTTCCAACTCTTTATCAGTTTCGTTTTCCGTTGTCAAATCATTTTCTGCAAAAGTCATTGTACTGCAGAATAGCATTGCTAAGAATAAAATCTTCTTCATTTATAAAACTACACTTATTCGTGACGTGTGCAACATTTTCTTCATTATTTTAATACCGATGAACCGCTGTTAAAACCTGGATACATCTATTTTGCGTACAAAATTAGTAAGAAATATCCAATTCACAAAATCTTTATTGCTAAAAAGATTTAGAACAGCATAATTCATGACATAAAAAAGGGAGACCGATTCACATCAGCCTCCTGAATACAATACTAAAACCTAATTTTTATACTACTAAAACCTAACTCTATAATTCTTAATATTGTACCGCGCTTTTAACGCAGATTGTTGTGTATAATGGATGCTATCCCACAAGCTGTAGAAGCAGCCACCATAAGCAACATAAATACAGTTGCATAATCAATAGTCATAATCTTTTTTAACCTTTTATACCCAATCTTTTTAAGACCAAGTTTGTTATCCTTATATGAATACAATCCTTTACCGCTCTTATTAAAGCTAATAGCCTGTATTTCTTTTTTTCTGATGCAAAGGTACAAATTGTTATCGTACACAACAAATCTTCATGCAACTTTATTCCGTTTTTATCCATTCTTTTGACCTTAGTCAAGCAATTGATTTTAAGCAACTAACGCGCATTTTGGCTAATTGGTTAGCAAAATAGCAACTACAGAAAATAATAATGCCGCTTGAGCATTTCTAAAAGAAACCACTCAAGCGGCAATTATAATGCAATCAATAATCCTAACTAATAATTATACATTATTAATTATAAACTATCAATTAACTGAGAATCAGTTTAGAGCTTTGGACCAGCAGCAACGAGAGCCTTACCAGCCTCATTGTTTGTGTACTTGCTGAAGTTCTTGATGAAGCGAGCAGCGAGGTCCTTAGCCTTCTCCTCCCACTGTGAAGCGTCAGCGTATGTGTCGCGTGGGTCGAGGATAGCTGGGTTAACGTTTGGAAGAGCTGTAGGAACAACGAAGTCGAACATAGGGATCTTCTTTGTCTCTGCCTTCAGGATAGAACCATCGAGGATAGCGTCGATGATACCACGTGTATCAGGAATAGAGATACGCTTACCTGTACCGTTCCAACCTGTGTTTACGAGGTATGCCTTAGCACCAGACTTCTGCATCTTCTTAACGAGTTCCTGAGCGTACTTTGTTGGGTGGAGCTCAAGGAATGCCTGACCGAAGCAAGCAGAGAATGTTGGAGTTGGCTCTGTGATACCGCGCTCTGTACCAGCAAGCTTAGCTGTGAAACCAGAGAGGAAGTAGTACTGAGTCTGCTCAGGTGAAAGGATAGATACTGGAGGAAGAACGCCGAATGCGTCAGCTGAAAGGAAGATTACGTTCTTAGCAGCAGGACCAGCAGACTTGCCGTTTACCTTCTTAACGATATTCTTGATGTGGTCGATTGGGTATGACACACGAGTATTCTCTGTTACGCTCTTGTCAGCGAAGTCGATCTTACCGTTAGCATCAACAGTTACGTTCTCAAGGAGAGCGTTACGCTTGATAGCACCGTAGATGTCTGGCTCATTCTCCTTAGAGAGGTTGATAACCTTAGCGTAGCAACCGCCCTCGAGGTTGAATACACCCTCGTCGTCCCATCCGTGCTCGTCATCACCGATGAGGAGACGCTTTGGATCAGTAGAGAGAGTAGTCTTACCTGTACCAGAAAGACCGAAGAAGATAGCTGTGTTCTCACCCTTCATATCGCAGTTAGCAGAACAGTGCATAGAAGCGATACCCTGAAGTGGGAGGAAGTAGTTCTGCATAGAGAACATACCCTTCTTCATCTCACCGCCGTACCATGTGTTGATGATAACCTGCTCACGGCTTGTTACGTTGAATGCAACACAAGTCTCAGAGTTAAGACCGAGCTCCTTATAGTCAGAAACCTTTGCCTTAGAAGCGTTGTAGATAACGAAGTTTGGCTCGAAGTTAGCGAGTTCCTCTTCTGTTGGCTGGATGAACATGTTTGTTACGAAGTGAGCCTGCCAAGCAACCTCAACAATGAAACGAACAGCAAGACGTGTAGCCTTGTTAGCGCCACAGAAAGCATCAACTACATAGAGGTTCTTGTTGCAGAGCTCCTTAACTGCGAGATCCTTAACCTTACCCCAAACTTCCTCAGACATTGGGTGGTTGTCGTTCTTGTACTCGTCAGAAGTCCACCATACAGTGTCCTTAGAGTTCTTGTCCATTACGATGTACTTATCCTTAGGAGAACGACCTGTGTAGATACCAGTCATAACGTTTACTGCGTTAAGCTCTGTGTTCTGACCTACCTCATAGCCCTGAAGGCCTGCCTTTGTCTCCTCTGCGAAGAGTACTTCGTAAGAAGGATTGTGCGCAATCACTGTAGAACCAGTGATGCCATACTGTGTCAAATCCAAATTTGCCATTTTTGTTATACTATTATTTTAAAAAAAGTGATTAACTTGTAAATACAGTCTTTTCTTTTTCCAGAATTTCGCGGCAAAGGTACAAAAAAAATAATTCTTGGCAAAAAGTTTTCGCCAAGAATTAATACTTTTCAACAATATTTTTTTTCAATATTTATGTTATCGCTAACAATTCGTCACTGATTGCAACGTGCAGTTTGCAATTTTGTCAGCAATATTGTCATTTTTCAATCTTGGCGAAAGAACGAATTACTTCTCTATTTCCTTTAGCAACTCATCATTACTGAGATGACATGCCTTGACCTTGCCATTTTCTATAACGAAGTTGTCTGGTACTTTCGTAGTTCCTATAGCCTTAACTACAGGCGATTTCCACATCAGACCGTCACATATCGTTGACCAAGCCGTACTGTCGCTACCCACCGTTTTCTTAGCATCCACAGCCGATGCGTCGATACTAATTCCCAGAACTTTCGGCACTTGTTTGCCTTGCGACTTCATCTCTTCTATCTTCCGGGCTACACGTCTTGAAATGCTCTGGCCATCATAATCCCAAGTTGCCCAGACTAGTATCACCGTCTTGCCAAGACGATATTGTGAAGCCTGAACGCTCTTACCCTGAAGATCCTTTGCAGTAAAGACAGGAAGCTCGTCTCCAACTTGCAAGGGAACATTTTCAAGTCCCACAGAAAGTCTCACAACCGAAGCATCCTTATCGGCCTTCTCGCTCATAAGCTTTACGAGCTCACTCGCCTTCTTCAGATTGGGTTTCGCAGTAACGATGAAATACTTCCTCAGAAGCCATCGGCTTATTATCGAAGAAGGATTATCCTTTATGAATTGCTCAGCCTGTTTCACCAATCCGTCAGGCGACTGCGACGAAGTATTCTTTCGCCACTTGGTCATCCTGTCGTTGGTATCGGTACCTGTCACCTCGATATCCTTGATATGCGAAGCATCGGCCTTAAGGTCAACACTCTTGCCCGGTTCTACGAAGACAGGAATCTCCGAATAGTTAGGAAGCACAATGACAATCGTGCCTTCCTCCTCGCATGGTATCTCGTATGCAAAGCGACCGCCTTGCACCATGATTGTGTCGATACCACTTATCGCCCCATCAGGACTATAGACATAGAACTGTCCCTGATTCATCTTGAGGAATCGGCCCTCAAGACTGAAATGGTGACTGTCTGCCCCGCATGAAGCCAGGAGTAATATCAGCAGACTACTCGCCAGTGAACTCCAAATCCTCATCCGCATAAGCCTTCAGACTTGGGTCTTTCTGCAATGCCTCCTTCAGAAGGTCTGTTCCTGAGAACACACTTCCCTCACGATAGCAGCATACAGAGTGCAGATAGCTTGTCATAGCATCAGGATTCTTGATTGCCTTGAATGTAGCACGACCCTGAGAATAGTCGCCTGCCATAATCTGGGCAAGACCTGCCATATTGTTATATACGCCCTTATAGTCGGCTGCTGCCTGCTTGTAGTTACCCTTTACGAAGTTCACAGCACCCTGAACGCGGTTGATGTCGTTTGAGCTACCAGCCTTTGACATATAAGCCTCAGCCTCCTTCAAGTTGCCGTTCTTAAGCTCAAGGAGAGCCATATTTGACTGACACTCACCAGCACGTGGGTTTACCTTGAGTGTCTTGTTAACCCATGCCTTAACCTCTGCATCGTTGTTCTTTGAGAACTCACATGCAGCTACATTATTATATGCGCGATAATCATTAGGATAGAGCTCTACACACTTCTTGTAGATTGCCTCCTTCCTGTCCATATCTGCTATGGTACTTGCATAGTAGAGGATCTCATCTGCGCTGAGCGACTGTGGGTTAGAAGCATAGTCACCTGCAATCTCCTCGTCGCTACGTCCTACAGCCTCGTAGTTGATAATCATACGAGCACGACGCAACTGTGGAAGAATCTGCTTTGTCAAGTCCTGGAAGCCCATGCTGAGGTGCTTGATCTGCTCCTCACGCTCCTCTGGATCCTTATACATATTCAGCACGCGGAGGATAAGCTCCTTATCCTGAATATTGCTGGCTGCAACGAGTTGCTGGAAACCTTCCCAGTCCTCTGCTGTATATTCACCTGTAACGCTTGTTGCGAGGTTGGTCTTCTTCAACTGAGAATCAACATAGTCCTCTGACACGTTCTGACGCTTAACAGCGAGCTTTGTGTTGATATCCTGAGCACCATCAGGTGAAGCGTATGCCTTTACCTCGATATCACCGAGGTTATATCTCTTTGCATCAGCATTGATGTTCTCAAGAAGCTTAACAAACTCCTGAATAGAGTTGTTCTTCAACTCGCTCTGACGGAGAGTAGCCTGATTGATAAGGAATGTGATGCTTGCCTCCTGCTTTTCCTTACGGATGCGCTGGAATGTATCAGGAGCAATGATACCACCACCCTGAATCAAGGCCTTCTTATAGAGACCTGCAGTAGCAATAACACCAGTACCTATCTTCACGTCTGGCACATAAACGAACTTCTTACCAATGTGAGCATCAAATCTCAGATAGAGGTCAGAACGATGCATGTCATCGCTATAGTCGAAAGCATCACGCATAGTGTAGTGACCGCCAAGGAGATATGAGATTGACTGGTCGTTGCCCAGCACCTTCTCACCCTGGAAGGTAACGCCCTCACCACGAATCACCTTACCAGCAGCATTACGAAGCTCTGGAGTAACTGTGATTGTAGCCTTCTTATGCATGTACTTCTCTGGGAAAGTACCGTTGATTGTTACAGGTACCTGTGTACCAAGAAGCTCAAGAGGTTCTGGATCTACGCTAAAATTATCAGCCGACAATGGGCCGAGCTTCTTTGAACACGAAGAAAGTGCCACTGCTCCAAGTGCAATGACAGTTATTTTACCGATGAGATTTCTTTTCATTCTCTTTTTACAAATAAGAAATTGTTTTCCTGAAATGTTTAGGATCAGGGCTAATTTTATAAAATATGTGCCGCGAGCGGGACTCGAACCCGCACGACCGTTTCGGGTCAAGGGATTTTAAGTCCCTCGTGTCTACCAATTCCACCATTGCGGCTTGTGGATAGTCTGAAAAATCGGGTACTTCCTCGTGCGAAGACTTGCATAGCTTGATGAGCCACAGCGAATAAAATAGGACTTGTCGCTCGCAGAGCGGTGCCCGTCTCTGATTTTCGAGCGCAAAGTTACTGCTTTTACGATAAAAAAAAGAATAGTGTCCGAACAAATGTCCGTTTCTTAACTTTTTTTTAGTAATAATCCCAACATCACAAGACTGCATCTGGATTTACAAACGCCTTGATTCACCCTTATAATGTTCCTCTGGCATAGTAGCCTCCCCGCTTGAGGAAGTCGTCCTTATGGATTTAAGATTCTCATCAAGAAGCATTTTATATTTGCTTATTAAAGCCTTGAACTCATCAGTTTCACGAACAAAATCCATATCACAGTCACAGTCAATATGAGCAAAACAAACATACCCACACTTCAACGACTGCTCCAATAATTTCAAGGCATTCTCTTTGTCCTTCATCCGAGAATACAAACAAGCTGCATTATAATAAACTTCCGCCTTATCTTCGCTTCTCGCAATGGCAGTATCCATTGCTGCTACGGCTTTGTCATTCTGCCCCAAACCCAGATAGGCATAGGGCACGAAAAAGTACCTTTCCGGCTTATTCTCCAACTCTACCACCTTCTTGTAGTCTGCCTCCGCAAGTTCTTTTTTACCTTGCCGCTGATATGCAAAGCCCCTAAAAGAATACGACAATGAATTATTTGGATCAACAGCTATAGACATTGAAGCATCTTCTATTGCGCCATCCCAGTCATTCTCCGCACTTTTGTATAAAGCACGACGCCAATAACCAAACGAATAATCAGGGGAAACAGACAAAGCCTTGTTTATTTCTGAAATAGCAGAATCTATATCTCCTTTACAATAATAAATATTCGCCTTTCTGGCAATACTGCTGCAATCCATACTATTCAGACTTATCGCCTGATCGATATTACTCATAGCCTCTTCGAATGCGCCCAACCGAATATAGCAAAACGATATATTCCTGTAAATCGCCGCTATAGCATTTTTCTTGCAGGCTTCCTTATAGAATTCGATAGCCTTAATATACTGCTTATCCCATTCGTACATTATCCCAAGAAGACAAGGCCACTCAAAGTCTTCAGGTGCTTTGGCTGCCTGAACCTTTAATTTTGACAACATCATCGCAAAAGCAGGTTCTTCTAATCTCCATATCAAAGATTCAGCCTTATCGTCCCAACCACATTGTATAGCTGATATCAAATCTCTGGTTGCCTCATCCCACATACCTTTCTTCAACTCCGCTTCTGCTCTGAATGAATATCCAGAAGAATAATCGCCATCCAGCTTTACTACATAACTGAATTGCGAAATAGCATCATCCCAACGGCTCTGCTCCAAAGCATTTCTGCCTAACCCCATATACCCCACTAAATATCCAGGGGTAAGTTCTGTCATTTTTCGGTAATCTTCATCAGCAAGCTGGTATTTTCCTTGTTCGAAATATATCTGTGCACGTTTTTCATACAGATTACTTTCATTAGGATTTATACGCATAGCCGATGCATAATCATTCAAAGTCTTTACCGTATCTCCCAAATTCTTATATATATCACCTCTTAACGAGTAAGAAAAAGCTGAAAACTCAACATCTTCCTTTGGCAGATACTTAATAGCCTCCCCAACTGCCGTCAAAGCCTTTCCATACTCTTTTTCCGCATAGCGAATAATGGCTATCATCGCAAACGAATAACCATTCTCCGGATTCTCCTCAATATCTTTATTCAGATAAATAAGAGCCTCCTGATTATCTCCCTTTTTTAACGCCTCAACACCATGCTGATAATTATAGGAATCAGGCTGCTTGACGTTCTGGGCAAATACAGAGGCAACGTTCAAAAGAATATATAAAGCGACAAATATTTTCAGTTTCATGATTTGGGTAATAGTGATTTAGGTATAAAAAATATCGTTGGACGACGAATTTCCTGTATTTTATGATTAGTAATTGCAAAGATACCGCTTTTTACGACAAAAAAATAATACAAACCTAACAATTATCCGTTTCTTAACTTTTTTTAATTGTCTGTTCAATACTCACAACTACTCAAGAGCTATTATCCTACCACCCCTACACCTTAAACACTATCATCCTTTTTTGCCAATATCTTGATAGCTCTGAATGCCATCAACAAATTCAATAGGGTTATAAACAATATTGGAAGTATGAAATAAAACACAACTTCAGAGTTAACCCCACCATCATATACAAAATAGTACACTATCACCCCGGCAACAATCAATGTAAAGAACGCATAAAAAGCCAGACTTATAGCTCCAAGTTTCTTGACATTTCTTGAGTCAAGAGCATAACATGCTATTGAAACGGCAAGCCAGAGATTAACAAGTAATACACCTGGATAACGGAAACCGAATATCAATAACAAACCTACAAACTGAATCGTCCACCATACAATGACGAGACGTTCACTCTTGACAAATTTCCAAATACTATTTTCTGAAGCCATTTGACGAACAGACGTTAACTAAACTTCCGTTTCTTTCGTGTCTTCTGTGTTCGTAAGAAAAGAAAGGGAAACGGATGTATCTGATTTATCTGAAATAAATCGCGAAAATATTAATGCGCCAGCTAATCAGATAAATCGGATAAATCCGTTTCTTTTATTTTTTTCGAACACAGATAGCACAGATTCTACGGATTTTTTCGCAAAGCTCAACAAGCTACGCAAGTCTCGCTTACGCTCGTGATTGACATCTGTATTATCTGTGAGATCTGTGGTCAATAAAAATTAATGCGACAGCTATCAGATAAATCAGATAAATCCATTTCCCTTAATCTGTTAATCTCAAAAATCCTCTTCCTCCTCGTCAAAGCACGAAGAAGTTTCTTTTGCATTAAACGAACCTGTGCCTCCCACAGGAATAAGACTTGTATCTACAAGCAATGGGAGATTCATTGTCTCTATCGTGATGTTCGGCTTGCTATATTTCTTTTTCATCATATTTTTCTTTGTTAATTTTCAAGAATTAGAGAGTTAGAGAATATTCTTTGTATAGAGAATTAATGCGAACTTGCTTTAGCTTGGTGAGCCTTAGCAAACAATTAATGTTTAATTATTGGTGATTAATGTTATCTCACAAAGTGAGAACGTATAATGTCCGTTAATGCCACATTAATCTCGCATTAATTTTAAAGCATAATTTACTGATTTAATTTCTCCTAATTTACTTTCAGAAAAAACTCAGGGCGCAAGCCCAGTTTATTTCACCACGAACTTCTTTCCGTTCTTTACGTATATTCCCGGCTTGAGGCTATTCTCATTCACCTTTCTGCCGTTAATGTCGTAAACAGAAGAATTGCTGTTTGCTGTCTGCAATTCAGCTATGCCAGTAGTCTCTTCTTCATCCAGGACCTTGATAGTGATAGTCTTCGCAGCATTTTTCACGCTATATTTAGAATAATCACGCGATTCCACCTTCATATACCAGCGGAAAGGCTTAAGGCCATTAGAGCCATCGCTTTGAATCAGCTCACCACCACCCATACCGTAATAGTTGTTTGCTATCATTGTTTCTGAAGGGATAGGGCTGTAAGTGCCTATAATGGTGTATTTCGCAATAGTGGTAGAGCAATCCACGCTTCCACTCTCAGCAGCATATACGGTTGTATTCTTAACGAAGAAAGTCTTCTTGCCCGTTGTCTTAGCCCTGATGAGATATGGGGCGTTAGGCTGGGTAGAGCCTTTCTTCATCTTTATTATCTCCAGTTCTGTCTCGTCAATCTCGCCGTCATCATCATTATCCCTCTGGATAATACCGTTGATATAAGCCATCTCGAAATCATCCTTCCAGTCCTCGTATTTCAAAGAGAAAGGAAGATATATTGCCTGCCAGTTCACATTAGTGAAGTTACGGGTATAGAAAGCAGCAACACCTTCAGCATCTGACTCTCCGGTATATGCCTCATCATCCGCCAGAATTATTGCTCCCTTTACTTTTGAGCTCAAGCCTCCCAACTTTGTCTTATAATCCTCTATGCTATTTGCAGGAACATATACAGAGACATTCTCATTGGGAGCCTTAAAAACATTTTCCAAAGAATTAGGAGGATTACTTCCCTTAAAAGTAATAGAGGTGAGAGCTGGTAAAGCATAGAAAGCCTCTTTTGCAATATTCGTCACAGAGTTGCCAATTGTGACTGAGGCGAGTCTGTAGCAATTATAGAAAGCTTGATATCCAATACTCGTTACAGAATTAGGGATTTCGATTGAAGTGAGAGCATCGCAAAGAGAGAAAGCTTGCTCTTCAATACTCGTTACAGAGTTAGGGATTTCGATTGAGGGGAGATTCTTGCATTCTACGAAAGCACGAACTCCAATACTCTTTACAGTGTTCGGAATTTCGACTGAGGTGAGATTCCGGCAGCCACCGAAAGCAAGATCTCCAATACGCGACACACCTTTTTTGATTACAATCTTCTTGATATCATCACGTTGAAGATCCCAAGGAGTTTCTCCTTCGTCATAATTTGACATATCGCCTTCTTGTGATACAGTTAACGTACCATCAACTGACAGATACCACTCCATACCATCAGGTTCACTTTCCCATTTATTTTCCGCATGAATTGCGGAGAATGAGAAAAGACATAATAAAATAAGTAATAAATTCTTTTTCATAAGCTATATATAATTTTTTAAGTTTTCGAAGTTATCGGCCTCTCCCCCCGCCCTCCCCCGTAGGGAGGGAGCCGATTCGACTATGGAGGGTCGGCTATATTAATTGTTATTTACTATTTTTATTGCGTAATTTATTCGCCTTCCGGCTCCCTCCCTACGGCGGGAAGTCGAAGATTGAGTATCTTCGAGTATGTGTAAAGCGGGGGGAGAGGCCGTTCTTTACCTAACCACAACTTTCCTTCCGTTCTTGACATACATTCCCGGCTTGAGGCTATTCTCGCTAACCTTTCTTCCGTTAATATCAAAGATCTGGGTGTCAGGTGACAGGTGCTGGATGTCAGCTACCCCTGTCGTCTCTTCCTCGCCAACCACG
>CADBXL010000016.1 GCA_902798615.1 uncultured Bacteroidales bacterium | reverse complement strand
TATTGAGGCGTTCCTCGTGCCTGATGGCGATAGCGCAGGCTCAACAGGAGGCGGTAACGCTGGCGGTGGTGACAACGGCGGAGGCGGAAACGACACGCTTTAGAACACCTTTAGTTGCTTTCGCCATCTAAAAAAACAGGACAAAACCAATAAAAACATATAAAAACAACAACAAACAAAATGTTTTACTTTGTTTTCTTTTGTTTTAATTGGTTTTTCTAAATGGCGAAAGCAACATCTCTAAACTCTAAACACTAAACTCTAAACTTTAGAATTATGAAAAAGGAAACTTGGAAATTCGTTCTTCAGACTATTGCAAGTATTCTTACTGCGATAGCAACTACTCTCGGAGTGACCTCTTGTATGGGGTATTAAGAGAATCCCCCGCAGCCTTGACGGTTGCGGGGATATCCGTATATATATAATTAGGATTACCTTATGGTTATCATGGTTATCTTAGTTATCATATATTTTACACACACCTATTGGGGAGAGGGTAGGGGGAATAAGAAACATTTATAATATCTGATGCCAATAACTGCGATTTATTACTTTTTTTGATGATATTCGTCATTTTTATAAGGAAATTATAGTAGAAAAGGTAAAATTTATTACAAATTATTTGTTTTTGTCAGGAAAAAGTATTAATTTTGCACTCGCAAATTTTTTTGGTGATGGGTGTTAGGTGTTGGGTGTTGGTGGATACCACTCTCTAAACACTAATCTCTAATCACTAAACAGAATTAAAGAAATAAAGGAATATGACAAATAACATCACACTATCAGCCCTTATTATTAACATCCTCCTTCGAAAAGAGGCGGGAAGTGATAAGGTGTGCTGGTAATTATGATGCGGAAAATATTACGAGCCTTTTTCACTTCCTGCTCGGGATGTGAAGAAGGCTTTTTTCAATTAAAAGCCCCCTCCGTCTCCCCGAGGGGAGGGACTTTAAATACAATAATACTATCTAAGATACCCTCCCCCTCGGGGGAGAAGGAGGGGGGCTTATAATAAATATGAGCGAAAGATTATATATTTTTGATACCACGTTGCGCGATGGCGAACAGGTACCAGGATGTCAGTTGAATACCGTTGAGAAGATTCAGGTGGCAAAGCAGCTCGAAGCCCTCGGCGTTGATGTGATCGAGGCTGGTTTCCCAGTGTCATCACCGGGCGACTTCAATTCAGTTGTAGAAATCAGTAAGGCTGTGACATGGCCTACCATCTGCGCACTTACTCGTGCCGTGGAGAAGGATATCGATGTGGCTGCCGAGGCGCTGAAGTTTGCTAAGCGCGGTCGTATCCATACAGGTATCGGCACAAGCCCTTCACATATCAAGTATAAGTTCAACAGCACTCCTGAGGAGATTATCGAGCGTGCCGTTCGTGCCGTGAAGTATGCTAAGCGCTTTGTAGAGGACGTAGAGTTCTATGCAGAGGATGCTGGTCGTACTGACAATGAGTATCTGGCTCGTGTGATTGATGCGGTGACAAAGGCAGGTGCTACTGTTTGTAACATTCCTGATACTACAGGTTTCCGTATTCCTAATGAGTATCACGAGAAGATTAAGTACCTCTATGAGCACGTTGATGCCTTTGCTGCGGGTAAGTCAATCCTCTCAACCCATTGTCACAACGACCTTGGTATGGCAACAGCCAATACCGTAGCAGGTGTGCTTGGTGGTGCCCGTCAGGTAGAGGTGACTATCAACGGTATCGGTGAGCGTGCCGGAAACACCTCACTTGAGGAGATTGCAATGATCTTCAAGACACACCCAGACCTCGGTATTGACACAAACATCAACACAACGAAGATATATCCTACAAGCCGTATGGTAAGCTCGTTGATGAATATGCCAGTTCAGCCGAATAAGGCTATCGTTGGTAAGAATGCCTTTGCCCATTCATCTGGTATTCATCAGGATGGTGTGTTGAAGAATGCTTCTACATACGAGATCATGGATCCAAAGGATGTTGGTATCGACGAGGCAAGCATCGTATTGACAGCTCGCTCTGGTCGTGCAGCCTTGAAGCATCGTCTGCATATCAACGGTGTGGATGTTGAGGGCGAGAAGCTCGACAAGATTTATGCAGACTTCCTCGTACTTGCCGACAAGAAGAAGGAAGTTACTGATGATGATATCCTCGTACTTGCTGGTGCTGAGCGTAATGAGATGAACAACGTGAAGCTCGACTACCTTCAGGTTACGGCCGGTAAGGGTACACGTGCGGTTGCAAGCATCGGTCTTCAGATTGCCAACGAGCACTTCGAGGCAGCAGCTTCTGGTAATGGTCCTGTTGATGCTGCCATCAAGGCACTCAAGACAATCATCAAGCGCGAGATGACATTGAAGGACTTCACCATTCAGGCAATCTCAAAGGGTTCTGACGACCTCGCAAAGGTACACCAGAGCGTGGAGTTCGACGGACACACATACTATGGCTTCGCAGCCAATACAGATATCGTAACAGCTTCGGTAGAGGCTTATATTGACGCAATAAATAAATTCAGATAAACTAAAAATGGCAAAAACATTATTTGACAAAATCTGGGACGCACACGTAGTACAGAACGTGGAGGACGGTCCTACACAGTTGTATATCGATCGTCTCTATGCACATGAGGTGACATCACCACAGGCATTCGACACTCTCCGCGATAAGGGTATCAAGGCTTTCCGTCCTGACCACGTAGTCGCTATGCCTGACCACAATACTCCTTCTGATCAGCAGGAGGTAATCAATGACCCTGTAGGTCGTAAGCAGGTTGAAACCCTTAAGGCTAACTGCGAGGAGTTTGGTATCAAGCACTTCGCAATGGGCACAAAGGATAACGGTATCATTCACGTTGTTGGTCCTGAGAAGGCTCTCTCTCTCCCTGGCATGACAATCGTATGTGGTGACTCTCACACATCTACCCACGGTGCCGTAGGTGCTATCGCTATGGGTATCGGTACTTCTGAGGTAGCACAGGTATTGGCTTCACAGTGTATCCTTCAGTCAAAGCCAAAGACAATGCGCATCAACGTTGAGGGTGAGCTTCCAAAGGGAACAACAGCCAAGGACGTTGCTCTCTATATCATGGCTCAGATGACAACATCTGGTGCTACTGGCTATGCCGTTGAGTATGCTGGTAGTGCTATCCGCAATATGTCAATGGAAGGTCGTCTGACTCTTTCAAACCTCTCTATCGAGATGGGTTCACGTGCAGGTCTTATCGCTCCTGACGAGACTACATTCGCATATCTCAAGGGACGTGAGTACGCTCCAAAGGGTGCTGACTGGGATAAGGCAGTAGAGGAGTGGAAGAAGCTCTATAGCGATGCTGATGCTAAGTTCGACAAGGAGGTTACATATCGTGCAGAGGATATCGTGCCACGTATCACATACGGAACAAACCCGGGTGCCGGTATCGCTATCGACGAGTGCATCCCAACACTCGACCAGATTGCAGAGGCTGACAAGACTCAGTTCCTTGACATGCTCGACTATATGCAGTTCAAGCCTGGACAGAAGCTCGAAGGCACACCTGTTGACTACTGTTTCCTCGGTGCTTGTACCAATGGCCGTATTGAGGACTTCCGTGCATTCGCTTCTGTTGTAAAGGGCAAGAAGAAGGCTGACAGCGTTGTAGCATGGCTTGTTCCTGGTTCGTGGCTCGTTCGTCAGCAAATCATCGACGAGGGCATCGACAAGATTCTTGAAGAGGCAGGTTTCGAGCTCCGTCTCCCTTCATGCTCTTCATGTCTGGCAATGAACCCGGACAAGGTTCCAGCAGGCAAGCTCTCAATCTCTACAAGTAACCGTAACTTCGTTGGTCGTCAGGGACCTGGTGCCCGCACCGTCCTCGCATCTCCACTCGTAGTTGCTGCATCTGCTATCACAGGCGTTATTACAGATCCACGTAAATTATAAAGACCCACCCTGTCCCTCCCCAAGGGAGGGTTCCTCCCCCCTTACCCCCTCAAGGGGGAGTAGATAGTATTTTCAATCAAAAAAAATAATTCAAATAGATAAGACTCCCACATAGGGATTAATACAATCAAACATCCTTCCCTTGGGGAAGGCTTGGTTAGGCTTATGAAAGAAAAATTCGATATAATCCAGTCAACTTGTATTCCAATCGAGATTGACAACAACAATACAGATAACATCATCCCTGCACGTTATCTTGCGTTCACAACACGTGATCCTAAGTTCTATGGCGATGCTTTCATGCACGACCTTCGCTATGATGCTAACAATCAGCCAATAGCAGACTTCGTGATGAACAAGCCTGAGTTCTCTGAGGCTCCTAAGAAGGGCGTTCACGAAATCATCGTAGGTGGTCAGAACTGGGGTTCTGGTTCTTCACGCGAACATGCAGCATGGGCTATTGCCGGCTATGGTGTTCGTGTGGTTATCTCAAACTCATTCGCTGATATCCACCGCAACAACCTCCTCAACTGCTTCGTGCTTCCTGTAATCGTTAGCCGTGAGTTCCAGCTCGAACTCTTCGCTACAATAGCAGCCAACCCACAGGCAGAGGTAAAGGTTGACGTTCCCAACCAGACAGTAACCAATCTTACAACTGGCAAGTCAGAGCACTTCGAGATCAACTCATACAAGAAGTACTGTCTGATGAATGCCTATGACGACATCGACTTCCTCCTTGCTAACAAGGATAAGATTGAGGCGTTTGAGAATAAGTGACCCAATGGCCCCTCACCCGTCACTATGTGACACCCTCTCCCCAAGGGGCGAGGGAGAAGTTACATTTTCTCTTTACAAGGAATCCTTTTAGGGTATGTTACATTCTTCCTCCTCGCCCCTTGGGGAGAGGATGCCCGTAGGGCAGGTGAGGGGCTGTTATTGTTTTTTTTAATGCACAACAAAATAGAAATAATGGACTCCACCCTTCGTGATGGAGAACAGACCAACGGCGTTTCATTCCTTCCGCATGAGAAACTCGTGATAGCGCGTATGCTGTTGCGTGACGTCAATGTTGACCGTATAGAGATAGCCTCTGCACGTGTCAGCGAAGGCGAGAAGGAAGCCGTGAAGATGGTTTGTCGCTATGCGAAGGGTGCGGGTATGCTGGATAGGGTAGAGGTACTCGGATTCTGTGATGGCGGTCGTTCGGTCGATTGGATCACGGAATGCGGTGGCTCTGTCATAAATCTCCTTACCAAAGGTTCTGAGAAGCATTGCACAAAGCAGCTCAAGCGTACTCCTGATGAGCATATTGCAGATATCAAGGAGGCGATTAACTATGCGCATGAGCAGGGACTCAAGGTGAACATCTACCTTGAGGACTGGAGCAATGGCATGAAGGACGGTTCTGAGTATGTCTATCACATGATAGATGCCCTCAAGGACTGTGGAATCATGCGTTTCATGCTGCCTGATACTCTCGGTGTGCTTACTCCAATGCAGACAGGGGCTTTCTTCCGTGAGATGACAAGCCGATTCCCAGACCTCCGTTTCGAGTTCCACGGACATAATGACTATGACCTTGCCGTAAGCAACACAATGGCTGCGGTTTCCGAAGGCGCTTCTGGCGTTCATGTCACGGTCAACGGACTCGGAGAGCGTTGTGGTAATGCTCCTCTTGCATCTGTTCAGGCAATTCTTCACGATCATCTTGGTGTTGAGACATCAATAAAGGAAGACGTGCTTAATGATATCAGTCGCGTGGTTGAAGGCTATTCGGGTGTTGTCGTGGCACCTAATCAGCCAATCGTGGGCGAGAATGTCTTTACTCAGGTAGCAGGCGTTCATGCCGACGGCGACAACAAGGACAAGCTCTATTGCAACGAACTTGTGCCGGAGCGTTTCGGCAGAAAGCGTGAGTATGCGCTTGGCAAGGCATCGGGCAAGGCAAATATTGAGATGAACCTTCAGGAACTCGGTCTTGAGCTTACTCCTGAGCAGGTGAAGAAGATAACGCAGCGTATCACCGAACTTGGCGACCGTAAGTCTGTCGTTACTCCTGAAGACCTTCCTTTCATCGTTTCCGATGTACTGAAACACGATACACCTGACGAGAACGTGAAGCTTCTCGGTTACATGGTCAGCCTTTCGTATGGCATAAAGCCGCTTGCGTCAATCAAGGTGAGCATCAACGGACAGGAGTTCTATGGTGATGCTACGGGTGATGGTCAGTATGATGCTTTCGTAAAGGCTCTCCGCCGCATCTATCGCGATAACCTTGACCGTAAGTTGCCCGATTTGCTCAACTATGCCGTCACCATTCCTCCGGGCGGTCGTACAGATGCCCTTGTTCAGACGGTCATCACATGGAAACTTCTCGACGGAAAGGTAATCCGCACTCGTGCACTCGATGCCGACCAGACGGAAGCCGCCATCAAGGCAACGTTCAAGATGCTGAATCAGATTGAGAACAGTTAAAAATAATAAATGACGTGATACAAAAATATCACGTCATTTCTTTTTTATTGGGCTATTGAAGTTTTCTACTTAATCGCAATCTTGGCGGTTGGGAGTCCCTTGGCTGATACGGAGAGAGTACCTTTCTTGCCATTCTTGCTTACAACAGCGAGGCAACGGCCATGCCATGTGCGATGCTTGGTATCGAAGTATGGATCATCGTCCTTGATATCTGCATTACCTGCTGCAAGGAATGTGACACCTGTAGCGGCGAAGGTTAACTCTGTATCTGATGCAGGAACCACGCGACCCTGTGCGTCGATAATCTCTGCTGTGATGAATGACAGATCCTTGTAGTTCTCAGCTTTCAGACGGATGGTCTTGGCAGCTCCTGCTGTCTGAATCTCTGAACGCTCGTTACCTGCCTCTGCACGAAGTGTGCCTGGCTGATATGTCAGTTTGAAGGTGGCTTTCATCTCCTTTGTCTCCTGCTCGCCGATGAGCTGGTCGTTGAGGTAAAGGCTTACCTTTGGCTGACGGCTATAGACCTCAACCTCGATAGGCTTTCCTTCCCAGTTAGGCCATGTCCAGCTATGCTGTGTTGGCCATGTGCTCCACATAGATGTCTTCACCTTACCAATATAGCCGTCAGGTTCGCGTACAGCGAGATGAGTCTGTCCACCGTTCCAGAGCATAGAGCGATAGTAGCTGATAGGCTTGCGCTCACCTGTGAGGTCAACGTCTCCGCAATATGCTGCGTGCCAAGGGTAGAGTGGGCGTTCCCATGACTCGCCTGGCACGTCGCCCTCATAGTAATAGCGGCCAATACCTGACTCACCGATGTAATCAAGACCTGTCCATACGAAGTCACCGAGGATATAAACGTGCTTCTGTACTGTCTGATAGTTGCGCCAAGCATCACGAGGATAGCTCTCTGTCTGCATCATCACGCGGTTAGGTACACGCTCGTGGTCGCTCTCTGCCTTGAAAATCATATAGTTGTAGCCAACGATATCGTGCTCTGCTGCCAATGGGTCATAGATGTCCCAGTCGCGGTCCCATGCTGCGAGGGCAGAGGTAACAGGTCGGTTCTGAGGGTCAATCTCATGGATGCGTGAAGCAAGTTGATGAGCGGTCTTTATAATCTCAATCTTCTTACGCTCGATAACCTCGTTACCGGTACTCCAGCAGAAGATACTTGGGTGAAGACGGTCGCGCAGAACCATAGCGTCGATGTCTTTCTTCCACCACTGGTCGAATAGGGTAGAGTAGTCGTAGTCATTGGTGTTCTTCTTCTCACGCCATCCGTCGAAAGCCTCGTCGATGACGAGAAGTCCAATTTCGTCACATGCTCTGAGGAAAGCCTCAGAAGGAGGATTGTGTGATGTGCGCACGGCATTGAAACCAGCCTCCTTCATAAGTCGTGCCTTGCGGTATTCTGCATCGTCGAAGGCTGCAGCACCAAGGATGCCGTTGTCGTGGTGTACGCAAGCGCCATTGAGATTAATTGACTTGCCATTGAGGAAAAGTCCCTTTTCTGCGCTATACTCGATAGTACGTATGCCGTATGTTACTGTAATGCGGTCGCCTTCTGGTATTGTCAGTTCCGTGTGATAGAGATATGGATCTTCAGGAGACCAGAGACGGGGATTCTCCACCTCGATGGTCTGCTGGTACGGACGTGTAGAGCCGTCGGGGAGTACAACGGTAGCCGTAAGGTTGACATGATGAGTGTCAGGTGTGCTTACTGCTATGCTCCAGTCGTCGATGTATGTCTTGTCGGTAGTAACGAGCCATACGTTACGGTAGATACCTGAGCCGGAATACCAACGGCAGTTAGGTTGCTTGGAGTTATCCACGCTCACGATAATCTCGTTGTTTCCTGTTTGAACATAAGGTGTGGCATCTACCCAGAAAGAAGAATAGCCATAAGGCCATCCGCCCGCTTTCTTACCATTAATATATACCTGTGAACTCATATATACGCCCTCAAAGTAGAGGCGTATTTTCTTGCCCTCGTATTCCTTTCCGAGAGTGAGAGTGCGCTTGTACCAGCCCTTACCTGTAGGCAGATAGCCACCGCCACCGCCAGCCGGAACGTTGGCATCAAAGCGATGGTGTATGCTCCAGTCATGAGGGAGGATTACGGGTTTCGCCTTGGTGAAATCACTGTCGTTCTCAACGAACTGCCATTGCGTGTTGAGAAGTTTTTTTCGTTCAATTGTTTCAGTCTTAGCAGCTACGGCTTTTGCGGTCGTAAGCATCATCGCTGCCATGAGCAGCGAGGTTGAAAGTTTTAGGATATTCATATGATTTTGTCAATTAGTATTGCAAAGATAGCGATAATTACTTAAGAATATATATACTTTCAAAACAAATTAACATATTTAGCAAATAAAAGTCGGAAAGAGAAAGAATGATGTCGTATTTGTCTGTTCCTGAATGATGTTTGAGGCTTGCAAGCGAGTGAGAGGTCGGTAAAATGAAAGTGAGAAGAAAAAGTCGGCCTGACTGCAAAATATCGTCAGGTCGACTTCTTGGTGAAAATGTTGCCTCTGCTATAGGAATGCAAATCCTTATTGCTTTCCGCTGATGGCTTTTGCTGCTATTCTACCAGATACCATTACTTCTGTGAGAGCATTACCTCCAAGACGGTTCCCTCCAAAGAATCCGCCTGTAACCTCACCCGCAGCATAGAGGCCTGGGATTGGCTTGCCGTGCTTGTCGAGTACCCTGCGGCTTGTGTCTATCCTAAGTCCGCCCATGGTGTGGTGAAGAGATGGAGCGAGAAGACGTATGCGAAGTCTTGCGTTATTAATATCGTATGTGCTCTTGTCGTAGCTTCCATCAGCCTTACGTTTTGCAGTACCGATAAGACCGACCTGATGCTGTTTTCTGAAATCCTTTGGCTGACGGTTCTCCATTCCTGCCATATCGTATTCGCGGATAGTCTCAAGCACAACCTTTGCATCGGTCTTCATGCCTAATTCCTTGAAAAGGGTTGCAAGTTCCTTGCCAGTTCGTGTCCATTCCTTTCCCGGAATGTCGGATGTGATGATGTCAAGTCCTGCTTCATCGGTCTTCACATCAGCCCTGATACAGAAGAATGTACCTTTGATGCCTTTGTATGTTATGCCGTTTTCGAATGCAGCGAGTGAAAGTACGTCACGTTCAGAACATTCGTCAACAAAACGTTTTCCTGTCTTGGGACTTATAAATACGGCGGTCTCTACACTTCCCTTTGCTATTAGTCCGTCGGCAGAGAAAGCAAGAGGCAGAAGTTGTGTCCATCCCTCACCGCACTCGTCAGCACCGATTTCTGTTGCCATCGACAGTCCTTCACCGAGAAGAGAAGAACGGTTTGTGGTACCCATGTTGTATGAAAGATATTTCGCCGGCCAGTATTTATTGGTCTCTATTACCTTCTTTATATTAGCAGCATAGCCTCCAGATGCAATAATCACACCTTTTCGTGCATGAGCTACCACAGTCGTGCCGTCATCCATTATGCCCTTTACTCCTGTTACCTTTCCATTCTCCATGATAAGGTGCTTGGCAGTGGTAGATTTAATCACCTTATTATGTTTGTTGGCTTGAAGCATGTGTGTTAGAGGAGCCATTACGTATGCTCCCCAATTCTTAGCAAAGAATGTTTTCTTGCCATCCCCTGCGGTATCTGTGTAGCAGCCAGTCATTCTGTTACAACGATACCAGATGGCACCCGGAAGGGTTGTCTGTGTGTTCGTAAACTCCACTCCCATGCTCATAAGCCATGGCTTGAGTTTCTCACCTTCGTTAATAAATTGATTTACAAGGTTATAGTTACTATATATCCATTCCTTCTTGTCGTTGCTCAGACGAAGGCCTCCATAATATGTCTGGAAGATATGCAGGTTCGTAGTAGAGAAAAGCAGAAGCTCATTCTCTTTCATGCCTTTCTTTATTTTCGGCTCTGCATAGGCAAGATATGCACGTATCTCTTTCTTCAGATTGCGGAGAATAGGAAGAAATTCCTGATGAACGCCATGCTTTGACAATTCTATCACATCGCCTGCAACGAACTCATGTGTGAGATAGTATTTCTCGTCAAAAGGTTTCTCATTCCATGAGAGAATTGTTTTTAATTGGTCTATACTTCCTATGGTAGCCTTAACCTTGTCAACCCTTTTACCATCAAAGCCGATAGCTGAAGTGGCTTCCGGATGATTGATGTCCCATACGAGGTGGTGGTCAACAGCCTGATACATACCACCTGCAATCAGGGTGTTACCGCCAAGTTCTGAATTCCTCTCTATTACGAGAACGGTATTACCATCTTCTGCAGCCTGTGCCGCAGCGAAAAGACCTGCACCTCCACCACCGACAATTACTACATCCCACGTGTCCTCGATTCTGTTGTGTGAAGTCATGGTTAATTTATTGTTATAGAATTTATTACGATTGGTTACTTCTGCTTTCTCGGCAGCCTCGTTTACAAGTTTTCTCAGTGCTGTTACTGTAAATGTGGCACCTGTTACTCCATCTACTCCTGTTCCATTGGCTTTTAGCATATTGCGTATGGTCGGTGGAATTGCGTTCTGACCGACATGAGGCGTCTCATTCGACTCCTTTATTATTATGGTGTCGATAGCATTCTTACTGAAAGTGACGTCAGCCTTGATCTTGCTAAGGAATCCGTCGGTCTCTACGGAGTATGTTCCGGGGGTAAAGCTCAAAACCTCGGTATTGTCAAGAACAGGTTTCTCGCCTCTTGACTGTGCCAGGGCATCGCGTACAGCGTCTTTGATACCGTCAGAAAGATATGTCGCACCTGATACTCCGTCAACTTCGGGCGATTGGTTCTCTATGATGCTTTCGCATAGCTGTTTTATCTGACTGGCATACGACTTGATTTCTTCAAGGACATGTATATCCGTGATGCGTTGCTCCTCAATGGTTACATCAACATTGATTGTTCCGGTAAGATTCAGTCCTACAGAGTGAAACGTTCCATCAGTTAGAGTCTTGTCTTTTGGTTGGTTATTACATCCCATTACCATGAATGTCAATAGCATCAGGGATAGTATTGTGAGTTTTTTCATTGCGTATAGTTTTATAAGGTGGAGGATTCGTGGTTTCCACCAGAATTTAATAAAGTTTATGGTATAGATTCTTGTATTCCTCGAATAGTTGCAGACATTCTTCACGGTCAATCTCTGTCATAAAGCCTTCAAGCTTGTCACGACCGCCGAAAATCTTGTCGAACTTATCATCGCGGAATCCTATGAGTCCGTTGTCTTCTATAGTGCATCCGTAGTATATCTTATCGATGTTTGCCCACATACAGGCGCACAGACACATGTGGCATGGTTCTCCTGTGGTGTATAGCTCGCATCCGCTTAGGTCGTGTGTACCAAGCTTCTGGCATGCCTTACGTATGGCATCTACTTCTCCGTGGCATGTAGGGTCATTATTCAGGAGAACTTTGTTGTGCCCTGAACTTATTAAGATTCCGTCCTTTATGATGGCAGTTCCAAACGGACCTCCATGTCCGTTTCTGATACCATCTCTGGCTTCATCTATTGCTATTTGCATGTATTTGCTATGTGTCATAATGTCATTATTATTATTCTCTGATTGTTTGTTGTTGGAAATAAGTCAGTTTTAATCGTCTATCTATAATAGATTTATGTTGCAAATATACAATAATTTTCTTTCTCTTCCAAACTATTTCGATAGAAATTGTAATTTTGAATAAAAAAACATGGTAATTCAAAGAAAAAGAATTTTGTTGATAGGTATTTGTACTAATCTTCATAGAACATACCTTTTGCGAAAAGTATGGATAAATATCAGTAGTTTTATTCTGACATCTATTATAAAATCATATAATGTTATGTTTGAGTATACAATTTGGGATGAAATCTGTATTACGGTGATTTTTCACCTTTTTTTACTGAAAAATTTTGTATAATGACGAATTTTGTATTCTGAAATGTTAATTTATTTATAATTTAGGCAGTAATGACAGATATTTTTTGGCGATATCAATAAATATAACTATCTTTGCACTCGTAAAAACTTTAGTTTTTCAATGCAAATGTTATAATATATATACCGAAAAAATCATTTAAACGATTATAGAGTTTGTTTAGTCTGTGAAGACTGAAAATTCTCGCAATTCATTTAGTTATTACTAGGTTTCTTAGCCTGTGAAGGCGCGAGAACCAGAGACAGTCCTCGTTTTCGGCCGAGGACTTTTTTCTTTTTTTATATACCTTATGCCTGATTTTATAGATTTATTTTAACGTGAGTTCGACGACTTGCTTCAGCTTGATGAGCTTCAGCGAAGAACTTGCATAGCTTGGTGAGCTTTGCGAACAATTCAAGACCGCGAGGGCTGAAAGCCCGACACCTAAAAGGGCAGTCCGTAAGGGCTGTTATTCGGTAGATGTGTGATTAAAGGAGCGCTGTAAGTGCGACACCTAAAAACATAGATAAATACATAGGTGTCGGTCCTACAGACCTCATTCCCCCTATATCGGCAAATATAACAGCCCTCACGGACTGCCCTTTTAGGTGCCGCTCCTTCAGAGCTCCTTCAACCACATGATATTCAATGACATACGAATAGAGAAATTATTCGCTTTGGCTCATCAAGCTGAAGCAAGTCATCGAACTCACGTTATTTTATGACTATAAAATCTTCAAGTCGAATAATGTATTTGTATTTTTTAACACACGGAAAAGTCTTAAGATTCTATGAATTGTCTTTTTTCTTCTATGTTTTTTGATTTTAATGTTAAACCATTCTTATGGTGTTTCGTCAAAAACAAAAGAAAAAAACAGAAAACTTTTTAAATTTTGATGAAAAAATCTATATTCTCTATATTATCAGCAATGGTAATGACGGTTAATAGCGTGGCGCAGAATCCCGTCATTAGTTCTATATATACTCCAGATCCAGCCCCATACGTTCATGGCGACAGGGTTTATCTTTTTGTTGATCATGACGAGGATGATGCCACATATTTCCTTATGAAAGACTGGCTTGTGTTCTCTACCGAAGATATGGTGAACTGGCAGTATCTTGGTGCTCAGGTAAATACCGCTACGTTCAAATGGGCGAAGCAAGGTGATCGCGCGTGGGCGGCTCAGGCTGTTGAGCACAATGGAAAATGGTATTGGTACCTCTGTTGCAACACCAATGACGGAAAAGATGCTTTATGTGTTGCTGTAGCCGATAGTCCTACAGGTCCATGGCGTGATGCCATAGGGGGACCTTTGGCTACAGGCTTTGGATTTATTGATCCTACAGTATTTATCGATGATGACGGTAAGCCGTATCTCTTTTGGGGAAATAAGGGATTCTGGTACGGCGAACTCAACGACGATATGATTTCGTTCAAGGATGGTTATAAGGAAGTACCAGGATACACAGATCCGAAGAGCTTTGGCGCGTTGCAGTCAAAGATGGACTGGTCTATTGGCAAGAAACGAGAAATGACTCAGTATGAGGAAGGTCCTTGGGTTACAAAACGTAACGGCATATATTATGCCGTATATCCTGCAGGTGGTGTTCCTGAGTATATGGCATATTCTACCGCTCCTTCCATACACGGACCATGGACTTTCAAAGGTCGCATTATGAACGAAGCCGAGAACAGTTTTACTATTCATGGCGGAAATATTCATTTCAAGGGTAAGGACTATATGTTCTACCACAATGGTGCCTTGCCAAATGGAAGCGGCTTCAAACGCTCTACTGCTATTGAGGAGTTTAAGTTCAATGCTGATGGTACGATTCCTTTCATACCATTCACGAAGGAAGGTGTTAAGCCTGTTGGAAATCTTAATCCTTACAAGACCGTTGAGGCTGAAACCATGTCACAGAGTTGGGGCGTTAAGCTTGATCGTCTTGCGGGTGTAAGGCATTATGTCACGTCAATACATAACGGCGATTGGACAATGGTTCGTAGCGTGGATTTCGGCACAGATGCTCCAAAGGAGATAATGGCAGAGGTACTTAACGTGAAGAATCACGGCATCATGGAATTCTATGCCGATGCTTTGAGCGGGAAACCCTTTGCCCGTATAAAGGTGGATGGCAGCAATACTTTGCTAAGCCTTCCTATTGATAAAGCCCCTACAGGTATTCATGATGTCTATATCCTCTTCCGAGGAGGAGATGAACAGCTATTCGACTTTGACTGGTGGAAACTTGGTCGTGGCGAGAAGATGGAAATTGTAGCAGATATCGATTTCGGTAAAGTAAAGACAGGACTGAAGAATCTGGCAAGCATCAAGAAGGAAGGTGAAAAAAAAGTGCTGAATCTTGGCAAGGCAAACGGCTTCTATGATATGACTCAGGAGATGGGCCGTACCATACAGTCTCTTTCTGACTATACGTTCTCTGTCAAATATAAGGTTGCTTCTGCTAACAAACTCAACGGCTATGGCCATTTTGTGTTTGCTTGCTCAGCTCTTGCCGAGAACTCCGCACAAGAAGGCCCCTATATAGCTTTCCGTCTTAACGAACAGCGTTTTGAGGTTTCCACAGGAGGATATTGTAATGAGCAGTTCATCATGCAAGGAAAAGCTCCTGAGCGTGACGTATGGCATCATGCCGTTTATCGTCAGAAAGGTCACAAAGGAGAATTGTATATTGATGGTAAACTTATCGGAACTAACAGCAACATGCCTTTCCCAATTGACATCTTCAAGGAAGAGCCAGCCAATTGCTGGATAGGAAGAGCTCCGTTTAAGGGAGATAAATACCTCACAAATACTCGCGTTTCAGATTTCCGCATATACAACTATGCCATCAGTGATGATGAAATGAAGGAACTGAACAGGTAATCATAGGAAATAGCTAATAACTGAATAAAATGAATTGTATGAAAAAAATCGTTAGAATGTTTTTCGTTGCTTCACTTTTGGTAACGTTCTTTTCTTGCTCTCAGTCAGAGCCGAAGACAAGCGACGCTTCTCCGTCGTTTGATGAAGTAATCAAGACTCGCCGTAGTGTGCGCAGTTATGATGCAAGTAAAAGTATAACTGAGGAACAGGTTAAGGAGTTGCTTACATCTACTCAGGAAGCACCTTCATGGGCAAACCAGCAGCCAACTAAGTATTATGTGGCAATCAGTCCAGAAAAGGTTAAGGCAGTTGCTGAGCTGATAGGTCCGAATAAGGATAAGGTTGCTGGTGCGCCTGTGTTGATTGTTTCTACATTTGAACGTTCAAAGTCTGGATTCTTCCAAGGCGAACAGACAAATGAAGTAGGTGACGGGTGGGGCGCTTACGACAACGGCTTGAGTAATGCATATCTCGTGCTTAAAGCGCGTGCCATGGGATTCGACACTCTTATTATGGGAATGAGGGATGCAAATGAACTGCGTACTCTTTTCAGCATACCGAATGAGGAAACCATTATGGCGGTTATCTCATTAGGATATAGGGCAGAAGAGCCACAGCAGCCTCAACATAGGCCTTTTGATGAGATTGTTCGTTTCTATTGATAATATCTGTAGGTTGTCAGGCATCGTTTATGAGGCGAGTAGTGCGTGTACCACTTTCATAGCCTTGTCACGATGCTCAATGTCAAGCACATAGTGCTCTTTGGCTCCATCGTAGGGATAACCTGTCCATGCTGATGTCATCATGTCGTCAATAGCAGGAGTCATCCTGACGTATGACAGATTGTCAAAAGCGAGTATTATAGGCTTGCCATTAATGTAGATGCACCAGTCATCTGACATCTGCTTTTTCATTATAATATCGCCTGCTCCCTTCAGTTGGGAGCATACGAAGTCAATATATTTAGAGGTACACATCTTTAGTATAAAATAGCAGCCCCTCACCCGCCCTGTGGGCACCCTCTCCCCAAGGGGCGAGGGAAAAGTTACCTCTTATTGCTTATGAAGAATTATATGAGGGATAAATACTAACTTCCTCCTCGCCCCTTGGGGAGAGGATGCCCGTAGGGCAGGTGAGGGGCTGTTTGTGATGGGCTGTATTTTTATTACAGTTCTACGTATTCCTTTGGCTTAAAGTTATCCTCAAAGCTCCATGTGTGAGCCTTGCCATGTTCCATTCTATATACTTGAATGAAGTCAAGAACAGCATCCAATCCTTGCTCTGCTATCCAGCCCTGAAGGAACTTGCGTGAAGGATGGTTGATAATCTCTTTCTTGAATTCTATGTCATCCACGAGCTTGAACTCACCCTCAACGCGCACCTGATACTTGCCTGTTGCAAAACAAACCTCTGCCTTTGGATTTTCCTGAAGCTGTTTGTGGAGAGCCTTGAACTTACCCGTATGGAATACTATGCCGTTTTCGTCAGCACTATATAAGAGGATGCCACGCACATGAGGCTGTCCGTTCTCACTTGTAGCTACATACATCACAGGATTCTGCATCCCGTTGATTAATTCAAAAATCTGTTCTTTTGTCATAGTCTTTGTGTTTAGAGTTTTGGGCGTTTATAGCCTAAATAATTATCTGAATGCAAAGATATATCATTCTTGTGATATATCCAAATATATAACGTGACTATGTTGTGACATGGGCTTTGGTCACGCGATAGTCACGCAAAAAAAGTGAAGAGTTAAGAGTTAAAAGTGAAGAATTTAAGTTAGTATTGTGCTTTAATGGCGTTAATCGTTTTTTCGCAATAAAATGTAACTTAAATTCTTCACTCTTCACTCTTCACTCCCATTGGGGATTTATCTTACTCCCGAATCATTATCCTTGTTATTAAGTATTCGGTCAGCAGCCTTGTATTTGCGTCCGTGGCTGAAATTCCATGAGGCGGATATATGAATCATATTACCATTTTCGGGGTAATAGAGATGCGCGTCAGTATTATACCATTTGCTGTTTATTTTATAATTGTAGTCAAAGCCCATAGGAGAACCGATCAACAGACATCCTAAAGAGAGTTTCAAATCCTTCCATTTGTAGGAAATGTTTACATCGCCCTTTTTCTCGCCACCTTGAGCAATCTCTCCTGTGAAATAATGGGGCTGTGTGCAGAAACAGACATCCATGCTAACGTTTCCTAATTGAGCCCAAGAGTAGATGCCAACCCGAGCCGTATTGTAGAAGTGACGGAATGTGTTGCCGATACTTTCGTAGTGGTCGTATGATGTCATTAATGTTACATGCCATTTGTCGGGCAGCACTTTCCATGTCAGATTGCAATAGATGTTGCCTTGACTGAATCGTTTATTATTCTCTGGACGGCTTACGATTACCCAGTTTCCGTTGGCTTCTTTTTCTGGAGCGTATGTATTCATGAGAGCATTCGGATTGTTCGACCATGAAGCCTCTATTGAATACTCTACATTCTTCACTTCTCCGCTTAAACTTAGTTCGTTATACCATGTGTGTGAGGGTTTAAGTTCCTTGTTACCAGAACTGATAAAAAACGAATTGGAGTATTGCCTTACATCGGTCACGTTTCCAAGTGACGGATCATTTGGGGTGATACGCGATTGCATTCTTAGGTTCGCATTTTTGCTAACTGGAATCGAAACCGTCAGTTGTGGACGTATCGTCCAGTTATCGTAACCGAAGTCTCCCTGATGAATAGATGAACGGTTTGCGCCTATGCCTAATTGATAGCCTATTGTCTGCTCATTCTTTCCGAAAGGAAGATTTCCTTGAAGCTGGGCAAACAGATATTCGTTGTTGTTGTGAATCAAGGCATGGGCGTTGGTGCTGCCTACGTATTTGTTATTCGTGAAGCCAATGGTATATTCTCCACCTACTGACAGATTTATTTTCTCCATTTCCTTTGTATAGATAGCCTCGGTAATGAGAGAGTGCTTCTTTCCGTTTGTAGAATAGCTGTAATCGGCTATTGCTTTGTCGAGAGAATTCAGTTCCGGAGATTTCCTGTCCTTGCAAATATAGTTTTCTGGTAACAAGTACTCACGCATCTCGTATTCGTATTTTGTCGTGAAAATCGTACCTACTGCATTTATTGCAAGAGTCTGTTTCTTTGTCAGGTTCACGAAGTAGTAGATGTCGAGTGAAGGGGTGTAGTACTTCCTGCTTCTATTCTGATAGTCGAAAAAGTTATCCATACCAACTTCGCTCACTATTGAATTGATTCCCTGTCGTGGGTTGTTTTGTGTTTCGCAATTGAACCTGACATTTAGAGTGTATTTCTCAGGTTGGGCGAGGTCGTATGCAGCCTGAAGAATATTGTGGGTGTACATAAATGGGCTGTTCACTCCATCGTAGTTTATCTTGTAATACTCTCCGTCTGGAAAGAAATATTCCGTTGTACTCTCTGAATATCTCTTGTCATAGTCTCGCCAACCGAAATAATGGCTGATACTGAACTCTGAAAGCTTGTAGTTGTACTTGAAATATGAATTGGTGTTGTTGAATCCTGATGTAAAGGCCTGCATCGAACTTACTCCACCTACATATCCAGCATATCTGCGTTTCACAACATAGTTGATCACGGCATCCAGAGTCCAGTCGCCATAGCGTACTCCTGGCATATCTACATACTCCACACGAACCACCTCATCGGGGCGTATTGCCATGATGTCCTGACTGTTAGCCTTTATGTCGTTTACGCGAATCTGAACGCCACCACCTCTGTTTGATTTGATAGTCTGGTTGACAGGATCAACCATTATACCTTTTAGCGACATACGTTGCAGAAAGTCATAGCCGTTGCTACTTCCCTTCACCATATTCTCCGTTGGGATGATATACTGACGATCTACCTTATTTATAATGCGTGCGCCTGTAACCGTAAGTTCTTCGAGCACCTTGCTATCTGCTCTCATCACCACCTTTCCTATTTCTGGTTTTGTGCATAGGCGGTATATCGTGCGGAAACCCATATACGATATTCTTGCAAGAACCGTATGTGCATCGCAAGGTACCGTGAATGAGCCGTTCTCATTACTCACACCGCCTGTGATGAAGGCTGAATCCGTTGGATTGAGAAGTGATACGTTGGCAAAGGCGAGAGGCTGTCCCTTTGTATCAACGATATGCCCTACATATCTAATAGAAGCCTTCTGTACGCATTCCACGAATATATTGCTATCCTGTACGGCTATGCTCATAGGGTAGTAACCACAAACCGAGCGGACGGCATCCTCAACCGACTGGTTGCGTATTTTCTTGGTTACGCGGAAGTCCTCAAGCTCGTCATATATGAAATGAATGCGCTTGGCATCCTGTACCTTGTCAATTCTTTTGAGTGCTTCTGAGAGTGATACATCTTCAAATGTGATTGTAACCTTTTGTGCAGAAACGGTTGAAATTCCAATGACAAGGTAAATGATGAATAATAGTATCTTTTTCATAAAGCCGCTATCTTATGTGGATACTATTACCCTCTATCGTCAGATGAACTTTTTTGAAGTTATTCATAAACTCCACAACTTCCTCTATTCTCTTTGTCTTCTCAATCTGAATGTATAAGCGCACGTGCTTAGCTTCCTCATTCTCAAAGACTATCTGCTTGCCATAGTAATCGCCAACCTTCTTGGCTATGGTCTTCATTTCGATATTGTCAAACTTGAACACTTCGCGGTTAATAGTCAGTGTGTCGGTCTTAATCTCTTCCGTATGTTGAACAGCAACTATCTGTCCTGTAACATCCTTTTTATTTTCAGTTTCCTGCTTTGGAGTAGGGTAGAAGTAGATAGAAGCGAGGGCGATGAGGCTAACGCCCATGATGATTCCTATGAACATGGCTGCTCGTGACCAATTGCTATTTACTTTCCACTTTCTACTCTCCATTTTACTCTTCTCCTCGGAGGCATCAATAACCTCCTTCTCGAATTTTGCCCATTCCATATCTATGTCGGGCATTCCTATCTTGCGGTCTATATCTTCTGTCTTCATTATCGGGCAATTTTAAGGATTGAACGTATCTTCCCAAGCGAACGGGTTATATGCTTGTTTACTGCTGATGAACTTATTCCTAACGCCTTTGCAGTTTCCTCGTAGGTCATCTCTTCATCATAGTGAAGTGACAGTACCCGTCGGTCTTGCTCTGTGAGGTTATCATTGATAACTCTCTGGAGTTCTTCCATAAGTTCCTCATGTTCTTCGTTCTCTTGCTGAGCCTTCTGCATAGCGACTTCCAGCTCCATTTGCTGACGCAAGCGCTTCTGTCGCATGATGTTCAGGCTTTGGTTTCTTGTGGCGGCAAGCAGGTATCCCGTAACAGATGCGTCAGCAATGGCCGGTTGACTGTTCCACATCTGCGTAAAGACCTGACTTACCGCATCCCTCGCTTCCTCTGCATCCTCAAGAATAGAGAAGGCGAAGCGATACATCTGCCTGTAATTGTCTTTGTAGATTCTTTCGAACCCTTGTTTGTTATAATCCATTTTCTACTTTTTGTTGGGTCTTTATATGTAAGACACACAACCAGGGGGAAACCAATACCCCTATGCCCGATTTTTTTATAGATATGAAAAATCTCCAATATATGCCATCGTCATTTCGCTTGTCTTCCTATGATCTGCCGTCGTGCCATCGTCGTGTCAAGGCTTATTCTCCGCTCCGGAATCGAAGAAAAAGCGAAGGCAGAACGAAGGCAGAACGAAGGATGAACGAACAACGATCGAAGGATGATCGAACACCTATCGAAGAAATGCCTTATCTTCATAAATCGCACTACAAAGATACAAAATTTCTATGAGATATGCAAGTAAATCTCATTTTCTTTCAGGTGCTTGCGTTAAGTTGCGTAGAGTTTGCTGTACTGTATTTGAAATTTTGGTCATCAGGGAATTGCCGCTTGCTACTATTGTCGTATATCTTACAATTGGAAGACAACCTTTATTGATACCTTGTATATAATATGTTTTTTTCGTTACAAAAATGTAAATAAGTTTGTTACTATGCGAATGATTTATTATATTTGCACCCGAAACGCCTATAATTAATTTTGAATTCTACTAAAAATGGAAAAATACACGCATTATAATCGTGCAATGTCAGTCTTAGCAGAAAACAAAAAATATAGCACGGCTCCTTGGAAAAATTGAACGCAATCGAAAGACCTATATCATGCTGTATAATTACCAATGTGTAAACTACGTAAAAAACAACTCTATGGCGTTGTTAAGCATTTCGATGTGGATGTGAAGGAGTTATTTGTGTTATCTTAATAAAAGAGGAGGTGAATATGATTTGTAATTTGGACTCGAATATAAATAATAAGGAAATCATCAAAATCATTGATGATATACAAGATATGTGCAATAATGTGCTTATTTTGTACAAGGCCTATGGTAAAAAGAATCAAGAATTGTCAGATCTAGCAAATTTGGCTTATAATCTATTATGGATTTATTCAAAATCCTTAATTGTTCTTAAAATGTTGTTAAATTCTTCTGTTCGTTGTGAACAGGATTATGCATTAGGTCAAATATGTGTGACAGTCAATGAAGGTATAAAAGCTGTGATTGGTTTTACGCCAGATAAAAGAAATACTAGTTTGTGGATTGGTCAAATGGGGAAATACATTCTTGAACAGGTCGAATTAAAATCTCAATATGATAAGATAACGAATGACCTTATCCGTTGTGCAGATACTATTGACCATGAGCGACAAATGAAGACAATTAGAGATTTGGCAACTCATGGAAATAGTAATATCGAGGAACTATTGAAATTGCATATGGTTTCTAACTCAGAAGTTTTTAGTTATTTAGACAAATGGAGCAGATGTTTATGGCCTGCAGCCAATTTTGCTTATGTTTGTTTCGAAAGAGAGTGTCAACAAGAAAAGAATAATAAATAATGCAATAACTATGGAACTATTAAAAGATATATCGTTTCAAGAAATTTCTTTTGAGATAATCAAAGAGGGATTAATAGAATCAGGCAAATACCTCTCTCTGTCTATGCGCGTTTTTAACCATTCAAAAACAAAGAAAAATGTAGAGGCTTTTATGTATTATCATTCTGTAAATAAAGGTGTTTTGGATGTATATACAGATCCATTTAGATTGGGATGTAGCGGATGCTTGTTGCCAGCAGGTTCATTTGTTGATGCTGTTTTGACGTGTGAAGAACTTATGGAAGTGACAGAAGGAGATCGTTTAGAAATAACATTGAAAATAGATAATAAAAATTATCCGACATTTGTAGTGATAAAGCAATTTGATGATTGGTATGTATTTGAAGATAATCTAATAAGTTCAAAGCGTAAGGACTTAAGTCCAAAATCTTTAAACAAAGAAATAAAAAAAAGAATTGAAAATTTTGAATTTATAGAAGAACAGTTTGGATTGAATCTCCAAAAATTTTCAGTTCGTGTAGTTGATGAATATTCTCTAAACATATTTTGCGAAGTTGTTGCGTTGAATGGTGAGGTCCCTCAAGAGGGGTTCAATATAGAAATTGCTGTATATGATACAGATGACGATATAGTTTATCAAGACTGTATAAAAAAGTATGATGGTGAATTTAAAGGATTCGAAGTCTATAATTTTGGTACAATAACTTTGGATATTCCTGTAGAAGAGATTAGCAAAATAAGAATATATCCAACACGATGAATATAGAGTTATCAAAACTGAGAGATTCTCTTATAGCTGAAGCAAAGAGTTCTCCAATGCTTTTGTCTGATTTGGCAGGTTTGGAAGCATATGTGTCAGAAAGTTACAATAGCCGTTCTTTTATTGAACTTTTACAGAATGCAGATGATGCTAAGGCTACAAATTTTTATGTTAAGCGTTCTGATGATTATTTGTTTGTTGCGAATAATGGTCGTCCATTTAACATAAGGGATTTGGAAAGCCTATGCCGTAGTGCGTCATCAAATAAGGTTAGGGGAACGACGATTGGATATAGAGGTATTGGTTTTAAGTCTGTTGTGAGCTTTGCAAAAGAAGTTCATTTGATAAGTGGTGACTTTGAAATCACTTTTTCGAAAGAACTGTCAAAACAAATTGTTCCACAGGCTCCTAAAGTGCCTTTGATAAGAATACCTCATGAACTAGAAAAGTCTGTAAGAAATGAATTGGCAGACGAAATAAAAAAGATACAGGATGAAGGGTTTAATACAATCTTCATCTTTTCTGGGGTGTTGGCTGATCAGATAGATGATGAATACACCTCTTTTGCCAATACAACTTTGTTGTTCTTGAATAGCATACAAGTTATCAAGATTCATTTAAATAAAAAAGTGACTGCAAATATTGCGGTAATTGATGAAAATGAAATAGGTCGTTTTTTGAGAGTCTCAACAACTGAAGCTATTTCTGATTGGCTTGTTTGTTCGGATTCAAATTGTAACATAGCTTTCTCAATGAATAATGGGAAAGTTGTGAGGCTGCCTAAAAGCGAGGCTATTATCCATGCATTTCTACCAACGGAGGATAGCTGTGGGTTAGGAGTTGTCGTGAATGGAGATTTTAGCACGGATCCATCTCGCAGACACCTCATAATGGATGAGACGACTGTAAAAGTAATAACAGACATTACCCATCTCTATGCTTCTTTATTAAAATATGCATTAGCTAACAAAGAAAGAAATATGGTTGATGCATTGATGCCTTATTTTGATTTGAAACTGATTCAATTGATGAAACAGTCATTTGAAAAAGAATTTTCAAAAAAGATAAAAGACGCTTTTGGTAAAGAACTTTCAACTTTAAAGTTGGCTCCGTCGTGGTTGAATGCAGAGGACTTTGCTAAAATAATGGTGGCTTCAAATTTACCATGTATTGCTCCAGAATGTAGTGAAGTCCTTGGATTGGTGGATCTGTTAAAATATTTGGGAAACAAGCCAGAAGATGTTGAGTCGCTTATTAGAAAAGTAAATAGCGTAGAAATATCAGTATTGGGATATGCCCAACTAATTACAGCGGGAATAAAAGAGGTGTTGATGAACCATCGGATTGCTTCTTTGACAACTACGGCATTAATAATGTCGGATGGTGCATTGTGTTCTCTGAAGCAAATTAATGATGAAGAAGGAGAAATAGAAGAGAGCTTTGTTAAATTAATGGTAGATAATGGCGTCTCTGAAAATGATATCAGTCAGTTCCTTAAGAAATCTGGTTTGTCAAATATAAATAACATACAATTCTTAGATGAAGAAGATGATGAAGAATTTTTATGTGGAGATGAAGACGATGATGATTTAAATGATGATAAATCAGACATCCAGACAAGTGTTTCTCAGTGGTTTAACAATGCATCCTCCTCTAAGCAGATTGTAAATAATGATGGCGTTCAAAAATGGAGAAGCGCAGAAGAAAATACATTGTCAGTATTAAATGCAAATGGATTTAGATTGAAAGATGTAAGTAAGCAAAATCTTGGATTTGACTTAGAAGGAAGTGCTCCTGATGGAAAGAACATCTATATAGAAGTAAAATCCATTGACTATGTTGGCCAAAAATTCCGAATGACAAACAACGAATTTGCTGCAGCCCAGTATAAGCCCAACAATTACTACATTGCTTTGGTCTATCAAAACAAGGATTCTTTGGAGATCAGTTTAATAAAAGACCCTGTTAATCGCCTTAATATGACCAGACAAGTTGTGCAATGGGTTTGGGAGTGTTCTGACTATGAATATAAACCGATGAAGTTCAAATTGTAACCAGCAACTTTGACGAAAGTTTTTTCCCTCTTTCTGTATAGGCATAATTTTAGATGGTAGAAAGAAATACTCTTCCCCCTCCTTTTTAGGGTGGGGGAAGCTTATTCCGAGATAGTGATTTCGCTGAGGGAAATCTTGTCTTTCTCAATATTGCTATAAACAATAGTTGTACTCTTGGCAGGTATGGTGGCTTGCGCTTCATAGGGCATTTGGGACTTCGGAATTTCGTCCTGTAGGTTTACATACTCTGTGTAAACGATATTAGTTGCCATTAATGCTATCGCTACCGCTAAGATTGTTGTATCCATATTATAGAAAAGTAAAAGTTTGAAAATCGAAATTCTGTTATTTTTGCTGCAAAGTTATATGATGTTTGTGAACAGAACAATAGTTGGGGATAAACGGTACGTTATTGGGGACTTATAGCTTGCGGATGGGACGAAATGCATGTTTTGTGACGAATGGTATGTGAAAATGTTGTTTGATTGACAAAAAATAAGTACCTTTGCAGCTGCATAAAAAAGTTTAGGGTTTAGAGTTTAGTGTTTAGAGTTTAGTGTTTAGAGTTTAGGGTTTAGAGTTTAGTGATTAGAGTTTAGGGTTTAGAGTTTAGAGTTTAGTGTTTAGAGTTTTCCAAAATGAACGATTACATATATATACTCAAGCGTGCTTTCAAGTGTGGTATCGGGGTGTTGGTCTTTCTGGCACTCGTACAACCTTTCGGCATAGGCAGGCTAAATGAAGGTCGTATGGGGTATATTCTTATATGCTCCTTGATATCTTTCCTTGCCGTCTTGTTTTCCTTGCTGCTGACAAAGGCTGCTCTTGGAGATTATGAAAAGCGTAACGGTTCTCTAAAGTACTTCCTTGTTCGCGAGTCGGTTGCCTATATGGTTAATACTCCAATTCTCGCGCTTTTGCTGCTTATGTACGATGGTTGGTTTTGTCAAAGGCGATGGGATATGTTCTTCTATGAAGACGGGCATTTCACACTATATAACGTGTGGCTTATGTGTGTGAATGTCGGGATTGTGACTGTGTTTATGTTCTTGTGGGCTTTCTATGAATTCAGGAACGACCAGCTTCGTCGTGAGCTTGACGATGTGAAGGCTATCAATTCTCTGTTGGAGAAACGTCAGGAGAAAATTTTCCAGAGAGATGACAAACATGAAGAGGTTGAGGAGAAACCGGTGACGGTGGTGATTGAAGGTCAGGGACAGGGTGCCCGACTGGAGGTAGCCCCTTCAAGTATTCTCTATGTGGAGTCGATGGCGAACTATGCTGATATATGCTATATCTCGGAGAATGAGACCAGACACATAACTCTCCGCATCACGTTGAAGCAGATAAAGGAAACACTTTCTGAGTTCGGATATATTGTGCAATGTCACAGGGCTTTTCTTGTCAATATCAATTTCGTGGTATCTATGACGGCTCGTAATCCTGGCTATCAGTTGCAGTTGTTCGGTGTTGAGAAGCAGTTGCCGGTATCGCGTGCCAATAACGATGCGATAAAGTCGGTATTGAGTGAAAAATAAAAGGTAAAATATATATCACTCACCATTTATCTCACGCCGAGAACTTTGTGCGTCTGTAATGAGAGACGCCATTTGGGATGTTCGAGGATGTAGTCGATAGTCTGGTTGGTGATGAAAGTATCCTTTTGGCGGTCGCCTGTGTAGCAAGGTTGCAGACGGTATTCCTTAGCTTGAATGACATCATACAGGTTCATATCCTGATTACCTCCCTCATATACGACCTTCAGTTCGTCGATACGTTGTATGCGAATTGGGTGATGGGTGATGGGTGATGGGTGTTGGGTGGTAGGTGATGGCCGTTTGGGTGAGCACGTAATCCAATCCACGGTGCAGCCTTTGGGCAATGGCTGTGTACCGTTGGTTTCAAGCATGATGTAGAAGCCTATGGCATGGAGCTTGGAGGTGAGCGATGCCGTGAGCTGCAAGGTTGGTTCACCACCTGTTATAACCATATATCGTGAAGGGTATTGGCTTGCTTCGGCCACAATCTCATCCTCGCTCATCTCGGTAAAAGAGTGAAACTCTGTGTCGCAGAACCAGCAGTTGAGGTTGCATCCGGCAAGGCGCACGAATACGGCTGGCGTACCCGTGTAGTGTCCCTCTCCTTGAATGGAGTAGAATATCTCGTTGATTCTCAGAGCCCCCCCAGCCCCCGAGGGGGAGTTTTTTTTATATTTTTTGTCGCTTGAGAGGATAGCGTTATTATTATCCATGTTCTTGTATCTATGTGATTAGTAATACTATCTAAAATACTCTCCCCTCGGGGAGATGGAGGGGGCTACTTCTCGTAAATCGCCAGATTTCCCTCGCTTTCCTGTACACTTACGCGATAGCAGAAAGGAATCCTGTCCGCAATCCAGCGTGCAATATTCTCCGCCGTAGGATTGCAGTCGAGTATGTCATTAAGACATTTGTGATCCAGTTGTCCTTTTACAATCTTTTTGATATGGGTGAAATCCACGACCATTCCGTCTGCGTCGAGGGTTTCTGACTTGCAGAATACAACAATTTTCCAGTTGTGGCCGTGTAGGTTCTCACACTTGCTGCGATAACTGAGATTCAGATAGTGTGCTGCTGAAATCTCAAGCGTTTTTTCTATGTAATACATTCTAAGTTTTTTTAGATAGGGTTTTCTTAGACCTATGGTAGCCCACCCAGGCCCTCCCAAAGGGAGGGATGCGATATACATTCTTTCGCTAATATTAATCGCCAAAAAGATGATTAATTATACTATCTAACATCCTTCCCTTTGGGAAGGCTTGGTTAGGCTCCCGTTTGGGCTGCAAAGTTACAAAAAAATCTGCATATTCTATTGTGTTTCCTGAAATAATTATTGAATTAATATAGTTGGCAGATAAAAGTAACTCCTTTGACAGAGTGAAAAAAAACAAAATAATTTGGTTATGTGCTGAAAAATGTGTAATTTTGTGCTCGCAAAATGAAATATTGCAATTGTAGTTCAAGAAAGTAAAAAAAAACGATAATAGTAAAAAGTATAAAAATGAATTTGAAGATTGCAGTTCTGGCTGGTGATGGTATCGGACCAGAGATTATGGAGCAGGGCGTAGCCGTAATGGACGCTGTTGCAAAGAAGTTCGGACATGAGGTAAGTTACAAGGAGGCTCTCTGTGGTGCTCACGCTATCGACGAGGTGGGCGATCCATTCCCAGAGGAGACTTTCAAGATTTGTGAGGAGGCTGACGCTGTTCTCTTCGCTTCTGTTGGTGATCCTAAGTTCGACAATAACCCATCAGCAAAGGTACGTCCTGAGCAGGGACTTCTTGCTATGCGTAAGAAGCTCGGTTTGTTCGCTAACATCCGTCCTGTAACCACATTCGACTGCCTCGTTCACAAGTCACCTCTCAAGGACGAGATTGTGAAGGGTGCTGACTTCATCTGCATCCGTGAGCTTACCGGTGGTATGTATTTCGGTAAGAAGCAGGAGCCTGCTATGAATGCAGAAATCGGTACAGAGGACGCTCTCGATACAAACTACTACTCTCGTCCTGAGGTTGAGCGTATTCTCCGCGTAGGTTATCAGTATGCTCAGCAGCGTAAGAAGCACCTCACCGTGGTTGACAAGGCAAACGTGTTGGCTTCAAGCCGTCTGTGGCGTAAGGTTGCTCAGGAAATTGAGAAGGAGTACCCAGATGTAAAGACCGACTATATGTATGTTGACAACGCAGCTATGCGTATGATTCAGGAGCCAACATTCTTCGATGTAATGGTAACAGAGAATACATTCGGTGACATTCTTACCGATGAGGGTTCTTGCATCACAGGTTCTATGGGTCTTCTCCCATCAGCTTCTACTGGTTCTTCTACTCCTGTATTCGAGCCAATCCACGGTTCTTGGCCACAGGGTAAGGGCTTGAACATAGCCAACCCACTCGCACAGATTCTTTCTGTTGCCATGCTCTATGAGTATTTCGGCTTGAAGGAAGAGGGTGCTCTCATCCGTAAGGCTGTTGATGCTTCTCTCGACCAGAACGTGCGTACTCCTGAGATTCAGGTTGAGGGTGGCGCAAAGTATGGCACTAAGGAAGTTGGTGCTTGGATCGTTGATTTCATCAAGAAAGCATAACCCCCCTTGACTGGAAAGGAAATTCACCTTGCGGTGATATGGTTCTTTCTGGAAAGTAAATTAACAGAAAATTAAATCAGTAAATTAATTCAGTAAATTTCTATGTTTGTTGGGTTGGTTTGCTGATTTAATGCTTTTCTGATGGTTAATTCAGTAAATAAAATTTCTTGTGACGAATGTCACTTTGTAATTTACTGATTCTAATTTATTGATAATTTACTTTCTTAGAATAACAATTGCCGTAAGGCGAATTCTCAATATTTTTTATGAGAAAAATATTTCTTTTCGTGGCATTTGCTTTCTTCCTCTCTGCTAATGCCCAGACGCAGCAGCAATGGAGGGATTCTATCTCCGTACTTTCAAAGAAGATAGAGCAGAATCCTAAGTCGCTGGAGTATCGTATGCGCAAGGCTGAGTGTAATATCGCGCTTGAACAATGGCAATATGCTTTGGATGAGTATTCCAACATTCTCGACTTGCATCCAACGCATATCGGGGCTCTGTATTTCCGCGCTTTTGTCAATCAGAAGTTGCACAGATATTCCTTTGCGCGTGCAGACTATGAGCAAGTGCTGAAATATGAGCCGGATCATAAGAGTGCACTTACGGGACTTATCCTGACAAAGATAGAGGAACAACGCTTGCAAGAAGCCTACGACCAGGCTAATCATCTTGTAGAACTCTATAAGGATGATGCAGCGAGCTATGCCGTCCGTGCTCAAGTGGAGGAGGCGATGGGAAAGTTATCTCTCGCTATTGATGATATCTCTTCTGCAATAGACATAACCGCCAAGAATCTTACTCCTAATCAGCGTCTCAGCTATGCGGACGAATATACCCAGTATGTTCTTCAGCGTATTGCACTCTATCGCAAGCAGATGGAGCAAATCAAGAAAAAGAAGTCTGACGATGGTATTCTCGATAAGATTGAAGCAGATCAGGCGATGCTCGTGAGTCGAGGAATACCGAGTAGGGCTGTGAAATATAAACCTAAGAATTAATAGGATTTAAAAACTTGCATATATGAAGAAAACAATTAGTATCATATTGGTATGTCTGTTTGTTTTGGCACTTGTCGGAGTAGTTACTTGTCCGGATAAGGAGGCACATCAGACGGCTATTAAGGAAGAACTTGGCGATGCTGTAAACGAGTCAATGAATGAAAATCTTAAAATAGGTAATTCCAAGTTCGAACAGGGGCTTGCCATGATGGGATCGGCATTGGCTTCATCGTTGATTGGTGGCGTTCTTGATGGTAATCTGAAGGTGAATAACTATTTCGTGTTCAGTACAGGAGAATTGTCATATATGGGTAAGAATAAAATGGTGTCGGTAGGTTTACTCGGTCATATCTTTGTATTTTTTGAGGCAGATGACATCAAGGATTATATGAAGTTGGACAAGTAGTCTTTCGGATAAATAACTCGAAAAGCCACTTATGGAAAAATGTTTTCCGTAAGTGGCTTTTCTACTTTCTGAAATGCTATAATTGCTTGACAGGATTTATTTCTTGCAAAGATTGTATATCTCCTTGCAATCTTCCATTGAAAGACTCACATATCCGCCAATCTTATCACCCTTGTTTACGTGAAGCTTGGCAACAAGAGCGTCGATGTCTGGATTGTCTATGCCGAGTTCCTTCATGGTTACAGGCATACCAATTGATTTCCAGAAAGCCTTGAGACGGTTGATGCCTTCGGTTGCTACGGTAATGTTGTCTTCACCTTCCACTCCGAATATGCGACGGGCGAATTGTGCAATCTTTGTTACGTCCTTCTTCATTACGAATGTCATCCATGCAGGTGCTACGACGCTGAGTCCGGCACCATGTGTTACACCATAGATAGCACTTATCTCATGCTCCATGTGATGGCTTGCCCAGTCTTCTATACGACCAACGCCGCAAATGCCGTTGTGAGCCATTGTGCCGAGCCACATGATATTGGCGCGTGCCTCATAGTTGTTTGGGTTGGCTATAACTTTTGGACCTTCGTTTATGCAACTGATGAGAACCGCTTCGCACATTCTGTCGGTAGCTTCGCATTCTTGGGTAGGGGAGAAATAACGCTCCATGGTGTGAACCATCATATCCACGATACCGGCTGCGGTTTGGTATGGAGGTAGAGTCATAGTTAACTCCGGGTTCATGATGGCAAACTTTGGGCGTAGTATAGCTTTGGTTCGGATAGATAGCTTGAACAGTCCGTCGGTCTTTGTGATTACGGTATTGCCTGATGCCTCGCTACCTGCAGCCGGAATGGTGAGTACGACACCAATTGGAAGCACATTGGGGTAGTCTTCAAGATTCTTCTTTCCGCAATAGAAATCCCAGAAATCACCGTTGTAGTTAAAGCCGGCACTAATGGCTTTTGCCGTATCGATGGTGCTGCCTCCGCCAACAGGAAGAATGAAGTCCACATTCTCCTTACGTGCCAGTTCTATGCCCTCGTAAACCTTGGTGTCCTCTGGGTTAGGTTTTATGCCTTCAAGTAGGCAATACGGGATGCCAGTCTTGTCGAGGGATTCTTCTACACGTGACAGCAGACCGCTTTTGCGAGCGCTTCCGCCACCAATAACTATCATGACTTTTGTCGCGCCGTATGCTTTACATAGCTCGCCACATTGATTCTCTGTGTCGCGTCCGAATACGAATTCCGTCGGACTCTGAAAAACGAAGTTGTTCATTTATCTTGATTTTGGGTTAGTATTGCAAAGGTAGTGATTTTTCGTGAGAAAACAAAAAATCCTAACCATAAAATGATTAGGATTTTTGAAGTACACCCTCAGAGGCTCGAACTCTGGACACCCTGATTAAGAGTCAGGTGCTCTACCAACTGAGCTAAGGGTGCAACATTTATGTTGCAAATTCCGAAAGAAGTACACCCTCAGAGGCTCGAACTCTGGACACCCTGATTAAGAGTCAGGTGCTCTACCAACTGAGCTAAGGGTGCTTGTTTTAGTGCTTCATTTCTGAATTGCGGTGCAAAGGTAGTTATTATTTCTGAGATAGAAAAATTTTCTGGATGAAAAATAAAGAAAAAAAATCATCACTTGATGTATATCAACTAATATTGCTCAAAAACGTTGGTTTAGATATCAATTAGGTATGCACCACGCAATATGATGGTTTGATGGGCAGAACGGCTGAAACAGTCGCTTTTGCTATCTCCGTATATATTTCCAAGGCCATAATAGAAACGTCCTTCTATCTGGAATCTTCCGATAGGTTTGATATGAAGTTCCAAGCCTAAGCCTGCAGCTATTCCGAAATCGAAGTTGTTTGCCGGTTTACTGTTTTTTTCTTCATATGTTTTTGTCAGCGTTTCTTTTTTTGATTCGTCATAGCCTCTTTTCTCATAGTTTACTTTATCAGACTTGAAATTACTATCCACATCGTGATCGAGATAAAAACCAAGTACAGGACCGGCGTTGAAGAAGAAATTCAAGCCTTGCTTTTCTTTTCCCCATGCCAGATGTGCGAGTAGTGGAATCTGGAAATAGTTGATAGAATGCTTGAATCTTTCATATTCATTTGGATTTTCTGTAGTGGGTATTTGATTTTTATTTCCATCACGGATATTCTCATCCCATCCAAGTTGTGAGTAGTTTAACTCCATTTGAATAGAGCAGATTGTCTTGAAGTATTTCTCACATGTGTATCTTGCAACTAATCCGCCTGTCAGTCCCTTGTAGTTATTTTGGCTTACCGTCGGTACAAAATCAACTTTATTGATTGAATATCCGCCTTGAAAGCCTACGGCGAACTGATTTCTGTGCTCACCGACTTGTGCCAATACCCACATGGGGACTAGGCATAAGAGGATGAGTGCGTATTTTTTTTTCATAATTAACCTTTAATAGCTGATGGTTTCTATTCCTCCGTTTTTCTGATAGTGAACCAGAAGATATGCTTCGTTGCGGAATCCCCCGTTTGGCGTCTTACTGAAATGATAAGGAGTTTGGAGGGAAGTGTTGTATATTTGGTTCCTTGCACCATAGAACTGTCCTTTGAACTTATATACTCCGCCGATGAAGAATACTCCTTGGTCATAGCCTGTGAGGGCAAAATGAGGTAGGGCATTCATCATATCCGTGCCAAACTTTGTCTTGTATGCACGTTGGAAACTCTGTATATAGCCCGACTGTTCATTGAAATAATATGAAGACGGAATATATACGTCGTATTTGTGGAAGAATGTCTGATTCTGGTTGTATTTCTCGTACATCTGCCATTCTGTATATCCGAACATGGAAATCATGTAACCAGGAGAATGGGCAATAAGGGCATCCAGTTTATGCATCGTCTGGGTGAGTTCTGGAGATCTGCCAGTATTGAGTATCACCACGTTACGCTTTGTCGTAGAGAATGCTTTCTCGAACATCTCAAGTTGTGAGCGTAGGTTGGTGATGCTATATTGTATGCCTCTCTCTTCCAGTTTCTTTCGAAGGGCATAGGTGAATGTGCCTTTGTTTGATGTGGAGTCGTTACAATCGATGATGATTGGATGACAATTGCTGAATCTGTCAAGGAACGAGCTGATACTCTTCTGGTTGAAAGTCTCAGTTGGCTGATATACCTGATATATGAACTCATTACGGTTTACCTCGTCGCCATTGATAGAGAATGGAATGACCATACGTATCATATTTTTCTTGCAGAAGTCGCCGAGAGCCTTTACCTGCTTTGAGTAGAGGGGACCGAATATGATATCCGATTTTTCTGCCCCCTGTTGGAGTAGGGTAGAATTGATATCATCGGTTTGTGATACGTTCCATGCTCTTACGTTAATACTTATGCCGTCAGCTTTTAGCTTCTCGACAGCCATGAGCAGACCACGATAGTATTCTATCATTCTACGTCCGTCGCCATCCACATTGTGAAGAGGAAGCATCACGCCAATGTCGATACTATTCTTGATCGGAGCTACAGGAGTGCTTTCTGCTGGCTGCTGTGCTGTCTGTTGTGGGAATGGGATGTTTATGGTATAGCCTTTCTTCAGTTCGTAACCTGGTTGTTGCATCTCTGGATTAGCACCTATAAGCTCTTCAATAGTGATGTTATAGCTACGAGCTATGCCAAAGATTGTTTCACGCTTTTTCACTTTATGAACCGTCTGTATCTGTTGTGCGTCAGCATCCATGCAGAAGGTAAACAAAGCTGCTAATATTAATATTATATATTTTTTTTTGTTCATTTTAGTGTTGAATTTCTATTTGCGATGCAAAAATACGAATTTTTTCGGTATAAATCAACATATTTCGGTAAATTTTGCGTTATTTTATATATGAAAAAGTTTTTTTTGATTTTATCTTTGTTGCTCTTAACTGCAATCCCTCAGATGATATCGCAGAATATATCTCCGTGTGCAGAGATTACTACTGAGACAGGTGATGTGCAGAGTACTAGCTATGAAGGTTCAGCTCCTCTCAGAGTGCGATTTTTGTCAGGGAGCGATAATCATGACGGCTATTTTGAATGGCGCTTTTATAAGAATGAAGTTATAGAAGGCCAGCATTATCTTTTGCGTCATGAGGAAAATACCGAATTTACGTTTACAGAAGCAGGAGTACATCTTGTTTGTCTCTATGTTTCTTTCCCCGATGGTGAGGAAATGATTTCAGATCCAATAAGTATTACCGTAAAATCAAGTAAACTTGAATTCCCGAATGCTTTCTCTCCTAATGGAGATCAGCATAATGATGTCTATAAGGCAAAGGACGGATATCAGTCTATCGTAGATTTCAAGGCAACCATATATAACCGTTGGGGACAAAAACTATTTGAATGGACAGATCCTTCTAAAGGATGGGATGGTACATTCAATGGGAAGGATGTAAAAGACGGCGTATATTATGTCCATGTTCAGGCAAAAGGAGCTGATGGGGTGAAGTATAACATTAAGAAGGATGTGAATCTTCTCAGAGGATTTACGGAAACTACAAATAAATGATAGAGATATATGGTGCCAGAGTGCACAATCTTAAGAATATTGATGTAAAGATTCCACGCTATTCGTTGAGCGTTATAACGGGACTTTCAGGTTCGGGTAAGTCGTCGTTAGCTTTTGATACTATTTTTGCAGAAGGGCAAAGGCGATATATTGAGACTTTCTCTGCCTATGCCCGCAATTTCCTTGGAGGAATGGAGCGTCCTGATGTGGATAAGATCACAGGATTGTCGCCTGTGATAAGCATAGAGCAGAAGACGACCAACCGTAATCCGCGTTCTACCGTGGGAACGACGACCGAGGTGTATGACTATCTCCGTCTGCTATTCGCACGTGCCGGAACGGCTTATAGCTATGTGTCGGGGGAGAAAATGGTGAAATATACGGAGGAACAGGTAACGGAGATGATTCTCCGCGACTATGTCGGCAAGCGTATTGTCATTCTCGCTCCACTTATCCGTAATCGTAAGGGACATTATCGTGAACTCTTTGAGCAGATGCGTCGCAAGGGCTATCTTCAGGTTCGTGTTGACGATGAGATTCTTGAACTGGAGAGTGGCATGAAGGTGGATCGCTATAAGAACCATAATATCGAGGTTGTTATAGATAAACTTGCCGTAAAGGATAGTGATGAGGAGCGACTCCGTAATACTATTCGTATAGCCATGCATCAGGGAGAGGGACTTATTATGATATTGGATAAGGATGCTGATGAAGTAAAGTATTTCTCGCGTCGTCTGATGTGTCCTACGAGTGGTATAGCATACAAGGATCCTGCTCCTAACATCTTCTCGTTCAATTCTCCAGAAGGAGCTTGTCCTCATTGTAAGGGACTTGGCCTAATAAACGAGATTGATATGAAGAAGGTAATCCCCGATACGGCTCTATCTATTTACGATGGAGGTATAGCTCCTCTTGGTAAATATAAGAACCAGATGATATTCTGGCAGATTGATGCTCTTCTTTCTAAATATGGCTGTAAACTCAAGACTGCAATTTCTGATATTCCAGAAGATGCTCTTCGTGAGGTGCTTTATGGAACTCTTGATCGTGTAAGGATTCCTAAGGAGATTGCAAAGACAAGTTCTGATTATTTCACGGAGTATGATGGAGTCATAAAATACCTCCGTCGTGTGATAGAGAACGACGATTCTGCTTCTGCTCAAAAGTGGGCAGACCAGTTTATGGCTATGGTTAAATGTCCGGAGTGTGAAGGTCGTCGCCTTAATAAGGAAGCTCTTTCTTATCGTATATGGGATAAGAATATCTGTGAACTAGCAGATATGGATATCGACCAGCTCTATGATTGGTTGGCTGAGGCTCCCAAACATATGGACGAGCGCCAAAATAGGATTGCCTCAGAGATTATCAAAGAGATTCGTACCAGATTGAAATTCATGCTTGATGTTGGTCTTGACTATCTTGCTCTCTCTCGTCAGTCTACTTCTCTTTCCGGAGGTGAGAGTCAGCGTATTCGTCTTGCTACACAGATAGGCAGTCAATTGGTGAATGTTCTCTATATCCTTGATGAGCCTTCCATAGGACTTCATCAGCGTGATAACGACAGACTCATACATTCTTTGAAACAGTTGCGTGATATCGGCAATACTGTTATTGTAGTTGAGCACGATCAGGATATGATGATGGCTGCGGACTATATTGTGGATATTGGTCCTAAGGCTGGTAGAAAGGGTGGGGAAGTTGTATTCCAAGGTACTCCGAAGGAGATGCTTAAACAGCATACTATTACAGCCGATTATCTTAACGGCACTCGCAAGGTTGAAGTTGAGCGTGACCGTCCTGTGCCAGAGGAGGAATCTTCTAACTTTTCAAGAAAAACGAGCAAATCCGGTAAATCGGCTTCTCCTGCCATTACTATTCATGGTGCTTCGGGCAACAACCTCAAGAATGTGGATGTGTCTTTCCCTCTTGGAAAGCTCATCGTAGTTACTGGTGTTTCGGGCTCAGGAAAGAGTACGCTTATTAACGAGACGCTTCATCCTGTCCTCTCACAGCATTTCTATCGCTCGTTGAAGAAGCCTATGCCTTATGAATCCATAGAGGGTATAGACCTTATTGACAAGGTTGTGGATGTGGATCAGACTCCTCTTGGACGTACTCCGCGCTCAAATCCTGCTACATATACAGGTGTGTTTGCTGATATTCGCTCTCTTTTCGTTGCTCTTCCAGAGGCTAAGATTCGTGGATATAAGCCTGGCCGTTTCTCTTTTAATGTAAAGGGAGGACGATGTGAGGAGTGTTCAGGAAATGGATATAAGACGGTAGAGATGAATTTCCTCCCAGATGTAATGGTGCCTTGTGAGGTATGCCAAGGAAAGCGATATAATCGTGAGACTCTGGAAGTTCGCTATAAAGGAAAGAGTATTGCAGATGTCCTTGATATGACAATCAATCAGGCTGTGGAATTCTTTGAGAGTGTACCGAATATACTCCATAAGATTAAGACATTACAGGATGTTGGTCTTGGATATATCAAGCTTGGCCAGCCGTCAACAACTCTTTCTGGTGGTGAGAGTCAGCGTGTAAAACTTGCCACAGAACTCTCAAAGCGTGATACGGGCAAGACTCTATATATACTTGATGAACCTACTACGGGATTGCATTTCGAGGATATCCGAATCCTTATGGGTATAATCCGTAAACTTGTGGATAAAGGAAATACGGTTATCATCATAGAACATAACCTCGACGTTATCCGTCTTGCCGATTATATTATAGACATGGGGCCAGAAGGCGGTCGTAATGGCGGTATGGTAGTTGCTACAGGAACTCCAGAGGAGGTAGCAGCACAAAAGAAAGGATATACTGCAAGGTATATCTGATAAAGATGGGAATACGTGTGTAGGCCTTCGGTTACGAGAAAGTGAATAGGCTATGAATCCGTAGTAAATTCGCTCTTCCTCCGAACCAAACTCGATGAAACTCCTATTCAGAATAAGAGTTACATAAGAGCTTCATCGAGTTTGGTTAGGAGTTATAACGAAGGAAGAACAAAAGAAAACCAGTAAGCGCATTTGCTTACTGGTTTCCTTTTTCCTTAGCCTTCCTCCGAGCCTCTATTACTGAGGCTGGAGTATGTTTCTTTTGCTTAGCAAGCCATTTGGCTTTGCGTTGTTCGTATTCGGCTCTATGATTCTCAAGGAAATTATCTGCCATGATAATCTTACTTTTGGAACTTGCTATATATACAGCTTATTTTTATTGCATCAGGATTATCCTTACCGCCAACGAGCTTCGTACTTGTGATATTCATATTGTGAGTTACACGTGTTGTACTTGCTATCACAGGAATGATGATTGCTTTGTTCCATTTTGGGTATAGCGCCTCGTATTGTTCGTCTGTTGTTCCAGGATGCTCAGCTATATATTTTTGCTTTGCATTCTTCATTATAAGCATCATATTACTTATATTGCTAAAGTTGTATCCATTAGTTGAGGAATTGTATGATGCTGTATATGAATTACGATTGTTTGCAATGTTTGCTTTTGCGAAGAAATTATCAACGCTATCAACAGGCAGGAGCAGAATACTCGTAGGAATAGGAAATGTGTAGCTGCTTGTTTCCTTTGTGTTGTTTTCGCGAGAAATAAATATGCTTGCTGTATTCAAAGTGTCGCTTTCGTGTCCTGTGAAGATTTCATCAACAGGAAGAGTGAGCTGAGTATAGAGCCCGGCAGGAGTCTTGAGATAAGTGTGATCCCCCTCATCCTTCATCTTGTCGATTATGTCTTGATCCTGATTGATATAGGTTTTCTGAAGAACCTCCTCTGTACCACCGAATACTAATGTGGTATTTTTTGTGGTATTGCCATTCTTAATGACTTTGAAAAATACGACAAGCTCTGTGTAAGCAATATTGGCCATACAACCAATACCACCTGTATGCTCAAGATAGAAACCAGGGCAGATGTTATGGATGAAGCTGTAGGAATTCTTGAAATTCTTGCTACCTCCTGGCTCATAATACTTATTCAGAATATAAGTGCCATAGTTGTTGTATTTCTTGCCATTAACGTCTGTATATTCGTTGTTCAGGAGGATATTGAAATTTTTATAGTGGTTTGACTGACGAGTTTTATCGTCAATACTATTGTCAACAAGTGAATAGACTGTTGAACTTGTCATTCCATTCTTGCGTAGATATCCATTCTCATAGGTTGGCTTGAAGTCCACATTATATGTCTCACTTTCGCTAAGTGGTTTTGCCAACTCTTGGAATTTGCACTTCATTGAGACTGTTGAGTCTCCTGTGTATGTTGTGTAATATACATATAATTTGCATGAGTCTGCTATAATCTCACCATTTGTAAGAATGAGACTGTCCTTCTGTGGAAACGTATTGCTTTCCATAGAATACACCTGCCCTAGGAAATTACATGTGATGTAGGAACCTGTTTCAGAATCCTTTATCTTTCCGATATTGCCAGTAGAAGAACGTGAGATAATGTTGTCGAGCTTGACGGTTTCGCTATTTACATTGAACGTCCCGTAGTCGATAACCATTCTGTCTGTAGGATTGGTGATAGAGTATCCCAACTCGTCTGTATTATCGTCGCATGATGCAAAGATACTTGCCAACGCTATGAGTGGGAATATAAGATTTTTTTTCATATCGACCTTTCACCCCATCCTTGCATTATTAGGAAGGATGCCTGTACGGCATTTGGGGCGCTATATTAATTACAAATTATCAATATTCAATTTATCAATTTCCTTTGCCTTCCGATTTACTCATTTACGGGGAGGAAGAAAAAGAACTTTACAAAGTGTCGTAGAAATTGAGGAAGGCATCCTTGAAGTCTTCGCCTGGATAAGCCAGGAATTTAGTGTCGGATGCTTCAATCTCCTTCATGATGCTTTCCTTGAGATCTGGAGAACCTGCGATGACACCATCAGAGTTTCGGATTGCTAGACGTGCAAGGTCTGACATGCCGAAATTGTCGCTATAGTCAGAAAGTGTGTCAACTGTTACTCCCTTGAATGCAATGCGTTGTTTCAAATCTTCCTCAAGTACAATGTCATCTGTGCTGTTGAAGAGTGAAGAGACAATCTTCGCATTACATACAGAAGGCTCGTCCTGATATGCCTGCTTGATGTAGAGAGGCACGAAAGCACTCATCCAGCCTTGACAATGGATAATGTCAGGAGACCAGCGAAGCTTCTTCATCGTCTCTATCACGCCACGGGCAAAGAAAATTGCGCGCTCACCACAACTTGTGGTTGGAACGTCGTCATCACTCTTTGCCTTAATGAAGTATTCCTCGTTATCAATGAAATATACCTGAATCTTTGTCTGGGGGATGCTTGCCACCTTGATGATAAGTGGGTGGTCGGTGTCATTGATGATGATATTCATACCAGATAGACGCTGCACCTCGTGTAACTGACCACGGCGCTCGTTTATATGCCCCCATTTTGGCATGAATGTTCGGATTTCGCATCCACTATCCTGAACTGACTGTGGTAAACGGCGTCCCATAACCGCCAACTCCGAGTCTGGTACGAAAGGCGAAATTTCGTGATTGATAAAGAGAACTTTTTTCATTATATCTGTTGAATTTGTGGTGCAAAGTTAACAAAAAAACTTGAGAAAACGGCAAATTCTCCCCCTCTTTACAGATAATTAACTCAAATTTAAGAAAAAAATACCGATATAATGTAATCCTTTGACTACATTATACCGGTATATTGTTTTTTTATAATAGTTTAAAGCTGGCCTATTCGAATGTCACGAGAGGTGTATTTTCTTTCACAGCCTCACCTTCACCTACGAGAATTGATTTGACTATACCGTCGCGTTCTGCTGTAAGATTGTTGTTCATCTTCATTGCCTCAAGCACAACGAGTGTATCGCCTTCCTTTACCTGCATACCTGTCTTTACAGGAATCTCTATTACTGTTCCAGGAAGAGGGGAACGCAAAGCGTCCTGCATCTCATCTGCACCCTCGGCAGGTTTTGCAGCAACAGGTTTTACAACTACTTTTTTCTTCTCCACTACAGGTTCTGGTTCACGCACAACAGAATACATTTCGCCGTTTACTGTAACTGCGATAGTTCCGTCAGCGGCAGGAGTTTCAACAGATACCTCATATTTCTTGCCGTTGATCTGATATTTATACTGTTTCATTTCTATACTTTTGCTGTCATCTTAGCTGCCTTTGATGACCATTCAGAATCCCTTGCTACGATAGTGAGTCTGCCAGACTCGCTATCGTGCAGGTTATATCCGAGGTCATCATGCAAAGCCATAGCGATGGCAGCATAAACTTCGTTATTCATTTTTATTTCCTTACACTTTCTACTTTATTCTTTACACTTTCCAATATTACATCGGAATACATCCGTGCTTCTTTGCTGGCAAAGACTGACGTTTGGTAGCCAACTGTGCCAATGCGCGACAGATGCGGAAGCGTGTGTTGCGTGGCTCGATTACATCGTCGATATAGCCGAACTGGGCTGCCTGATAAGGATTAGCGAAGAGTTCCTGATACTCAGCCTCTTTCTCTGCGAGGAATGCCTTTACATCACCACCTTCTTCCTTGATCTTCTTTGCCTCCTTTGCCTGAAGTACGGCAACGGCACCGGCTGCACCCATAACGGCAATCTCTGCACTTGGCCATGCAAGGTTGATATCGGCACGGAGCTGCTTACAGCCCATAACGATGTGTGAACCTCCGTAAGATTTACGCAAGGTGACAGTAACCTTTGGAACGGTAGCCTCACCGTATGCGTAGAGCAACTTGGCACCATGCAGAATAACGGCATTATACTCCTGACCTGTTCCAGGGAGGAAGCCTGGAACATCTACGAGACTTACAATAGGAATATTGAAGGCATCGCAAAAGCGAACGAAACGCGCACCCTTACGTGAAGCGTTCACGTCAAGAACACCTGCGTATGCAGAAGGCTGATTAGCAACAATTCCGACAGACTGACCGTTGAAACGCGAGAAACCGATAATGATATTCTTTGCGAACTTAGGCTGAACCTCGAAGAACTCGCCGTTATCGGTAATAGCTGCGATTACCTTGTACATGTCGTAAGCCTGATTCGGATCCTCCGGGATGATCTCATTCAGAGAATCGTCCATACGGTTTAATGGGTCGTTACACTCTTTGCGAGGAGCCTCCTCCATATTGTTCGAAGGAATGTATGATATGAGGGTCTTAATCATTTCAATTCCCTCTTCCTCCGTCTTTGCTGTGAAGTGTGTAACACCAGATTTGCTTGCATGTACGCTTGCTCCTCCGAGATGCTCTGCGTCAACATTCTCACCCGTAACGGTCTTCACAACGGCAGGACCTGTAAGGAACATGTATGATGTTCCCTCCATCATAAGGGTGAAGTCGGTGAGGGCAGGAGAATATACAGCGCCACCTGCACAAGGACCGTAGATCATTGAAATCTGTGGGATAACACCAGAAGCGAGGATATTACGCTCGAAAATCTCACCATAGCCTGCAAGGGCATCGATAGCCTCCTGGATACGAGCACCACCAGAGTCGTTGATGCCGATACATGGAGCCCCCATCGTCATCGCCATATCCATCACCTTGCATATCTTCTCCGACATAGTCTTTGAGAGAGAGCCGCCGTTAACGGTGAAGTCCTGTGCAAATACATATACCAGACGGCCGTCAATAGTACCAGAACCTACAACGACACCGTCGCCGAGGTACTGTTTCTTCTCCATACCGAAGTTATGACAACGATGGAGCTTGAATGCGTCGTATTCCTCGAAAGAGCCCTCGTCGAGCAGCATGTCAATACGTTCACGGGCTGTGTATTTACCACGCTCGTGCTGCTTTTCGATGGCCTTCTCACCACCGCCAAGACGAGCTTGTTCGCGCTTTGCTAAAAGCTTCTTTATGTTTTCAACTTGTTTTGACATCGCAGTATTATTTCTTAGGTTCACAAAGTTCTGTCAGTATTCCTGCGGTCATCTTCGGATGCAGGAAGCCTATCATCATATTCTCAGCACCGAGACGTGGCTCCTTATCTATAAGACGGATACCCTTTCCCTCAGCCTCTACGAGTGCTTCAGCAACACCGTCCTCAACGGCAAATGCAACATGATGAACACCCTTGCCGCCCTTCTCAAGCCACTTAGCGATAGGACTCTCAGGAGTTGTAGGTTCAAGCAACTCTATCTTTGTCTCACCAACTTTCAGGAAAGCAGTCTTAACTTTCTGATCTGCTACCTCCTCAACGGCATAGCATTTCAGACCAAGTACATTCTCAAAGAAAGGAAGTACCTCCTCGATACTCTGGACACCTATGCCCAGATGATCAATACGTGAAATTTTCATTTTAGTTATTTGTTTGGGTTATAATTGTTTGTTGTAAATTATTAGTCTAAATCAAGTGCAAAGATAATAATTTATTCTGAAACAAGAAAATAATATGATAAAAAAATAGAAAATAAAAAGTTAAAAGTCTGTTTACGCTTTAAGCGAATGGCATGACCTTCAACTTTCTACTATTAACTTTCCACTTTCTACTTTCAACTATCTACTATCTTAGAACTCCACAATAACCTTTCCGTTCAGCTGTCTTCCTGTGAGATAGTTCGGTACGGCATACTGGGTGTTATGGATGTCTGTTACCCAGTAGTATGAGTTCACGTTATTGATGCCGAAGATGTTAAGGCAGTCGATACCCAACCATACATTCTTAAACGGACTCTGTTTCTCGCGCTTGTCGTTCTTGAATGCACGATAGGTCATGCCTATGTCTGCACGACGATAGGCCGGTGCTCGGAAATTCTGCTGCTCTAAAGGCTTGTGAGGTCCACAGAAAGGCAATCCGTCGGCAAAGGCGAATCGGAGTTGCATCTTCCATCGGTCGGTATTTGGAAAATAGTCTGAGAAATTAAGGTTTACGGAGTATCGCTGGTCGGTTGGCAAAGGTATGCTCACGCCATGAAGCTTCATCCTTGTGTTCATAAGTGAGAAGGTTATCCACGAGTCTGTACCTGGAACAAACTCGCCATAGAGCTTGAGATCTATACCGGCGATATGTCCTGAAGCCTCGTTTGTGCCGTAATATACAACCTTGATATTGTTAAGGTTATAAGGGACAAGGTTTGAGAGAGCCTTGTAGTAAGCTTCGGCAGAGAACTTGAAAGAGCGCTCCATCATCTGGAAACGGTAGTCTAAAGCCGCGATGAAATGGATTGATTTCTGCGATTTTAGCTTATTGTTCAGCGATGTGTATGTTGTGCCGTCTATTGTGGTGGTGTCCCTAAGTTCCTTATAGAAAGGTGACTGATAGTATATGCCAGCCGCAAAGCGATACATGAGGTCCTGATTATATCCCGGAATGATTGCTAATGATACTCGTGGAGAGAATATGCTTTCCTTCGTAAACGACCAATTCGCAAATCTTACGCCATAGTTAAGCGTGTATAGGGTAGGGGGCTCTATTTCCTTGCCGTTCTCGTCCGTCTTTCCGCCACGCTCGAATTTCCACGCATCCTGAATATAGAACTCTGTTCTGCGTGCATCGAGGGTATTTCTTGCAGAAAGGGTGTATATCATATTGAGGGAGTTGCCAGTATGAGGAATGATGAAACCAGCGGAGTCACGCATTTCATACTCGCGAGACTGCTCCTCAATATGTTCCCATTTCATCGTCAATCCCGACTGCACGTTATGCATTCTCGTCTTATGCTCAAGCATCAGTTTTGCGCTTGCCACGTTTGCCTTCAGATAGTTTCTCGCATGTTCTGCGTAAGTACCTACTCCGAGGGCATCGCTATTGCCAGACTCCGTAAGCCAATACTCTCCCTGAATGTCATACCTTTCCTGCTCCTTTGTGGAAAAGGCAGAACCGATAAGGGATAAGTGCGTGTTATTGGTGATGTTACGCTTGATGCTCAACGTACCGAAATAGGTGCGGAACAAGTCTTTTTCCCAACCGTCGAAATATACGCTGAACTCCTTAACGTTATCTTGTGTTCCGAAACTCGTCTCGCGGCTCTTAGGGAAGAAATTGAATTTAGACTGACTGATATTGCCTATGAAATCCACCTGCCAACGCTTGTTGGGCGTAAAGCTCATATATGTCTGGTAGTCAAAGAATACAGGCTCGTATTTTCCGTCTGTTTGGAATGTCTTCAGAAGGGCTTTTGTCGTCTTGTAGCGGATTCCATTTGCCCATGCGAACTTCTTGTTGCTAAAGCCGATATAGGCACTTGCTCCAAGCAGACTCGCCTGTGCGTTAGCCTCAAACTTCTCCGGACGGCGGTAGGTTATATCCAAAGCCGACGACATCTTGTCGCCATATTTTGCCTCGTATCCGCCAGTAGAGAACCCAATCTTACCCACCATATCTGGATTTATGATGGAAAGTCCTTCCTGTTGACCGCTACGGATAAGGAACGGACGATATACCTCTACATTATTGATATATACGGAGTTTTCATCAAAAGCACCTCCACGCACGTTATACTGCGATGACAATTCGCTATGCGTACTCACGCCCGCCTGTTGCTGAATAAGTTCCTCAACGGCATTTCCTGAAGTAGAAGGTGCTGTCTTTATATCCTTGGTGCTTATCTCCTCTGTCGTAGATGTGCTACGTTTTCTCTTTACCACCTCAACATTGTCCAGATACTGCTCATCCTCATATAGTTGTATCTGTAGGTTCTGTCTTCCCTTCGGACGGCGCAAAATCCTTGTCTTGGTCTTATAGCCAATCATAGAGAAACGTATCACCACGGAATCCGCCGACCTCAGCGACAGGGAGAACTCACCGCGGAGGTTGGTCATAGTAGCCTTGCCCTGAGCCACACAGCTCACGGATGCAAGTTCTATTGCATTCTCCTGCGCATCCATCACTCTTCCGGTCAGCACAAAGTCTTGTGCCCATACCGTCAGACTGCCTATCATCGCAAGAATATATAGTGAGAATATACGTTTCATACTATATTAAAACGATAAAACCGTGTAAATATTGCAAAAAAGTCTTTCTTTGCAATTCAATCCTCCTTTTCTGTCTGCCTCTTTTTTTAAAACGCGAAGATGCAGAGTCGCAAAGTCTCTATTCCTCAGTAGTAGTTCCATCGATACTCCATCATTCCTCCATCATTCCTCCATCGAAACGATGGACTATCGATGGAGTAACGATGGAGTATCTTTTGACTTACAAGGGATTTACTCGTGTAATTTTGAATCTTTATTATTGGAGATGGAAATAACAAATTCTCCCCTTGAAATTTGCTCGAAACATTTATTATTTGTATCTTTGTGGCGGAAAAATAAAAGAATTATGTTGTATTTCAAATTCAAAGAAGAAAAAACTTCAAAGCCAGAAACGGATAAGAAGCAATCTGTTTTTTGGAAACTTGCTGATGCTTTCTTGAAAATGTTATCAAGTAATCCTGATTTTGAGGAATATCGTGATAAGATATGCTCTTGGTATATAGAATATGATGATGTTGAATATAAATTGGTAGTCAGAGAGATTGGTGTTGATGTAGATGGTAATGTGCTATTCTTGGCCCCAAGCAAAAGGAATTACGGTTATTGGTGTGATTTAGATGTGGATATAGAGTTCTATAAGCGGCATTTCGACTTGGTGGAAATCTCTAAGGAAGAATTTGATTCTCTGTGGGAATCTCTTAATGATAATTGAAAAAACTCTCCAACGGATTTGATTCTGTTGGAGAGTTTCCTTTTATTTCAATTTTATATTGCAGTCTATCTTGAAATTAATGAGGGCAAGAATGTCAACATCACTCATGAACACTCCGACCTTCAAACCTTCAAACCTCAAAACCTTCTAACCTTAAAATAAATCAGAAATTCTTCATCGCACGATCCATTTCGCGCTTGTCCTGTTTTTCCTTGATAGTCTGGCGCTTGTCAAATTCCTTCTTACCTCGGCAGAGGGCAATATCCACCTTTGCACGTCCTTTGTCGTCGATGAATACGAGGGTAGGGACTATGGTGAATCCCACAGCCTTGGTATCTTCCTGTAAGCGACGAATCTCACGCTTGTTGAGCAATAACTTGCGGTCGCGCTTTGCCTCGTGGTTGTTATATGATCCATAGAAATAAGGGTTGATGTTCATTCCCTTAACCCATATCTCACCATTATTGATATAGCAGAACGTATCAACAAGTGAAGCCTTACCAAGTCGTATAGACTTAATCTCTGTGCCGGTCAGTACTATGCCGGCTGTGTATGTGTCAACGAAGAAATAGTCGAAAGATGCCTTCTTGTTCTTTATCTGCACCGGACTTTTCTTCCTAAGTTCTTGCTCTATCTTATTCATATATAGCCCCTAACCCCGACCCTTTCCCCGAAACGGGGCAAGGGAGTAGATACACTTTACTAATTATGGGGATTGGTATGTGTATTTTGTTATAGTTTATTTAATAATTCCTTTATTCTATCAAGCACGTAGTCCATATCCGTCATTACCATATCGTTGGTAAAGCGTAGTACATAGAAACCATGCTTGTTGAGGAAGTCTGTCCTCGTGTTATCGTCGATTCGTTGTTCCTCTTGGTCGTGATATTTGCCATCAACCTCTATTATGAGGTTCTTCTCTATGCAGATGAAATCAGCAATATAATCACCTATTGGATGCTGCCTCCTAAACTTATATCCTAATGCCTTTCTTCGCAGTTGTTCCCATAGAACAAGTTCTGCATCAGTCGGATAAGTCCTGTTTTCTCGCGAATTTGCTTTCAATATTCCATACCTATCAGGATATGATGTCTTGAAGTTATAATCATATTCATCATTTTCCATAAGCATTTTTTTTGTGTATATTTGAACGAACACTTTCCGCGAAAAATACTATCTTGCTCCCTTGCCCCGAGCGGGGAAAGGGTCAGGGGATAGGGGCTATGAATTCTAATATATGCTCATCCACATATCTTGCCACATCCTCAGTATAGCTTTCCTCATTCGAAACGAACTCATCGTCGAAGTCGTCGAACATGTCAAGCTGCTCGTAGAGAGCCATGAAATCTTCATCGCTCATCTCCTTTTCTATCTGATTGTGATACTTGTCATAGCATTTGCGAACGCGACGCAACAAGCGGCAGAGACCTATCAGATTCGTGTCCTCGTTACCTTTCACGCCAGTCAGTTCCTGCACTTTCTCACCCCATTGTCGCACGGCTTTGTCGAAGGGATTGCGGAAGAAAAAAGGCCCGTAGCCGTTGTGGATGAGCTGTATGAAACCGCCGTCCATAAGTTCGTCACGAAGCATTATATAGGCTAAGAGCGTTATCTGGTCGGCTGTTAGCTTTGGCATAGTCTCGGCGGAGAGTTCGCCACCCACGCCTTTCTTGATGGCATCAACGATGACAGCGATGAAATCATCCATGCCTTTACCAGCAGCCTCACGAAGAGCCTCGTCTTTTACTTCAAATGTCATGTTTTTTGAGGTTTTGAGGTTTATAGGGTTTTGAGGTTTTCAGGTCGTAACGCTCATGGGCGATGCAGACCTTCTAACCTTTATTTAAGGGTTTATAGGTTCTCGGGTTTTCTGGTCTTTTGGTTTCAAGTCGGCTTGCCTATTAGCGATGCAGACCTCTAACCTCTAACCTCCTAACCTTCTAACCTTACACTTAAATTTGTAAACTTTATTTTGCAAAGATACTAATTTTTCCTTATATATCTCAGTAAAAAGCTTTGAAAACTTACTTTTATTTTATATTTTTGGAAATTTTATCACTAATTTTAGGTATTTCTCTGAACTTTTTATTAATTTTGCAGACTGAACTTACATTATTGAACTTTTTCTTATATTAACAAATATAAAAACAAAAACAAAATGGTTTATTCAAAAGAAGTACAGGAAATGTGCTGCGTAGCCAAGGGTCCTAACCACGGACCAGCTCCAATCCCTGAAGAGGGTAAGTGGATTCAGGCTAAGGAAATCAAGGACATCTCTGGTCTTACACACGGTATTGGTTGGTGTGCACCACAGCAGGGTTGCTGTAAGCTTACCCTGAACGTAAAGGATGGTATCATCGAGGAGGCTCTCGTTGAGACAATCGGTTGTTCTGGTATGACTCACTCTGCTGCTATGGCATCAGAGATTCTCCCAGGCAAGACAATCCTTGAGGCTCTTAACACAGACCTCGTTTGTGATGCTATCAATACAGCTATGCGTGAGCTCTTCCTCCAGATTGTTTACGGTCGTACACAGTCTGCTTTCTCAGAGGGCGGTCTTATGATTGGTGCTGGTCTCGAGGACCTCGGTAAGGGTCTCGTTTCTCAGTGTGGTACTCTCTATGGTACAAAGGTGAAGGGTACTCGTTACCTCCAGCTCACAGAGGGTTACATCACAAAGCAGTATCTCGATAAGGACGACCAGGTATGCGGTTATGAGTTCGTTCACATGGGCAAGTTCATGGACGCTATCAAGAAGGGTGTTGACGCTAACGAGGCACTCAAGAGTGTTACAGGTACTTACGGCCGTACTAAGAAAGAGGACGGTGCAGTTAAATTTATTGACCCACGTAAGAATTAAGTCTAACGACGGTTCAAGGTTATAAGGTTATAAGGTTTTAAGGTCTGCATGTATGATGGGTCCTCATAAAAACCTGCAAGTATGGCAGAATTCAATGGAATTGGTTTCGTTGGTCTATAAAAAGACGCGGAACTTCCCACGCTATGAGGTTTTCGGACTTAGCAGTCAGATGCAAAGGGCAGCAGTCTCTATACCTTCTAATATAGCAGAAGGCTACGGCAGGGATTCAAACCCTGACCTGATTCATTTCCTTCATATTGCTTTGGGTTCTTCTAACGAACTGGATACTCAGATTCTGATTGCCAGAAACGAGGAATACATTACCGAAGAGGAATTTCACCAGTTAGAGGATTTGAATGACAATGTAATGAGAAAGCTACAATCTTTGATTAATACGCGCAGGAAATACGAAATGCAGACTGGACAGACCTCAAAACCACAAAAACCTCAAAACCTCTAAACCTTTAAATAAAATGATTAGAGAAGTAAAGTTTGAATCTCAGGATCGTCGCATCAAGCAGATCCTCGCTTGTCTTAACAAGCACGGTATCGCTTCTATTGAAGAGGCTAATCAGATCTGCGAGGCTGCAGGTCTCGACCCATATCAGACATGTGAGGAGACTCAGATGATCTGTTTCGAGAACGCTAAGTGGGCTTACGTTGTAGGTACTGCAATCGCTCTCAAGGAAAAGGCAAAGGACGCTGTAGAGGCTGCTAACTACATTGGTGAGGGTCTCCAGTCATTCTGTATCCCTGGTTCTGTAGCTGACGACCGTAAGGTAGGTATCGGCCACGGTGAGCTCGCTGCTCGTCTTCTCGAGCCAGAGACAAAGTGTTTCGCATTCCTCGCTGGTCACGAGTCATTCGCTGCTGCTGAAGGTGCTATCAAGATCGCTCAGATGGCTAACAAGTCAAGACCAGCTGACAAGCCACTCCGTTGTATCCTCAACGGTCTCGGTAAGGATGCTGCAATGATTATCTCTCGTATCAACGGCTTCACATACGTACAGACACAGTTCGACTACTTCACAGGTGAGCTCAAGGAGGTTAAGCGTATCGCTTACTCTAATGGTCCACGTGCAGCAGTAAACTGCTACGGTGCTGACGACGTTCGTGAGGGTGTAGCTATCATGTGGAAGGAAGACGTTGACGTATCAATTACTGGTAACTCAACAAACCCAACACGTTTCCAGCACCCAACAGCTGGTACATACAAGAAGGAGCGTATCCGTGCTGGTAAGCCATACTTCTCAGTAGCTTCTGGTGGTGGTACAGGTCGTACACTTCACCCAGATAACATGGCTGCTGGTCCTGCTTCTTACGGTATGACTGATACACTCGGCCGTATGCACTCTGACGCTCAGTTCGCTGGTTCTTCATCAGTTCCTGCACACGTAGAGATGATGGGCTTCCTCGGTATTGGTAACAACCCAATGGTAGGTTGCTCTGTTGCTTGCGCAGTAAACGTTGACCTCGCTCTGAACAAGAAGTAAATTCGTGTACCATTTAGCTAATTACGGCTAAATGATATGGATAAATACAAATCTCCCATAGAGCAATTCTATGGGAGATTTTCTTTTTATTATATAATAAGGTCTTAAACAATTGAAAATTGTTCGCAAGCTTACCAAGCTACGCAAGTTCTTCGCTGAAGCTCATCAAGCTAAAGCAAGTGATAATTGAAAATTGACAATTATTTTTTTATTTCTTAATTCTTTAATTCCTTAATTCCTTAATATTTTAATACCCCATACAGGAGGTCACGCCGAGGGTAGTTGCTATCGCAGTCAGAATACTTGCAATAGTCTGAAGAATGAATTTCCAAGTTTCCTTTTTCATAAAGACCCCCTCCGTCTCCCCCCAAGGGGGAGAGTTTTTATATAGCATCAGAGCCATAACCGCCGAGGGTATTGCGGGTTTTAAGTGTTAATAATGAGTTGCTTTCGCCATTTAGAAAAACCAATTAAAACAAAAGAAAACAAAGTAAAACATTTTGGTTATTGTTGTTTTGTTTTTATATGTTTTTATTGGTTTTGTCCTGTTTTTTTAGATGGCGAAAGCAAATCCCTTCACCACTCCCCCTCACGCGAGTAAGTGTATCTACTCCCCCTGGAGGGGGTGAGGGGGGTGGAGCCT
>CADBXL010000015.1 GCA_902798615.1 uncultured Bacteroidales bacterium | reverse complement strand
CAGGCCGATTCCTCCTTCTTACAACAAAGGTAAGGAATCTGGCCTTACTAAGCAAAGATTATCCTATCTTTTTCTTAGACGATGCAAACTTAGAGCTCTTCCTCCGTACCAAACTCGATGAAACTCCTATTCCGAATGGTATTATCACCGACTTTGCACCGACTTTGCACCGACTTTGGTACGGAGGATCAACGGAGGAAGCAAAGGATAAACGCTATTATTTTAGTATCGGAGGGTCAAATTTTATTGAACTTTTTACTTTCTCTACTATAACAGGGATGAAATTTTCTGAAGTATATTCATATATACTATCGCCATAGAATGGAAAATCCGCTTTCCCGCAACTATCTTTTAAATCATATAGCAGAAAATAGTGTTTATCTAATTGTCTATCTTCTTCTATGAATTTTGTTTTTTCATATATCGCCTTTAATTTCTTTTGGTTGTAGAAAGCATCATCATTTGAAGGCACAAATACTATTTTGCCGTTGATGTCAAAATATTTGTGGGGATAGTTTTCTCTTATGATAAATTCTCCTTCTCCAAAATGGAAATCATAGGCTTCTATAATGCAAAATACTTCGTTGAATTTTGTCCTGCATCCAATACAATTATCGCCATATCCTTTCTTTTTCTTGCACATCAACATATTGTAAAGAATGAACGCATTTGTCTTGGGATGCTCATCAATAAAGTTCATGACCTCTCGCAATAGGCTCTTCTTTATGTTGGTAGTATCTATTTCCTCCATTGGGCTTGGAAGGGTAGATATAGGCTTTTTCTCTTCCTTGCATGAGGCAATAAAGAGAACGAAGAATATAGCGAGAATGGCTTTGATAGTATTTTTCATAAATGCAAATATTACTTTCTCTTAAACTGCATAGTTCCAGGGAGTTTCACCCATTTGCGGTTACGGGCAATCTTGATAGTAGAGCCTGCATTCTGCTTGAGGGTATAGACGCTATCCTTTGGGTTGTAGGATAGGGTAGCGGTGAGATCCTCAGAACCATAGTCGTTGATGATTTCGAGATTGGCGGTATGCTTTTTCTCGTTCACCTCTGCAGAGGTTATTATCCAGCAGCGAGAATCATCGTCGCTACGCAGAAAACCGCCGATTTCACCGAATATCTCCTGTCCCGGAATTTTTATGTCGTTGTCATAGAGATTGATACGCATAGAAACCTTGTATTCCTTGTTGTATATGTATCCTTTAAATGGACCATCGCTCTGGGAATAAGCCGAGAAACATGTTAAAGAGAGTAATATGGAGAGAATTGTACTTTTCATTGCTTTTTCATTATTATTTGTATGATATGCCTGCAAAGATACACAATATAAATCAATTTTTCAGACTTTTTTCATTAAAAATTTAACGATAATGATTTTTTTTCAGTTTTTTTGCATTATCTTTGCAAATAGTTTAAACTTACTTATAGATATAACATATCTAACAATTAGAGAGTTATTGTATTGAGTATACTCGATTGGTATTAATTTAATTATGGATACAATGATTACACCAGATTATATATTCGAAAGCAGTTGGGAGGTCTGCAACAAAGTTGGAGGAATCTACGCAGTACTATCCACAAGGGCAAAGACTCTGCAGGATGCGATGCCTGATAGAATCATCTTCATCGGCCCTGATTGCTGGGATGAGAAGGGTAGTCCATATTTTGTAGAGGATAACAATTTATTTGCAGATTGGCGTAAGTATGCAGCAGAGAGGGGTATAAACGTAAAGACAGGCCGTTGGAATATTCCAGGCAAACCAATATCGATACTTGTTGATTTCAAGCCATTCTATGTAGAGAAAGACCGCATTTACGGTTTGTGTTGGGAGGATTTCCAAGTAGATTCACTTCATGGATATGGTGATTACGACGAGGCAAGTATGTTCTCATACGCTGCTGCAAAGGCGGTGGAGAGTTTTTATCAATTCTATAAGCTTGAGGCAAAGAATGTAATCTATCATGGTAATGAATGGATGACGGGTATGGGACTCCTATACATCAAGAAGCATTGTCCGAAGATAGGTACGATCTTTACCACTCATGCCACTTCAATAGGCCGTTCCATCGCAGGTAACAACAAGCCTCTGTATGATTATCTCTGGGCTTATAACGGAGACCAGATGGCAGAGGAACTCAATATGCAGTCAAAGCATTCCATCGAGAAGCAGACGGCAATGAATGTGGATTGTTTCACCACGGTTAGCGAGATTACTGCCCAGGAGTGTAAGGAACTTATAGGCAGGCCTGTTGATGTGGTTCTTCCTAATGGTTTTGAGAATGACTTCGTACCAAAGGCGGCTACCTTTAACAAGAAGCGCAAGGAAGCGCGAAATATTTTGCTTCGCTTGGCTAACTGTCTGACTGGTTGTCAGTTTGATGATGATACTTTAATCATTGGTACAAGTGGCAGATACGAGTTCCGTAACAAGGGAATCGACGTGTTTGTGGAGTCTATGAACCGCCTTAACCGGGACTCTCGCTTAGGCAAAAATGTAGTTGCTTTCGTTCAGGTTCCGGCTTGGGTAGGTAATGCGCGTGAGGATCTGAAGGAACGCTATAATAGCGGAAAGACATTCGATACTCCGCTTGAGGTTCCTATGGTTTCACATTGGCTTCACAACATGGATCAGGACAATGTGCTCAGCATGATGAAGTACAACGATATGTGGAATCGTAAGGAGGACAAGGTGAAGCTAATCTTCCTGCCTTGCTATCTCACGGGCAATGACGGTATCATCAACAAGCCTTATTACGACCTTATCATCGGTATTGATCTCAGCATCTATCCTTCATACTACGAACCTTGGGGCTATACTCCTCTTGAGTCTGTTGCCTTCAAGGTGCCATGTGTCACAACCGACCTCGCAGGCTTCGGACTCTGGGCTAACTCTGTGAAGGGCGCATATAGCGAGATTGAGGATGGTGTGAAGACAATCCATCGTACTGACTACAACTACTCTGAGGTGGCTGATGTCATCAAGGATACCGTTGCCAAGTTCAGTAACATGACGGAGAGTCAGGTGAAGAAGGCTCGTTCAAATGCTGATAAACTTTCAAAGAAGGCTCTCTGGAGCGAGTTTATCAAGTACTATTGGCAAGCGTATGATTTTGCGCTTAGCAAGAAAAATAGCAAATAGTAAATATATTACATAATCTAATAAATATACAGTTATGAAAATCAAAGCAGATTATGCAAACTCTCCTGTATGGAAAGAGTTTAATGTGAAATCAACCCTCCCAGAGGAGTTGCAGTGCCTCGATGAGCTTGCTCATAACATGTGGTGGGTATGGAACTATGATGCACGTGAAATGTGGCGTAGCCTCGATGAGGACCTCTACGAACAGGTTGCGCACAACCCTGTAATGCTCCTTGACCGTCTCTCTTACGAGCGTAAGGAGGAAATCGTGAAGGATAAGGCTATCATGAAGAACGTAAAGGAGGTTTATAATCACTTCCGCTCTTACATGGATGTAAAGCCTAATGAGAACCGTCCTTCTGTGGCATACTTCTCTATGGAGTTCGGTATTCACAATTCTCTGAAGATATACTCTGGCGGTCTTGGTATGCTTGCCGGTGACTATATCAAGGAGGCTTCTGACTCTAACGTTGATATGTGCGGTATCGGTTTCCTGTACCGTTTCGGATACTTCAAGCAGACCCTTTCTATGGATGGTCAGCAGATTGCCAACTATGACGCTCAGAACTTCACTTCTCTGCCTATCACACGTACTCTCGATGAGAACGGCAATCAGGTAGTTGTTGATGTTCCTTATATGAACTATATGGTTCATGCCCTCGTATGGCAGGCTAACGTAGGTCGTGTAAAACTCTATCTGCTCGATACTGATAATGACATGAACTCTGACTATGACCGTCCTATCACTCACGCCCTCTATGGTGGTGACTGGGAGAACCGTCTCAAGCAGGAAATTCTTCTCGGTATCGGTGGTATCCTTACATTGAAGAAACTCGGTATCACAAAGCAGGTTTACCATTGTAACGAGGGACACGCTGCTCTCTGCAACCTGCAGCGTCTTGTTGACTATATCAAGGAAGGTCTTACATTCCAGCAGGCTCTTGAGGTTGTTCGTGCTTCTTCTCTCTACACAGTTCATACTCCTGTACCTGCAGGTCACGACTACTTCGACAAGGAACTTTTTGGAAAGTACATGGGTGGCTATCCTCAGATGCTCGGTATCTCTTGGGATGAGTTCATAGGTATGGGACGTACAAATCCAGACGATGACAACGAGCGTTTCTGTATGTCAACATTCGCTTGTAACACCTGTCAGGAGGTTAATGGCGTGTCTATGCTCCATGGTTGGGTGTCACAGAAGATGTTTGCTCCTATCTGGAACGGCTACTTCCCAGAAGAGACTCATGTGGGCTATGTAACCAATGGTGTTCACTTCCCATCATGGTGTGCTACAGAGTGGCGTAAGGTTTATGACAAGTATCTCAAGAAGGGCTTCTATAATGATCAGTCAAACGAATCTCTCTGGCATGGTATCTACGACTGTCCTGATGCAGAGATATGGGAGACACGTATGGCTCTGAAGGAAAAGCTCGTGAAGTACATCCGTGAGAAGTTCGCAGAGAACTGGCTAAAGAACCAGGGCGATCCTACACGTGTATTGTCACTTCTCGACCGTATCAACTCTAACGCCCTGATGATTGGCTTCTGCCGTCGTTTCGCTACTTACAAGCGTGCTCATCTTCTCTTCACAGACCTTGAGCGTCTTGCTAAGATTGTGAACAACCCAGAGCGTCCAGTTCTGTTCTTCTTCTCTGGTAAGGCTCACCCTGCTGATGGTGCAGGTCAGGGACTTATCAAGCGTATCTATGAAATCAGCCAGCGTCCTGAGTTCCTCGGTAAGATAATATTCCTTGAGGACTATGACTTCCAGCTTGCCCGCCGTCTCGTTTCAGGTGTGGATATCTGGATGAATACTCCTACACGTCCTCTTGAGGCTTCTGGTACATCAGGCGAGAAGGCTGAGATGAACGGTGTTGTAAACCTCTCTGTTCTTGACGGATGGTGGGTTGAAGGCTATCGTCCAGGTGCAGGTTGGGCTCTCAAGCAGGAGCGTACATACGAGAACATGGCTTATCAGGATCAGCTTGATGCCGCTACTATCTACGGTATGCTCGAGAACGAGATCACTCCTATGTACTACAACAAGAACGAGAAGGGCTATTCTGAGGAATGGATCAAGGTCATCAAGAACTCTATAGCTACAATCGCTCCTCACTATACTATGAAGCGTCAGCTCGACGACTACTACGCTAAGTTCTACATCAAGCTCGCTGAGCGTTCTGCTATGATCAATGCCAATGGTTATCAGGAGGCTAAGGAGATTGCACAGTGGAAGGAGACCGTAGCAGAGCGATGGGATAGCATCAAGGCTGTTTCTTCTGATACATCTGTCATCGTTAATGGTGCAGAGACTGGTAAGTCTTACAAGATTCAGTATGTTATTGATGAGCAGGGACTCACAGATGCTGTAGGTCTTGAGCTCGTTATGCTGAAGAATGATCAGGACGCTTCCGATCGTCGTGTTATGAATGTTGTTCCGTTCGAGCTTGTAAAGGTGGAGGGCAACCTCTACACATTCGAGTGCAGCTTTGAGGTTAACCATGCAGGTAGCTTCAAGACCGCTGTCCGTATGTTCCCGAAGAACAATAAGTTGCCACACCGTCAGGACTTCTGCTACGTAAAGTGGCTTGACTAATCGATTAGTTTTATAAATCTCTATATCAAGGCTCGTTGCTTCCTTCGTGGGGTGGCGAGCTTTTTTTGTTGTATCTGCTCCCTACAACTTGAGCTTTTGCGAATATAGAAAATGCTGATACAAGCAAGTGCCGTCGCTGTCCTCATATTGTTTCTCTGTTCTTCCTCTGCTATGAGAGCAGAGCCACAACGGAGGCATAGCGAAGGCATAGCAGAGGATGCCCGTATCCTTTTCTTGTGTACTGCAAAATTACTACATTTTCCCCATGTTGGCAATAGTTGTCCGCTGACTCGTGCGACAAATGTCCGCCAAGTCGTAAATCTTACAGTTCTTACAGATTACAGTTGTCTGAGATGCATCCCCGCATAAAAATGCGAACCGAAATTTAAATATATATAAATATATATTTAATTCTTCTTTTACTGTTGTGTGGGGGGAATCTTACACTGTAAGACTGTAAGAACTGTAAGAACTGTAAGATTTCCTGGTCTTGGTTTTGTTGTTGCATAGGATTAACATTACTCGCTTTTGTATATCCCTTCTCCATAAATAAATTTTATCTATGAAAATCTATCCGAACAAGTTTTTTTCCGTTCGGAAGTGGTTCCGCATACTGTCTAATCTTTTGATAGCCGATTTCATCCATTGCCTGAGACAGTTCGTTTTCTTCCATTTGGTGATGAACCGCATCCAGTCTGTCTAAATCATACATTGTCTATACTTGTAATGTGTAAAGGTTCTATTTTTTGCCAAATACTAAAGTCGACATACGTTAAAGTGTTTAAACAGAGTGGAAAGTCTGCATTTTTATTTCTTTTTGATATATTAATTCTGCGTGTTTTTATTCATCTACACATGGGAGTAGGGGAGAAGTGTGTCATTTTGGATAATTGGTGATATTTATCACAAAAAGTGAAGTAATTGTATGAAATAAGAAAAAAGTTAATGAAAAAATTTGGTGGTTTCAGAAAAATGTTGTACCTTTGCATCGCATTTGACAAAAGAGGTTCGGCTAAGAACTTTTCAAAGTCTTTTGGAAGGTTGGGTGAGTGGCTGAAACCACCAGTTTGCTAAACTGACGTGCGGGTTACCGTACCGGGGGTTCGAATCCCCCACCTTCCGCCTCAAAGTCAATATGTATTTGTACTTTCTCGGAAGATGGTGGATTCATCTAAGGGTTAGGATTCAAGATTCTCAATCTTGCCATAGGGGTTCGAATCCCCTATCCACTACCAAGAAAGGGGCTGAGAAAAGTACAAATTAATCCGGTGGATTCATCTAAGGGTTAGGATTCAAGATTCTCAATCTTGCCATAGGGGTTCGAATCCCCTATCCACTACAAACTGAATATGTGCGGTACTCAATGTGTATTTTGAGTGCCGCTTAATTGTTTTTACGTCGTGAGCATCAAAAGACACCTACATATTATTCTGTTAGTTGCCGCTTTGGGCTGTACCAGCGATTTGTCGGGGCAGGTCAAGACGAATGCCGTGTACCAGCAGTATATCGAGATTTACAAGGAACTTGCTATTGAGCAGATGAGAAGGTACTCTATTCCTGCAAGTATCACTCTTGCGCAGGGACTTCTTGAGAGTTCGGCTGGTAGAAGCACGTTGGCCACTATGGGTAACAATCACTTTGGTATCAAGTGTCATGATTGGACTGGTCCTACGATGCTCCGTGATGATGATGCTCCTAACGAATGTTTCCGTGTGTATAACAATCCCCGTGCGAGTTATGAGGACCATAGTAAATTCCTTCAGCGTCCACGCTATCAGAGCCTGTTTCGTCTGAAGGTGACCGACTATAAGGGATGGGCGCATGGTCTGAAAGCCTGTGGATATGCTACAAGTCCTACATACGCCCAGAAACTTATCAATATCATCGAGGCTTACCAGTTGTATCAGTACGACACACAGAAGAGCGTAAATACTTTTGTGTTGAAGCATTCTGTGACAAGTCCGAAGGTGCAGTTGCAGGGACAACAGCCACATCGCCTGTATTCCTACAACAAGAATTATTATGTCATAGCACGTCATGGAGATACTTTTGCGAGTCTTAGCAAGGAGCTGAGAATCAGTGCGGTTAAGCTTGCGAAGTATAATGAGCGCGACAAGGTTGAGATGCTTGCCGATGGTGACGTGGTGTATCTGTTGAAAAAGCAGAAACATGCTGTCAAGGAGTATCGTGGCCGCTATCATGTGGTGAAGAACGGCGAGAGCCTTTATTCTATTGCCCAGCATTATGGAGTTCGTCTTTCACGTCTCTATATTTGGAACAGGCTGCCTCTTGATTATTCAGCCAAAGTGGGCGACAGAATATATTTGTATTAAAATTTAAACAAAAATTAAATAAATTTTACTTAAAATTTGCAGAAGTGAGGATTTTTTACTACTTTTGCAGCAGATTTTCCATAAAATGATTGTTTAATCTGTGTGTATCGTGAAAAAATACCTGTTTCCTGCAATAATGGCGCTATTCGTGTCGTTGGTTCTTGTGGGCTGTTCTTTTGGGGATGGAACCCCGATAAGCAGTCTTGATGACTCGTCCATGCCTATCCGCAGGTATGACCTGTTGCAGGTGAGGTATCTTACCACGGGAGACTATTCTGCATTACAGAAGATGCGCACGACATATATTGTGGAGACACGTGCTCTTGTGGAAAGTCTTCTGAAGATAGGTGTGCTGGGAGAGTCGGGGATGAACGAGAGAATCCTTGAATATTATGAAGATTCCACTCTTTCTACAGCTATTGAAGATGTTACTGATACTTTTGCCAATATGGATAAGGAGAATGAGCAGTTGCGCAGTTGCCTTAACCGTATGCAGCGCCTTCTTCCTGATGTCGAGCTTCCTGATGTATATACCCAGATAGGAGATTTTGAGCAGAGTATCGTGGTCTGTGGCCGTCGTGTGGGCATTTCGCTTGAAAAATATCTCGGTTCTGACTATCCTGTATATAAACGTTTCTTTGACGAGCAACAGCGCAGGCAGATGACGAGAGAGTATATGATACCAGAATGTATGAGCATATACCTGCTTAGTCAGTTTCCGTTCGGCGATTTCGCTCAGTCTTCGCAGTCGGAAAGGGATTTCCATCTCCAATGTATATGGTATGTGGTCAACAAGTTGCTTGGCGAGGAATTCTTCGGTCATTCAGAGACTTTCAAGGTTGATGCTTTCATGCAGTCGCATAAGGATATGGCATTGGCGGAACTTCTGGAATATAGCCAGCGAAAGATGTCGAAGGTGTCAGGCGCATCAATGCAAAATGCAAAATAGAGTTGTCAAAAAAACGTTTTTGTCGCCTAAGGAATAAAAAAGATTGCATTTTGTTCTCGTATATCAGCTTTTTTTTGTACTTTTGCCTTGATATAGTTAATATTAATCACATTTTATTATATAATATCAAAAAGAAATTATGAAGATTAACGATTACAACTTTGCCGGTAAGAAGGCAATCGTGCGTGTAGATTTCAATGTACCTTTGAAGGATGGCAAAATCACTGACGATACTCGTATCCGTGGTGCTCTTCCAACACTTAAGCTTATCCTTGAGAAAGGTGGTGCTCTCATCATCATGTCTCACATGGGCAAGCCAAAGGGTAAGGTAAAGCCAGAGCTTTCTCTCGCTCAGATTAAGGACGCAGTTGCAGCTGCTCTCGGCGTTGCTGAGGTAAAGTTCGCTCCTGACTGTGCAAAGGCTCAGGAGGCTGCTGCTTCTCTGAAGGCTGGTGAGGTACTTCTTCTTGAGAACCTCCGTTACTACCCAGAGGAAGAGGGTAAGCCAGTTGGTATCGACAAGGAAGACCCTGCATACAAGGCTGCCAAGGAGGAGATGAAGGCTAAGCAGAAGGAATTCGCTAAGACTCTTGCTTCTTACGCTGACTGCTATGTAATGGATGCATTCGGTACAGCTCACCGTAAGCATGCTTCTACTGCTGTTATCGCTGATTACTTCGATGCTGACAACAAGATGCTCGGTCTCCTCATGGAGAAGGAGGTTACTGCTGTTGACAACGTGCTCAACAACATCAAGCGTCCATTCATCGCTATCATGGGTGGTTCTAAGGTGTCTTCTAAGATTGGTATCATTGAGAATCTTCTCGGTAAGGTTGATAAGCTCATCCTCTGTGGTGGTATGACATATACATTCGCTAAGGCTCACAATGGTGAGATTGGTGATTCTATCGTAGAGCTTGACAAGCTCGACGTTGCTCTCAACGTTGAGAAGCTCGCTAAGGAGAACGGTGTAGAGCTCGTTATGGCTCCAGACGCAACATGTACCAACGGCTTCGACTTCGGTTCAATGAGCGTTAAGGCTGGTGCTAAGATTGAGAACTATCCTTCAAACGAGATTCCTGCAGGTTGGGAAGGTCTTGATGCTGGTCCTGAGGCTCAGAAGAAGTTTGCTGAGGCTATCAAGGGCTGTAAGACTATTCTTTGGAACGGTCCTGCTGGTGTGTTCGAGTGTGACGACTTCACAGCTGGTTCAAAGGCTATTGGCGACGCTATCGCTGCTGCAACTGCTGAGGGTGCATTCTCTCTCATCGGTGGTGGTGACTCTGTTGCTTGCTGCACAAAGTTCGGTCTTACCGATAAGGTATCTTACATCTCAACTGGTGGTGGTGCTCTTCTTGAGGCTATCGAGGGTAAGGTTCTCCCAGGCGTAGCTGCTATCCAGGGTTAATATTTACACCTTAATATAATATAGGCCCATCGCTCAATGCGGTGGGCTTATTTTATTGGGACGATTGTTAGCGTGGATGGGAAGATCGGATAGCCAAATTTCGGTAATTTGGGGACTGATTTTTTACATAGGTTTTGATCTCAGATTTTCTCTCTGTTTTTTAAATTTAAGGGAAAAACAATAGAAATTTTGCAGTTGAAATATCGAGAAAAAGGGGATGTGGGAGATTTCTGCTATAAGTTCCTTCGGAAAGTTGAGCTTGATAGCCACAAAAGGAAGGCTAAATAGAAATAAAATCCTTGAAAAAAACAGGAATGTCATTTATTTTAGGTTCTGCGAATTAATCGGGAGTAAGTGAGATATGGATATTTAAGCGGCTATTTCTGTAAAATTAGGCGAAAAGGCGCGAAATCCCCCAGAAATGTCATTCTTGGCCATAGTGTGACAAATTATCAAAAACGGCGTGTTTTTTGTGGAAAGGATATGTTTTTAGGTTGATTTAGGTCAACTGATAAAGAAAAATGACGGTTTCAACGAAAAAAAACGGAAAAAGTTTTGCAGTTTCAGAAAATAGTTGTACCTTTGCATCGCATTTAGAGAAATGCTTATCTGAAGTACTTCAGAAAAAGGGTATAAAGATAATAGAAAATGCGGAAATAGCTCAGTTGGTAGAGCACAACCTTGCCAAGGTTGGGGTCGCGGGTCCGAGTCCCGTTTTCCGCTCCATTTATTGAACAAACAAGAAACTAAAGCGCAGAACTTGCCCAAGTGGCGGAATTGGTAGACGCGCACGTTTCAGGTGCGTGTGTCGCGAGATGTGCAGGTTCGAGTCCTGTCTTGGGCACTCATTCCAGGAAGGATTTTTTCGGGGAATGGCTTTTGATTTTTGTAAGGAAAATTAGTCGGAGAGGTGGCGGAATTGGTAGACGCGCTACTTTGAGGGGGTAGTGTCAATTGTGACGTGGGAGTTCGAGTCTCCTCCTCTTCACTTATTTTGCGGAAATAGCTCAGTTGGTAGAGCACAACCTTGCCAAGGTTGGGGTCGCGGGTCCGAGTCCCGTTTTCCGCTCCAAAGTTTTGAAGCCTCTTTTTAAGAGGCTTTTCTTGTTTATAGACGTTTTTATTATTATTTTACAATTGCCCATGAACTTATACCTAAGATATTTTGATAGTGAATTGCTGGTTTCAAATGTTGATGAAGCCATAGATTTCCTTTCTTCTATTTCAGAGATAAATATGACACGTGAGTTGGAGAAAGACTTGCGTGACTATGCCGCTGCCAACGTATATTATCCAAAGAGATATAAGGTACGTCCGCGCGTATATTTTATCGTAATCAAGACCGAGGCTCAGACAATGGAGGATTTCAAGGCTAAGAAGGCTTTGCGTCCGATGGAACGTGCCAGTAAGGGAGAGAGTCCTATTATTGTTGCCTTGAATGATGAGCGTTATGGCTGGTATGAGGGAAAGTTGGATTTCAAGCGCGTGGTAGTTTCACCTGCAACGGGCAAGTGTGAGTATCGTGACACTCAATTCGTTGCCCAGTGCAAGGCTATGTCTGGATTAGATGCCTATAACCGCATCTGTGACCATCTGCTCACCCGTGTGGATTCACGTTCTCAGTTCCCTTCTCCAAAGGGTAAGAACTATTCTTTCAAGTTTCTTGGTGCCTGCAAGCCTGAAGCATGAACAAGGTGATGCTCATAGGTAACGTGGGCAAGGATCCTGACGTTCACTACTACGACTCTGACCAGGCGGTGGCTCAGTTGAGACTTGCAACGACGGAGAGGGGCTATTCTCTGCCGAATGGTACTCAGGTGCCCGACCGCACGGATTGGCATAACCTCGTGTTCTATCATCGTCTGGCTAAGGTTGTTGAATCGTATGTGCGTAAAGGCGATAAACTCTATGTCGAAGGACGCTTGAAGTATCGTGTGTACGATGATGCCAAGGGACAGAGGCAATATACTACGGAGGTTGTTGTTGACAGTATGGAAATGCTGACTCCGAAATCACAGCGTCCGAATGCGGAATCCCCACAGGGAACAGCTTTTGAATGACGGCTTTATGAGTTGGCATTCCTGAGACCTAAATTTATGATTAATGTTTGACTTGATAATAGACCAAATATCACAGGTAACGCTGCACGCTCCTACGTTGAGCGTGCTGTGTTCGTTGGTGGGTGTATGCTTTCTTCTATTGCTTTCAGGCTTTGCAAGTGGCTCTGAGATAGCATTCTTCAGTCTTTCACCGAAGGATATTTCAGAATTGAATCCTGACCATAGTTCACGTGATAAGAGCATTCAGATGCTGCGCGATGATAGCGAGAGAACCCTTGCTACTATTCTTATTACGAACAATTTTGTCAATGTCACTATAATCATGCTGTGCAACTACATCTTTGCACGTGTGGTTGATTTTGGTGAGGCTTATTGGTTGCAGTTCCTGTGTATCACGGTTTTACTGACTTTCCTTCTCTTGCTTTTCGGAGAGATAATTCCAAAGGTGTATAGCCGAATCTCTCCACTTACATTCTGTAGAAGAGCTGTGAGGGGCATACTCTTTTTCAGACAGATTTTCTGGCCTATGGAGACAATTCTCCTCTCAAGTGGAATGTTAGCCGAGAAGGTGGTTCAGACTAAGAATCACGTACTTAGCGTTGATGACCTTGAACAAGCACTTGAACTTACGGACAAGGAAGACATCAAGGAAGAGGAGAGTATGCTTCAGGGTATTATCCGCTTTGGAGACGAGATGGTTCGTGAGGTTATGACCAGTCGTCAGGACATCGTAGGACTTGATATTAAGAATACTTTTGCTGATGTGCTGAAGAGCGTGACGGATAATAACTATAGCAGAATACCTGTTTGGCAGAACACACAGGACAATATCCGTGGTGTGCTCTATATCAAGGACCTTCTGCCTCATATTGACAAGCCAAAGAACTTCCGTTGGCAGAGTCTTATCCGCTCGGCATATTTCGTTCCTGAGACAAAGAAGATAGACGACTTGCTCCGTGAGTTTCAGCAGAACAAGGTGCATATTGCCATTGTGGTGGATGAATTCGGAGGTACAAGCGGCTTGATAACACTTGAGGATATACTTGAGGAGATTGTTGGTGAGATAAATGACGAGTATGATGAGGAAGAGATGCAATACACCAAACTCACATACAACACCTATGTCTTTGAAGGTAAGACTCAATTAACAGACTTTGTTCGCTTACTTGACCTTGACGATGAATTCTTTGACGAAATAGAGGACTCTGACACTTTAGCAGGATTACTTCTTGAGCTTAAGGGAGACTTCCCAAGCATCCATGAGGTGCTGAAGTTCAAGAACCTGACCTTCGAGGTTCTCAAGAAAGAGCAGAGGAGAATCTCAAGAGTGAAGGTGACGGTAGGCAAGGAGTGACTATTAATGTAAAACCTAAATGTATTCTGATATGTTCAAGAAACTCATAGCATTGCTTAAAGACAAGACTCGATTATATGATATCATATTTGGGTCTGAGACTCCTGCAGCAAGGAAGTTTGACCTTATGGTGATGATTGCCATCTCGGTCAGTTTGATAGTGATGTTCGTGGAGAGTCTGCAGATTGTAGATGGCCGTTTCAAGCTTGCGCTGGAGATAATAGAAGGTTGCCTGACCGTATTCTTTACCACGGATTACGTGCTTCGCCTATATTGCTCGCCTGTAAAGCGTGACTATGCACTCAGTTTCTTCGGAGTGATAGATTTTCTTGCAACAATACCTCCATACCTTGTACTTCTGTTTCCTGCTGCCCGTTATATGCTGGTATTCAGGGTATTCAGGTTTATCAGGGTATTCAGAATATTCAAGTTGTTCTCTTTCATCAACGAGGGATTCTTGCTTCTTGAGTCAATCAGAAGGAGTATGACAAAGATTCTGGTGTATTTCCTCTTTGTGTGGATTTTGGTTATCTGTATCGGTACTCTGATGTTCATCATGGAAGGAAACTCTTCAGAGAGTGCTTTCTCTGACCTCCCGACCTCAATATATTGGGCTATCGTGACAATGACGACCGTAGGTTATGGCGACATTGTTCCTGTAACTGCCACTGGTAGGTTCCTTGCAGGTATGGTCATGGTTCTGGGATATACCATTATTGCTGTGCCGACGGGTATTGTTTCAGCAACAATGGTTGATTTAACCAAGGAAGCCGTAAAGGATGGTCTTTGTCCGAGATGTGGAGGCAAAGTGGATGAAGATGACCGTTTTTGCAAGCATTGTGGTGAGAAGCTTTAGCAAGCAATTGAAATTTGAAAATTAAATAGAAAAATAATAATTAATGCCTTTTGCATTCCGGCTACCTCCCTATGGGGGAGGGCGGGGGAGAGAGGCCAAATTTTTAAAGTTATGAAACTAAACGGAAGACGTGAAAGTAGCAATGTGGATGACCGTCGTGGTAAGGCATCAGGTATTGCTGGAATAGGTGGCCTTGGAATAGGCGGAATTATAATCTATCTGTTATTCACATGGATGTCGGGAGGTGATATGTCCCAGGCTGTACAGAGTGTTGCTGAACAGCAGATGGGTAATGTTACAACCCAGTCGAACAATGGTCGTGAGTTTACGGCTGAGGAACAGGAACTTGCTAAGTTCTCAAGTCAGATTCTTGCAGGTACTGAGGATGTATGGACAGAGGTGTTCCGTGGCATGGGTAAGGAATATGTTCCACCTAAGATGGTACTCTATACGGGTAGCGTTAGAACTGGTTGTGGTAATGGACAGGCTTCTATGGGACCTTTCTACTGCTCTGCTGACCAATGCCTGTATATCGACCTTTCTTTCTTCACATCTATGAAAAAACAGCTTGGTGCAGATGGTGATTTCGCATACGCATACGTTATTGCTCATGAAGTAGGTCATCATGTGGAGTATCTGCTCGGAATCCTTGATAAGGCTCACTCTCAGATGTCAAAACTGTCAAAGGCAGAGGCAAACAAGGTGAGTGTTCGTACGGAGTTGCTTGCCGATTTCTATGCTGGTGTATGGGCTTATCACGATAACAAGCGTTTCCAGTCGCTGGAGGATGGTGATATTGAGGAAGCTATCAATTGTGCTCATGTGATAGGTGATAACTATCTGCAGGAGAAGGCTCAGGGATATTCAATGCCTGAGTCATTTACTCATGGTACATCTGCACAGAGAATGAAGTGGCTGAAGCTCGGTCTCACAACGGGAGACATGAGTAAGGGCAATACCTTCTCGCTTTCAGATAGCGAGTTGTAAACAGGAAAATAGAATTTTTACATAACCCTGCAACTCGTCACCCGTAGCGTTGTAAAGGCTTATGTGTTAGAGATTTACGGCGGTGATTCATTTTGTTTCACTCGTCACCCACTCGTCACCTTCAAGTGGTATATCCTATTGATATAGAATGATTTGCAGAGTTAATTCACTCGTCACCCTAAAATCGTTGATAAGAGGTGACGAGTGAATTTTCTTTGTAATGGACACATTGTCAGCAAGATACAAAGATTTTGGTGGCGAGTGGGTGACGAGTGCTTTAAAATGAATCACCGCTGTAACCATAAGAGTCACAACGACTTGCAACGTTGAGGGTGACGAGTTGCAGAGTAGTATGAAAATTCTATTTTTCAAATCTAAAAAACATTCTTTTTTTCCACTATAAAGTGATTCCGTTATAAGTCCGTTTCACCTCCGTTTCAGGTCCGTTCCGTAGAATAGGAGAAAAATGGGATTTGGTAGGGATTTGCAAGGGCGGAAGAAAGGACTTGCATCGAACCACGTTACTTTATGATTAAAGGTGTGTCCAAATTTAATTGAAATTATTGAAATAATTGAAATCCTTTTTTGCGGATTGCGAGAATGGGCGATAATTTCAATTATTTCAATAATTTCAATAAAAAATATGCACGCATATATAGGTGTCTTAGGACTATGAGAATTATGGACGCTGAACGAATCGTTCACCGTCATGAAAAGCAAATGACGCCCTAAAATAGGACCTCCTCGCTTCAATCATATAGAAGGTGAGGATTAGCTGATGCACCAAATCAGTGCATCAGCTAATCTTCATGGTCAACATAATCTCTGATAGCTCCCGTTCCAAAGAATAGCGGAAAATGGGACTTACATGGGAGGAACATAGGAGTTACAAGGGACTTACATAGGAATAACGAAAGAGGCATGGAAATCCTTTTTTATGCGAAAAACACAAAAATATAACGATGAAACGAAAATATATCATATTAAACAAAGGTTATTAGAGAGAATTTTTATATCTTTGTAGCCAATAAGAGTCAATCATTTCTGAACTGATTTAGTACAGAAATAGAACTAATAACAATAAGAACATGGAATACGGCATTGTATATTTACTGACAAACCCTGTGATGCCTGGTCTTGTAAAGATTGGCATGACTACACAGGAGGATATTGACAAGCGTATGAAAGAGCTCTACACTACTGGGGTTCCCATTCCGTTTGAGTGTAAGTTTGCATGCAAAGTCAAGAAATGTGACTGCATCAAAATTGAGAAAGCCCTACATAAAGCCTTTGACCCGCAACGAATCAATCAAAATCGCGAGTTCTTCCGAATTAATGTAGAACAGGCACAAGCTATTCTCGAATTGTTCCATCATGAAGATGTAACGGAAGATGTAAGTGAGGAGATACAAAACGACCTCACAGAAGAGGACAAGGCAGCAACCTCAAAGGCGCAAGCAAAGCGTCCACCACTCAACTTCTACGAAATGGGATTGCAGAAAGGTGATATCCTGTTTTGGAAGGATGACCCATCAATATTTGTAACTGTTATGTCTGAGCGTAAAGTGAGCTATGAAGGAGAAGAAACTTCAATAAGTGCATTGTCTGCCAAACTAAAAGGCTATAAAGTAAAGCATATCCAACCTACGCCTCATTGGTTATTTCAAGATCGATTATTGAGTGACATCTATGATGAAACGTATCCATTTGAAGAATAATATCATTTAGCCTCATATTTCATATCCATACAATTCGCTTATTGCTAATGTACTGTATAGCACAACTTATATTGAGAATTGGGGTTCGGGTGTTAAGAGTATTATAAAGGCTTGTCAAGAAAGAGGAGTCGCATCACCTACATGGTCTGTTAATGGTGGTTTTGTTGTAGTGACATTTATGAGACCAACAATGGATGATATCCAAGATGTCTCTCAAGGTGTCCCTCAAGATGTCCCTCAAGGTGGCACCCAAGACGATAATCTTGATAAATGGATAGAAAATCAAATAAAGCAGAATCCTCAAATCACGACAGAGGAACTTGCAACAATGAGTAATAAGGGATTGCGAACCATCAAACGCCACATAGCAAAAATGCCACACATTCGTTATGTTGGTAGTGGGTATAGTGGTCATTGGGAGATTGATAATATTTAAGTAGTCGCTCGGAAACAATGAAAACTCTGTTTTGGGGGCTGACGTTAAATAGCAAGAGGGTATGTCGATTTTGACATACCCTCTTGATATTTGGGAAAGTTTGGTTTTTATTTCAAGTTTTCTGCAGCTTTCTTGTCAGCCTCCGCAGCTTTCTTGTTTGCATGTGCGTTAGCCTGCATGGCATTAGTCTTGCGATGGTAGCCTTGTGTTACGCCATTATGTATGAGGACGAGAGTGTCGTTTGTCATCATTACATAGTCGAGTGTATCGAATGTAACTTTTTGTGGCTTAGGCTTTTGGTTCCCTTCAACTTGTGGTTCCCTTCTACCAGAAACGAGAATCAGTCGTCCGTTCCATGAGAACCATTGGGCATAGTGTTTTACCTCTGGATATTCAACAGGACTATCCTCGTCAACACCTACATTATGTCTTATTCTTCCAACAGGTTCTGCGTTATGACTGCGTTTGAGTGAGAAACCATACTCGCGAGGCACCATGTATAGAGCTCTCTCGGAGTCAGGCATCTGTTCTATAAGGGTGCTCTCCATCTTCTTTTGCATACGCTTGCTAAGATGCTTGAAGTCCTTGAATGTTGGCATGACAGTATAAGTCCATGTGCCTTTGAGCTGGTCAAGGTTTACAACCATAGTAGCAACGGTGGTGTCTTCCTTGTCGAGAACAAGTCCCACCCAGTCGCCAATTTCTGGATGACCTATGATTCTATGCCTTTTGTGTGCGTCAATACATGAATATTTTATTGGGTCGCCACCATTGAATGGATAGACAACTATGTTGGAATCAGAGGTTCCTTCGCAGGCAAGACCATAGATCATAGAATCGCCTACGATTTGTTTGGATACATCAATCTGGGTTCCGATGTTAGCGACTGGTTCATTTTTCTTTCCGCATGATACCATAGTAAGGATACCGGCGAAAGTGGCAAAAAACAAGTATTTAATTTTCATTTAGATTTTGTTTTTGTTTTCGGGTGCAAAATTACACATTTTTTTCATATTACCGACACTAAGTCTTGATTTTTTGTCAATAAATATAATGTATTTACATTTTTTGTATTCTGGCATAACTCTCAGCTCCACTATAGTTCCGTTATAAGTCCGTTGTAAATCCGTTCCAAGTCCCATCGCAATAATGGGAGGAGTATGGGGTTGGTATAGAAAATATTTAATGCCTAATATGTGTAAAATATACAAGTTTTTTTGTGTTGTCATTTTTTTTTATTACCTTTGCAACTTATAAAGCATTTTTAATGTTATTTTGACAACAAAAATTAGATTTTTGTGTTATATATATAGTATATACTATATAGTTAGTGTAAAAAGATTAAAGTAGTAAGGATTAAGATTATTCTTGAAAATGAAAAGATATCTCTTCGCGCTGCTTGTTGCAGTAATCAGTTTTTCTACAGTATCAGCTCAGTCGTCTATGACAGATGACCAGGTAATGCAGTTCGTGCTCAAAGAGCATAATGCTGGTACATCACAGAGTCAGATTGTAACTAAGCTTATGCAAAAAGGCGTAGATATCAATCAGATACGTCGTATCAAGGCTAAATATGAGCGTCAGAGCAAGAATGGCGGTCTTGGACTTGTGAAGGACGAGACTGTTGGTAAGACAGAAGATGGTTTGCGCACAAATAATGGCGATACCAAAGAGACTCTTGCTCAGAAGAGCATGATGAAAAAGAATAAGCTGAAAAATAAGAAGAAAAAGAAGAACGGCAAGCAATTGAAAGAAGTGAATGAGAATAGTTCACAGAGAGTTGGTGCCGTGAAGACAGCAAGGAAAAAGAGCATGAATGGCTCTTATTATGAAGATGAGGATGACGAACTATATGACGAGATGGACAATGGGGTAGTGGAACTGCTAGGCGAAGAGTTCCTTCCAGAAGAGCTGTTGCCAGAGGATTTTGACCCTACATTATATCGTGGTCGTAAGGTGTTCGGTCGTGATATCTTCAACAAAGAAGATTTGACCTTTGAGCCTGTTATGAATATCGCCACTCCTCAGACTTATGTTGTAGGTCCTGGCGATGAGGTTAAGGTGGATATCTACGGAGCTTCACAGAAATCATCAACATATATCGTAAGCCCAGATGGTGATATTGTTGTTGAGGACTATGGTCCTATAAATATCAGCGGACTTACTGTGAGACAGGCAAATGCACGTATCCGTTCAACTCTCGGTTCACGTTACAGCAGCAGTTCTATCAAGATGACTCTTGGCCAGACACGTACTATTACCGTGAATGTGATGGGTGAGGTACAGAATCCTGGAACCTATTCACTTTCAGCCTTTGCAACCGTCTTCCATGCACTCTATATGGCTGGTGGTGTGAGTGGTATAGGTACTCTCCGTAATATCAAGGTGTTCCGTAATGGTAAGGAGATTAGTGTTGTGGACGTATATGACTATATCCTCAACGGTAAGCTCTCTGGTAATGTTCGCTTACAGGATAATGATGTTATCGTTGTAGGTCCATACGAATGTATTGTGGATATTGCAGGTAAGGTAAAGCGTCCGATGTATTATGAAATGAAGAAGAACGAGAGCGTTCAGACTTTGTTGAAGTATGCTGGATATTTTGCTGGTGATGCCTATACCAAATCTGTACGTGTGATTCGTAAGAACGGTAGCAGATATGGTGTGTTCAACGTTCAGGAGTTTGATATGAATTCATTCCATCTTGCTGATGGTGACTCTGTTACAGTTGATTCCATCATTCCTCGCTATGAGAATATGGTAGAGGTGAAAGGTGCTGTGTTCCGTCCTGGTATGTATCAGTTGGGTGGTAATATCACAACTGTTCGTTCGCTTATTGAGAGTGCAGACGGACTAAAGGAGGATGCCTTTACAAATCGTGGCGTAATCCATAGAATGAAGGAGGACAGAACACTAAAGGTGATAAGTGTTGATGTTCAGGGCATTATTGATGGAAATATTGCTGATATTCCTTTGAAGAATGAGGATGTGCTATTTATTCCTTCAAAGTCAGAACGTCAGGAAAACCGTACTATAACCATTCATGGTGAGGTTCTTTATCCTGGTGTGTATAAATATGCAGATAATGAGACTCTTGAGGATTTCGTTGTTCAGGCAGGAGGCTTGAAAGAGTCTGCTTCTACAGTAAAGGTAGATGTTTCTCGAAGAGTATCAAATCGTAAGGCTCTTACTCGTGACTCTGTTATTGCCAAGACATACAGCTTTGCTTTGAAGGATGGTTTTGTTGTTGATGGACAGCCTGGTTTCACGTTGGAACCATTTGATGAGGTATATGTAAGAAAGAGTCCAAGTTACTCTGTTCAGCAGAATGTCAGTATTGAAGGTGAGGTTAACTTCCCTGGAACATATGCGCTTACAAAATCAGAGTCTCGCTTGTCAGATATAGTGAAGGCATCAGGAGGTACTAATCAGCTCGCATATGTCAAGGGCGCTCGACTTGAGCGTCGCATAACTCCAGAGGAACGTACTCGTATGGAGCAAGTTCTGAAGATGGCTCAATTCCAGTCAAAGACAGAGGAGGATACTATAGATGTCAGCAAATTGGATCTTGGTGATACCTATTACGTAGGTATTCAGCTTGATAAGGCTCTTGAGGCCCCAGGTTCAGATTATGACCTTACGCTTCGTGAAGGTGATAAAATTATAGTTCCAGAATATACCAATACAGTTAAGGTGAGTGGTAATGTACTTTATCCTAACACCGTAGCGTATAAGAAGGGAAAGGGAGCCCGTTATTATGTGAATCAAGCTGGTGGCTGGGGAATCCGCGCAAAGAAGGGTAGTACATACATTGTTCATATGAATGGTACTGTCAATCAGATGGGTAAAGGTGAAAAACCGACCCCAGGTTCGGAGGTTATTGTACCAACAAAGCCTAAGTCCGAGGTTAACAAACTCCAGATGTGGCTTGCTATAGGTTCTTCAACCGCATCTATTGCTACAATGCTTGTCTCAATTGTAAACTTGAGTAGATAATATAAATACTAAATGAATAAACCTGTTTTCGCCCTGTTATGCTTGTGTTGTACATCAGCATTTGCTCAGGGTAATTCTGGAGATTCTCTTTCCATAGATTTGGAAATGCAAGGATCATTCAGTAATTCAAAGACACCTCTTTGGCTTAATGCCAACAAACACGGACTCGGTAGCCTTTCTTCGGATAATGGATATTTGCGAGCTATGGGTGTTTATGAGAAATCATTTAATGAAGATACATACGGACTAACTGTAGGCCTTGATATGGCAGTCGCCTCTAATTATAAGACATCTGGATATAAGAATTCTTATAGGAGTCATTTGATTATCCAGCAGGCATATTTAGAGGGTAGGTATAAGATGGGAGTTGTTACTATTGGCGCAAAGTATCAGTCAATGGAACTCTTGAATGACGACTTATCATCTGGTGCCCAGACTTTCGGAATAAATGCACGCCCGATACCTCAGGTAAGGGTTGGTCTTAGTGATTATTGGGGTATTCCACTGACACGAAATTGGCTTTCCTTCAAGGGACATCTTGCGTATGGTGTTATGACGGATGGTGCTTGGGAAGAGTCTTTCGCAAAAGGGTCTGAACATAAGTTCAACAGGAATACCCGTTATCATCAGAAGGCTGGTTATTTTAGGATTGGTAACACGGAGAAATTCCCTTTGACGTTTACCATAGGTCTTGAGATGGCAGCGCAGTTTGGTGGTCATGTATATAACTGGAGCGGAAATAGCCAAGACACTACTGTCGTGGCATATGATGTCGCACTCAGCAGTAGTCCAAGAAGCTATTTTAATGCGTTTGTCGGTTCTGGCTCAGACAATGGTGAATCTAAATTCAAGAATGCGGAGGGGAATCTTCTTGGCAGTTGGGTAGCTCGTTTGAACTGGAATGATGACAATATTGAAGTTGGTGCATATGTGGATCATTTCTTTGAAGATCATTCTGCACTTTTTTTCCTTGACTATGACGGTTATGGAGGAAAGGATAATAATGAGAAACTTGATTCAAGGTTTTTCCGTTATGACTTCAAGGATGCCTTAGTGGGTCTTGATTTTAAATTGAAGAATTTCAGTTATGTCAATCAGGCAGTTGTGGAGTATATGAACACAAGATATCAGAGTGGACCTGTATATCATGATCATAACCAGACATTGGCTACGCATATCTGTGGCAACGATCAGTATTACAACAATATGATATTTCCGGGATGGCAACACTGGGGACAGGTGATTGGTAACCCATTATATACATCGCCGGTTTATAATACAGATGGGTATATCGGTGTTGAGAATAACAGGTTCAAGGCTTGGCATTTTGCCGTTGCCGGTGATCCGTTTGATGGATTTCACTATCGTGCAAAGCTATCTTGGCAGAAAGGATGGGGTACTTATGATAATCCATTCCTTTATCCAAAGGATAATACAAGCATATTGCTTGAAGCGATGTATAGGTTTGCTGACGATAGTCATTTGGCTGGTACATCTGTTAATTTTGCCTATGGGGCAGATTTCGGTTCTTTACTCGGTAATAACTCTGGTGTTCAATTGACTGTAAAATATACTATTAGATGAAGCAGTTTTTTGCAATTGTAGTAATAATACTGTCTGCGCTATGCTCATGTGATACATGGTCGTCGGATAACGGGCAGATTGATGGCATGTGGTATCTGTCAGAACTTGACTCTGTAAGCAACAACCAGAGTATTAACTATCGTGAAAGGAAGGTATTCTGGTCGTTTCAGGGCACTATCCTGCAGCTTCACTCTGCATCTTGTCCGAAAGAACTGGAAAAGAAATACATGTGTGCCTTTGACTACAGAAATAACTCTCTGCGTGTATATTCTGTAAGTCTGTATGACAGAATGAATGGCAACCAATATCTCTCGGAGGAGGAAATATCCGAAGTTAGGAAATTCGGTATCAACTCTCTTGATGAGACTTTCAGAATAGAATCGCTCAGTGAACGCGTGATGATACTTAAGGGGAGTAAATTGCGTTTGGTGTTTGAACATTATTAAGTTTAGCAATGGAAAAGCAGAATATAAACTTTGACTTCGTTTCATTTGTAAAGATTGCATGGTCAAAAAGGAAGTTATTCATTAAAGTGTGGATAGCTACAGTTGTAGTATCTTCGATATGGATTTTCCCGCAGCCAAGATTCTACTCATGCGAGGTTTCTCTTGCACCTGAGACAAATGATATGTCGAATGCAAGTGGAGGTTTGGCTTCTCTTGCTTCCAATTTCGGCATTAACCTTGGTAATATGGCTTCTCAGGATGCTATTTATCCGGAATTGTATCCAGATTTGTTTAAGTCTCCTGATTTTATTGTAAGTCTCTTTGACATAAAGATCACAACGAAGGATAAGAAGATCTCAACAGATTACTATTCTTATTTGAAAGAATATCAAAGGGAGAATCCGTTTGCCTATCCATTTATAAAACTTGCTGATATGTTTGCAGATAAAGAGTCTAGACCGAAGAAGTTCAACTCTTTTATGTTGACCAAGGAGCAGAATAAGATCAAGAAGAAGGTAGAGGAGAATATTACCTGTATGATAGATAAGAAGACTAGTGTTGTGACTATCAAGGTTCAGGATCAAGATGCTTTGGTTTGTGCAGTACTTGCTGACAGCATAAAATGCAGACTTCAGTCATTTATTACAGAATACCGTACAAAAAAGGCACGTGTTGACTATGAATATTATAGTAAATTATGTGCAGAGTCAAAGGCAACTTATGAGAAAGCTCGCCAATTATATGGTTCTTATTCAGATTCAAACCAAGACGTCTTTCTTGCCAGCTATAAATCGAAGCAGGAGGATTTGGAGAATGATATGCAGATGAAGTATAATCTTTATACTGCTATGAATACAAGGCTTGAGGCTGCAATGGCCAAGGTGCAGGAGTCAACCCCTGTATTTACTACGTTGAAGAGTGCATCTGTCCCTTTGAAACCTGCAGGTCCAAAGCGTATCATCTTCATTGTTGTTTGGCTGTTTCTTACAACATTTGGAACTATAGCTTATTTATTCTTTAGGGAGATAAAAGACAAATAGAATTCGGAATGATTTTCTTGGTAGCGTTTTTATTGGAAGTTTTCGTACTGACAGTTATAGAGTATTACACTTGGAATACTTTATATACTCCGTTGGTCTGTTTGATGCTACCATATACTGCCATTCTTCTCTTGACACTTATGGTGGATGGAGAACTCGGATTTGTACCATTCAACTATGAGAGCATCATAGTCTGGCATGTAGGTTTGATTTTGTTCGCCATACCAAGTTTTTGTATAGGAACTGCTCTTAAAAAGATGGATGTTAATATTCATCCTTCACCACAAGAGCTTCCTGTTTCAAAGTTTCAGATAGGTATTGCTACAGTTCTTTGTCTTCTTTTCATGTGGAAACTCAAATCTACTCTTTCTTCAAGTACTGCATTTTTGGGAACAGATGAATTTGCCGAGGATTTTGCCGGTACTGGTGTATGGCCGCATTTGAGAGAAATACTAATGGGACTTATCATCATGTTCATTTACTACCTGAATAGGAAAAGATGGTGGCTGATGATTCTTATTGTTTTGATGCTGATAGTACAATTCCTTTATATGGTTAAGGGGTCTATCATTATCGCTGTATGTGCTGGATATCTGATGAGGCTATACTGTGGGAAGTCTCATATGAATTTAAAGATTGTCTTGACTGTTGCACTTTCTGCATTTGCAGTTTTCATCCTTGTATATATGGTTCTTCCTCTCATGGGAAATGAAAAAGGTGAGGCGGATATGCAGTTGTTTGAGTTCGTAATTGGTCATTTCATGCATTATCTCACGAGTGGCATTCTTGGATGGAGCTATGATGTTGATATGGGTATAATAGATAAGGGGGATATCTCTATTATATTATCACCTTTCATTAATTTGTTTAATTTTGCTTTCGGCAGTAGTGAACCAATGCTATCTCCTGTCAATCAGTTTTATTACAATACAGGTATTGCTCTCACAAACGTAAGAACTTTCTTTGGTACATTATACATATATACTGATTATGGTCAGTTCACATTGTACACTTTGACTATTAGTTCCTTGCTTTATGTATTAAAGGCTGTGTCACTGATTACCAACAATATATATTTGAGCTTTATATTGTTTTATTATTGTGGATTGTTAGCTATGGGATGGTTTGAGTTCTACTTCTTCCATCTGTCAATTATAGAAGTCCCGGTACTCATTGGTATGCTGGCTGTTATTTCATGCATAGGAAAGATGATTCCAAATATAAACATTAGTTGGAGGGCTTCACGATGAGTATACGAGGAAATTTGGTGTATAGTGCTTTGCTGACAATGAGTACTTATCTGGTACCTCTGCTTGTATTTCCGTATATAAGTAGGGTGCTTGGTGCAGATGGAATAGGAATTGTTGATACAGTGGATAACATCATAGATTATTGTGTATTGTTCTCTATGATGGGATTATCAACAATTGGTATTAGGGAGATAGCAAGGGCAAAGTCGGATGCAAAGCAGTTGGCTCAGACATTTACTGATTTGTATGCTTTAAATGTCATATCTACTATTGTTATTGCACTGATACTTATCTGTGCAACTTTGGTGATACCAAATATGAATGATAGGTGGCCCATGATTCTGATTGGTTCAGTGAAACTATTTGCCAATATGTTTTGGATTGAATGGTTTTTTACTGGTATTGAGGATTTTCGTTTCATTACAGTTCGATCAATTATTGTTAGGACTTTGTTTGTCATTTCTGTATTTCTTTTTGTAAATACAAAGGATGATTATATAGTATATTACATGTTATTTGTTGGTATCACAGTCCTCAATGCAATATGTAATTGGCATTATCGTGCAAGATTGTTTTCTATAAATCTTTGTACTGCAAATTTCAGAAGATTCCTTAAACCATTTCTTGCTTTAGGATTATTTGCTATGCTTTCTGCTATATATACAAAATTGTCCCTGCCTGTTTTGAACTATTACTGTGGAGATCTTGAATCTGGATATTATGCAACTGCGATGCGAATCTATCAAGTGTGTATTGCATTGGTTTCAACTCTGATTGGAGTACTTGTGCCTCGCATCAGTGTTCTATTGAAGGAAGGAGATATTCAACAGATAAAGAAACTGACAAGAAAAACTTTTATGGCATTGATTGCTTTTTCTTTGCCAATAATACTTGTAATTTTTTTCTTTGGAAATGTTATTGTCTGTATTATTGCTGGAGATGGATATCAAGGTGCTGTGCTTCCGATGCAGATAATAGCACTTTTACTTCTTATTGGTGGAGTAGAAAAAATAGTTATACTTCAGTTGCTCATTCCAATGCGTGCAGATCGTCAAATTGTTATTGCTGGTTTTCTGGGAGTTATAGTATGGGGATTGGGTACATGGATACTTGTTGAAAAGTATCAAAGTGTAGGAAGTGCTATTGTATGGGTAATAGCCGAGACCACTGTGTTAATGTCAGCTTCCATAAGTTTGTATAAAATATTTAGAAATGAAATATCTCATAGGAATAGTAACATATAATCCAGAACTTGATAGGTTGCGTGAGAATTTGAATGCAGCATGTTCGAATACGGATGCTGCAATGATATTATTAGTAGATAATGCTTCTTCTAATATTGATGAGTTACGTGTCCTAATGAGCGAATACAATAAACTTCAGATAAAAGAACTAGATGAAAACAAAGGTGTAGCATATGCTTTGAATGTTATCGGGACTGAGGCTGAACTTATGAAATGTGATTGGTTTATGACACTTGATCAGGATTCTGTGTTACAACCTCAGATAATGAATATTTTTTCAGAATTCGTTGATAGAGATGACGTTGCAATCATAGCTCCTCGCATTGAGGATAGAAACTATGGTAGACAATATGCAAAGAACAACTACGGTGTAGATCTTGTTGATGTGTGCATAACTTCTGGTAATTTGGTTAGAACCAGTATCTGGAGAGAATGCGGAGGCTATGATGATAGTATGTTCATTGATGGAGTTGACTTTGATTTTTGTTTGTCTGTTAAAGAAAGAAACAAAAAAGTTATTCGTATCAATAAGGCCTATTTACTACAGGAGGTTGGACAGGGTTATGCGCGAAAAATTGCAGGGAAAACAGTTGCTATATTGAATCATTCTTATTTGAGGCTTTACTATATATCAAGGAATTATTTGTATCTGGGCAAAAAACATGGGCAATTAATTCGGTGGATTTCTCCAGTCCTAAAACGTATGCTTCTTGTTGCCCTTTATGAACAGAATAAAATAATCAAAATTCGCTATATGCTTCTTGGCTGTTGGGATTTTATCCTTGGTAAAATGGGAAAATGTCGATATTAATTGTTGAAAATAGATGAAGAAAATCATAATATATTGTGTGACATACAACTCTTATAATGAAACTCGTAGGTTTCTTGAATCTGTTAATGTTGCTGCGTTACAGGCTGAATCTTCTATGATTTCTGTTATTGTGATTGATAATACGGAAAAAGACAAAGAAACAATTTTCGTTGATTATTCAAACATAAACGTTAGAGTTCTTCAAACAGCAGAAAATTACGGATATCTTGGCGCCGTAAAGAAAGGTATGGACGTTTTTTCACCTGAGAATTACGATTTTTTTATCATAAGCAATGTTGATTTAGTCGTGGCACCGAATGCTTTTTGTAAGTTATTGGCTGTAAATATTACGGATAAAGTTGGTTGGATAGCCCCACAGATATTTTCTACTTTGGAGAATAGAGACAGAAATCCAGCTCGTATTGGACGTTATACAAGTAAACATCTGAAAGTTCTGTTATTCTTGTATAATAATCCATGGATTAATAGACTATATGAGTTGACTATTTATAAAATAAAGAATTGTAATACTATAAAATATGAAGAAGGAACGGAGATATATTCAGGTCATGGCTCTTTCATGATTTTTACAAAAGAATTTTTTTGTAGGAATGGAATTCCTGATTATCCAATTTTTCTTTATGGTGAGGAAATTTTTCTTGCGGAATTGTGTCGTAGAGCAGGTCTTAAAACCGTATATGTTCCATCTGTAAAAGTTATAGATTCAGAGCATTGCTCAACATCAAGAATGAGCAAAACTTCAAATTGCAAGTGGAATGCAAATGCAATAAAGTTTCTACTGAAGGAATTCTTTTAAGAAATGAATTCTCGAAAAATAGTAAAATGATAAATCCTGTTACAATTTAATGTGCATTCTTACGTTATATATTTGTTACAATAATTAGATGGTGCAAAATATCTGTTTGCTATTTGTAATATTAATTTAATGAAATTTACAGATTCTCATAAAAAAAGTTTAGAACAGGTTTCTATAATAACCCCATCATATAATTGTGGATGTTTTATTGCAGAAACAATTCGTTCTGTGTTAGCTCAGACATATTCAAACTGGGAGATGATAATCGTTGATGATTGCTCAACAGACAACACAGAGAGTATTGTTAAGGCATTTGCAGATACTGATCCTCGAATACGCTATATTCGTAATGAGAAAAATAGTGGTGCAGCAGTTTCCAGAAATCTTGCATTAAAAGAGGCAAAAGGCAGATGGATTGCCTTTCTTGATAGTGATGATTTGTGGAAACCAGAAAAACTTGAGCGCCAGATACAATATATGGTTGAGAATGATTATCATTTCTCATATCATGAGTATGATGAAATAGACGAAAACTCAAAATCGTTGGGGATACATGTAAGTGGTATTAGAAAGGTTGGGAAATGGGGTATGTACAGTTGTTGCTGGCCAGGTTGCCTTACTGTAATGTATGACCGTGAATATGTTGGTTTGATTCAAATCGAGGATATTAAGAAAAATAATGATACAGCTCTTTGGTTGAAGGTGGTGGAGAAATGTCCGTGCTATTTTCTGCCTATAAATCTTGCATCATATCGTAGAAGAAAATGCTCTATTACGCCAGATGGAATATGGGGAAAAGTTAAGGCTCATTATCCTTTATTCCATATTGCGTCCAGATTGTCGCCGGTTTGTTCTTGGTTTTTAGTAGGAATAAATGTGATATGTGGTATCTACAAGAAATTATTCTATGTACATAGAAGTTAATATGTTTGAAATTTGAGGCATTTGATTTTAAGAAAGGAATAGAAACTACAATTGTGCAAAAGAAACGTATTTCAATACTTGATGATTGTATAAAAAGAACATTTGATGTGGTCGTCTCAAGTTTTTGCTTGATAGTTTTTTCTCCACTTTTTCTATATTGCTATATAGCAATTAAAAAGGAAGATGGAGGAAAGGTTATTTTCTCTCAGGAAAGAATAGGTAAAGGTGGCAAACCTTTCTTTATTTATAAGTTTCGTTCCATGAAGGAAAATTCTGAGGAAGATATTCCAGAACTATTGGATGATATTAATGATCCGCGTCTTACGAAGGTTGGCAAGTTCTTGCGTGCTCATCATCTTGATGAACTTCCACAACTTTGGAATGTGTTCTGTGGCGATATGGCATTCATTGGTTATCGTCCGGAACGTAAATTCTTCATCGACCAGATAATGGAACATGATCCGCGCTACTCATTCCTTTATCAGATACGTCCTGGAGTTACGAGCTATGCAACTCTATATAATGGTTATACAGATACGATGGAGAAAATGCTTCGTCGTCTCAACTATGATCTCTATTATCTTGAGCATCGTTCTTTCTGGTTTGATATCAAGATTTTATGGCTGACATTCATAAGTATTGTATTCGGTAAGAAATTCTGATTTCATTTCATCTTTTCTTTTCTTAGCGGTAGCCACGCTCCATAGGTCAGCATACGCCATGTCCATTCCAAAGGACCGTAGGTAAATATTCTTAGCCACAGACGTGCACAGACTGCCTGAAATAGGAATATTCCTACAGATGTGAGTATCACTTGTGGTAAAGACATCTGCATTCCCCATCCAAAACCAACACCGTAGAATAGCATGACTGCGATGGCAGACTGTGATATATAGCATGTCAGAGCCATTTTCCCTGGATAGGAGAAAAGCCCTTCCATACGACTGCTATAAATGGCAAAAGTAGCCATATATGCCCAACCAAGAGGATATATGCTGAATGTCTCTACGATTGTGTGTATTGGTGGGATTAGATGAAAGCCTGTAATACAATCATAGGCATGAAGTATAGCGAAAGGAGTACCTATAGCAAAGCCAATCTTCATCGTATTCGTAAGCAACCTTCTATGTGCTGTTATGTCTGCATAGATACGTTTCTTACCAATCCATAAACCTACAAGAAATAGGCCCAGAACCTTAAAATATCGGTCGCTGGAGATAAACTCAGTCATGCGCTCAAATGCTCCCATAATCAGGAATTTGAGTAAATCGGTATATGACTGCCTGTCATGTAGCCATTCTCCCCAGTCGCCAATACCAAAGCGATTCTGCCAGTAGTCCATTTGCCTGTAAAACCATGAACATGGATTTAGGTTAAAGACATATGCTATTGTTGATGAAAATATTGGGAGGCACAGGAAAAATGCTGCCCAACGCAGTATCGTCTTGTCAGAACAATTCCAGAAGAAGGGTAGGAGCATTCCCATAGTTGCATAGAGCATTAAAATATCACCGCTCCATAACAGCATCAGGTGAGCAAAGCCGAATCCGAGCAGCAATAGCATCCTCCGATAGAATATGCGCATGCCATTTGCTCCGCGCTGCATGGCATTGCCAATGATTATGCTGAAGCCAATTCCGAAAAGGACGGAGAATATAGTGTAGAATTTGCCGTCAACAAGAAGATACAACAGGAAATTTGCAATAGTATCACTCCTGTCTGCTTCTACGTTTACCGTGTGTCCTACGTCATAAAAAGCGTAAAGCGTCAGTTCCTTATAGTTTGCCATACATACCCCCAATAACGCAAAACCGCGTAGGGCGTCTAGCTTTTTTATTCGATTCCTGATAGGTCCTGCCTTGTCTGATAGAGTGTTATTGGCCTTGTTCATCCTTTTATCTTCAAAACTATGTCTAAGTTATGGGTAGAGTTACAGATATATGTTGAGTACTCTTATTTCAGCATTCTTGAATGCTGGAACGTCATGGTAGTTGCATTTGTGATGTGCTGCTATAAGGTTTCTTGCAAACTGTCCATGAGTCACAATAATGAATGTTTCATCAGCATATAGCTTCTGCAATTCTGACAAGGCCTTATTAGCGCGCTCATAGATTCCTTCCTCACTTTCTGCCAATCCTTTAGGAAATACCCACTTACCATTAATACGATATTTCTCGCTTGCTTCTGCGATTGTCATTCCTGTAAACTTACCCCAGTCACGTTCCCTAAGAGTCTCCATAGGAATGATAGGAATATGTAACTCTTCGGAAATAAACTGCGCAGAATCCATGGCACGTTTTAGGTCGCTCGTCACAATCCTTGTGAATTTTACGCCTTCTTGGGCAAGTTGTTTGGCTGTAGTGCGGACCTGAGCTTTCCCTTTCTCGGTAAGTGTTCCTGGCATGTGACCTTGAAGGATAGACTGAAGGTTTTCTTCCGTCTCACCGTGTCGTACTATGTATATTGTCATTTTTCTTTCTTCTTTACACTTTACTCCTTACTCTTTACTCTTGCATCAGCATATTCTCTATCAAAGGTACATACCACGTCTTAACCTCTTCTGCCGTTGGTGTGTGACCTCCAGGGAAACTATAGGCATTTGTGTAGTACTTCATAAACAGAGGCTTATAGTGAGCCAAAGTGTCTTGTTCACCGAAAATTCCCCAGATTTTATCCTTCCAATACGGACTGGTGTTTTTGAACTGCTCCTTTTGCAATTCCTCGAATTCGCTTATCAGAGCTTCATCAATAACGAAATCTTGTTTGCCGTCCATGCGCAGAGACTTGTACTGGTGTTCTCCTATACGTGGTTTGAGGAATTCCGTCATTTCCAGATGCGGATTGCCAAGCAAGGCTGGTATTCCAACAATAGGGGCTATAATCTGAGCAAGAAACGAGCCATTGCTGTTGCCTACCAGTAAGTCAGGCTTTTCCTTGTCGCAAAGCTGATGAATGAACATCAAGGCCTCCTTTGGATGAATAGGCAGATCGGGAGTAATCACACGTACTCTTCCTTCAAATGCCTCATGTAATGCAATTGCAGGAATACAACTTCCGCTGGCAAAGAATCCATGCAAGAACAGTATTTTTTTCATTTATTTCTATTCTTTATCCTTTACTTTTAACTCTTTACCCTTTATTCTTTCCCGCTAATGATAAACTTCACCTTTGAGGTATCACGAGGCTTGGCATTCGGACTTTCATCAGGATAGCCAATAGCTATGATGTAGTTTAGCTTATAGTCGGCAGGAATGTCAAGGCGTTCAAGGAAGAACTTGCATTTGTCGTTGGATGTAAGGAAACGTACCGGACCACCCAGACAGCATGTGCCAAGTCCCATGGATTGTGCTGCGAGCATTATGTTCTCGCCTAATAGTCCGGCATCAAGTTCGCCTCCGCCTTTGGCAGGTGTGCATACGCAGATGATATTTGGAGCATTGCGGAACATATTCTTGAAGTCTTTGTCGCGCTTTACCTGTTCTGCGTTTTCCTGTTTATACACTTCGGTTACATCAGATATGAGCTTCTGGTCTTCTACCACACGAACTATCCAAGGCTGACGGTTAGAACCGCTTGGCGCGTTTATTCCCGCACGTACTATCAATTCAAGTTTATCATGCTCTACAGGTTTGTCAAGATACTTCCTGATAGAACGGCGTGCCATCATACTGCTGAGTACCGGGTTTACCTCCATCTGCATATCTGTCTCAATCGTGGCAACCTGATCGCGTGATTCATAGCGCTTTATGACCTTACCATCTCTACCGATAAGGAATTTCGTGAAGTTCCACTTGATATCTCCACCTCCGCCTTGTGCCTTTAGCCATGTGTAGAGAGGAGACTCATGAGCCCCGTTCACGTCAATCTTGTCAAATTGTGGGAAATGTATGTCGTAGTTGAGCGTGCAGAACTGATGTATTTCCTGAATTGTACCAGGAGCCTGCTGACCGAATTGATTACATGGGAAATCAAGGATCTCGAATCCCTGTCCTTTATACTTTTGGTAGAGTGCCTCCAATTCTTTGTATTGTGGAGTAAATCCGCATCGTGTTGCAGTGTTTACAATAAGCAACACCTTGCCTTTATAGTCAGCAAGCGAAACGCTCTCTCCTTCATCATTATTTACTTTGATGTCATAAATGCTTTGCGCAGAAAGAGTCTGCATACATAGCATAGCTAAGATGTAGAAAATAGTTCTCTTAATCATTTGTATTTGCTTTAGTTTTTAATTTATATACCATAGTATATAACGTAATTTTTGGGGAAATATTGTAATTGCCAAATATTACTTATGAAAACAAAAATGCCCCGACTGTCATCGCGACAGTAGGGCATTTTTATGTTTAACCCATAAACCTTCTGTTGAAGGAAGCTATTAGCTTTTTTTCGTGTTATCCTAATGGGCTAAGCATTAATCTTTTACCTAAATTAATAACTAAAACCTAAAACTATTATTCTACTAACCTAAACAATCAATATTAAGACATCGTCTAAGAAAGTGTACCAGGATACGACTATCCATTATTCCTTGCGACGAGTAATCATCTCTGATTTCTGATGCAAAGGTACTGCTAATTTTCTGTGTGCGCAAACAATTTTTATCTATTTGTTTGTTTTTCTTTGTTTACTTGATTTTTATCAAGTGATGTGTGCGTGCACATTGCGAATTTTAGGGGATTTGCGTATTGTCGTATAGTTCTGAGTCTATTTCTGAAATAGAAGAAAGGTATATTTCATTATCATCTGTCATGATGAGTTTTTGTTCCGACTCGTCAATATCGCGAAGTCGTCCAGAGTATGATCTGTAGGAGCCTCCTGTTTTTCTTTTGTCGGGAACGAAGTAGGTTATGGTAATTTGAGGATGCTCGTTGATGTGCTCGCGTATTAGTCCAAGTTTCTTATCCAATAGTTTTTTTGCTTCTTCCTCCAGTTCTACCTGAGATTCTGTTATCCTTGCCGTTTCCTGTATAGCTGAATCATGGCCTGTCAAGGCTGCGAAAGGGGCAAACTGAGCAGCCCTCATATACATAGACATCTGAGGATGCTCCTTTGATATATGATGTGGAAGATTTATTATGTCGTCGTATTTTCCCATTTTTACTATATGTCTAAGGTCAAAGGTATAAAGTCAAAAGTCGAAGTAAATCGTACATAGTACATTGTATATGCTCAGGCTTTATGTCCTCCAATCTGGTTGTTTCTGTCCCTTGCCGTTGCTCCTTCCGAGAAACTTGTGCCCTTGAGGATTGCATTCTTGCCAAACTTATGTTTTATGGCTATAAGCGCTTCCTGCATCTTGCGTTCCTTGTCGCGCTCCGCATCCTTCTTTCCCTGTTCTATGGCTAATGCTTCATAGTCGGTAAAAAGGTCGAGCTGTATGGGAACTTTCGACCTGTTCCTTGCTTCTGCTTCTTTGATGATATTATTCGTCGTAATATTCAAGCGCCGGATTAGTAAATCATGATCTACTATTCTGTCATACAAAGACATAACGGCTTCGATTATTTCTTTACTTGAAGATGAATAACCATTCAGATTTGCTGTCCCGTGTGCGTGTTTCGGAACGGCTCGTCCATAATAATCCATCATGATATTGCCCTGGCATCTTGATTTAATATCAATTTTTTCAAGACTCTCGTGGTCAAAACTAACGGTAAGAATCAGTTGATTGGTAACGAGTTGTTTCTCCACCAGGTCAAGGCTTATCGCATCTGCCATTTCCATAACCACATTCCTCGCTTTCTCGAATGTGTAGGGTTCTTGAAGCACCTGTCCGCTGCTCATGGAATTAGTCTCAGGCCTATAAACCTTTATATGCTCCATTCCTACAGGCTCCCAACCCCATGCATGGTCTATAAGCAGTTCCGCATTTACTCCGAAGAGACGATAGAGTAGTCCCTCGTTTTCTATGGAAGTACGCGCTATATCTCCCATAGTCTCTATGCCGTATATTGCAAGTTTCTCGGCTATACCTCTGCCTACTCGCCAGAAACTTGTTAGCGGCCGATGGTCCCAAAGCTGTTTCCTGTACGACATCTCGTCTATCTCCGCAATGCGAACCCCGTCCTTGTCCGCAGGGATATGCTTTGCCACTATGTCCATGGCTATCTTGCAGAGATACAGGTTTGTGCCGATACCTGCTGTTGCCGTAATGCCCGTATTCTCAAGCACATCACGGATAATGGTTCTTGCAAGCTCGTGAGCCGTCATCTTGTATGTGCTGAGATAGGCCGTTACATCCATAAACACCTCGTCGATAGAATATACGTGAATATCCTCTGGAGCAATATATTTCAGGTATATCTCATATATGCGAGTGCTGTATTTTATGTAGAAGGCCATTCGTGGAACCGCCCGTATGAAATCTACTTTCCAGTCTTGATGCTTCTTAAGCTCCTTGTCGTCGGTTGATTTGCCGGTAAACCGCCAGTTGGGTATATTCCTCCTTCGCTCGTTGTTCACCTCCCTTATGCGTTGAACAGCCTCGAACAATCGTGCTCGACCGCCTATGCCATAAGCCTTGAGCGATGGTGATACGGCAAGACATATCGTCTTCTCCGTTCTGCTTTCATCAGCCACCACAAGGTTTGTTGTCAAAGGATCGAGTCCTCGTTCTACGCATTCCACGGAGGCATAGAACGATTTCAAGTCGATTGCTATATATGTCCTGTTGCTGTTTCTTATCATGATGCAAATATACAAAAATCATCTGAGATATGCAAATAAATTACCATTTCTTTTTTCGGAATTTGAACAACTGGAATTGGAACATACGAAGGGATTGGCATCTTCTGTAAAGCAATATTGATTTATCCGCAAGGGGAGGGCAGTTTTCAAGCGCAAGGCCGCCTAGGTGAGTCTTTAGTACCTCTTATGTAACTCTTATGCTGCTCTTATGTAGCTCTTCTTCAGGAAAGGAGTTGGATGGGTGTACAGAACTTCAGGAAACAAAATTATCTCCTTCGTTCTCCCTTCGCTATGCCTTCGCTCTTCCTTCGCTTCTAAACCGTTTCAAAACCGTTCCCTATATCGAAGGCGGAAATGAGGTGAAGATATGCCGGAGCCTCAAAAGAAAAAAAGGAAAATCGAAGTACAGGTTAAACTTTCGGGAGGCTCATACGTAAATAATAACAGGAGCGACGAGTTCCACCTGAACAACAGATAAACAATATGAAGAAATCAATCTTTTTGACTGCCTTGGCTATGGCTATAGGTGCAGCCGCTTTTGCACAGGGCAAGACAGACGGGAAATATATTATTCCGACAACTAACAATAATGGAGACTATCCTCGCATCCTTGAGGACAACAGCGTGCTTCTGCGTGTTCGTGCCAACGATGCAAGCAATTGGACAGTGAGCCTCGATGCTGACTGCAAGTTCACGAAACAGGAGGATGGTACGTGGATAGCAAAGACAAAACCTTTGGTTGAGGGTTTCCATTACTATTGGTTCAATATCAATGGATTGGATGTTGCCGACCCAGCAAGCAAGAGCTATTACGGCTGCGGAAGGATGACGAGCGCGATTGATATCCCAGAGAAGAACTGCACGTTCTACGACCGTAAGGATGTGGCTCATGGTAAGGTGGTTCAGACAGAATTGTTCTCTACCGTAAGGAACAAGCACGTCGGCATGTGGGTTTATACTCCGGCAAGCTATGGCGAAGGCACTAAGGAATATCCGGTATTGTATCTTCAGCATGGCGGAGGAGAGGACGAGACAGGCTGGATAAACCAAGGTAAGGCAAACTTTATTCTCGACAACCTGATTTCTGAGGGCAAGGCAAAGGAGATGATTATCGTAATGGTGAACGGAACGTTCAGCGTCCCTAGCAGACCATTCTCCTATTCGGTTGAGGGCATCAAGCCTTTCGAGGAGGATTTGATAAAGAACGTCATTCCTTTCGTGGAAAAGAATTTCCGTGTGAAGAAAGACCGTAAGAGTCGTGCTCTTGCCGGCTTGTCAATGGGTGGAGGAGAGACATTCTTCGCAGGTTTACAGCATACGGAGCTATTCTCAAGTCTAGGAGTATTCAGCACAGGTGTGTTTGGCGGAATAAGGGAGAGTGGGGCGTTCGATGCTGAGAAAGCCTTACCCGGACTTCTCTCCAACGCGAAGAAATACAACGATGAATTGGATGTTTTCTATATCTCCGTAGGAACAGAGGACAATCGCATCACATCAACCAAGAAGGCGGTGGAGGATATGAAGTCAAAGGGTTTGAACATCGTGTTCAACACCTTCCCCGGAGACCACGAATGGCAGGTATGGCGCAAGTCTCTGCATGATTTTGTTCAGAAGATATTTAAATAATTATAGAAATGAAGAAGTATTTATTATCATTGTTTATGATGCTGTCAGCCATGAGTGCTATGGCGCAGATGGGAATGGGAAAGCCTATTGACATCGACCTCTGGCCTAATGGGCTGCCAAACAGTAACGGTATTGATAAGACTCAGCCTTACAATGACGAGACCCGCAACTTCAAGCCATCTATAAGGGTTTATCTGCCTTTTGGCAACGAGACAAACCGAAAGGCGGTACTCGTAATCCCTGGTGGCGGTTATCGCGTTCTCTCTCTGGGTCAGGAGGGCTATGATTGGGCTACACATTTTATGAGCAGAGGCATTGTTACCATCGTGTTGCGCTACAGAATGCCTAACGGCGTTACGGAAGTACCTCTTAGTGACGCTACCGAGGCTATGCGACTGATTCGCGAACATGCAGCCGAATGGAAGATAGACCCAAACAAAGTGGGAATTCTCGGTTCTTCTGCCGGCGGTCATATTGCTTCTACTATTGCTACGCACAACCCACCAGAGACACGTCCGAACTTCCAGATACTCTTCTATCCAGTTATCTCTATGGATAAGTCTATCACCCATATGGACTCTCACAACTGCCTTATAGGCGAGAATGCCTCTCCTGAGCTTGAGAAGAAATACAGCAACCATTTGCAGGTTACGAAGGACACTCCTCCTGCCATTATAATGCTTGCAGATGATGATTTCCTTGTTTCTCCGCTTAATTCTGCGGAATACTACATGGCTCTCCGCAAGGCTGGTGTAAAGTCTTCCATGCACATCTATCCAAGTGGTGGCCACGGATTTGGATGCGGCGCATACTTCAAGTATCATCACGAGATGATGCAGGATTTGTATAGCTGGCTGGAGACGATAAAGTAAAGTGTGTAAAGAGTAAAGTAGAAAGAATAAAAAGTAAAGAGATTATTAACGTTATTTAGATTGTGTTCTTTATTGAAAAAGGAAATGTTCAACCGGGCTGGTTGAACATTTCTGCTTTTATGTGGGGGTGTTAAAATAGTTTCTGAGCAAACTCGGTAAGGTATATTCTCCAGTTGCGCCAGATGTGTCCGCCGTCAGTCTCAACATATTCGTATGGATATCCCATCTTGTCGAGATACTCGCGATAGTCCTTGTTGTTCTTGTAGAGGAAATCAGTCTTACCTATAGCAATCCAATATAGGGCCGGCTTCTTCTGGAACATAGTCTTGAGCTGTTTCTCCACATCAGGAGCCACTTTCTGGTCGGGGTCGTTTAGACCATCGAAGCCTTTTGAGTTGAGCGATATGGCAGCAGAGAAGAGACCAACATAGTTGAACATATCAGGATATAGTTTTGATATGCCGTAGCTATGTCCACCGCCCATAGACAAACCGCAAATGGCGCGATTCTGCTTGTTAGCCTTGGTGCGATAGTTCTTGTCTATATAGTTGACGATGTCCTTGAAGCTCTCTTCGGTAGATGCGATAGGTTTTGAGGCATTATGTCCCATGAATGTGGGCTTATACATACCCTTGTCCCATTCACCCGGAGCTGCATCGCAGTTGGCATTACCATTTGGCATAACCACAATCATAGGTTTTGCCTTGCCCGCCGCAATAAGGTTGTCGAGAATCTGGGCAGCACGTCCGAGAGTTGTCCATGCATCCTCATCACCACCGGCACCATGAAGAAGATACAGTACAGGATACTTACCGCCCTTGTCATATCCGGCAGGGGTATATACCGTCATACGACGCTTGGTCTTCAGGGTAGGGGAGTCGTACCACACCTTATTCACATTACCATGTGCCACCCTATTTACATTATATAGGTCACCCTTGTCACCTTTTTCCTTGCTTATGATGAAGATATTGGTGAACGAAGCGATGTCGCGACAACGATACACGTTTGAAGGGTCGAGAAAGTCCATACCATTGACCTTGAACTTATAGCTATACATCTCTGGTTGCAAAGCCGATGTGGTGGTATATTCCCAGATGCCGTTAGCGCCTTCCTTTAGCGAAGCTATACCGTCAAATTCCTGTGAGCCCTGTGGTGTATTGACAACCTTCTTGGGAAGAAAGTCGCCAGTTACCTCAACCGTTATAGCCTTTGGGGCAAGAATACGGAATGTTACCGTTCCATCGGGATTCTGTTGTGGAGAGGTAAGGTCGTTTACGTCGAAAAGAGCTTGCTGCCCCAATGCGCTTGCTGAGAGCATAAGAGACAAAGTGATTGCTGCGAATGATTTCATTTTAGTTATTAATTATGTTTAAGACTTTACTTGAAATTCTTATTCCCTAATTTTTTTTATGAAAATTTCGGATATTTTTTGTTCAAAACAAAAGCTGGGGAAACTCTGATTAGTATTTCTTCGTGAAGAATCCGCGAACAAAGGTAAATGATTTTTTTGAGATAAACAAAATATCACAATAATAATTTGCGTAAATGAAAGAAAGTTTGTAATTTTGCAATCACGTATTAAACAATTATATTATGAACAATAACAAATACCCAAATCTTACAAGTCCTATCACCTTGGGTAAGGTGACTTTCCGCAATCGTATTTTTTCCGCACCGATGGGTGCAACAGACATAACTGCAGACTGCTGTCCAGGTCCTCGCACGCAGGGGTTCTATGAACTTCGTGCAAAGGGTGGGGCGGCTGCAGTTACCGTGAGCGAGCTTGTGGTGCATCCAGATACCGATGGCAGTCATATGCTGCACCTCGACCTTGAGACCGTAGGATGCCTCGCAGCACATACTTTTGTTGCTGATGCCATTCGTCGTCATGGAGCCGTGCCAAGCATAGAGCTTTCGCACTCTGGACAGTATGCCGGAACGTATATGTCAGACAAGAACAAAAAGGCAAGTCTCAACCAGTGGGGACCGAGTGATGGCACACGTCCTGACGGCCGTCCGGTGAAGGCTCTCTCTAAGGAACAGATTGCTGACATTGTTAAGACCTACGGTGAGAAGGCAGCCCTTTGTAAGCGTGCCGGATATGAGATGATTATGGTTCATGCAGGTCACGGATGGCTCTTGCATCAGTTCCTTTCTCCCTATCTTAATCATCGTACGGATGAGTACGGAGGCTCGCTTGAGAATAGAATCCGCATAGTTCGTGAAGTGCTTGCTTCTGTTCGTAATGCCGTAGGACCTGATTTTCCAGTCGAGGTTCGTCTGAGCGGTAGCGAGCTGTTTGACGGTGGCTATGGCATAGAGGATGGTATAAAGATAGCGCAGGCAGTAGAAGAGTATGTTGACCTTATCCATGTTTCTGCTGGTTCTTATCAGTTCGGATTCTTCAATACCACGCCTCCTATGTTTGATGAACACGGTGTGAACGTATGGCTTGCAGCTGAGATAAAGAAGCACGTGATGAAGCCAGTAGCCACAATCGGAGCTTTGAGCGATCCTGAGCAGATGGAGCGCATCATAGCTGAGGGCAAGGCTGACGTGGTTTATATGGGCCGTCAGTTGCTTGCAGATCCATTCCATCCTCAGAAGGTAATGGCTGGCAAGGAAGACCGCATAGTGAAGTGTCTGCGTTGCTATACGTGTATGGCAGAGCGTCCTGTCACATTCACTCGCCGTTGTGCCGTTAATCCGCTTATCGGCCGCGAGATAGAGGGAATGGAAGTAGTTCCAGCGCCTCGCAGTAAGAAAGTAATGGTGGTGGGTGCCGGTGTTGCCGGATTGAAGGCTGCCGTAACAGCAGCACAACGCGGTCACAAGGTTATTCTCTGTGAGAAGACCGACAAGGTGGGCGGTATATTGAAGTCGGAGCAGGCTATTCTGTTCAAGCATGAGATGTATGAGCTTGGCTTGGTACTTGAGCGTCAGGCTCAGGATGAGGGCGTGGAGATTCGTCTTAACACCACAGTTACACCAGAGTATGTTGAGAAGGAAGGAGTGGATGCTCTTATTCTTGCAGTAGGTTCTACACCTGTTGTTCCTCCAATTTCGGGTATTGACTCAGATAATGTTATAATAGTCAATGACTATTATCTCGAAAAGGATAAAGTTGGCGATAGCGTAGTAGTACTTGGCGGCGGTCTTGCCGGATGTGAGTGTGCCATCCATCTTGGTATGGAGGGCAAGAAGGTGGAGCTTGTGGAGATGCGTAACACGCTGGCTGTGGATTGCAATATCCGTCAGCGTCCTATCCTTATGCGTAAGGTTGCAGAGTTCTCTACTGCTCATACAGAGTATGTTGGTCAGAAGATTACCGCAGAAGGTGTCATTTGTAAGGATAAGGAAGGTAACGAGGTGCTCGTTCCAGGCAAGACCGTTATCTGTGCCCTTGGCCAGCGTTCCAACCGTGCCGATGTAGAAGTTCTCCGCAGATGTGCCCCATTTGTGCGTGAGGTTGGCGATTGTGTTCGTCCTGCTAACATCACGAAGGCTATCTACGAGGCATATCACGCAGCTCTGGATATCTAATAAATATATTCTCATATAAGGTGAGGAAGGCTTGGCGCAGTCGTATGCTGTAGCTGAACTTTCCTCATTTTTTTTTATTCTGCATATTTTTTTGTGTGCGCACACATATAATTGATGCAGGTCATGAAAAAACTCAAAAACGTATCATTTCACAGAAATTGTTTGCGCACACAGAAAAATAGTCGTACCTTTGCACTCGGAAATCAGAGATGATTCCTCGTCAAAAGGAAAAAAGAAGTATTTTACTTCTGGAACACATTCCGAAAGGCGATTTTTGAATTGAAATTGTTTAGGTTAGTAGAATAATAGTTTTTAGGTTTTAGTTATTAGGTAAAAGTTTAAATGCTTGACTCATTAGGATAACACCGAAAAGCTGAACGCTCCTTCTTAGAAGGTTTAATGAGTCAAATGCAAAAAATGCTCCTGCTGTCGTGATGATAGTCGGAGCATTTTTGCATTTCAAAGAGTTATGTATTTACTTCGTATAGATATTCTCTATTTCAACAATATAGATATCATGAAGTCCACCGCCAGGTTTGTCGTTGTACCAACGCTCAAGGAGGGATTTGTCAACGAAATCATTAGTTTTCATTGGTGACTTGAAGAGTTTACGGCAGTCGAGTGTCATTCGTGCCTCGCCAAAGGTAATGGCACCACTCTTCAAAGTCTCGGGTGTGAGACCTGTCACTTCTGTCTTGTTGATATCCCTGCCTGACTTGCTTCCACAAATCTGGAGAGCCTTACGATATTCATCACCATAGAAGGAAAGTGTCAAACGATCATTTGCCTCGATAAAATCGTGTGTGAAGCGTTCCGGACGGATGAAGATGAAGGCTACGGGCTTGTTCCAAAGCCAACCTATACCGCCCCATGAGGCTGTCATAGTGTTGTATTTGTCGGGAGTGCCTGCCGTTACGAGCATCCACTCTTTGCCAATTAGGTCAAAAGCGTTCTCTTTTGCGAGAATAGTGATGTCTTGTTTTGTCATATTATATTGTATTAATAATTACAGATTCCTTGCCTTATATATTCTGTCCTTGGCATCATTGAGTTCCTGGAACTTCTTCTTTGCAGCCTCTTTAACATCATCACCGAGAGTTGCCACGCGGTCTGGATGATATTGTAGGGCGAGTTTTCGGTATGCCTTACGTACTTCATCATCGGTTGCATCCTTGGTGAGTCCGAGAACCTTGTATGCATCGTCAAGACTCTGACCACCGAGACTTAGCATTTGGTCGATTACCTGCGGATTGAGACCGAGATTGTAGGCTACGTTGCGCAATTCCCTTATCTCGCTTTCTGCTGTGATGCCGTCTGCCTTGGCTATGTCGGCAAGGAAGGCCACAAGCTGTAGACGATGCTCTTCAGGCATAGCCATACGCATCTGTCGGCAAGCCTCGCCAATTTGCTGCTTCCACGACTGCTCACCGTGCTGTTTTCGGTAGTCGAAAAGTCGTAGTAATATGTTATTGCCTTGCTCCACAGCCGTTTCACCGAAGTTGGCACGAAGGAAGTTGCGTACGTGTTCCATTTCCGAGTGCATTATCTTACCGTCTGCCTGTATTATATGGGCAGAAAGCACCATTAGCGAGAAGAGGAATCCGTTTCTGTCGCCTAGTTGTGACTGTCGTGTGCGGTTTAGGATTTCCTCTGCCGTAGTATTACCATAGGCATTATATGCGTTGCTACCAGACGATGTGTCTGAACTTTTGGTAAAGCTTTCAAAGACGGTGCCAAGGATGAATCCGGCTATTGCACCAAGCACTCCTCCGCTGACATAACCGAGGAATGCTCCTATCCATTTCGTGTATCCCAATGCTATTTGCTTTTTTAATGAAAAATGAAAAATACAAGTTGGTATTTTATGATTTTCATTTTATAATTTATTATGTTTATTCGTATATCGTCGCCACAATACTGCGTGGACCTCCATAGTCACGGAACTCGCATAGGTATATGCCTTGCCATGTACCGAGATTCAGATGGCCGTCAGTAATAGGTATTGTGATGCTTACGCCGAAGAGAGAACTCTTGGCATGTGCCGGCATATCGTCAGAACCTTCAAGAACATGATCATAGTATGGCTCATTTTCCTTTACTATATGGTTCATTATCTTCTCCATGTCATATCTCACGTCAGGATCTGCGTTTTCGTTGATAGATAGGGCACACGACGTATGCTGTACGAAGAGGTTTAACAAGCCAACCTTTGGAAGCGGTCTTGGCAGGTTGTCGAGTATCTCTCGCGTTACGAGATGGCATCCTCTGCGCTTAGCTAAGAGTCTGAATTCTGTCTGTTGAATCATTTTTTATTGATGATTAATAATTAACACGCCTGTAGTAAAAGGCATTTAATCAATACTTAGCAATTAATGTGCCAAAATAGACTTCATATCTCCGCAATTTCTCCGCATGATAGATATTCTATCTGATTGCCCATTATTGCCTTGAGTTGCAAATATTGCTCTGTACCTGTGCAATGCATGGTGTAGAATTTGCATTTCTCATACCCTGTAAGTTCATGCGCAAGAGTTGATATGAAGGCATCCTCTATTGGAGTTTTTGCAAGATGCAATCCCGCAAATACGTGAGTTGGAGACTTTCCTGTAACATCCTCAGCTCTGCGTATTATGTTTATGATTCCCTTATGCGCACATCCGGCAAAGAGTATGACTTTGCCGTTCTCCTCTATAATAAGATTCTGCTCATGTGCGAACGAGTCGTTTTGTGTTTCGGAAGGTCCGAACAAAAGACTATTACCTTGCGGACAGCAGCAATCACCGATTACATCGGCAAAAATAGTCATCTGATCATCAAACCGTGTCAAGGAATCACACATCACAAGACGTGGATTATCTTGCAAATCAGTATCCAGACCTATGTATTTCAATCCGTACTCCTTTAGCGAATAATGCGGCTGGAAGGCATCCTTATGGATATATACCTTCGCCTTATCGTTGATTTCGAGAAATACCCGAAGTCCACCTCCGTGATCATAGTGCCCGTGAGATATTATCGCCGTGTCAATATCAGCAATGCTAAGTCCGAGTCGTTCGGCATTCTCGGCAAACAACCGTCTCTGTCCCATGTCAAACAGTATATTACGTCCGTTTTCCTGTTGGATATACAGACTTATACCATGTTCTACAGGCATACCCACGACACTGGTATTCTCAACTAATGAGGTAATAGTCATAAACAATGTAAAATTTCAATTTTCAAATGAAAAGTAAATAACGAATAGTGAATAACACTTAATACTGTTGAACACCAACATAAAACTTTCGCAATGCTATCCAATTGGCGATAGCAGTATTTTTCACTAAGTATTATTCACTATTAACTTTTCACTATTCACTTAACAAATCCAGGACTAGGGAGATGCATTCCATACATAGTGAGCCCATTCTCACGTGCTAACTTTATCAACCTTGTACGTGCTTCTTGAGCAGCCTCCTTGTCCATATCGAATGATGCGTTATAGTTCGGATATTTAAGCTGCAATGCTGCTCCATGCATAAGGTCGCCAATAACGAGAATCTTATCCTTCTGGAAAGCTGTATGACCTGGAGTATGGCCATAGGCTGCTATAGACTTTACTCCGCCAGGTAGCATATCACCTGCCTCAAACAGATGTAGATGGTCTTTATATACCTCCAACACCTTCTTTGCCTGTGCACTTCTGTTATCCGGCATAGCTTTCCATGCTTCTGCCTCTATTCTGTTGATATACACCTCCGCATTCGGGAATACCACCTTACCATCCTTGAGCAACCCTCCGATATGATCACCGTGCATGTGGGTGATATATATGAGTTTCAGATCCTCAGGCTTTATACCGTCCTCTGCAAGCTTCGGAATAAGCTGGCTGAACCCTGCTCCGAGACCTGTGTCAAGCAATATCGTCTTCCCTTCGGTCTTGAGTAGGAAGCAGCTCATACTTGAAGGCACACCGTCCTTGAAACCGAGCTCATTCCAAAGGGCTTCTGGAACGTCAGGAAAAGTTCTATGCTGTTGGAAACTCGGTCCTGGTCTGTCTTCTATCCATTTGATAACGGTCTGCTCATTTGAGGCATAACTGTTGTTTGCTTTCTGTGCGAATGACATCAATGCGAAAGATGCCAATACAATTGTAAGGATTTTCTTCATAGATGAAATTTTTTATTAGTTATTACTTTGATTGTTGATTATATTTTACATTTCCATAATACGTAGAATCAGTGGTGCGACTGATGTTTGCTGAATCGTATCTGGGGCTGAGAGGAAACGCTTGATAATGTTCCTGTCTATGTTCCCGTAAATGATGAGCGAAGTTGGGTCATATGCTTTTGTCTCAGTTAGATACACATACCCGTGAAGACCACCATTGAAGTCTGTTACAAATTTGCCCTTTCGGTTGTTTGAGCATCCTGCACCTGATACAGGCGCAAGACAGAGAACTGCCGTAGGATCTCCATTTATCGCAATAATATCCTTGCCCGTCAATATATTATACAGCGATTTTACCGAGTCTGGTTGCTCTGTCAGAATTGCCTTCACCTTCTCTATGCAGCGCGTTTTCTGCTTTGAAGAAAGGCTCGGATTGACATACATATAAGCTGCTGCCCCGAGAGAGTTGAAACATGCCTGCCAGTCTCCACCTGGATGTTCGCTTAGCATACCATTGCTTACGAGCAGTGTATTTGGGTGCAGACGATAGCGTCCCTGTGTAAAGCCATGATCTCCTGTAACGATTATCGTTACGCTATCCTTCTGATGCGTATATTCAAGATTCTCAAGAATAAGACCTATTGCATGGTCGGCTGCTGCAACTGATTGCTGTGTCTCATAAGAACAGATACCCGTTTCGTGCTGCTTATAGTCGGTTGTCACAAGGTGAACGGTCATAAAATCGGGCTTATAGCGATTCGTGAGATAGTTCACCATACTTGCCACCTTGGCATCATACTGGAAAGAACCCGCACGTAGGGTCGTGTCTGACAGATGTCCCGTAGCCTCACGTTCAAGCTCCGCCATGATATCCTTTGGGGTACATACCGGACGTATATAATCCATTCCGCTCACGTTGACCGGCTTGGTAGGGAAGTATTCTGGCAGGTTGAAGTCAATCCATTTACTTCCTGTGGTAACCGGCCAGAAAATAGAAGCCGTCGTGCCGCCTTTTTCCTTTACTGTCTGCCACAATGTCTTTGTGCGGATGCTATCTGCATACCAATGGTAAAGAGCCGGTTCCGCTCTGTTGTATTGAAACTGACGGTTACAATGAATACCATGCTCAAGTGGGGTAGAGCCCGTTACCAATGTTGTGTGCGATGGATATGTCATAGTTGGATTCACTCCTATGACATTTGCCACGTATATGGATTTCCGCATCATCTCATGCAGGAAAGGTGCCGGTTGACTGGCATTTGTGAGTATGTCGTTTCGTAAACCGTCAATCGTTATGAGTATCACCCTCTGTCTTGCTGAAGCATAAAGGCAGAATATAGTGAGTATCGACAAAGAAAAAATCCTCAGCATTTCTTAATCTGTATTTGACCATGTAGTCTCAGGACATGCTCCGGCAACCATTGGTCATAACTTTAGTTTTTATGCAATCCTCTTGATGAAGAAAATGTGCGAATCAGCTATTACAACTGTTACGCATCTTGTTTTCTGAGCACAAAGATATGTTTTTTTTTCCGAAAAATGCTACAATATACAGTTTTTAACTCAACTTTCACAAGTTGTATAAGGCAAAACATCTCCCACCTTAATGTCTTAGAGTTTAATCTGTGTCAACCTCTGTTTGTTTTTTATAATTTAACGTCAGTTCGATGAATTCTACGAATGACAGCAAGCTGCCTTAACCACTGCGTGGAGCTACACGACTTGCTTCAGCTTGATGAGCTTCAGCGAATAATTACCATTAATACTCATGAAATTTTTCACGAATTATTTTTTCTCTGTCCCGATTTTTACGAATATTCGAATTATTTTTCGCTGAAGCTCAACAAGCTACGCAAGTCGGGATAAAAATTAACGATAAATTCACGATAATTCATGGAAATTCATGTAGCCAAGCGCAGCGTTTATTTTCGTCGAACTCACGTTAAATTGCTAGTTTAATTTACCCCCAATTCACTTTTCTGTTCTCTGCAAGTACCAAAGGTGCGACATTTTACAGAGCTGTGCGTTAGGGCTGTTATCTCTAATTGATTAAAATTTAAATCAGACTACCTTAAATGATTTGCTTTTTCTTGTTTTTTTCTTCAACTTTCCAAACCTCGCAGAGGGCGACGATTAGAATGGATGAAAGACTGGAAACCAAACGCTTACAAGGCTTTCATACAAGCAAGACGGCATAGGCTTTGCAGAAGCATACAAACTTGAAGGCGTTTTTTCTGTTTTTGTTATATTTACACAAGCGAAACAAAATTCGTAATTCATAATTCGTAAAATCCCTGATTCTATAAAAAATATCCTGTTTTTCGTATTTTTTCGTGGAAAAAGTAATAATATTTCAGAAAAAATTGTAACTTTGCACTCAGCAATATCAATCGGGCACCGTTCTTCGAGCGACATACCCTATTGCTTTCGTGCGAAGATGCTTCGTAACTTTGCATTCAGCAATATAAATCGGGCACCGTTTTTCGAGCGACACGCCCTATTGCTTTCGTGCGAAGATGCTTCGCATCTTTGCACTGAGAAGGTATATTTGCATAACTTCAGCTGAAATCAAAATCTTTAAATACAGCAAAATAGATGAGAAAAATTAAAAATCTTCTCGCTTTTGTTTTGACTCTCGTACTTACAAATATTCTGGCATCATGTCATAATGAGGAAAAACCAGAGAATGTTCTCGATGAAGGAATTGTAGGCACATGGGTCTCTCAGGATAGCAAAAACGGATTCCGCGAAGAAATAACTTTCCAGTCAAATGGTAAGGTTACTTCTACACTATACGCTAAGAAAAAAGCCTTGGATGCTAAATTTATTGATGCTGACGGTGTATGCCATAAGGTCAAGTGTGATTTCTGTACGGAAAACGATAAAGTTAAGCTCGCCAAGGTTCAGGTATATGACTTTGAAGAATATCAGGACTGGGAATGGCATGGTCTTGAGGTGTTGGAAAATGTTGCCGACATGAATAATTTCATGCAGGCTCGCTATTCCCTCTCTGCTAATGGCGATACCCTCGTCTTGAGTTCCTTTACCGTTGACGGTGAGGAAGATAATACCTATATCCGAAAGAAGTAAATTAAACAATAGCGGTTTTAATATAAGGTGCTCTATATTATTGGTGGCACCTTTATTTTTTTCTCGTACTACTAAACCTTTTGTCAGTATAAACGTATTATAATCAGTGAAAACTAATAGCTAAATATAATATTCAAATGAAGAAGAAAGTATTATTATTCAGTACTGTGGTTGCTCTCATAGCTTGCACTGCCAATCAGTCACAAGCAGGAAACAAGAAACACTCGCTTGTAGTTTATTACTCTCTGTCGGGCAATACTGATAAAGTAGCAAATATCATACAGAAGAAAACTGGTGCCGATATTGAGCGCCTACAACCTGTAAAACCTTACACAGGAGACATGGGTGCCATTGCTGGTGCGTTTATGGAAGAGCGCAGGAACGACAAGTTCCGCGACCTTAAGCCTCTGACTGCAAAGGTAGCCGACTATGACACTCTCTATGTGGGCTATCCTGTATGGGCAGGCACCTATGCCGGTCCAATCCATAGTTTCATCAAGTCCAACAATCTCAAGGGCAAGGTCGTTATTCCGTTCTGCTCATTCGGAAGCGGTGGCAATACAAGCGTTGCCGATCTGAAGGCTGCATTACCAGAAACAACCGTTACATCTTCTTGGTATGGCGTAAGAGCTGCACGTGTGGATAAGGCAGAAGCAGAGGTTGAGGCTTTCCTCGTAAATGTAGGAGTTTTGAAGGGTAAGAAACAACAACTTCCTGCATTCTCTGCACAACATGCCGTTTCTGCTGAAGAAAAAGCTATATTCGACAAGGCTTGCGGAGACTATCCTATGCCGTTGGGAACTCCTTCAACCGTTGGTACACGTTCACTCGACAATGCCACAGAATACCTCTTCACTTGCAACAGCAAGGATATGCAGGGTAGGGAGAGTAAACAGCTCATCTATGTTACAAAGGGCAATGCAGAGGGTTGTGTGCCAGAGTTCACACAGGTGGAGAGATAAAAGTCCCTCCCTTGGGGAGGGACGGGGTATGTCTCAAACACCACGCAAATCCTTTTGCCTTGCGTAGTTCTATCTCATTGAAGTGCCCGCCCTCATTCCATTCAAGGATACAGTGGTCAGCTCCCAATTGCGTTTCATGGCGCTTGTGTTGTTGTCTTACCCTGTCACCGATAATACAGAATGGTTGTTTGCGGGTACATTCTTCTTTATTTCCCAGACTCATATAAGCATACTTCACTTTCAAAGGATGTGCGTCAGCATACTCATTCCAGCCTTCCATCCATAGAGAAGGCGAACCTGCAAACACTGCATCAAAGGCATCTGTGCGAGTCACGCTCCATAGGGCAAAGAGTCCGCCAAGCGAATAGCCTCCAAGGATGAGAGTTTTAGGATGCAGATTGGCTTGTATGTAGGGGAGTAATGTTTTTTCGAGATACAAGAATGTTTCTTCTGCACCTTCAGGACGCAGGTCTGTCTCTGTAACTTCAAAGGCGACCATACAGAATGGCACGGAAGAACGTTCGGCAATGAGCTTGCACTCATCCTCTATCAGTAATCGCTCGAACTCGCCAAGAGGCTTGACGATAACAGCCTCTCCAGCCTTGTTTTCACCGATTATATGGCAGTTTCTGCCTCCTATATTTGTTTGCATTTGGAGTAAACTATAAAGAGTAAAGGGGTTGACTATCAACTAAAAAATTAACATAATTATGAATAAGACCATTGAGGATATCATCTCACGCAGAAGTGTGAAGAAATACCTTGACAAACCAGTACCTATGGAACTTGTCGAGGAAGTTGTAAAAGCTGGCACATACGCCCCTTCTGGAATGAACAAGCAGTCGCCAATCATCATCGCCGTCACCAATAGGGAAATGCGCGACCGTTTGAGCAATCTGAACCTTCAGCTTGTAATTGACAGGAACCTAACCACCTCATCGGGTCATAACGACCCTTTCTATGGTGCTCCCGTTGTGCTTGTTGTACTTGCACGTAAGGATGTCGGAACACGTATCTATGACGGTTCTCTCGTTATGGAGAACATGATGATTGCAGCCAATAGTCTCGGACTTGGTTCCTGCTGGATTCATCGGGCAAAGGAGTCTTTTGAGACAGAAGAGGGTAGGGCTATCCTTCGTGAACTTGGAATAACCGAAGAATACGAGGGTATTGGCAACTGCATCCTCGGATATGCCGCTCCCGATGCCTTGAAGCCGCAAAAGCCACGAAAAGACGACTATGTGGTGTGGGTGAAGTAAAAGCCCCTCACCAACAGCCCCTCACCCGTCCTACGGACACCCTCTCCCCAAGGGGCGAGGGGGAATTTAGTAATAATCCCTTAAGGGAATCTTCGTAAGCGATAAAATGTAACTTTCTCCTCGCCCCTTGGGGAGAGGATGCCCGCAGGGCAGGTGAGGGGCCGAGGTCGCTATAGTTGAAGATACACCCCTATCGCAATCTGCAACGCCAATATGACAGGCACGCCATACTTGAATTTCAAGTGCATGGTCTTATGATGCCATACATACATTCCCATCCATGCACCAATACTACCGCCAATAACGGCAAGGAGTAAGAGGGTGGTTTCGGGAATACGCCAAAGATTTTTCCTCGCCTTCAACTTGTCAATGCCATATATGAAAAAGGCAATTAAGTTGATGGCGAGGAAGTAATATAACAAAAGGTGCATACTGCTTATTTGAACAGCTTGTTACAAGCCCAGAGCACAATGACTGCTCCGATTACAGCACATACTATACTGCCAATCAATGAGTTTACGCCTATTCCTAGCAGACTAAATACCCAGCCGCCTACAACACCACCGATAATACCGAGGAAGAGATCTACGAGGCAACCTTTTCCTTCTTTGTTTGTCAACTTGCAAGCAATGAAGCCTGCCAAAATACCGCAAATAATACTTGAAATTAGACCTGACATAAATTAATAATGTTTAGTTATTAGCATAATGTGCGAGGATTCCTCACACGAACCTCAAATTCGAATCAATCCTATAGGCTTGCATACGTTATTTGATGAGTGCAAAGATAGTACATTTTGCCAAATAACAAGAATATTTTTTAGAAAAATACGTTAAAAACATTTCGTTTTTGAAAATTACACCAAGAAATACATTGAAATCTGTAGGAAAATAAATTATCAGGAAATATATTTCAGTAAATTTCGTGCTAATATTTTGGAGAAATCAGATATTTTGCTTATTTTTGCACTCAGATAGAAGTTATAAACAAATATTAACCATTTAAACTTTAATAATAAGAAACAGAAAGTACATTTCAGAATAAACTCAGACGAGCGGTAACGCTTTTCCCAATGCTGATGATAGTCTCAGACTTTCTCGGCAAGAGTTTGTAAATCTATTTTACTAATCCTTGGGTGAGCAACTACCGATTCTCGAAATATAATATAACATAGAGCTTTTGCTCTTGTTCTCTCTACTCTAAATCGCCAATTTCTAGTTACGAGAACAAGTAAGCGAAAAGTTCAATGTCCGTTTAGGGCATGGGCTTTTCCGTAAACTTGTCAGTAACGCGGTGTTTGGCGATACCAGAGTAGAGGACGAGACATTCGGAAGGTCTGCGCCCTTTTTTTCATTTATTTCCTACTATGAAAAAGATCTTAACACTTATTGTCCTCTGTGTATTTTCTATTGGAACAATCCATGCGAAGATTACATGGTCTTTATCTGATGATGGAACATTGACTATATCAGGAACAGATATGCCAAACTATGAGTATGATTCATATACATATCGTTGTCCTTGGTATTCTCAACGAGACAAGATCAAGAAAGCAGTAATTAAAAATGGAGTGACAAATATTGGAGATCGTGCTTTTAGCCGTTGTACCAGTCTAACCTCAATCACAATTCCAGAATCTGTGACGAGTATTGGAGGTGCAGCTTTCGCAGAATGCTCCAGCCTCACTTCAATCACAATTCCGAATTCTGTGACGAGTATTGGAGGTTCTGCTTTCTTTTTGTGCTATAGACTTACCTCCGTCACCATCCCTAATTCTGTGACGAGTATTGGAGAATATGCATTCTATAATTGCACTAGTCTCACCTCTTTTATAATCCCAAACTCTGTGACGGGTATTGGAGAGAAGGCTTTCTATAATTGCTCAGGTCTCACCTCCGTCACCATCCCTAATTCCGTGACGAGTATTGGACCGTCTGCTTTCTATGGCTGTCGTAAGCTTGAATCCGTCACTATCCCAGAGTCTGTGACTAGTATTGGAGAGAGTGCTTTCTATGGTTGTACAAGTCTCAGTTCTGTCACCATCCCAGAGTCTGTGACAAGTATTGGAGGTTCTGCTTTCAAAAATTGCTCAAATCTCAAAAATATCACAATTCCAAATTCCGTGACAAGTATTGGAGGTTCTGCTTTCGAAGGCTGCTCTGGTCTCAAGAAAATCTTTAACAGTTCTTCATTATCTCTTAAAAAGGGATCTTCGGGCTACGGATATATTGCATATTATGCAGATGTAGTATATAATGATGTGAGTATTGAAAGTGATTTTAGAATCTGCAAGGATGCAAAAGGCAATAGTTATGTTTGTGATTATTTCGGATCAGACAAGAGCATAACATTACCAAAATATATATATGGAGTTGCCGAGTTCGCATTCTCAGGTCGCTCTGATCTTACTTCTGTCATCATTCCCGAATCTGTGACAAGCATTGGGAAATCCACATTCAGAGATTGTATGTAGCAATACCTAAATAACCATGAATAACACAAAACAACTCTAACTAAAGTGCTGAATATCAGCTTCTCCTAAATTTTAACACTTCGAGGT